>JAZNNC010000020.1:0-37222 GCA_045580045.1 Tidjanibacter sp.
CCCGAACAGTTTACCATTGTAACATTTTCCGACTCAATAATGGAAATTTCACCATCACCGTCATCATCGTAGTTATTCACGAGATATGCTTTCAGTGCAGCATCGGGGATTACGATACCACCGTTGTTGTAGAAGATGTTGGTTGAGGCGTCTTTGGTGATAGCCACCGAGGCTGCTTGTTCCTCGTTCTTTGTCCACAACTTCACGAGATTCTCGTTGTCCGAACAATCCACCGAGGTAAGAGCGGGGTTGTTGCTGATGTTCAGCATTGCAAGTGCATTGGAGGAGCAATCGAGAGTTTGGAGTTTCTGAACGGGGATAATATCCAACGAAGCAAGTGTGTTGTTGGAGCAGTTGAGTTCGACCAGAGCCGAGCAACCCGAAACATCGAGCGAAGAGAGAGCATTGCCCGAACAGTCAAGGGTGGGCAATTTAGTGAGGTTGCCGAGGTAAAGGCGTGTAAGGGCATTGTCGGAGCACAAGAAATCTTCCAACAACTGAGTTTTTGTTACATCCAACTCAACAAGCGCATTTTGGGACACATCAAGAGTGTTGAGGGCTGTATTCTTGGTAAGATTCAACCTCTCAATGTTGTTGTTCGAACAGTTGAGTTCCGTGAGAGCCAAAAGATTGGTAACATCGAGCGAAACAAGTTCGTTGTTGAGGCAGAGCAACTCTGTTAGTTCCTTATTTTGCGAAACATTGAGCGAGCCGAGTTTGTTGTTGGTAACATTGAGCGAAGTGAGGCTCTTCATTTTGCTAACATCAAGTGTCGAGAGTTTGTTGCCCGAAGCATCGAGTTTTGTTACAGTTGCGGGAACAAGAAGAGTGGTGAGTTGGTTTGTGCTCACATAAACCTCTTTCAATTTTGTGTTCTGCAACAGATTGAGAGAGGTGATTTTGTTGTAGGAGCAATCGAGCACTTCGAGATTGGTGAAATACTCAATACCCGACAAAGAGGTAATCTGTGGAATGATAGCCGATACATCGAGCGATGTAACAGCCTCCGCCTCCTTTGCTGTAATCTCAAAGTCTTCGTTGGTGTCGCACAGTTTAAGCAGGGCTGCTTTGAAATTCTCATCGGGGATATAGATGTTATCGGTTGTAAAAGGCACCATATTCACATACTCCGATGCGAGTTGGTTGTTGCCGTCCGAAATCTGCAAGCGTACATTTGCTGAAATCTCGCTGCGGAAGAACGACTCGTCCAAAGCATCGCCCGACACAACAACCGACAAAATACCATCGGTAGCCGTTACGCTCTCAATCGTTAAGTTTACAAAGGCTCCCAATGCTCGTGTTTGGGTATAAACAGCCTTAACGCTCAAAGCATTCTCCCAAACCTCAACGAGTTCTTCGGCAGTCGATGCGGGCTGCAACTCAAAGTCAAGGGTTGCCGATCCAGCGGTAATCACACCGTTGCTGTTAGTGTAGTACATTGTGGCTTTACCATCGGCATATTGAGGAACATAACTGATTGACTGAATTCGAGCCATAATCGCAGCAACCTGCTCCTGCAAGACTGCAATGTCGTTCTGAATGTTATATATGGAAACTTTGATGTTCTTAACCTCTTTTTCGAGAGTAGTAACTCGTGCTGTAAGAGCCTCAATGGTTGCGTTTATTGTGGCAACCTCTTCTGCTAACGCATCACGCAACTCACCATTGAGAGTGGTGATGGCTTCCGAAATGGCGCTCTTATAGGCTGTGGTTATCTCCTTGGTGGTTTCAACCAACTCCTCCTGCAAGGCTGCAATGTCCGCTGCGTTTGTGGTGATGGCTGCAAGGTTGTCTGCAATAGCCGAAGCGTTGTTTGCTATCGCCTGTGCGTTAGCAGCAATGTCCGCTGCGTTGTTTGCGATATTGGTTGCATTAGTTGCAATGTTGTCCTCGTTGGTGCCAACCCTCTCTTGCAAAGCAGTTATAGCCGATTGATTCTGCTTGATGAGATTATTGTTTTGGGAAATCAATTTCTTGTTTTCTGCGATAAGCGTTGCATTAGCCTCAATGTTTTCACTGTTGGCTAAAATTGCCTCTCCATTCTTCTTGATGTTGTTGGCATTTTTTTCTATTGCTTTGGTGTTTGTGATAATTGAGTTCGCATTGGTAGCAACATCATCCGAAACCGAAGACAACTCCGAAGTAAGGCTTGTGATGAGTTTGCTATTGGCATCAATCTTCTTATTGATAGCACTCTCCAAGTCGGCAATAGCCTCTTCCAAATATGCTTCCGAAGCAGCAATTTTGTTCTCCAAAGCAGTCTGCAAAGCCTTCAATTTAGCATCTGTTTCTGCGATGGTATAGTAGCCCGCAAGTTGGGTGTTTACCCACGATTGCATATCGCTCTCAACCGACTCAATAGCCTCTTTTATTGCCTTCTTATATGCGGTTGTTATCTCCTGACGGGCGGTTGCAATAGCCTCTGTATAATCATCTGCAATATCGTTAGCCATTGATTCCAATATCTCATTTTTGATGGTTTCGATAGACTTTGAAAGTTCATCTTTTATTTTCGCACCAATGCTTTCTTCCAACTCATCCAAAGACGCATTGATGGTTCCAATATCAACTTTCACGGTTGCAACCTCCAATGCCAAACTGTTGTACTGCTCCAAGGTAGCAAAGGTTGCCTCAACCCAATCCTCGGTGGATTTAAGTTCACCGTTTACATACTCTTTGAGTTCTGCAATTTTGTTTTCCAAGTCCACATCTTTTGCTTGAAGTTGCTCAATGAGAGTAATGATTGTTGCAAGTTCTGCTTCGATTTCACTCTTTGCACCCTCCAATAAAGTAATGACACTGGCAACCTCTGCATCCATATCACCTTCGAGAGCCTCTTTCATCTCATCAATCTTGGTATTGGTAGCAGCGATAGACGCCTCCAAATCTCCCGCCTCCTTTTGCAAGGCAAGGATATAATCTTTCAAATCCGAGTCTGCCTTTTCCAAATTGGGGATTGTTGCACTGATTGCCGAAATTTGCTGTTCGAGTGTTGTAATTTGGGTGTTTTCAATGTCATCAACACGCCCTTCGAGGTTATCAAGACGCTCGTTGATTTCAGCACAACCTACCATCATTACCAATGAGGTAAGCAAAATAAAGTAAAGTTTTTTCATTGTGTGTAAGTTATTTAGTTATTGTTTTGTTTCTAATTAACTTACCGTACAACTCCTATGCGGTGGGTTATGTGCAAAAAGAAAGTGTGGAGTTGAGTTCGTTTATTTGTTAAAGGGGTTGTGGTAAAACCTTGACTGAAACAAACGATGCAATACCCCACACTTGGATAGTATGAGGTATATACACCAATCGGTGCATAACCACAAGACTACACAAGAAGTGAGTGTCATTCGTTGTCCACAGTCAATTTTGAAACTACCACATTTCTTTAACAGGACAGTGCGAAAACACTTTCAAAATATGTTCATCCAACGAATAACTCGTTAGACGCCACAAATATAGAAAAAATTTCGCAAAACGAACAACACTCACAAAAAGGGCATTGCATCGGGTGCAAGGTTACACACCCCGCAACAGACAAAAAAGCCCACCTCTACGGGCGGGCTTAAATCGGTTACATCTTCTTCAAGAGTTCCTCCAAGTCGGTTTTGGACTTGATGCGGTAGATTTCTCCCCGATATTCCACAAAGCCATTCACAGCCTCCTCTGCGGGCTTGTCGCTCACAAACAAATCTGAGAACTCAACACCCAACGCCTCGGCTATCTGCTCCAATTTTTGGATATTGTTAGTGGAGAGTAGGAGATTCACATTTTGCTTTGCCACCCCCATCATCTCCGCAAATCGTGTCTTGCTGATACCCTTCTCAACAAGGATTTCGCTCACTCGTAATTTAATCATATTACCTCATATTTAGTTGTAATCACAAATGTATTACAAAATTTCAAATTTCAACCAATAAAATAATAAAAAAATATACCTAAATAATAAAAAAGCATTAAAATAATTTGCCTAAATAATAATTTATTATTACCTTTGTGATAACAAAAGGAGATAACAATGAAAGCAGTTGAGGGTAGATATTTTTTCGGTAGGCACAGAAGGTGTTGGGGCATTTGGCAATGGGAGTCAGTAGGTGAAACTTGCGCTGCGGGCAGATTTATCAAGGATGTGTTTTCTTACGAGGATGCAGTAAAAGAGGTGTATCGCCTCAATGGTTGGGGTACTCCCAAAAGCATTAGAAGAGAGTTTTAATTTTTATATAGAGTGTAATAAAAATCTTACAGATATGAACGCATTGGCAATCACAAACGGAACAGCAACAAGAATGGCAGTTATCGCACAGCGCACAGGTAGCGAACTTATGGCAGGTGCAAAGGCTATGATGATTGAGAACCTCAAAGAGAAACTTCGCAATGGTGTAGCGCACTTCCTTTTCATCAAGAAAGACGGCTCCATCAGGGAGGCTTTCGGAACCACCAACGCAGCAGTAGCAGCCAAGTACACCAATGGCAATGGTTGCAGCAGGGAGTATTTCAAAACAACAGCCTTCTTCGACATTGAAAAAGGTGAGTGGAGGTGTTTTCGTTGGGAGTCGTTGGTTGAGGTGTTTTAATCGTATCAATTTTAGACACTTTTTAAGTATCCTTTTTTGATATGGCAGAGTACATTTTGCAGATACTTCGCAGTCAGTTGATGGTGGTGTTTTCGTGGGGCTTTCAATGCCCCACAGCGCTGCCCGATGATAGAGGGCTTGCTTTTGATGTGGATGGTTTTCTGTACAAGGGTAGAGTTGAGGTGGTTTACAACGATGGGCTTGACTTGTTTGAGGTGCGTTTGGAAGACGGCAGAACGGAGAATTTGGTTTATGCAGATAATCTTGTTGCGGTGATTGATGGGATGGTAGAAAGGTGTGATAACTACAAGCAAAGGGTTTTACAGGAGTATAATTTTTAAATTTATAAATATGAGAGTGGTGATTTATGCTCGTGTGAGCACAAGGGAACAGGATTACGATAGGCAGTTGGTGGAACTCCGAGAGTATGCAGATAGAATGGGTTATGAGGTTGTCCGTGAGTTCTCCGAGAAGGTTAGTGGTGTAAAGAGGGTTGAGGAGAGAACAGCCCTCACGGAACTTTTAAATTTTATAAAAACCACTTCGGTAGACAAGGTTTTAATATACGAGTGTTCCCGCCTGAGCCGAAGAGTTGTGGATTTCTTAAAAATTATTGAGGAACTCACCGCTCGTAGAATATCGGTGTACATCCATCAGAATGGCTTGGAAACACTCACCGCTGATGGTACTCCCAACCCCATCGCAAACCTCGTGCTCGGCATCTTGGCGCAGTTCAACTCTATGGAACGAAGTTTAATCCGCAGTCGTATGGAGAGTGGGTACAATCATTACCGCCTTAGCGGTGGAGCGGTAGGTAGAAAAGTTGGTTACCGCAAAAGTGATGAGCAGATGAAAAACGACTACAAACAAGAAATCTCGCTGATTAAGAAGGGTTTATCCCTGCGCAACATTCAAAAAATCACAGGCACATCAACGACCACACTGCAAAAAATAAAAAAATATATCTGATTTTGTTTTTCTCAAACCTTTTCTGTATTTTTGAATTGTTCGATACAAAGGGACAAAAAATAGACTTTTATTTTTTTATAAACCCCTTTTTATCCCACTAAAAATTTAAATTTTAAAATTTCAACGATATGAGTTAGGAGAATTATGCCCTTTCTGTGCCCGTATGCACAGGTGGTTAGCGCACATCCACGATGCAAGTAAAAGTCCTGCAAGAGTCCATCGGTGGCTACGCAGGAATCGAAAAGCGGAAAAATAACCGAAATCCCAACCGAGAGGGGAGGATAAGCGGAAAATAACACCTATTGTAAAATGTATTTAAAAGGTGAGATTGATGAAACATATATTAAACAATTCGCAGCGTTGGGTGTTACCAACGAAAACGACATAATTACCATTCTTAACGGATTGGACAACATTGCTGAAATCGGTTATGCGTGGTATGTAAATAATAATTTGAATAAAACAGAAAATAGTTATGATTAAGAAAGTTAAAGAGTCACGCAAAGACAAGATTGTAAGCAAACGAAAAGCCCTCACCTCAGCGGGCAAGGGCAAAGCCATAATATGGACACGAGTGTCCTCTGAGGAGCAGTACAAAACCAACAACTCCATTGATACACAATTGGAGGCTTGTTACCGATATTGCGAACAGAGTGGCAAACAGGTGAAACACGAATTTGGTGGAAAATTTGAGAGTGCAAAAACAGCGGGAGAGGGTTTTTTGCAAATGATAGGTGCTGCCCTTAACGATTATGAGATAGACACCATTGTTGTATATGATTATGATAGGTTCAGCCGAAATATGACGGAGGGACTAACATATAAGGGGCAACTTAACCGTAGCGGTATCACCATTGTAGCAGTTAATCAACCTTTGGATAAGGGCAATTTGTTAGCCGAACACATCGAGGCAATCTTGCTCATCGTTGCAGACATTGACAATGCAATGCGTAGGCATAAGTGCTATGAGGGTATGGTTGCGTGTATCAACCGAGGCGAGTGGTATGCAAAACCGCCACTTGGATACAATAGCAAAAAGGTAGACAAAAAGCACCAAATTACCATTAACGACAAGGGGCGAATCCTTAAAAACGCTTGGGTGTGGATTGCCAACGAACCCCATACTTCCCAAGCGAATATTGTACAAAGGTTGCGCGCAAGGGGGTTGGAGATAACCAAACAACGCTTGTCTGAGTGTCTGCGTAACTCCTTCTATTGCGGTAGATTGGAACACAAGTACCTCAATGGGAAGGTGATAAAGGGCGTTCAGGAGCCACTAATTTCCGAAGCCCTGTTCGATAAGGTACAACAGATTCTTGATGGGAATACCAATGGCTACGAGCAAGCCACAGAAACACCCCGATTCCCATTGAAAAGCCACATATTCTATAATGGACATATGCTAACAGGCTACACGGCAAAGGCAAAAAACATAGACTACTACAAATATAGCGGTAAAGATGGTTCGGTGAATGTGTCGGCAAAGGAACTGCACGCGAAGTATGTAGAGTTGTTGGGTGAGTTCGCAGTTCCCCCACAACTTATCCCCATATTAAAAGATGTTCTCCGCAGAAAGTTTGAGGAGAAGGAGGGTGTACAGGCGATAGAGGTAGACAACATTCAAAAGCGCATAGCCACCTTGAAAACTCAAATTAAAACGGTAAAGAGGCGTTTTGCTGTGGGTGATATTGAGAAAGATGTGTATGATTCGGTTGAGGCAGATTTGAGGGCAGAACTCGTGAGTGCAGAGGGAGAATTGAAGCGAGCATCTGTCAGCCTCTCGAACCTTGCTGAATACATTGATGATGCGATTGCAATTGCCTGTAATTTAGGGGCTTATTGGGATAGAAGAGATTTTGAGGTTTGCCAAAAAATCCAAAATCTTGTGTTTCCCGAAGGCGTTATTTGGGACAAAGAAAACCGCTGCTATCGAACCCAAAATTGCAACCAATTTTTTAGTTTAACTCGCTCTATATCAGCAGATTTTAAGGCAAAAGAAAAGGACAAATCTTGCGACTTGTCCTGTTTAGTAGCGGGAGGAGGACTCGAACCTCCGACCTCCGGGTTATGAGCCCGACGAGCTACCAACTGCTCTACCCCGCGGTACGTTTGCGAGTGCAAAGGTAATCAAAATTTCCTATTTCGCAAACTTTTTTCGCTTTTTCGGGCGCAGGGCACACGTATGCACACCCTACCACCCTAACTATCACACCCTTTCGGGGGTGCGGAAATTTTTTACTTTTCGTAGTCCACAAACGCAAATGGATGCTCAAACTCCGCACCACACTCAAACTCCTCCCTGTTCACCTCGTGCCACACCGTGGGGTCGATGGCGGGGAAGCAGGTGTCGCCCTCCACGCTCACGCCAACGTGCGTGATGTACAATTTGTTGGCAAGAGGCATCGCTTGGCGGTAAATCTCGCCACCGCCAATCACAAAAACCTCCTCCTCGCCTTTGCACATTGCGAGTGCGGCCTCCAACGAGGTGGCCATTTCGCAACCCTCGATGCGCAGGTCGCTGTTGCGTGTGATTACGATGTTGCGGCGGCGTGGCAACGGACGACCGATGCTCTCGTAGGTCTTGCGGCCCATCACCACCGAGTGGCCGAGCGTAACCTCCTTGAAGTGTCGGAAGTCCTCGGATATGTGCCAAGGCATAGTGCCTCCGGTGCCGATGACGCCATTTTGGGCCACAGCCACAATGATTGATATCTTCATATTTACAAGTAATTAGAACGACATTGGGGCTTTGATGGCGGGGTGTGGGTTGTAGTCCACAATCTCGATGTCCTCAAAGCGCAGGTCTGAAATGCTCCTCACCGCAGGGTTGAGTCGTAGGCGGGGCAGCGGGCGAGGCTCCCTCGACAGTTGCTCTTCCACTTGCTCAAAGTGGTTGAGGTAGAGGTGGGTGTCGCCCAATGTGTGGACAAATTCCCCAACCTCCAAGTCGCAAATCTGGGCAATAATGTGTGTCAGAAGTGCGTAGGACGCAATATTAAAAGGCACGCCCAAGAATGTGTCGGCACTGCGTTGGTAGAGTTGGCACGAGAGCTTTCCCTCCGCAACGTAGAACTGAAACAGTACGTGGCACGGGGGCAGAGCCATACCCTCCACGTCGGCAACATTCCACGCCGAAACAATCATACGCCTCGAATTAGGGTTGGTCTTAATGGTGCGAATAACATCCTCAATCTGGTCAATCACCCTACCATCGGGTGCGCCCCAGCTACGCCACTGCGAGCCATAGACACTGCCCAAGTCGCCATAGCGGTACCCCTCGATGGGCGACACTTGGCCTTCCGCAGCCTTTGTCAAAAACTCCTCACGCTCAACGGGTTGCACTCCATTTCTGGCACACAGTTCGCCATAAAACCTATACGCATCATTATCCCAGATGTGCACTCCGTTGCGCACAAGATACCCGATGTTGGTGTCCCCTTTGAGGAACCATAGCAACTCGTGGATGATGCCCTTCGTGAAGACCTTTTTGGTGGTCAGCAACGGAAAGCCCTCCGCCAGATTAAACCTCATCTGGTAGCCAAAAATGCTTTTGGTGCCTGTGCCTGTGCGGTCGCCTTTGACAACGCCCGTATCACGGATGGTTTTCAGCAGGTCGAGATATTGTTTCATAACAGCGTGATTTATACTCTTCTAAGTGTAAAGTTGCCATCTTGGTCCAACGCGCCATACACCGGCTCGTGGAACCAATTGCCGAGAAAGAACGCCTTTTGTCCTCCCGAGAGAGTGTACTCCTCTGCGCAGTGGTTGTGTCCAAAGACAAAATAGTCGGTTGGCTCACCCTCGGCCACTCTGCGTTCGGCATCCTTAACCATCGGATCCTCTGCTCCTGCAAAGGGAAGAGCGATATCCTTGCTCTTACGGCTGCCGTGCGACCACCTTTGTCCGAAACGGAGAGCAAAGTCGGGGTGGATGAGGTTGGAGAAGAGCCAGCGACAGATGCGGCTGCGGAAAATGGAGTTCATAAGACGCGTTCCTCCACCCAGCGCACGGGCATAAATTTCGTCGCCGTGTTCGATGGCGATTCTTTTACCCGAAAGGGTTGTCTGTATTACCTTAAAACATACCTTAATTCCACACTCTTTTTCGAGATAATCCCTCTGCCACATATCGTGGTTGCCGGGCACGAAGTATATTTCAATGCCCCTGTCGGTGAGTTCGGACAATTTTCCGAGCAGTCGTGTAAATCCCTTTGGTACAACGCGTTTGTATTCATACCAAAAGTCGAAAACATCTCCCACAAGGAAGATACCCGTGGCATCGGCACTCACTTTGTCGAGCCATTCGACCACCTCTAATTCGCGTTCACGACACTCTTTTGGGGTGCCGCTTCCGAGGTGCATATCCGAGGCGAAATAATACATCTTATATTACCTTAAAACAAACCTTATTTTTTCAGCAATTCGCCCACTTTTGCGCTCAGTTTATCGCCAAAGATGTTGCGTGCAACAATATTGCCTTCGGCATCGAAGAGGAAGTTTTGCGGAACAGATTGCACGCCATAGAGCAGCACAGCCTGAGAGGCGGCACCCTGAAAATCACACACTGTAATCCACGGGAGCTTGTGTCGTTGTACAACCTCCACCCACACGGGTTTGGAGGTGTCAACCGACACCTGATAAATCTCAAATCCCTCCTTGTTGTACTTCTCATACACTGATTTCAATTCGGCATTGTGGAACGTTGCATTTTTGTCGGCCACACTCCAAAAGTCGAGCAGGAAAACTTTACCTTTCAGGGCAGAAAGTTTCTGCTCTTTGCCATACATATCGGGTATGGAGAGGTCAGGAAATGCGGCAGGTTCCTCTTCCAGTGCCTTGTTGAGCTTGCCCTGCAATTCTACCTGTTGGTCGTGGAGAGAGATTTGTGCTTTGAGGGTTGCCAAATAGGGCGACGAGGGGTAGTTTTGCTCCACCGAATCAGCCACCAAGCGGTAGTAAACAATGTCGTTGTGTCCGTTGAAGAGCGATTCGTCGCCGGGCAGGCGTTGATTGAGTGCATATATTGCAGCCAGCGAGCCGGCATTCTTCACAATGAACTCTATTTGTTGTCGCTTGATAGCATAATACTCTTTGGAGAACTCCTTGTTGATGTGTTGCAGGACCGACTTGGAGGTGGTTTGGTTGTAGAGTGTGCGCAATGAGTCGAGTCGGGCAACGCCAAAGCCCATAATATTCTTAATCTCCTTCACCAAGGCCGACTCCTCGGAGCCCTTAACGGTGTAGCCATCAATGAGTCCGGGTACCGAATTAACCACAATTTTCTCGCCCGCATCTACAATCAGAGGCACCGTCTGTTCGCCACAGCGAAGAGTGTAGAGGGTTGCCTGACCATCTTTGAGTGCGATGCGAAGGTTGAAACGTCCGGCGGCATTGGTCTTAACCGAGTCCACCACATTCATCCCTTCGGTGCCGACACTTTCGAGGTAGATGGTGGTGTTGGGTTTGCCGGCGAACTCACCGCCGAGTTGTGCTTTGTTGTTCGAGCAGCCATAGATGCTGAGGGCGATGAGTGTGAGTATGAAAATTTTCTTCATTATGCTGTTGTGTTAAGTCAATTTATACAAAGGTAACAAATCTCTTTCAAAGGTCAATGGTGTGTTGTCAAAACCACAAAAACTTCGCAATTCTATCCGTGTTTTTTTGTAGTTTTCTTGTTTTGACGATTTTTTTTATAGTCTGTAAAGACATTTTTATATTCACTTTTGATCTGTGTAATTGCGTTTTCGTCAATGGAAATATCAAATTCGGACATCCTCTTGATGTCTTTAATGATGACCGAGTTGTCGGGGTGTTCTTGGTTGAACTCATAGCTCTTGGTACGCATATAGCGAGCGAGGTTGTAGATAACCACATCAACCGTATCTTGGTCTTTGAGCTTGTGGAGCGAGCGGATGACGTTGCGCACATTTTTACCATAGTGTTTCATATTGATAGCCGTGTGCGGATACTCCATTTTGTGTGGTGGAGGCATTATTGTTGCTGCGGTAGGTGCCGGGTATGGAGAGTCTATATCCAGCTGATAATCAGCCATAATATACAAGTGGTCCCACAACTTGCGTTCGAAATTGGGGGTGTCGGCGCTCTGGTGTTGGATGTTGGCCATAATGGCAATGAGCGCTTTGGCACGCAGGTTGCGCTCGTCGCGATTTTCAATCAGCGAGAGTTCGTGGACCATATCCTGAATATGTCTGCCATACTCCGGAAGATGCAATCTTTGTCGGTCGATATTATAGTTTTTTTTCATCAGAAAAAGTTGAAAATATTACGTTTATATGCGGTTTCGTAAGGGGCGTTCCGATAGCCTAATCGGACAAAGTTGTCGAAGAGAACGACTGTCTGCAAAGATTTTCACCACGTGTGTAGGTGTTTGAACAGACAACAAAAAACCATATCTTTACCACAAAGATACAATTTTTTTGAAACTTCATTACGCTTTTGACAACATTTTGGCCACGAATTTGCATACCCATTGCGGACACGCTTGGCAGAGTCTTGTCCATAGGGTAATTTATAAATTGCAAATATGACAAAAATTTTGGTGTTCGACACCCAACGCAGCATCCGCAATTCTCTCGGTGAGCTATTGGAACACGAGGGTTTTGAGGTAAGGCTTGTTGGGGATGCCGACAATGTTGTGGCGGAAGCTGTCGTTTTCCTGCCCGATTTGATTTTGTGTGGCGAGCCCGAGGGCTTCTTTTCGCCACTTGACGGTGTGCCTTGGATTGCGCTCTCGGCCACCACATCCATTGAGTGTGTTATTGGGTGTATGCGCCACCACGCGGTGGACTTCATCCCCAAGCCCGTAAATGTTGCACGTCTGCTTATGGCGGTGCGTGGCGCTTTGGCGGCAAAACAGCAGGAGCAGCAATTGCGCTCACAACACACTCCAACAAGGAAAAAATCGTGCCAGAGTTTCGAAATGATTGGCTCGTCGGAGAAGATGTGCCGATTGCGAAAAATGATTGCACGCATTGCCCCAAGTAATGCGAGGGTGTTGATTTTGGGCGAGAATGGTACGGGCAAGGAGTTGGTGGCCCGACAGATACACCTGCAAAGCCTCCGTAGAGAGGGTCCCTTTGTGGAGGTCAACTGTGCAGCCATCCCCTCGGAACTCATCGAGAGCGAACTCTTTGGCCACGAGAAGGGTGCCTTTACTTCGGCCGTACGCCAACGTAAGGGTAAGTTTGAGCAGGCCATTGGCGGTACGCTCTTCTTGGATGAGATTGGCGATATGAGTCTGGCAGCGCAGGCAAAGGTGTTGCGTGCTTTGCAGGAGAAGAGGATTTGCCGTGTGGGGAGCGACAAGGATATTGATGTGGATGTGAGAGTGGTGGCAGCCACCAACAAGAACCTCGAAAGTGAGATTGCAAAGGGTAATTTTCGAGAGGATCTCTACCACCGACTTGGTGTTGTGGTGCTCGAAGTCCCACCCGTGTCGCAACGAGTGGAGGATATTCCTCAACTTGTGGAGTACTTTTTGGGTGAGATTTGTAGCGAGTACAGCCTCCCTATCAAGACCATCGACGAGGATGCAATGAGCGAACTTTTGGATATGACGTGGAGTGGTAATGTGCGACAGTTGCACAATGTTGTCGAAAGACTTGTGGTGTTGGGTGGCGACCACATTTCGTGTTCGGACGTTATCTCCTACGCCCACAATTAACACTTCTCGCCATACGACAAACAAGGGGGGCAACGGCCCCCTTGTTTGTCGTTCACCTACTGCTTGTTTTCCTGCAACCACCCTGCCAGCAGACGCATTGCACGCCCTCGGTGGCTGATGTCGTTCTTGACCTCGGCGGGTAGTTCGGCAAAGGTTTGAGTGTAGCCATCGGGCAAGAAGAGCGCATCGTAGCCAAAGCCACCCTCGCCCCTCTCTTCGCAGGTGATTGTGCCCTCCACCGTACCCTCAAAGGTGTACTCCTTGCGGTCTATAATCAGCGCAACAACCGTGCGGAAACGTGCTGTGCGCTCCTGCACCCCCTCCAACTCACGGAGCAACTTGGTGCGGTTGGCGGCAAAGTCGTGTCCATCGGTGGCGTAGCGTGCCGAGTGTACGCCCGGAGCACCTCCAAGAGCATCCACCTCCAATCCGGTGTCGTCCGCAAAGCAATCACACCCCGTCTTGGCCCACACATAGCGCGCCTTTGCGAGTGCGTTGCCCTCAATGGTGGGTTCGTTTTCGGGAATATCCTCCGTAATACCTGCTTCGCGCAGGGTGGTCAGCGAGAACTCCTCGCCCAAAATGGCCCTAACCTCTTCGAGTTTGTGGGCGTTGTTGGTTGCAAAAATCATTGTTTTCGTGTAGTTTTTTTTCTCTCTCTTGTTTTCCCCCTCTTGTTCTCTTCCTACTCCTCTGCCGCCAACTCGGCGATGCGTGCATCGGTGGCAATCTTGTCGAGTATGGTTTTGACAATGGTGTCCATACGTCCGCCCTCGCTGTAATCGGCAGGCGAAATCATAGACACTCTGTTTTGGGTGAGAAGCAGTTTTGTTTTGGCGTGGTCCTTCTCCGAGGCAGGGTTATAGACACCAATAGAGTGGCCACCCCTGTCGCACACAAGCCTCATACAGGGTATGTCGGTGGTGCCATCGCCCACATAAATCATATGTTCAAAGGGGATGGGGCGCTCGCCGTCGGGTACGTAGGCGTTCACAAGGTGGGAGTCGCTCACGCTGTCCACACCTTTGTTTATTTTATATATGAATTGTGTTTTGTTGGTGTAGTTGATAGCCACAGCCGGCCAATAGGCGTCGCCTTTGGTGTCGTAGAGAAACTCGCAAGCGTAGATTTTTTTGAACTCACCGGCGATGGGGGTACCTTCGATAATCTCCTTCAATCCGGAGGAGTTGATGTAGTGGAGTATTTCGATGCCTCTCTCTTCGCCATAGCGGTTGATGCGGCCGAACCACTCCTTGACTCCATTGTAGAGGGTGATGTTGCGTCCCGTCTGCCTGAAAACCTCGCGTTTGATGGGGAGGCCTGTCTTGCCGGCGTGCTCCAACATTTTGAACATATAGCTCAATATGGGGTCGGCATCGTAGATGTCGGCCAACACGTTGCTTTCGCTCCAAAACTCTTCGTTGCTCTTGCCCACAGCCTCAATAAAGCCATATTCCTGCATATTGCCCGGGGAGAGTGTGCCGTCAAAATCGTATATTAGGGCGGCTTTGAGTTGCTTCTTCATAGTGCTAAAAGGTCTTTTTCTATCCTCAAAGGTACGATATTTGCCCGAAATTACATACATTTGCAACAAAACAAACGGAAAAAAGAATGGATTTTTTTGAACTTGTCAAATCCCGACGCTCACTTCGTAAGTTTTCCGAGCGCAGGGTTGAGAGCCACACGGTGGAAAAGATTTTGGAGGCAGCCCTCACTGCGCCCTCTTCGCGCAGCAGCCGCAGCACACACTTTTTGGTAATTGAGAACAAGGACCTCATCAAGCATATGTCCTATATGCGCGACTACGGCTCGGCTTTTATGGCCGAAGCACCCGTGGTTGTTCTTGTGATGGGCGACAAACGAGCCACCGACCTATGGCTCGACAACGCAGCCATCTCGGCCACATTTGTCCAACTCGCAGCCGAGGCAGCCGGATTGGGGAGTTGTTGGGTGCACGTTGAGGGGCGTGAGCATATGAAGGGCCATCCCGAGATGGGGACGGCCGAGAGTTACCTTCGCACATTCCTTCCCATCCCCGAAGAGTTTGGTGTGGAGTGTGCTATCGCTATGGGTTATTCGCCCTACGAGCAACCTCGTCCTCGTGCGGAGCAGGATAACAGCAACAAGGTTGTTTGGTTGAAATAGGAGGAGCCAAGAAGGACTCCGTTTTCTCACTCCAACAAATCACGGGCAGCGTCTTTGTTGCCCGTGATTTGTTGTCGGAGCGACTTCAATCGTCAGTCGGTATTTGTGGCCAACAAAAGAGGAGAGGGTTTTCCACATCGGAAAACCCTCTCCTCTTTTGAAATATGATGCAACCTATTAGTAACGGTAGTTGCCTGCTGCCCTGTTTGCAGCATAGCTTACCTTGTAGGCCTCTGCCTTACGAAGTTCCTGTTTCACGTCCGTAATGATACCCATACGGGTCTCCTTATCGGCCTTGATACATACTGTCATCTTGTTGCGGTCTGCCTCGTTGAGGTTATCCCTCTCCGATGCCACAAACTGACCAATCTGCTCGGGGTCGCTGAATGTGTTGTTGAGCTGCAACTTGGGAGCCTGACCAAACTTGGCCTGCAACGATGTTACAGGAGGACCAATGTAGATGTAGCTAACAAGCGACTTATTTTCGAGCTTCTGAATTTCGGTAGCCTCGGGTGCCTTGAATTGTACAACCAACTCGGTCTCCTTCATTGAGGTCGAAACCATAAAGAAGAAGAGAATCATGAAGACGATGTCGGGAAGCGAGGTTGTCGAAATCTGGCCGATCTCTTTTTTCTCTTTTTTCCTAATTACTGCCATAGTCCTACTTGATGTTTTGAGGCTCTGCCTCCGAAATCTTCAAGGGCACAGCATCTACAATTGCATCCTGCTGGTGCTTTTCCAGCTCTGCAAAGTTCCTACCGAAGTGGGCTTTGCTGAGCTCGTCACGGATTTCGTTGAAGGCACGAGTGAGTTCGTTCTGTACTTTGATATACATCTCATAGCTCGTGGCACGGTCATTTTGGAGTGAGATTACACCCTTGCTGACCGGATACTCGCCAATGAGATCTATCTTCTTCATCTCCTTTTCGGGCATATCCTTGTCATCTGCACGGTTGAGCACGAATTCTTTTGCCCTATCTTTCAACATGGTGATGTCAATCACCTCGCCCTGTACGGCAATCTGGTCATACTTGTTCACGTGAACAAACATCAAGTTACGCTCCTTGATGTCGGGTGCATCCTGCGGCTTATCACTCCAAGGAGGAAGCACGCGGTTTAGACCCGAGTCGATGTCCATAGTTGTTGCCACAAGGAAGAAGATAAGGAGCAAGAATGCGATGTCAGCCATGGAGCTGGCGTTAATTTCCGGTGTCTTTCTTGCCATATTACAAATCTCCTTTTATAGATATGGTGTAACTATTTAATAGCGTTCCTAATGGTGCCTGCGAGAATGGAGAGGATGCTGCCACCCAATGCCAAGTAGGCAATGTAGAGTATGGTGTCGGTAAACCTCAACTCAAAGACATCTTCGAAGAAACCACCTGCCGAGTTGGGCACGGGAGCAGCGCTCGACAAGGCATAGCAACCACCAACAAGCGCAGCAACAGCAATGATGGCAACGAGGGCCTTGATGGCTGTCTTGGGGTTGGTGATCATATTCTTAACTGGCGAAATCAAAGCGGCAACAAGACCGATGATGACAATGCCATATACCCAAAGCAACATCCACTCGCAGTTTGCGTGCATATCGCCCATGTGCTGCACCTGAGGCAGGAAGAAGAGCGATGCAAAGCACACGATGGTGATTGCAAAGAGTACATATTCTACATATTTAACCCATTTCATAGTCTGTAAATCTCTTTATTTAGTTAATGAACGGGATTTGCTTATTTCTTGCTGTAATCGGTCAGAATGTCAACCAAGGTAATCGAAGAATCCTCCAACTCAACAACTGCCGAGTCAATCTTGTTGAGGATGTAGTTGTAGAACAACTGAAGAACAACTGCTGCGATAAGACCTGCAAGGGTGGTCAACAGTGCAACCTTGATACCACCTGCTACGAGGGTAGCCGATACCTCACCTGCTGCCTGAATCTGGTCGAATGCCTCAACCATACCAACTACGGTACCCATGAAACCCAACGAAGGGCTGATTGCGATAAAGAGGCTGATCCAACTCAAACCGCTCTCCATCAAACCGTTCTGTACCGAACCGTACGATGCAACTGCTTTCTCAACAACGTCCAAACCCTCATTGTAGCGGAGTGCGCCCTGATAGAAGATGCTGGCTACGGGGCCTTTGGTGTTGCGAGCAACCTCTTTTGCAGCCTCGATGCCACCCTCGTTGAGAGCAGCCTCAAACTTAGCGATGAACTTCTTGGTGTTGATTTGCGAGAACGAGAGGTAGAGGATACGCTCGATGCACACTGCCAAACCGATGATCAAGCAGAGCAATACGGGAGTCATCCAAAGAACACCACCCTCGATAACTTTCTGTTTGAGTGCCTGGTGGAAGGGTACGCCTGCAATCTCGGTCTCCTCGTCGATAGCGGGGGCCTCTGCCTCAACTGCCTCAACTGCCTCAACTGCCTCCTCTGCAACCTGCTCGGTAGCAGCTGCCTCGGGCTCCTGTGCGTAAACATTAACGGTTGCAAAGCTCATAACGCCAACAACCGACAAAATCATAAAAAGTTTTTTCATAACTTTGAATTTGGAATTAATTAAACGTGTTTATTGTGTTGTTAGTTTTGTTTTTCTCTTCACATCTGCCCTACAAAAAGGGCAAACTACGCTACAAAGGTATTTATTTTTTCGAATAATACACCACGAGCCCAATAAAAACTTTGTTTTTTGGCCCAACAAAACCACATTTCCTCTCGGAGCTGCTTACAAAATGAAAGCGGACAAGAAGAATTGCACTCCCCGTCCGCCCTCAAAGGCTCTTTGTTTTAGTAGCTCTATGATATTTGTTTACCTTGTTCTTCTTGGTTGTTGACGACTCTTTCTTCGCAAACAACTTAAAGAGGCCTCTTGTTGTCTTGGAAACTACACCTCTTCGGCGGCCACATACTTGTAGAGTCGGTCGCCACGGTGGATTTGCTGGGGCAGTTTTACCGAACACTTCCTACCTTGCAGGGCCACCTCCACAGGGTGTTCGTCCACCCATATTTGTTCGGGCTTGAACTCCACAGCGCCGGTGGTTTCGCCGGTGATGAGCACCTTGCGTCCCAGCTCCAAAGGCGAAGCCTCAACCAAAATCTCACCCACTTTGGCCTTCTTGAAGACGTTGGTTACACGGCCGACATAGACCTTTCTTACACTTGCCGACGAACCGTAGTTTTTGCTCAACTCCACCACGGGCGAGTTGAGATAATATCCACCCCAATAGCCTCGGTTGAACACAGTAGAAAGTTCCTCCTTCCACTTGGCAACCCTCTCGGGTGTGAACGAGCCGTGCTCAATGGCCCTCAGCGCCCTGTCGTAGCACTCCACAACCCTCTTCACATACTCCGCAGGTCGTGCCCTGCCCTCTATTTTGAGCACCCTCACACCTGCCTCTACAAAGCGGTCGAGGAAGTCGATGGTGCAGAGGTCTTTGGGCGAGAGTAGGTAGGGCCCGTCGGTGTGCAGCTCCTCGCCCGTGTCGCGGTTGACAAGGGTGTAGGCGTGGCGGCAAATCTGCCTGCAAGCCCCCCTGTTGGCCGAGCAACCCGTGGCGTGGAGCGACAGGAAACACTTGCCACTCACGCTCATACACAGTGCTCCGTGGGCAAACATCTCAATCTTAACTCTCTCTCCGTTGGGGCCACAAATGTTCTCCTCCTCAATGCGTTTGTTCACCTTTGCCACCTGCTCCAACGACAGCTCCCTTGCGAGCACCACCGTATCGGCCCACTGCGAGTAGAACTTCACGGTTTCGCTGTTGGAGATGGATAGTTGGGTGGAGATGTGCACCTCCAAACCCACGCTGCGAGCATAGAGAATGGCTGCTTGGTCGCTCACAATCACCGCATCCACCTTCTCGGCGGCGGCTTTGTCGAGAAGGTTGTGGAGCACATCTATCTCCTCTTCGTACACCACCGTATTAACCGTCAGATAGGCCTTCACGTTGTGTGCGTGTGCAATGGCGACGATTTTTGCCAAGTCGTCAAGGGTGAAGTTGGCTGCCGAAGCGGAACGCATATTCAGCTGCCCCACACCAAAGTAGATGGAGTCGGCACCCGCGTTAATCGCCGCGTGCAACGACTCGTAACTCCCACACGGACCCACTATCTCTATATCTTCTCTTCTCATAATTTTTTTCGCTCTCTAACACAAGCCTCGGTCGGATTTTTTTGTGGTCTAACGTCCAACGTCAATAGGCTTTTGAGTATTCCCTTTCTGCCCTTTCTTGCCCTTGGCTATCTTTTTAACACTTGTGCCAAAAGCGCACCTTAGTTTTCAATTGTCTATTTATCTCTACCGAGCAGGCCGAGGGCGAGTTCTCGCAGGGGGGTGATACGCTCGGGTGCGGCATCGAGGGCATCAAGCGCCTCCATTGCCTTGTTGAAGTGGGTAGTTATTTCGGCTTCGGCCACCTCCTTCACGCCCAAGTGGTTGTAGATGCGCAACACCTCGGCAATCTTGTCGGCCGGGGCCATAGTGCTGTCGTGCAACAAGTTGAGAAGGTGTCTGCGATTTTCTCCGTCGGCTCGTTGCAGGGCGGTCAGGAGCAGAAAACTCTTTTTTGCTTCCAGAATATCTCCACCGATAGGTTTGCCGAGTTGAGCCTCGGTGCCGAAGGCATCCAGCAGGTCGTCTTGCAGCTGGAACGCAAGGCCGAGTTCGGTGGCAAACACAAAGAGGTGTTGGCGGTTTTGGGGGTCGGCACCGCCCTGAATTGCGCCAATGATGGTGGAGCCTGCCAACAGCGCGGCAGTCTTTTTGTTAATCATATCCAGATACTCCTCCATCGACACATCGTCCCTACTCTCGAAATTCATATCGCACTGTTGGCCCTCACAGACGGTCATTGCCGTATAGTTGAAGCATCCCAACACGGCGGGCAGGAACTCCACGGGGGTTTGTTGCAGCAACTTATAGGAGTATATCATCATCGCATCGCCCGAAAGAATTGCGGCATTGGCACCCCATTTGCCATACACGGAAGGCTTACCCCTTCGAGTGGGTGCGTTGTCCATGATGTCGTCGTGGAGCAGTGTGAAGGTGTGGAACACTTCGAGAGCCGCTGCTGCGGGTAGTGCTTGCAGTGCGTTGTCGGAGAAGATGTTGCAGGCCAACACCGTGAGCATCGGACGCAAGCGCTTGCCTCCTGCGTTGATGGAGTAGGCGATGGGTTCATAGAGGCTGTGGGGGTTGCCATCCACGTCGAGGTGGTTCATATAATCTGCCACCGCTTTTTGAAGTTCGGAGAGTTTGTACATATTTTTTGGAATATTTTGTGCAAATATACGTTTTTACTTTGTGATTTCAGCAAAATCTCCTATTTTTGACTATCCTTTTGTGGAGCAACATTTTTAATAACAAATAGTAACCAAATGAAAAAACAACTCACCATTGGTGTTGATGTTGGTGGCACCAACACCGTTCTTGGCCTTATTGACCGCGAGGGTAACTGCCTTGCACGTACCGCTTTCAGTACCCAGCGTTCGACTTCCGAGGATGGCCCCGTATTCTTCGACGAGTATATGGACCTTCTCTATGCAGCCATCGACCGTCTGATTTCCGCAGTTCCTGAGGATGGAGAGGTCGCCGGCATCGGTATCGGTGCTCCCAATGCACACTACTACAAAGGAGCAATCATCAACGCTGCAAACCTCACTTGGAAAGATCGTAACAAACCCTCCAAAGAGGTGTTGGGCGACTTTGAGAAACAGAGCCGTTGCGATGTGGTGCGCCTGCTCAAAAAACGCTATCCAGCAGTGAAGGCTATTGCAATGACCAACGATGCCAATGCGGCCGCACTCGGCGAGCTCTATTATGGCGGTGGCAAGACGCTCAAAAAGAAAGACCTTGTGGAGATTACTCTCGGCACCGGACTCGGTAGTGGTTTTGTGAGCAATGGCGACATTGTCTATGGCCACAACAGTTTTGCCGGTGAGTTGGGACACATTGTTGTTGAGCCCAATGGTCGCAGTTGCGGCTGTGGCAAGTGTGGTTGTTTGGAGGCCTATTGCTCCGCCACCGGTATTCGTCGCACCGCACTCCGTCTGATTGACGACACCGCAACACCCAGCACTCTGCGCAAAATCGAGCGAGAGAAACTCACCGCCAAGGATGTCAGCATTGCCGCTGCCGCAGGCGATAAGTTGGCTCTGGAAGTGTGGGACATCACCAGCCACTACCTCGCAATTGGTGTCTCGACGGCTGTGGCCATCACTTGTCCCGAGGCTGTGTTCCTCTTTGGTGGCCCCACAAAAGCGGGCGACCTGCTTATGACTCCCCTCAAAAAATACCTCGACAAGTATATGCTCCCAAGTATGAAGGACACAAAGGTTATGTTCTCCAAACTCGGTGAGGACGCAGCCATTCTTGGTGCTTCGGCATTGGCTTTGACCGCTCTTGCTGCGATGAAAAAATAGGGGTGTTTCCGGTGGGAATGACACCTAAAACAAACAGCCCTCGGTACTTGCCGAGGGCTGTTTGTTTGCATATACAGGGCGGATAACTACTCAATAACCCAAGTCTCGCCACTATTGAGCAGGTCGTCCATACACTTAATCTTGCTGGCGGCCTTCACCTCCTCCACCTGACGGCATACCTCGTCGTTGTAGGTCTTGTCCTCAACGTCCCTGATAACACCCAATGCCACAGGGAATTCGGGATATTTCATTGCCGCAAGAGCATTGTGGATGTAGGTGTCCTTCTCGTGAGAGTCGTGGGTGAGCACATCGTCAATCGTGTAGCCATCCTCGCCGACCGTTACCACCTTCAAACGGAAGCCATCCAACACAATACCCTTCTCCTTGTTGGCACCGAAGAGCATTTTCTCGCCATCCTTCAAGAGGATGGTGTGCTCGGCACGCGCAGCCCTGTCTTTTGCAAATGCGGCGTGTGCGCCATCGTTGAAGATAACGCAGTTTTGGAGCACCTCCGTAATGGAGAATCCGTCGTGCTGGGCTGCCCTCACGAGGCATTGGCGGGTAACCTCCACCTCCACGTCAATCGAACGGGCGAAGAAAGTGCCCTTTGCACCGATGATAAGTTCGCCGGGGTTAAAGGGTTTTTCGATGGTGCCATAGGGCGAGGTCTTGGTAATCTTGCCGAGCTTCGAAGTGGGCGAATACTGACCTTTGGTCAGACCATAAATCTCGTTGTTGAAGAGCACCACGTTGAGGTCGATGTTCCTGCGGATAGCGTGGATGAAGTGGTTGCCACCAATGGCAAGCGAGTCGCCGTCGCCCGTGGCCACAAAAACACTCACTCCGGGGTTTGCCACTTTCAGGCCCGTAGCAATGGCGTTGGCCCTACCGTGTATGGAGTGGAAACCATAGGTCTTCATATAGTAGGGAAAGCGGGACGAGCAGCCAATGCCCGACACCACCACAAACTCCGAGCGGTTACGTCCTGCAATCTCTGCCACATCGGGCATAGCCCTCTGCACTGCGTTGAGAATAAAGTGGTCGCCACAACCGGGACACCATTTAACCTCCTGATCGCTCTTAAAATCTGCCTGTGTGTATTTCATAGCTCCTATTTCTCCAATAATTCGTTAAACTTGGCCTCCAACTCAACGGTGGTGAAGGGTAGGCCCTGACACTTGTTGTACTGCTCATAGTGGAACTGTTGGAAGTTCATACGGAGGTAGTTTGCAAATTGGCCCTCGTTGAGTTCGCACACAACAATTTTCTTGTACCTTGCGAAAATCTCCTCCACACCTTTGGGCAGGGGGTTGATGTAGTTGAAGTGGCACAGGGCAACACTCTTACCCTCCTCCTGCATCTTCTCAACGGTTGCTTGCAGGTGGCCCTTGGTGCCACCCCAACCAACAACCAACAGGTCGCCTTCCTCCGGACCGATAACACTCTGTGCGGGGATGTAGTCGGCAACTTTGGCAACCTTTGCAGCCCTTGTGTGAACCATCACTTGGTGGTTCTTGGGGTCGTGCGACACGCTACCTTTGAGTGCGTCCTTCTCCAAACCACCAATGCGGTGTTCGAGTCCCTCGGTGCCGGGTAGTGCCCAACGGCGAGCGAGTTTCTCATCGCGCTTGTAGGGCATATAGACGGGCTCGTCTTCGGGCAGCTCAGTGATGATGGGAGGATTGATAGTGGGGTAATCACTCATAGAGGGAATCTTCCAAGGCTGCGAGCCGTTGGCGATGAAACCATCGGTGAGCAACACCACGGGAGTCATGTGCTCCATAGCAATCTTACCTGCGGTGAAGGCGTAGTCGAAGCAGTCGCTGGGCGAGCTGGCGGCAATAACCACCATAGGACACTCACCATTACGTCCCCAGAGTGCCTGCATCAGGTCGCTCTGCTCTGTCTTGGTGGGCAGACCTGTCGAGGGGCCGCCCCTCTGTACATCTACCACCACGAGTGGCAACTCGGCAATAACAGCCAAGCCCATAGCCTCGCTCTTCAACGACAAACCGGGACCCGATGTGGTTGTTACCGCAAATGCGCCACCAAATGCGGCACCAATAGAGGTACAGATACCCGCAATTTCATCCTCGGCCTGCACGGTCTTAACGCCCAACTCTTTGTGTTTGGCCAACTCTTCGAGGATGACCGTAGCAGGAGTGATGGGGTAGGAGCCACAGAAAAGCGGACGTCCGCTCTTCTCGCTGGCGGCCATAAAACCCCAAGCAGTGGCCACATTACCACTGATGCTGCGATAGCGTCCCTTCTCCAACTGTGCGGGTTGCACGGTGTAGGTGTTGGCAAAAGAGTGGGTGTTGTGGGCATAATTCCAGCCCGCGTTCAACACAGCCACGTTTGCCTCTGCAACGGCAGGATTACGCTTGCCAAACTTGCCACGGATGTAGTTGATGGCGTGGTCGAGCGGCTTGTCGTAGAGGAAGAGGCAGATGCCGAGTGCAAACATATTTTTGCACTTAACAATCGCCTTATTGTCAAGTCCCGAATCCTTCAAAGCCTCCTTTGTCATAGAGGTTATGTCGGGGGTGAGGATATTATAGTCCTTAATACCAAGTTCTTCGAGTGGGTCCGCGGTTTTGAATCCAGCCCTCGCGATACTCTTGTCGTCAAGCGAGTCGCCATCAAGGATAATGGTTGCATCCTTTTTGAGCCACATCACATTGGCTTTGAGCGCAGCGGGATTCATAGCAATCAACGCATCGCAATAGTCGCCCGGGGTGAGCATACGGCTACTGCCGAAGTGAACCTGAAAACCGGAAACACCTGCCACGGTGCCTTGTGGCGCGCGGATTTCGGCAGGGTAATCGGGGAATGTGGAGATACCGTTACCAAAAAGAGCGGCGGTGTCCGAGAACAATGTGCCTGTGAGTTGCATACCATCGCCCGAGTCGCCCGAGAAACGGATAACAACATCTTTCAACTCTTTTACATTCATAATGTGTAAGTGAATTGTTATTATTAAAAGTTTAGGTGTCTAATTGAAAGCAAAGGTAATAATTTATAATGGAGTGTCAACCATTTTGCAAAAAATAGTTACCTTTGCGCGTTTAATTGAACGAACAAATTAGATACTCAAACAAAATATACCACAAAATGAACAACAAAATCACTTTTACCACAGCCGACGAGGCCGTTAAGGTCATCAAGTCCGGCGACCACGTACACCTCTCTTCGGTGGCGAGCGCTCCCCAATGTCTTATCCAAGCTATGTGCCGCAGGGGTGAGGCTGGCGAACTCAAAGATGTACACATCCACCACCTCCACACCGAGGGCCCCGCGCCCTATGCAGACCCCAAATTCGAGGGCGTTTTCCAGCTTGATTCGTTCTTTGTGGGTGGTAATGTGCGTAAGGTAACTCAGAGTGGCTATGCCGACTATATTCCAATCTTCCTGAGCGAAACCCAGAAGCTCTATCGTGCAGGCGTGCTGCCCTGTAATGTGGCTATGATTCAGGTGTCGCCTGTGGATGCTCACGGCTATGTTTCGTTGGGTACTTCGGTCGATGCAACCCTTGCCGCCATCGAGTGTGCCGACTATGTGTTGGCCGTGGTGAACAAATATGTGCCTCGCGCATTTGGCGATGCTTTCATCCACATCTCCGAGATTGACTACTTTGTGGAGGACAACCAGCCCTTGATGGAGGGCCACATTGCCGAGATTACCGAGACCGACGCAGCCATTGGTCGCCATTGTGCAGCCTTGATTGAGGATGGTGCCTGCTTGCAGATGGGTATCGGTGCTATTCCCAACGCTGTGCTTTCGCAGTTGGGTGGCCACAAGGACCTCGGTATCCATACCGAGATGTTCGCCGACGGCGTGTTGCCATTGGTTGAGAAGGGTGTGGTAAACGGCCGTAACAAGGTTACCGACAAGGGTAAGATTGTTTCGACCTTCCTGATGGGCTCGAAGGAGGTCTATGACTTCATCGACAACAACCCCGGTGTGTTGATGAAAGACGTTGCCTACACCAACGACCCCTTCATCATTGCCCAGAACCCCAAATTCTGCGCCATCAACTCGGCTCTCCAAATCGACCTCACTGGTCAGGTGTGTGCCGACTCGCTGGGTACCAAGTTCTACTCGGGCGTGGGCGGACAGATTGACTTCATCTATGGCTCGTCGCTCTCGAAGGGCGGTAAGGCAATTATTGCAATGCCTTCGGTTACCAACAAGGGTATCAGCAAGATTGCCAACACTTTGACTTTGGGTGCAGGTGTTGTTACCACTCGTAACCACGTACACTGGGTAGTTACCGAGTATGGTGCTGCCGACCTCTATGGCAAGTCGTTGCAGGAGCGTGCCAAGGCCCTCATCGAGATTGCTCACCCCGACCACCGCGAGGAGTTGGAGAGGGCTGCCTATGAGCGCTATGGTGCACACTACACCTACATCAAAAACTCCTAATTGATTCGCCTCAAAAACGAGAGTATAAGAAAAAAGCCCTTGACGCTCTGTCAAGGGCTTTTTGTTGTTTATATAGGTAGTATCAGAAAGACAACCACATCCCACACGGCGTGGGAAACAATGAGTGTCCAGAGGCTCTTGGGCCACAGTCGGTAGAGTAGGCCCCACACACCGCCAACCACCGCAGCAGCCACCACCAGCATAAAATTAAGTGCCCAGATGTGCACGAGGGCATAGATGGCTGTGGTGAGCACAAAGGCCCACGTGGGGTTCATTTTGAGGGATAGTTGTCGCTGCACAAACCCACGCCAGAAAATCTCCTCGGCAGGGCCGATGACAAGCAACAACAATGGGCCGATGAGCCACGGCGAGGTGCCATCCTTCATCGAGTAGATGGAGCCAATCTCACCCTCGGCAAAGGGAAACATCCAGCAGGCCACCTTGTCGCCCACCCAGAACACTCCCCACAGCAGCGCAGCAAGAGCCACACCCAAGAGGATGTGCTTTGGGGAAAACTCCACGGCGAGCACCCTGCGCAGGTCGGGTGTGGTGGTGAGGGAGAGCGTGGTGAGCACCACTCCCGCAAAGCTCATCGTGAGCCAAAAGTTGACGTGCGGGGCGGTCCACGGACTGAACATCACAAACCACAGCAGGGCTGCTATGGCTATGGGAAGCAGGGTTTTCTTTGTCATAGAGCAACATAGGCACCCCAACCGACAAGTGCACTCACTACAAGGGAGATAATCATCACAACACTAAACTCGGTCTGCAACTTGGCACTCTGCTGGTCGAGGTGAGCAATGGCAGCAGGTCCCTCGGTGATAAGCCTCTTTGCCTGACGAGCCATATTCTTGGCCGTATTACCCACAGCACATATCACAAGCGAGAGCGGAGGCAACCACCCCGCAAAAATAGCTATAAGCACCCACACAATGGGGAAGAGAACTTCGAATTGGTAAATCAATACCGAAGCCTTAGGGCCGATACGCATGGCAAATGTGTGGGCACCTGCGGCGCGGTCACTCTCGGCATCGCGAGCATTGTTGATGTGCAAGATGGAGTCGGTAATCAAGGCCAAAGGCACTGCCAATACCATTGCTGACCAATCGACCTGTCCCACGGTGACGAGCGAGGTGCCAATGATGGGCAGAATTGCATAGTTGAGAATGATTACCACATCGCCCAACGAGCGGTATTTGAGGAAAGAGTAGAGCACGGTAAGCACGCCACCTGCCACGCCCACATAGAGCAGATTGATATCCTTGGTGAGAAGCAACAAAATGCCACCCACAATGCAACCGAGCACAAAGAGCACAATACCATAGCGGCGAAATTCGTAGTCCTTGAAGGAGCCATTAACAAGGGGCAACATCATTGCATTCTCAGGAGTATCAACCCCCTTGCGATAGTCGCTGTAATCGCTCAAAACATTGCCTGCGGCATGGAAAAGAATGATGCCCACAAGGGCCAAGACTCCACAGAGCCAATTCACAGCAGGGGCTCCTGCGGAAGTTTGAGATACCCAAAACAGATAGGCGATGGTTGAAGCAACGGGCATTGCCGATGCGGGAAATGACCAAGGTCGGGTGGCGAGATACCACTCTTTGAGTGTGTGTTTTGCCATAATGTGATTTCTATTAGTAGTGTTTTTCTGTTTACAAAAATAGTTTTTCTGTCCACAAAAACAAAACATTGCACCAAAAGCACCCCATAATTTTCCATTTTCCATTTTCCATTTTCAATTCTAATGCTTACTTTTGTGTGATTTCACAACCGTAAAAAACAAATGAAGAGTAAAGTTGCATCCTTTGCGGTGGACCACACCACACTCGACCGTGGGTTCTATCTGCGCTCGCTCTACACCGTGGCCCGCATCTACCCAATCAAATCCTACGATATGCGCTTCCGTGCGCCACGCGAGAAAGCCTACCTCACACCCGAGGTTATCCACACCATTGAGCACCTTATGGCACACTATCTGCGCGAGGAGCTTGGCAATAGTGTGGTGTCGTTTGCTCCGATGGGGTGCAAGACGGGTTTCTATCTCGTGGTCAAGGGGTGGGTGCCCCAGCGCAAGGTGATGGAGGCTGTGTTGAAGGTGTGCCGTGAGCAGTCGGCACTCCGCACCCAGAGCGACGTGCCGGGCCTTACTGTGGTGCAGTGCGGTAACCCCGAACTCTACGACATCGAGGGCTCCAATGCTGCCCTTGCCGAGTATGGCAAACTGCTGGAAGAACTCCTAAAAAAATAGCAACCGACAAAAACAAACCCCTCCGGCCCTTGGCCACCACCCCTAACTTAGGGGAGGAGTAAAAAGGAAATAGACGCTATGAAAAACATTCTTGTCATAACACCTATGGCTGCCGAGCAGGAGAATATGCTCAACGCCCTCAACAACTATCCCCTGCCACTGCTGAACGCCTACACCATCCGTCGTGGCTATGTGGGTAAGGTCTATGCCGCAGCATCCACCGCACTCGCACTCGCCGAGGAGCAGTTCGACCTTGTGGCTGTGATTGGCTACGCCGCTGCCTCGGATGCCTACAACACGGGCGACATCGTTTGTCCCCGCTTTGCCCGCTATCACGATGCACACGTTCCCGAAGGGCTCGATGGCGTGGATTTCCTCACCAAACCCTACGCATTGGAGGGTACAGATGATGCCACAGTCTATACGGGCGACAGTTTCGTTGGGGCCGAGATGATTGGCGAGATTAAGGCTCGCTTTGGTACTCCAAAGGCTCTGTTTGATATGGAGGCCACAGCCGTTTGTCAGATTGCTGCCCAACAGAGCCTTCCCGCAATGGTGCTCAAAATGGTGAGCGACACCCCCGAAAAAGGGTGCGATGCCGACGCTTTCGAGCGTTTCGTTACCGAGCACACCGACTTTACTCCCTTTGTGGAACTACTCGAAAAGGTACAATAGAGAACGTAAATCATAAAATTATAGACTCCAATGAAAATTGCTATCGGTTGCGACCACGCAGCCTACACTTTCAAAGAGGAGATTAAGGCCTACCTCACCGCGCAAGGCCACACACTCATCGACAAAGGTTGCCACTCTGCCGAGCGCGCCGACTATCCCGACTACGGAATTGCCGTGGGCGAGGCTGTGGCACGAGGCGAAGTGGAGAGGGGTATCGTCATCTGCGGTAGCGGTATCGGCATCAGCATCGCCGCCAATAAGGTTAAGGGCGTGAGGTGTGCACTCTGTTTGGATGTTAATATGGCCCACCTCTCCCGTCAGCACAACGATGCCAATGTGTTGGCTATGGGCGCAAGACTCATTGATGTAGAGATGGGTAAGGCCATTGTGGACGAGTGGTTGGCGGCCGAGTTTGAGGGTGGCCGCCACATCGGCCGTATCGCAAAAATCAGCAACTATGAGGAGTAACCCCACCTCTTTGCAAAGATAACGAGGGCTACAAATGTGGCCTGTGTATAAACCTCAACACGGGTGTCGCTTTTGACACCCGTGTTGAGGTTTTCGCATTTATGCAATGCTTGTTGCCAAATAACTTTGGGGCTGCTATCTTTACTTTTCCACCCTCATTGGCTCGGTGGCAATTGAGCCACGAGGGCCTGTCTGCACATTTCCGTTACCTCCATTCCCGCTGCCGTCGAAAGGCAATGTTGGTGTGTGGATTGTTTCATCTCCACCCGTAGTTGGACAATCCCACCAAAACATACCACAGTATGTTAGTTTTTTGCCTTCGTCCGTCAATTCAAACACGATATTGCTTTTAAACTCCACCTCCATCTGTCGAAAAACGTCGACGGGAATATTAACATACGGAGAAAATGTAAAAAAGTTAAAGTAAACATCTGTAATATGGCCACTGACGGAAGATATGTCAAATAGGATACTAAATTCTTTACCATCAAGCATTTCTACTTGCTCTGCCGAAAAAGCATTATTAACAATATTTGTTATCTGCTTTTCCATCTCAGGGGTTATTACATACCAATCTGGTGAGTCCCACGGATTGATCGGTATGGGATCTCCGTTCAAATATGTAATATTATCTCGTCCAGGATGATTTTCAATGTTAAACAAACACACATTATCATACTCTGGCAATGTATCACAAACATAGGTATAATTATCCATCCGCAAAGTATCGCTTCGATAATCACTTGGCGCGTGCCACTTGTATTCTCGCTGAGCAAATAAACTAAGCGTAGCCAACAAAAGCACCAATGACAATAGTATAATTCGTTTCATAAATCTATAAATCATCACAATTTTGACTTAAACTCTGCAACCCACTAAGATTTTCATCTATGCTTTTTTCTGCATCAAATAATGAGGTGGATGAACTTACTGCATTCCTCCCTATGTTCTTGAAATAATTACTGAATTTATTTTCACTCTCCATATTCCATTCATTCATATACCCTTTGTATGTTAAATATTTTGCGGCTTTAGAAGCATCCATTCCAATGGGATTTCTCTTTGAAAATCTTTTTTGACGAGAGTACATCTCCAAACTCAAACACCTATCCATATATAAATACATCGCTATATATGCTTCTGCCTCAAAATTCTCAAGCGACTGGTAAAATACACCACCTACATTATTGCACATAATAATTTTTTGGTATGCATGAAATAATTCGTGCAGAAGCCCTTCGCTAAGGTTATTTTTCATTAGCACTTTGTTCTCGTCATAAAAAAATCTCGAACGTGGTGCGGTGGCAGAAAATTCAAAAGTAACATTTCTGCCCATCAGTTGAGACAGTAACTCTTTGCCCATACAATCTTCGGCAATTTCAGCAATCATCGTGTTGACCTTCGTTTTGACACTGTCGGCCAAGTTGCCGTAGTTGTTGAATATATCCTCACTGACCTCTTCGGGAGTTTTGCCGTCAATGGTAGGAGCGGTAACATCCGGCGGTGTTTCGCCCGAATCGGGAAGTGTCCCTTCGGTTGCACTGCCACCGCCACCACCAGTCCCTGGGTGTTTATAGAACTTTACATATGACGACACCGTCGACCAGTCGGGAGTATATTTGTAAATAGTACCATAGTAAACCACTCGTAGTTTGGGTCTGGGTGCGACAATTGATATTTCCTCAATCAGAATCGTATTTGCAACATCATCTTCCGTGAGAGTGCTTGTATCCGTCACCTCTTCGCTCAACTTACACACGCCAATATGAAAATCTTGCATAATTATAAAAAAAGTCTCGTAGGACCACTCTCTTAGTGGAAAGTTGGCATAAAGATTTGATTCAGAAACCACCTCGCCCTGCCGTACACGATAGACGGCATAGTGGTAGCCATCCAATGTGGTACACAATACGTTGCCCGAAAAATTAACCTCCATCAGACCAATACGTCCTCCTCCGTGGCGTACGGAGTAGTAGCGGTCGTAGTATGACACGTGCGGAATGTAGGTGGCAATGTACTGTACGATTGTGTCGGGTGTTTGAACAGACACAAACCTACTGCGCAGTTTCATTCCGGAATAATGGTTGCTTGTATTGGGGAAATAGATAAAATCGTTCTCCTTGATGATGTCGAAATCGGTGTGAACCCTGGGTGGGTTATACTGATACTTTGTGTAGGCACTTGACCAATCAATTTCATACTCACCCAAGTCGTAGGGAGCGTGCGGTTTTGCCTGCCACGGCCATTGCGCCTGTTCTCCATCACCGCCGACAACGCGGGTGGATTGTTTGTATCGTTCATAGTGAGCCCTCGCCGCTGCCACAACCTCATCCTCCGAAAGACTCAAAATCTCCGTTTGTTCCATAGGCTCCACCACCTCCGGCGTATTTAGGCAGGAGGAAAGAAAGGCGGCAGCTGCCAACAATAGTGTGTATGCAGCACGTTGTTTCATAGGCGCAAGGAAATATTTCGCGTAAAGATATCAAATAAATCTCACAATTGCAAGTGGCGCAAAAAATAGCAGAGGCGGTACGCAACGTACCGCCTCTGCTATTTGATGTTGTTTGTGTCGCTACAATTACAACGAGATAGCCTCATTGGGGCAAACCTCTGCGCAAGCACCACACTCAATGCAGGTGTCAGCGTCAATAACATAAACATCACCGGCCGAAATAGCCTCTACGGGGCACTCGCCAATGCAGCTACCACAAGCTACACATTTCTCGGGATCAATTTTGTAAGCCATAATCTCTATTGGTTAAAAAAAGTTTAATGTTGTATTGGTGGGACAAATATAGTCATTTTTTGTTACTCCCACGCATTATTTCCCATTTATTATACCAAACTTTGTGTAGGGACGCAAAACTTCGGGTACTACAATACCCTCCTCGGTCTGGTTGTTCTCCAACAATGCAGCCACAATGCGAGGCAGTGCAAGCGAACTGCCGTTGAGGGTGTGGGCGAGTGCGGTCTTCTTACCCTCGGTGCGGTAGCGGAGTTTGAGTCGGTTGGCTTGGAAGCTCTCGAAGTTCGACACGCTCGACACTTCGAGCCAGCGGCCCTGTGCTGCCGAGTAGACCTCAAAGTCGTAGGTGAGGGCCGAAGTAAAGCTCATATCGCCACCACACAGCCTAACAATACGATAGGGCAAGCCCAAGCCGGCAACCAACTTCTCCACGTGGGCTACCATCTGATCAAGAGCCTCATAGGAGGTGTCGGGGTGGTTGATGCGCACAATCTCCACCTTGTCGAATTGGTGCAAGCGATTCAAACCACGCACATCCTTACCATAGGAGCCGGCCTCCCTACGGAAGCAGGGGGTGTAGGCAGTAAGACGAATGGGGAGCTCCTTCTCGTCCACGATGCAGTCGCGGTAGATGTTGGTTACGGGCACCTCGGCGGTGGGAACCATATAGAAGTTGTCGGCTGTGGCGTGGTACATCTGGCCCTCCTTGTCGGGCAACTGACCGGTGCCAAAGCCCGAAGCCTCGTTAACCATAATGGGGGGCAGTACCTCCATATAGCCGGCCTCGATGTTCTGGTCGAGGAAGTAGGTAATCAGCGCCCTCTGCAAGGCGGCACCTTTGCCCTTGTAAACAGGGAAGCCTGCGCCGGTGAGTTTCACACCCAACTCGAAGTCGATGATATCATATTTGGAAGCCAACTCCCAGTGGGGCAGTGCGCCCTCGCCGAGAGAGGGTATCTCGCCGCCCTGTTTTACCACCACATTATCCTCGGCAGTACGTCCCTCGGGAACGATGGCTGCGGGGAAGTTGGGCAGCGACACAATCAGTGCGTTGAGTTTCTCGGTGGTCTCTTTGAGCTGTGCATCGAGTGTTTTGCTCTCCTCTTTGAGTTGCGAGGTGCGAGCTTTGATGGCCTCGGCCTCCTCACGTTTGCCTTGTGCAAAGAGTGCGCCTATCTGTTTTGCAGCGGCGTTCTGCTCTGCAAGGTTTTTGTCCAATGTTTGTTGTTGCTCTTTGCGAGCGTCGTCGAGTGCGCAAATCTGGTCGATGGTTGCTGCTGCATCCACACCTTTTACTGCCAATCGGGCAATGGCGAACTCCTTGTCATCACGAATTTGCTTTAATGTAAGCATATAAAAATGGGTTTTTACAGATAATATGCCACAAATATACCAATTTTTCCGTATCTTTGTATGGATTAGAGCGACCTTTTTTATGAAACACACAATATTTACACTCATATTTCTCTCCTGCACGCTGGTTTATGGTTGTGGCGCAGGGCCCAAAAGACCAAAGAAGAGGGTGGTACATTCGGGCCAAACATCAACAACGGAGGGCAGGATAATCCCCGCAAGGTATGGCTATCGTGTGGTGGCCGAGTTGCCACACTCCACCTCTGCCTACACACAAGGGTTGCAGTGGGAGGATGGATTTTTCTACGAGGGCACAGGGCTGAGGGGAGAGTCGGAGCTGCGCATCGTGAACCCCGCCACGGGAGAGGCTGTGAAGAGTGTGTCGTTGGAGCGTAAGTATTTCGGCGAAGGAATAACCATTCTCGGCGATAAGATATACCAACTGACTTGGACAAGCGGAAAGGCCTTTGTGTATGACAAGGCCACCCTGCGTAGGGTTGGCGAGTTTTCCTACGATGGCGAGGGGTGGGGTATCACCACCGATGGCTCCCTGCTCTACATCTCCGATGGCACCGACCGTATCACCGTGCGCAACCCCGACACCTTCAAGGTCGAGCGCACTGTGGAGGTGCGAATGGCGGGCCGTAAGATTGATTTGCTCAACGAGTTGGAGTGGATAGAGGGCGAGATTTGGGCCAACGTCTATATGACCGACCAGATTGTGCGCATCAATCCCGAAAGCGGGGCCGTTGTGGGTGTTGTTGACCTCACAGGGCTGCAATCGCCCTCCGACAAGAGATGGCAAGATGATGTGCTTAACGGCATTGCCTATGTGCCCACAACGAAATCTCTCTTTGTTACGGGCAAAAATTGGAACAAGATTTACCAAATAGAACTCACACAGGATGGAGATTAAGTGGCTTACGGACGAAGTGTTGGGCGATTACGTCGGCTTGGTCAATACCTATTACGGACTACACTCACACCCCGAACTCTCCTTTGTCGAGCACCGCACGGCCGAGCAGATTGTTGCACACCTACGCTCCCACGATATTGAGTGTAGGCCAATAGCCGGTACCGGTGTGTTGGCTAAGATTGAAGGCACAAAGGGGGCTTCCGAAGAGCGCAGTGGCGCAAAAAGGAGGGCCATTGTGTTGCGTGCCGACATCGACGCACTGCCTATCGCCGAGCAGAGCGCATCTCCCCACCCCTCGGAGCGAGAGGGTGTGATGCACGCCTGCGGCCACGACCTACACACCACCGTCCTGTTGGGGGCACTTGCCACCCTCAAACGCCACAGCGACAAGTTTGGGTGCACCATCTTCGGACTCTTCCAACCGGGCGAGGAGTTGAATCCGGGAGGGGCAGCAATGGTGTTGGCCGAGGAGCCATTTGAGGGTTATGAGGTGGTCGCTTTCCTCGGCGAACACGTGGAGCCCACCCTGCCTACGGGTACCATCGGTATTTGTGCGGGCAGGTATATGGCCGCCTGCGACGAAATTCACATCACCGTCAAGGGGCGCGGTGGCCACGCTGCACTGCGAGGTGGCATTGTGGACCCCATATTACCCACCTCGAAACTCATAGAACAGCTCTACGAAATACCCTCCCAAAGCCCCGACCAAACAACACCCACAATCCTCTCTATCGGACGTGTCGAAGCACTCGGAGCAACAAATGTCGTCCCCGACAATGTCTGCTTACAGGGAACAATGCGCACCTTTGAGGAGGGGTGGCGCGAGGAGGTCAAGAGCCTTGTGGGCGAGTGTTGCAGGCGCATTGAGGCACAATATGGGGTGGTTGTTGAGGAGAACTTTGGCAGTGGCTACCCCGCCGTTTACAACGAACCTTCGTTGGCCGAAGAGGCGATAGACCACCTTGTGCAGACCTTTGGCGAGGAGTCGGTGGAAAGGCTGGGGATACGCCCCACGGGGGAGGATTTTGGCTACTACACCGAGCGCTATCCTTCGCTGTTCTATCGTTTGGGCGTGGGATATGTGGGCGAGGATTTTGAGGCAGGCCGCGCAGGTGCACTCCACACAGCCTCCTTCTGTCCCGACACCAAATCCATCGGCCACGGAGTGGTTACAATGGTGCTTCTCGCGCTCCGTTTCGCAAACCGATAGCGTCCCTGATAGGTGGCACAATGTAAACAATCAACAAAAAGAGATGGTTACCAAAGCTGATATACAATTCGTGCGCAGTCTTCAAGACAAGGCTGTACGTGTCGCCAACGGCCTCTTTGTGGCCGAGGGAGATAAGGTTGTGGAGGAACTTCTGCGCGAAAAGGCGTGGAGAGTTGAACGATTGTTTGTGTTGGAGGGCAGTCGTGTTGAGAGCCCGTTGGCCGAAGTCGTTACTGTGAAGGAGATGGAGCGAATGAGCGCCTTCAAGAGTGTCCCCAAATCGTTGGCGGTGGTGCACATCCCCAAGCGCACCCTTGCACCAGCCTCTCCCGACGAACTAATCATAGCACTTGACGAAGTGCAAGACCCCGGAAATCTAGGCACCATCATACGCACGGCCGATTGGTATGGCATAAGCCGCATTGTCTGCACCCCCACCACGGCCGACTGCTGGGGCCCAAAAGTGGTGCAGGCAACAATGGGAGCGTTGTTGCGTGTGGAGGTGGTTTGTTGCGATTTGGCGGAGTGGTTGAGGGATGCCCGCAGTCGGGGTGTGGCAACCTATGCCACAACGCTTGATGGCGAGGATATTCACAAGACAACCCTCACTCGCGGAGGTGTTATCGTTATGGGCAACGAGGGACGAGGGGTGTCAAAGGAGGTGCAGTGTGAGGTGGAGCGCAACCTCTTTATCCCCCCGTGGCCGGCAGACCGAAGGGGTAGTGAGTCGCTCAATGTGGCCATTGCCACTGCTATCGTGTGTGAGAATTTCCGTCGCAATTAAGAGCCCCGTTTGGGGATCGACACCACTCTTTTGCGCTCTTTGCACCCCCCTTGTGTCGAAAGACTACGGACTCCACCCTGAGGTTCTGAGGGGGCGTGCGGGTGTGGTGCGCTACCGAGGGGAACAAATGAAGGGGGATGTGCGGGTGAGGTGCACTATCGAGGAGGCCAAAGGTGGAGGTTTGTCCGAATCGGGCGGAGGAAATCACGGCTCGGCGCCTCTGAATGGTGGTGAATGCACCCAATTATATGTGTGTTGATTTTCAGGGTGTTCGAAAAAAATATGCATTAAATGTGAAAAAATAATCAATTTTTTTTGCAGGAAACAAAAAAGTGCCTATATTTGCACTCGCAAAACGGATTTAGCTCCGTGGCGCATTTTAGCAAATTGCGGAAATAGCTCAGTTGGTAGAGCACAACCTTGCCAAGGTTGGGGTCGCGAGTTCGAGTCTCGTTTTCCGCTCAAAGTCCAAAAGTTTTGAGGACAAAATCAAGCAAAACCCTTTGAAACATCGTTTCAGAGGGTTTTTCATTTGTTGTCGGTCGGTATCGCTCCGACTTCAAGGAGCCCCTACCCGACATAGCCCGAACCTCGAAGTGTCCCTC
>JAZNNC010000021.1:0-5764 GCA_045580045.1 Tidjanibacter sp.
TCCTAAGACCGCTTGGGCTCCGACTTCTCCCACCCTATGTTGCCCGCCTCATTCGTACACATCACCCACTCGGCCGCACCCTCGTTCATAGACTTTGTGGAGTGGACTCTGCGTGGAGTAAGTCAGGTCTTTCTGATTGACTCGTGGATTACGGGAGTGCTGTTTCTTGCGGGCCTGCTGATTGCAAATCCTCTGTCGGCACTATGGGCAGTTATCGGCTCGGCAGGAGGCACCGCCCTTGCGCTCCTCTTTGGCGCACCCACCGAGGCCATCGCACACGGTATGTATGGTTTCAGCCCCACGCTTACAGCCATTGCGCTCGGAGCCATATTTCTGCGTCCTTCGCTAAGGACAACGATTTGGGCTCTTGTGGGCATAGTAGGCACGTTCTTTGTGCAAGCATCAATGAACGTGTTGCTCGCACCCGTGGGCCTGCCCTCGCTGACCGCCCCATTCTGCATCGCAACGTGGCTATTTATCTTACCAATTTTCAAAAACCAACTAAAAAACTGAACGCTTTATGCACATGCCAGATCACCTTATCTCTCCCGCCGAAGCGGTCGTGGGAGTAGTTGCCGCAGCAGCACTCATTGCCGTAGCGGTAGTAAAAACCAAAAAGAATGCCACTTCCAACACCCTGCCTATGATGGGTGTTATGGCGGCCTTTGTCTTTGCCGCCCAGATGATTAACTACGCCATCCCGGGTGTCGATTGTAGCGGCCATATGCTCGGCGGCATCCTGCTTGCGTCGCTACTCGGCCCGTGGGCAGGCTTTCTTGCTCTATCGGCTGTGGTGGCCGTACAAGCGATTTTCTTTGCCGACGGAGGCCTAATGGCACTCGGTATGAACATCCTCAATATGGCTGCCATCGGATGCCTTGTGGCCTATCCGTTGGTGTTCCGCAGAGTGCTCGGCGAGAGTCGTAACCCGTGGCGTACCATTGTGGCCTCGGTGGTTGCCTGCACATTGGCCACCACACTCGGAGCTGCGGCAGTGGTGGTAGAAAATGGACTTGCCGGCGCAGGTAGCGCACTGCCCTTCGGAGAGTTCTTGGGTGCAATGCTGCCCACACACCTCGCCATTGGAGCCATCGAGGGTGTCATCACCGGAGGCCTGTTGTGGGCCATAGGTGTTGCCAACGCCTCCGCCCTCGACTACAACAAAGAGGGTGGCAAAGTTGCTCTTCACAAACCTGCCGCCACAATGCTCGCCTTTGCCATTGGTGCCCTGCTGTTGGGCTTTGGGGTATCTCGCTTTGCATCCTCGGCCCCCGACGGCTTGGAATGGTCAATGGAACAAACAAGTGAGAATTAAAAAGTCGGTCGACGGTTGACGGTCGACGGTTGACGGTTGACGTTAGACAAACAAAATCACGGGTATCGAAAATGATACCCGTGATTTTGTTTTACCTATATCCCAATAATTAAAGCGTCTTTGCGACCTCCTCGGCACGAGCAAGAGCCTTGTGGATGTGGTCGAGAACATTCTCCCTACCAACCATATCCACAATACCCGCATTGTCAATCTCGGCATAAACATCGGCATTTACACCCGAAAGGATAACCTTACGTCCCTCCTTCAAGGCCGAGTCGATGAAGATTTCGAGGTTGTGGATACCCGTTGCATCAATGAAGGTTACCTTGCGCATACGGATAATACGGATGGGCATCTTGGAGCGCATATTGGAAATTTCCTCAAACTTGTTGGCAATACCGAAGAAGAACGGGCCCTCAATCTCATAAACCTCCGTGTGGGCAGGGACGGTGAGTACCTCGTCGTTTTCGCCGTCGTGGTGTACGCCAATCTCGTTCTGTACCACCGAGATAGAAGTGCTCTCCATAACACGTTTCATAAAGAGTACCACAGCCATAACGAGGCCCACCTCGATAGCGATGGTGAGGTCGAAAATAACCGTCAGAAGAAGCGTAACAAAGAGCACCGCAATATCGCCCCTCGACTGACGGCACATCGAACGAATGGTCCTCCAACCGCTCATATTGTAGGACACCATAATCAGCACACCGGCCAAGCAGGGCATAGGAATAAGGCCTACAAGGCCGCCCAACAGCAAGAGTACGAGCAGGAGAACCACCGTGTGGACGATACCTGCGATGGGGGTACGGCCGCCGTTGTTGATGTTGGCCATAGTGCGAGCGATTGCGCCCGTAGCGGGGATACCGCCGAAGAAGGGAGTAACGATGTTGGCAATACCGTTACCAATAAGCTCGGTATTGGAGTTGTGCCTGTCGCCCACCACACCATCGGCAACCATAGCCGAGAGAAGGCTCTCGATGGCACCCAGAATGGCGATGGTGAAGGCCGAAGGCAGCACGGCCTGCGCGGTGGAGAAGAATGTTTCGCCCTCGGCAAGTGCGGGGATGCGGAACGAGGGAAGTCCTTTGGGCAACTCATAGAGGTCGCCGATGGTCTTGATGGAGTCAACACCGGCAAACTCCCTCAGAAGCCAGCACGCAATGGTCATAACCACAATGGCCATCAGTGAGCCGGGGATTTTCTTGGAGAAACGAGGGGTGTAGATGATGATGAGGATGCTCAACACGCCCACCAGCAGTGCCCACCAATTGATGTTGGCGATGTTTTGGAAGTAGCAGGCCCACTTATCGACAAAGTTGGCCGGCACGTTCTCGATACCCAAACCGAACAGGTCGTTCATCTGGGTAGAGAAGATGGTGATGGCGATACCGCCCGTGAAGCCTACAATGATGGGATAGGGCATAAACTTGATGACACTACCGAGGCGGAAGACACCCATAACAATCTGCATCACACCGGCCATAACCGTAGCAATGGCAAGGCCCGCAAGACCAAACTGCTGGATGATGCCATAGACAATTACGATGAAAGCGCCCGTGGGGCCGCCAATCTGCACCTTCGTACCGCCCAATGCCGAGATGAGAAAACCGGCAATGATGGCCGTAACGAGGCCCTCCGTTGGGCCCACGCCCGAGGCGATACCGAATGCGATTGCGAGTGGGATGGCCACGATGCCGACGATGATGCCGGCCATCAGGTCTTTGGAAAACTTCTGACGGTTGTAGCCCTTCAAAGTGGAGAACAATCGGGGCTGGAAATCGATTGTAAAGCGTTGCTTGGACGCCTTTTGGGTGGTGTTAGCCATTGCTAAAAGTTTGAGTGTCAGGGAGGACCCTCCTCCCAAGTTTGAGTTATTAAAAATTCTTAAAAATTACGGGTGCAAATATATATCATTTTGCCTATCGTTATTCTCCGCCGTGCGATTTTTTTGCCAAGCGGGGTGGGTTTTTGTGTAACACAAAAAAAACTCTATATTTGTGGGCTGAATAAATGCGTTTGTTTATAAACAAAAACAACCAAATATGAAACATCTAAAATTTATGCTTGCAGTGGCCCTCTCGATGATGACCTTCGGACTCTGGGCACAAAGCACGCGCACAGAGTGGACCACCACCACAAAAGACCTCGGCGAGGGACTCTACGAAATCAACGTAACAGCCTCCATTCCCGACGACCTGCACATCTACGCTCTCGGCGACTTGGGCGGCTACAACCCCACTACCATCACCATCGAGCCCACCAAAAAAGTTGAGCTCGTGGGAGAGGTTACACCCTCGCGTGAGCCTCACAAGTACTACGACGAGGTGTTCAAGATGGATATGGGCGACTACTCCGGCGAGGTAACATTCACCCAGCAGGTGCGCACACGCAAGGCCGGCAAGGAGCTCAAAGTGCTCATTGAGTGGCAGGAGTGTACCGACCAGACTTGTCAGATGGGCGAGGTGGAGCAGAGTGTCGTTCTCGACGGCTCGGTAGCAAGCGGCAAGAGCAAAAAGGCCGAAGTTGCTCCCGCCGAGGATGGCAACAACGCCACCGCAGGCAACTTTTGGAGCATCATAATCGAGGCCATCTTGTGGGGCTTCGCTGCACTACTCACCCCTTGTGTGTTCCCAATGGTGCCAATGACCGTATCGTTCTTTATGAAGGGCTCGGAAAACAAAGCAAGGGCCAAGTTTAGGGCAACAATGTATGGCGTGTTCATCGTCGCACTCTACACCCTCCCCATTGCAGCACTCATACTGATAACCAAACTTGTGGGTGGCGATGCAGTAACGGCCGACATCTTCAACTGGCTCGCTACACACTGGCTGCCCAACATCATCTTCTTTGCCGTGTTTATGATTTTTGCGGCCTCCTTCTTCGGCGCATTCGAGATTGTGCTGCCCTCGAAGTTGGTCAACAAGAGCGACGAGAATGTGGACAAGAAAAAAGGACTCGGAGGTGTATTCTTCCTCGCACTCACCCTCGTACTCGTCAGCTTCTCCTGCACAGGCCCCATCGTGGGCAGTGTGCTGATTAAGGCCACTCAGGGCGAGGTGCTCACCCCCATCTTTGCTATGCTGGCCTTCTCGTTGGCCTTCGCACTACCCTTTGTGCTGTGCGCTCTCTTCCCCGGACTGTTGAACAAGATGCCCAAGAGTGGCGGTTGGCTCAACTCGGTGAAGGTGGTGCTGGGCTTTGTGGAGGTCGCACTCGGCTTCAAGTTCCTCTCCACTGCCGACCAAGTTTACCATTGGGGCCTGCTCGACAGGGAGGTCTATCTGGCCATTTGGATTGTGGTGTTCACAATGTTGGGCTTCTATCTGCTGGGCAAACTACGCTTCAAACACGACTCGGAGGTCAAATATGTCAGCACCTTCCGCCTTGCACTCGCCATCGGTGTATTCACCTTTGTTGTCTATATGATTCCCGGTATGTGGGGCGCACCCTTGAAGGCCCTGTCGGGCTATCTGCCTCCGATGCAGACACAAGACTTTGTGTTGGGCGCAGAGGGAAGTGGCACAGCAAACACCACGGCAAATTCCGACACTCCCACCACCGTTAAATATGGCGACTTCCTCGAACTGCCACTCGGCTTGCAGGGTTTCTTCGACTTGGAGGAGGCCAAAGAGTATGCCGCAAAGGTTGGCAAACCCATATTCCTTGACTTCACAGGCCACGGCTGCGTTAACTGCCGTGAGATGGAGGCAAGGGTGTGGAGCCACCCCGAGGTGAAGGCCAAGTTGGAGAACGACTTCGTGATTTGCGCCCTCTATGTGGACGACAAAAAGCAGGTTGCCAAAGAGGATTGGGTTACCACCGAGAGCGGCAAAGTCTTGAAAACCCTCGGTAAAATCAACTCCCACTTTGCATTGGAACAGTTTGGAATCAACGCACAGCCCTACTACGTCTTCCTCGATGCCGAGGGCAATCAGTTGGGCAACACAAGGGGCTACGACCTCGATGTGGAGGCCTTTTTGGAGTGGATGGATAGTGCGAAATAGACTGCCTGCAAACAGCAAACAGCAAACAGCGAATAGTAAATAGCGAACAGCAAACAGCAAACAGCATCAACCGCTTGCTGTTGGTCAAAGGACCTGTCTGACAAGTTTTTTGTTGGACAGGTTTTTTTGTGCGTATTGGGGGAGCTTTGAAGGATATGTTGGCAACAATTAGGATTGCTTGTTAACACATCCATATAATCACAATCTGTGTGTCGCTGCCGCAGGGAAGGGGCACGCCTCTTGCGCACCGCAGGGGATTTCAACGAGGATTGGCACACACTGCGTGTGTCCCTTTCCTCTACTGCTGCCGCAGGGGCGCCATCTCTAACGAGGATTGGCACACACTGCGTGTGTCCCTTTCCTCTACTGCTGCCGCAGGGGCGCCATCTCTAACGAGGATTGGCACACACTGCGTGTGTCCCTTTCCTCTACTGCTGCCGCAGGG
>JAZNNC010000022.1:0-24606 GCA_045580045.1 Tidjanibacter sp.
ACTTAGCATAGTGACCCGAGGTTACATAGAGCTCCTTCTGACCGATGTGGGGAGTGATAACCTGCTCGTAGCCATATTTCTTCTGTACCGATTTGAGGAAGTTCTCCAAGCGGCCCCTCAGGTCGGCACCCTTGGGCAACCACAAGGGAAGGCCCTGACCTACCCTCTGCGAGAAAGTGAAGAGTTCGAGCTCCTTACCGAGTTTGCGGTGGTCCCTCTTCTTGGCCTCTTCCAACACTGCGAGGTACTCGTCGAGGAGTGCTTTTTTGGGGAAGGTGATACCATAGATACGGGTGAGCATCTTGTTCTTCTCGTCGCCCCTCCAATAGGCACCTGCGATGCTGGTGAGTTTGATGGCTTTGATAACGCCCGTGTTGGGCAAGTGGGGACCACGGCAGAGGTCCGTAAAGGAGCCATTGGTGTAGAAACTGATTTTGCCATCTTCGAGGGCTTCAATCAACTCCACTTTATATTGGTCGCCTTTGGCTTTGAATGTTTCCAGCGCCTCGGCTTTGGGTACCTCGCGGCGCACCACATCCTCTTTGGTGCGAGCGAGTTCCTCCATCTTCTTCTCAATCTTCACAAGGTCGCCCTCGGTGATGGGGGTTGGGCTGTCCACATCGTAGTAGAAACCGTTCTCGATGCTGGGGCCGATACCGAACTTGATACCGGGGTACAACTCCTGTAAGGCCTCGGCCAGCAGGTGCGACGAGGTGTGCCAGAAGGTGCGTTTACCCTCCTCGTCATCCCATTTGTTGAGTTTGATTTCGGCATCCTCCACGATGGGTGCGGTGAGGTCCACAACCTCTCCATTCACGGTTGCCGACAACACATCTGCTGCCAAGCGTGGACTGATACCCTCTGCGATTTGCAACGCAGTGATTCCCTTGGCATACTCACGAATGTTGCCATCAGGGAAAGTAATTTTGATTTGTTCCATAGTGTTTTTGTTAATGTTTGTGGGGCACCGCAATACGACCTGCGGCCTACCGCCCCTATTATCTTGTTGTTATCGTATTTTATCTTTTCCGTCGACCGTCGACCGTCGACCGTCGACCGACCATTCAAATTGAAAATGAGAAATAGTGGCACGCCACAAGCGCAGTGCTTTGTTTTCCTCTATTCTCGGGTATCTTTTTTAATACCCGTGCCTACATACATTAATTTTCAATTTTCAATTGACCAAGCTTTGCTTGCTCTAAAATGCTCCCGCTCTGCATAGTCCACAAGTGGCCTCTGCCCTCGCTTACTCGCATTTGCCTCAATTCTCAATTCTCAATTCTTTAATGTCGCTCACATTCCTATCGTTCCTATCGCCCCTATCGCCTCTGTGGCTCTTCTCCCTCTCGTGGTGCACAAGCGGATTGGCAGCATAGGCAGCCTCCCTACGGCGGCTCTCGTGGATGTCGAGGGCCATATATATAGCATTACGCATCGAGCTCTCGTCGGCCACACCCTTGCCTGCGATGTCGTAGCCCACGCCGTGGTCGGGCGAGGTACGCACCACCGAGAGGTTGGTGGTAACATTCACACCATAGGGTGTCAGCATCTTGAAGGGAGCAAGCCCCTGATCGTGGTACATAGCCAGCACCGCATCATACTTACGGTAACCACCCGTAGCAAAGAAGCCATCGGCCGCAAAGGGACCAAACGCCAGCGTACCACCCTCATAGGCCTCCACAATGGCAGGCTTGATAATCTCCTCCTCCTCACCACCGAGCAGACCACCGTCGCCCGCGTGTGGGTTGAGTGCCAACACCGCAATCCTCGGCTTACGCACCCCAAAGTCCTCCCTGAGCGACTTGTCGAGCTGACCGATGCGTTTCACAATGAGTTCCTTGGATAGCGCAGCAGCCACCTCCGACACAGGCAGATGGATGGTAACAAGGCCCACCTTCATCATATCGCTACACATCAACATCAGAGCCTCGCCCTCAAACTCGCGGGCCAAGAACTCGGTGTGTCCGGTGGCAGCAAAACCCTCGCCATTGACGCAGTTTTTATTGATGGGTGCGGTAACAATCACATCCACATAGCCGGCCTTAACATCGGCCACTGCCCTGCGCAACGACTCCACAGCCACCACACCGCCCTCCGAAGAGGCCACACCTGCGGTGGTCTTCATCTCGGCCGTACCGCACTCCACAAGGTTTAGTTTACCGTTCCTTGCATCGGCTGCCGAACGCACCACGTTGAAGCCCACCTGCTCGCCACCCTCAACAGTGGTCTTGTAGAAAGCAAGCGACTTGGAGGAGCCATACAGCACAAAGGTAGCCATATCAAACATACGGCTGTCCCTGAAAATCTTCACAATCGTCTCGGCACCCACACCATTGGGGTCGCCAAGCGTAATACCTATTGTAATGTTCTCTATCATCTATTCGTCAACCGTCGACCGTCAACCGTCGACCGTCTTTTTAATTATTAATCAGTTCTCTTAAAATGACTTTTCGGATGCAAAAAATCATTTTACTCCTCTTCGGGGGCAGTCCACACAAACTCCCTCTTGTCGCCAAGTCCGAAGCGGAGGTAGGTGATGGGCATACCCTGTGCGAGGAATTTGCTCTCATAGGCGGTCTTGACCGAAAGCACCTCGTCGGCAAAGCCCGTACCATAGATGTCGTTGTTGGCCACCTCCACCGGAAGGTCGTTCTGCGCAATCACATCCTTTGTGAACTCGTGCAGAAACTGCGAATCGGTTTTGAGGTTGATGGCACCACCCTGCTGCAAAATCTTCGCATAGCGAGCCAAAAAGAGCGGTCCCGTAAGGCGGTGTTTGGCCCTCTGCTTGGGCATCTGCGGATCGGGGAAGGTAATCCAAATCTCGCTCACCTCGCCCTCGGCAAACATCGAAGCAATAAACTCAATCCTCGTGCGCAGGAAACCCGCATTGGGGATACCCTGCTCCGTTACGGTCTTTGCACCGCGCCACATCCTCGCGCCCTTGATGTCCACACCGATAAAGTTCTTGTCGGGGTTGCGCTCGGCCAGAGCAACGGTATATTCGCCCCTACCACAACCCAACTCCAACACGATGGGGTTGTTGTTGCCAAAAAATTCCTCGTGCCAACGCCCCTTCATAGGGTGGTCTTTGTCGAACACCTCCTCAAATGCCGGCTGTACCAAGCACTTGAAGGTGAGGTTTTCGTTAAATCTGCGTATCTTATCTTTTCCCATTATATTTTAGTCAACCGTCGACCGTCAACCGTCGACAGTCAATTTTGAATTCTTAATTTTCAATCTCTACTCCCACGTTCCACACGCCCTCAACATATTGCATTGGGGTAAGTGTGAAGGTGTATGTCCCTGCGGCAAGCCTTGCATTCTCCACCCAGAGAGTCCGCACCTCCTCAAACGAGCCGCCTCGCCTACCTCCTTCCGCAGGCAACACAACAACTCCGTTCACCTCAACCGAGTCGGGAGCCATAGCCTTCACTTGCAACCTCATAGGCTCGGCCACCTTGCCAAACTCCCTGCGAGCCACAACACTGATGGTGTACAACGAAGCGGTGTCGGTGGCAGCGAAACAAAGCTCAACCTCATCCTCTGCATCCCACCCTTTGGGATCCACGTCGGCAACCACCGCTCCGTGGGGAACAACCCTGCACCCCACCATCGCAACAGCCACCAACACTGCCAACAACCCCCACACGCGCTTCATAGGCTCTCCTACTCCTGATTGGATTTTGCCTCACCCTGCGGTTTTGGCCTACCCTCGCCCTGCTGACGTCCGCCCTTGCCACGATTATTGTGGTGGTTGCGACCACCGTTGGCCTTGTGGCGGTTGTTGTTTCCTCCATTGTTGGCATTGCCATTGTTGCCACCGGCATTGTTCGCTTGGTTACCGCCGGCATTGTTCGCTTGGTTGCCGCCACCATTGTTTGCTTGGTTACCTCCGGCATTGCCACTCCTATTCTGACCGCCCTCCTGTTTGGGTCTATTGTCGTTCTGCTTGGCTTTTGCCTCACCCTGCGGTTTGGGCCTATTATCGTTTTGCTGGGGCTGCCCATTCTCGCCACCTTTCTGGCTCTGGCCCTGCTGGGGTTGACCATTCTGGCCACCCTTGTTACCCTTATTCTTGCGTTTCTTATTGCGCTTCGCCTTATCGAAACGGGTGATGCTGTCCTCGCCAATCACGTTGATATAGGTTGGCTCCTCCTCAACTACGGTGTACACCGTGTCGGAGGTAATCTTCTCTGGCTTTTTACCCTCGGCATTGAGCCTCATAATCTCCTTCACTCGTCCCACACTCAAAGTAACGAGGCCCGCCATCGAACCCGGCTGTGTGCTAAAACTCATCGTGCGAGCCAAAATGTCGCTCTTGATATGGAAGTAGTCGGCATCGAGAGCCTGCAAAGGACCATTGAGTTTCGGGAAATCCTTGCGAGCATCGAGGTAGCTGTCAAGCTCATAGCTCAAACAGCATTTCAGCTTACTGCACTGACCTGCCAACTTCTGCGGATTGAGCGAAAGGTCCTGCATACGGGCTGCACCCGTGGTTACAGAGTTGAAAGAGCTAATCCACGACGCACAACAGAGCTGTCTGCCACACGCTCCAAGACCTCCGATACGGCCGGCCTCCTGACGTGCACCAATCTGCTTCATCTCGATACGAATACGGAATTGGTCGGCAAAAACCTTAATGAGTTCGCGGAAATCAACCCTCTCGTCGGCAATGTAGTAGAAGATAGCCTTGATGCCGTCGCCCTGAAACTCCACATCACCAATCTTCATATTCAGCCCCATATCGGCAGCAATCTGACGCGAGCGAATCATCACCTCGTGCTCCCTGCCCACAGCCTCGTGCCACTTCTCGATGTCGTAGGGACGAGCCTTGCGATAGACTTTGCGGAACTCTCCATTGGCAGGATTGAAACCCACCCTGCGCATCTGGCGTGCCACCATATCGCCCGTGAGCGAAACGATGCCGATGTCGTGGCCGGGCGAAGCCTCCACAGCCACAATGTCGCCTATGGCCAACGGAAGGTTATTGACGTTGGCATAGTAACCACGGTGGGTATTTTTGAACCTCACCTCCACAATCTCGGAAGGCTGGTTGTCGGGGTACTCTCCGAGCCAATCGGTTTCGTGAAGTTTGTAGCAACCCGGACGAGCCACTGCACTCATCTCCTGCTGCTCACCACAACGGCAAAACTCGCAACCGTGGCCGAGCGAAATGTCGGCCTTACGGCCCTCAACCACAATCCTGCGACTCTCGGGAATGAGCGCCTCGGTTGCCTCAACAGACACTTTTGGTGCCTCCGCAATAGGCTCGCTCGCCTCCACTGAAAGGGTTTTATTTATCTCTCTATTTTGTGTTTCCATATAGTTATCCATTTTAACCTACAAATGTAGGTATAAAAATGGAAAATTGAAAATGGAAAATTGAAAATTATTTAGGGAGAGCAGAATTGAGAATTGAGAATTGAGAATTATTTAGGGAGAGCAACAAAGGGCAACAGAGGGAAAGGAAGGGAAAAGAGTAGTTAGTAAAGGGTAATTGGTAAATTGGGGAGGCAGAAGGTTAGTAAGGTCCCTTTCTGCTCTTTCTGCTCTTTCTGCTCTTCTACCAACCATTAGTCAGCAGTAAAAACGCAGAGAGCGAGGGGAATTTTGTACCAAGCAAGAAGGCGAGTCCGCAGTTTGCTGACGCAAATGAGGAGCAGGCACAGCCTGTTTTGTGATTTTTGGCGGTGGTGCTATCAGGCGTGTGAAAGCGGTAAAAACGCAGAGAGCGGGATGAATGCAAGGAATACAAGAAAACCACCTCCGCAGTTTACTTGACGTAAATGAGGAGGTGGTTTATCGCAGTATGACGCCGCAGTCGCCCGCTATCTGCGTTTTTGATAGAGGAAACGCTTAATCTTCATCGTCGGAGTCTTCTCAAAACCATCTTTCTGCTCCTCAACCTGCGACACACGCGCAAACTTACCCACACGCGAGTTGACATACTCGCGAATGTCGCGCATAATCTCGTCGTACTTGGCCGACACATTGTCCTTGAACTCCGACAATGTCTCCTCCAACTTCTCCTTGTCGAGAGCCACCAAAGCCACCAACGTACCCTTGTCAGCCACCACTATGGATTCGGTAACAAGACGGTGGGAGTTGAGTACGCTCTCTATCTCTTCGGGATAGATGTTCTCGCCCGATGCGCCCACAATCATATTGTTGGCGCGTCCTTTGATAACAAGGTAGCCCTTCTTGTCGAACAGACAGAGGTCTTTGGTACGGAAATAGCCATCCTCGGTGAAGGCCTCGGCCGTAGCCTCGGGGTTTTTGTAATATCCCTCCATAATGCAGGGGGTCTTAACCACAAGTTCACCTTCGCCCGTGGCGGGGTTTTGGTTGATGAGTTTACCCTCAACGTGTATTGCGGGGAGTCCCACAGCCTGCATACGTGTCTTGAAGGGGGGTGCGCCGTAGATGAGAGGTGCTGTTTCGGTCAGGCCATAGCCGATGGCGTAGGGGAAGTGTGCCTCACGCATATATCGTTCGGTTTCGAAATCGGCCTTTGCGCCACCGATACCGAAGAAACGCACACGACCTCCGAAGAGTTTTTTCATTGCCACACCTGCTATTCGGTGGAGAAGTTTGCGGAAGATGCCCACCGAGTAGATTGCCGCCATAAATTTGGTCTTGGTAAAGCGGCCCTTCACCTGACTGCGGAAGACTTTTTCCATAATCAGCGGCACGGAGAGAATGATTGTTGGGCGCACTTTCTTGAATGCGGGCATCAGCGCCGAGGCCGTTGGTGGGCGGTCGAGATAGACCACCTGCGAGCCGTGGCTGATGGGCAACAGCAAGCCGAGCGAGCACTCGTAGGTGTGGGCCAACGGAAGGATGCTGAGGAATACATCGTTCTCGTCCACGTTCTGCATATCGTAGCAGAGTTCCACCTGTGTAGCCAGCGCACGATGAGTGAGCATTACGCCTTTGGGGGTGGAGGTGGTACCCGATGTGTAGATGATTGCGGCGAGGTCCTCGGGCTTGGGCTCCACGACGGGAACAACCTCTTCCACTGTGCGGTTGAGCACACCGAGGTTTTTGGTACGGATGACGATATTCATCCGGTTGATTGTTTCCTCGGAGAGTTTTGTATAGAGTTTATCGCTCACACAGAGAGCTTTGGCCTCGGAGTGGGCGATGATTTTGTCGAGCTCGGCACCCGAAAAATCGGGCAACACGGGGACGATGACCATACCGGAGCAGACGGCTGCAAAGTAGCACACGCCCCAGTTGGGCATACTGCTACTCAGAAGCACCACTTTGTCGCCTTGTCCGATGCCTGCGCCACTGAGCAGTTCGCTTACATATTTCACCCTATCGGCCATCTCGCCATAGGTCATACTATCGCGCTCAAACATAGAGAGTGCGGTGTTTTTCGCATAGGTTTTGACGCTATGGGTGAAAAGTTGTTTTAGTGTTTCAAGTTTCATTATTCAAATTTATTGCCGTACCTTTGTGAGAGGCCGGGGAATTATCAATGTTAAAGAAATCGACGGCAAAAGTAACCGAATTATTATATGTATCCGCAAAGGTAATAAAATCGTTGGGATGTTCAAAACAAAAAAAATTTCGGAATTGATGGCCTCCGCAGGCTTTGATGCGTGGGGTGTGGTGAGGGCCGACGAACTCTCCGATGCCAAAGCCCGATTTGAGGAGTGGCTTGCGGAGGGCAACGCACCGCAGCTCGACTACCTGCATCGCAACGTGGAAAAACGCTTTGCTCCCGCACTGTTGAAGGAGGGCGCACGGAGTGTAGTGGTGGGTGCCGTGAGCTACAAAAACACCTTCTCGGAGGGCTACAAGGCCGATTTCGACTCGCGCATTGCCTCCTATGCGCTCGCCCCCGACTACCACGTGGTGCTAAAAGAGATGTTGCGCGAGGTGGCCGTTGGGCTTGGTATTGACGACCGCAGGGCGATGAAAATATGTGTTGACTCCACCCCGCTGGCCGAGAAAACCCTTGCACGCCTTGCCGGCATTGGCTGGATTGGGCGTAACTCTCTGATTGTAAACCCACAGCTTGGCTCTTTTATGGTCCTCGGCGCACTTGTTCTGACCGAAGAATGCGACACATACAGCACTCCCTACGAAGTGGATGGTTGTGTTGGTTGCAGTCGCTGTTTGCTACGATGCCCAACGGGAGCAATTAACCCCAACAGGAGTATCAACACGACGCTTTGCATATCCAATCGGACAGTCGAGCAGGGCTCCGACGGAGAGGATTTCGACACCCACGGCTGGGTGTTCGGATGCGACGAATGTCAGACCTGCTGTCCTCACAACACAACGGCTCCGCTCCACGTCAACCCCCGCTTCGCCCCCGTCGTGGACCCCACCGCCTATGATAGCACATTTTGGGCCAACATCACCCCCGAAGAGGGCAAAACTCTGTTTGAGGGTACGCCTTTGGTGCGTCGCTTCAAGGGATGACATTCTCTCCCTCAAAAAAATACCCCATTTGTTTTATTTTCTCGCGCCAATAACATATCTTTGTGCTAATGGTGTGTACGTCCACACCAACAACTAACAACTTACTCCTAAAACAGACCGCTTATGAATATCAAGCATTTTATCTCGCTGTTCCTTCTTCTGACACTTTCCTGTGTGAGTTGCACCCCCAACAACGTGCCTGATGTGGCAAAGCAGAATGCTCTCGCTCTCTCCTTTGCCCCTCTGATGGATGCCGCCGCCTCGGCACCCCAGAATATGACATTTTTGGAGTGGGACTCTCAGGCCACCATTTCGGTCAATGGCGAGGCTGTGGCGAACGCCTTGATTGGCGCTTCCGACGGGTTGGTTGCAACCTTCACCCTCCCCAAAGAGGTGGTTGCCCCCTACATCATAACCTATCCCCACACAGAGGGCACCTCCGCCCAAAAGCCTCTGGTGGTGTTCCCCGCCGAGCAGGAGATTGCTCCCGGCAAGTTCAACCTGCTCTCTATGCCCGCTTGCAGTGTGGTTGAGAGTGGCCAAAACAGTGGCACCCTGCGCCATCTTTCGGGAGTAACCCGTCTGATGTTGGTGGCATCCGAAGCCCCCACAACCCTCGACCGCATAGTCATCACCTCAAAGAAAGAGTCCCCCCTTTCGGGTACTTTTATGGTCGATTGCATCTACGAGGTGATGCTTGCCACCGACAACGCCTTGGCACAAGCCACCTACAAATTGCCCAAAGACTACACCCTATCGGCCGACAAACCTGCGGAGTTCTACCTGACACTCCCCTATGGCGACCACGGAGAGTGTGTGGTTGAGATTTTCGACACCGAGGGCAACTCAACAGCCCTCAATGTGAAGGAGTTTAGTGTTGGCAAAGGCACCATCAGAACCCTCGGAGAGTTCCCCTACTCGCCCCACTCGGCAATCAACGTGGATGAGTGGAACAGTTCGAAGCCTGTTCAGCCTTTCCACAAGAAGGTCTATGGCTATGTGAAGGACACCGCAGGCAATCCCATCGAAGGTGTGGCTGTGAGCGATGGCTACACGGTGGTGGCCACCAATGCCGAGGGATACTACACCCTGAACGTGTCGCCCGACACTTGGTATATCTACTACTCCACCCCTGCCGAGTACGAGGTGGCGGTAAATGAGTTTGGCCAGCCCTGCTTCTGGCAGAAATATCCCACCGGTTCGCCGCGTGTGGACTTCACGCTCAAACCCTTGGCCGGAGGTAAAGAAGAGAGGTTTGCTCTCTTCGCCTTTGCCGACCCACAGGTCTATTCCAGCGGCAACCTCAATCGCTTCCTCAGCGAGGCCGTACCGGGCATTGCCGCCCACGCCAAATCGCTCACCATTCCCAAATATGGTATCACTCTGGGCGACATCATCTTCAACACCGACAACTTCAAGTGTACCCATATGATGGATGATATGAGGGATGGATTCTCGGTGAAGAGTGTCGGTATGCCCGTGTTCCAAATTATGGGCAACCACGACCACAACGAGTTCAACGCCTCTGCCCCCTTGGTTACCGACGAGCGCAGTTCGGATATCAACATCAAGGCCCAGAGGGACTTCGAGAGTATGTTCGGCCCCGTGGACTACTCCTTCAATCGTGGCGACGTACACATCGTTGGTATGAAGAATGTGATTTTCGCATCGCCTACCACCCCCACCGGAGGCTACCAACTCGGCTTTACTGACCGACAGTTCGAGTGGCTCAAACAAGACCTCGCACTTGTACCGAAGGATAAACTCATCCTCTTCTGTGTACACATCCCACTCTTCGACGAGAAGAGCAAAAAGATCGCAGCACTCAACACCGGAACAAATGTTCAGGAGACCATCAACCTGCTGAAAACCTTCCCCAACGTACACATCCTCTCGGGCCACAAACACACCCAGCAGAACTACGTTAACGCACAGGGTATCAGGGAGCACAACATCGCTTCGGTGGCGGGTGCTTGGTGGGTATCGTGCGTGTGTGGCGACGGCACCCCCAATGGTTTCAACGTCTTCATACCCGAGGGTAACCGCCTCGCCGAGGAGTACTTCTATGGCTACACCGCAGCCTCCTCCTCTCGCGACCACCAGATGAGGCTCTACCGTGGCAACGCCGTAACGGGTGGCCCCATCAGTGGCGAGAACAAAAACAAAACTATGGGATACTATGGTTTCAACTTTGCCGACGATGTTCTGCTCGCCAACGTCTACAATGCCGCCCCCGACTGGAAGATTTCGGTCTATGAGGATGGCGTCTACTCCGGCGATATGACCCTCCTGCCCGCCTCGCAGCCTGCCATTGGTGCGCTCATTGGCGACTACACCTACGAGAATCCTCGCCGTGCAGCCGATGGTGTATTGACCGGCCACGACTTCTGGGTTGCCGGCTATATGTTGGGCGTGCTGGGACGTACCACCTCCAATGGCGGTTGGGCCGAGTGTCAGCATATGTATCAGTATAAACTCAAAAACAAGAACGCCTCCATCAAGGTTGTGGCCACCGACAGCTTGGGCCACACCTACGAGGAGAGCACCATCACCGAGGGTACCGACTACACCGCAGCCGCAAAACCCTGATGCGGTTTTGGTCCCACACCACAGAGGGCGACGTGCGATTGTGCGTCGCCCTCTTTGTGTATAAATACACAAAAAGTGCCCTCCAAGAGAGCAAAAATCCAAAATAGGTGGTATCTTTGCACGTTACATAACCATATACACACAGAGAATGGCACTATTTGACATATTCAAGAAGAAAAAGAGCGAGCAGGTGGCCCCCAACACAGCCGAGGCTCCCGTAGCCGCAAGCGAAACAACCACAACCGACACACACGAGGAGAGCACAGCACAGCCCTCCCAGCAGGCCGAAATTACCGAGGGACTCAAAAAGACCAAAGAGGGTTTCTTCGGCAAGTTGGCCCGTGCGGTGGCAGGACGCACCCACATCGACGAGGCTTTTCTCGACGACTTGGAGGAGGTGCTAATAACCTCCGACGTGGGTGTGGAGACTACTGTGAAAATTATCGACAACATTCAGGCTCGTGTTGCGAGGGACAAGTATATGAACACCGCCGAGCTGAACGACCTGCTGAGGGACGAGATTAGCAACCTCTTGCAGGAGTGTGAGGAGAAACAGGCCAACTTCGGCCTCAACATCACCGAGGGTACGCCCTATGTGGTGATGGTGGTGGGCGTGAATGGCGCAGGCAAGACAACCACCATCGGTAAACTCGCAGCCCAGCTGGTGAAGGCCGGCAATAAGGTCTATATCGGTGCTGCCGACACCTTCCGCGCAGCCGCCATCGACCAACTCCAAGTGTGGGCCGACAGGGCGGGGGCTACGATGATACGCCAAGATATGGGTTCCGACCCCGCATCCGTGGCTTTCGACACCCTCAAATCGGCCGTTGCAAACAAGGCCGATGTGGTGCTCATCGACACCGCAGGCCGTCTGCACAACAAGGTGGGCCTGATGAACGAGCTCTCCAAAATTCGCAACGTGATGGGCAAAATCATACCCGACGCTCCCCACGAAGTGATGCTCGTGTTGGACGGCTCCACAGGACAAAACGCCTTCGAGCAGGCTCGTCAATTCACTGCCGCAACAAAGGTCAACTCTCTGGCCATCACCAAGTTGGACGGCACAGCCAAAGGCGGTGTAGTTATCGGCATCAGCGACCAATTCGGCATCCCCGTACACTACATCGGCATTGGCGAGGGTGTGGACCAACTCAAAATATTCGACCGCAGAGAGTATGTCAACGCACTCTTCGGAGAGAAATAGAGGCCAACAAAAGGAGCGAGCATAACAATATGAGCAAAAAGAAAATCAACGTCATAACACTCGGCTGTTCCAAAAACCTTGTGGACAGCGAGCACCTTATGGCCCAGCTTGACGAGGCAGGCTATGAGATTGAGGTGGATAGCAACAGCACCGATGCCAAAATTGTGGTTATCAACACCTGTGGCTTCATTGGCGATGCCAAGCAGGAGGCCATCGACACCATCCTCGAATGTGCCGAGGCAAAGGCCGATGGGCGCATCGACAAACTCTTCGTTATGGGTTGCCTGAGCGAAAGGTATGCCGACGAACTTCGCGAGGAGATTCCCGAGGTGGACGACTACTTTGGTGCTCGCTCGTTGAAGGAGGTTGTGGAGGCCCTCGATGCGGAGTACATTCCGGAACTCGAAACCGAGCGACTACTCACAACCCCAGAGCACTACGCCTACCTCAAAATCGGCGAGGGATGTAATTGGCATTGCGCCTACTGTGCCATCCCACTGATTCGTGGCCACCACCGCAGCGTACCAATGGAAAAGGTGTTGGAGGAGGCCGAAGGACTTGTGGCTGTGGGTGTTAAGGAGATTATCGTCATCGCACAGGACACCACCTATTACGGTAAGGACCTATATGGCGAGCGTAGGTTGGCCGAACTACTCCGCAGGCTCTGCGCCATTGAGGGCGTGGAGTGGGTGAGGTTGCACTACGCCTACCCCACCGACTTTCCGCAGGATGTTATCGAGGTGCTGAGGGACGAGCCCAAGATGTGTAAATACCTCGACATTCCCCTGCAACACATTGCCGACAATGTACTCTCCGCTATGCGCCGCCGCATAACAAAGGCCGAAACCGAGGCTTTGGTGGAGCGTTTGCGAAGAGAAATTCCCGATATTGCACTGCGTACCACAATGCTTGTGGGCTTCCCCGGCGAAACGGAGGAGGATTTTGAGGAACTATGCGACTTTGTGCAGAGGGTAAGGTTTGATCGCCTCGGAGCCTTCGCCTACTCGGAAGAGGAGGGCACCCCCAGCGCACTCACAATGGAGGACAACGTGCCCGATGAGGTCAAAGAGGAGCGCGTGGAGAGGCTTATGAAGTTGCAGAAACGTATCTCGTTGGCTCTCAATGCCGAGAGGGTTGGCAAGAGGATGCGTGTGGTGATAGACCGCACCGAGGGCGAATACTATGTTGGCCGCTCGCAGTATGACAGCCCCGAGGTGGACGAAGAGATTTTGATTACCAGCACTTCGCCACTTTCGGAGGGGGACTTTGTAATGGTCGAGATTACCGACTGCGAGGAGTACGACCTCTACGGCAAAGTGATTTATGAGAATTGAGAATTGAGAGAGAAAGAGCAGAAAGGGCAGAAAGGGAATGGAAAATTCAAAATTCTCCTTCTCCTTAAACTCCTTAAATTCCCAAAACTCTCGGGTAACAAAAAAGATACCCGCGAAGAAAAGCAAAGGAAAGTAGAAACCCGAGCCAACGGCGCACCACTATTAACCCACCATTGGTGGCTTTTAGTTGCTCTTGCTCGGCATAGTGTGCAAGCACTCTCTGCTCTCGCTTACTCGCAACTTTTTCAATTTACAATTTTCAATTTCAAAAGTCGGTCGACGGTCGTCGGTCGACGTTAGACGTAAAAAAACGCAAAGTGTGGAGGGAATTTTGCACCAAACAAGAAAGCGGCCCCGCAGTTTGCTTGCGCAAATGAGGAGCCGCTTATCGAAGTGCGGTGTGAAATTCACCCGCAATCTGCGTTTTTTTTATTTTGCGTAGGCTACCGCACGCGTCTCACGAATAACCGTAATCTTAACCTGACCGGGATAGGTCATCTCGTCCTGAATCTTCTTGGCGATATCACGACTGAGCTGCTCGCTGTCGGCATCCGAAATCTTCTCGGCACCAACGATAACCCTCAACTCCCTGCCGGCCTGAATTGCATAGGTCTTCATCACACCGGGGTATGAGAGGGCGATACTCTCCATCTCTTTGAGTCGCTTGATGTAGCTCTCAACAATCTCGCTCCTTGCACCGGGACGAGCACCCGAAATGGCATCGCAAACCTGTACGATGGGAGCAATGAGCGAGTTCATCTCCACCTCCTCGTGGTGCGAACCCACAGCGTTGCAAACCTCGGGTTTCTCCTTGTACTTCTCGCAGAGCTTCATACCGATAATTGCGTGTGGCAACTCGGGCTCGTCGTCGGGCACCTTACCGATGTCGTGCAACAGACCTGCCCTGCGTGCGTTCTTCACATTGAGGCCCAACTCGGCAGCCATAATACCGCACAGGTTGGCCGTCTCGCGTGCGTGCTGCAAGAGGTTCTGACCATAGGAAGAGCGGTATTTCATCTTACCGATGAGCCTAACGAGTTCGGGATTCATATTGTGGATACCGAGGTCGATGATGGTACGTTTACCCACCTCGGCAATCTCCTCCTCAATCTGTTTCTTAACCTTGGTAACGACCTCCTCAATGCGTGCGGGGTGGATACGTCCGTCGGTTACGAGCTGGTGGAGTGCCAGACGTGCAATCTCCCTACGCACAGGGTCAAAGCCCGAGAGGATGATAGCGTCGGGGGTGTCGTCCACGATAATCTCCACACCCGTTGCAGCCTCCAATGCACGGATATTGCGGCCCTCACGACCGATGATACGGCCCTTAACCTCGTCGCTGTCGATGTTGAACACCGTTACGGAGTTCTCGATGGCGGTCTCGGTGGCAACCCTCTGGATGGTCTGCACAACAATACGTTTTGCCTCCTTGCTGGCGGTCAGCTTGGCCTCCTCGATGGTCTCGCTGATGTAGGTCTGTGCATCCCTCTCGGCCTCGGCCTTCATATTCTCGATGAGGATATTCTTTGCCTCCTCCGAGCTGATGCCTCCAATCTGTTCGAGCTTGATGTTCTGCTCCTTGATGATGCGCTCGGCCTCCTCTTTACGTTTTTCGAGGTGGGCGAGTTGAGCTGCCACCTGCTCTTTCTGTTTGTCGAGTTCGTTGTTTTTCTTATCCAACTCGGAACGCTGCTGGTTGAGATTGTTCTCCTGCTGTTTGATACCCTGCTCACGCTGGTTGAGCTTCTGGTTGCGCTCGTTCACGGTGCGGTCGTGCTCACGTTTGAGTTCGAGGAATTTCTCTTTGGCCTGCAACTCTTTCTCTTTGCGAATCATCTCGCCCTCGGCCTTGGCGGCTGCAATGAGAGCCTCCCTTCGCTTGCGGACGGTGGTCTTGGTTACGGCATTGCTGACAAGGATGTAGGTACCAACACCCACCGTTGCCGATAATACCGCTGTTAATACTATTGTTATCATAATTATTCAGTTGTGTTTTTTGTTGTTAAAAAAAAGTGTTATCTCTGTTTTGTTTTCTATTGTTGTTTGCGTTTAACGTGTTTTCGAAACAAAAAACCCACATAGGATTCCATTTAATTGTTTGACGAAACTACCAAGTCGTCATGTGTGAGAGCTCCGTATTTGCATCGCAAACGTCCAACGGCATCGGGATAAATTGCAGGATGACACACCCCACCTCCGGACACTCCCCCTTGCGGGGTCACCCAGGCCTGTTTTTGACACTACGAGTAACTCTCAATAGTTAAAGTGTTGAGTTTCGCAAATCTGAATGGAATCTATGCGGGTAGATTTTTCAGTTGTGTATGTCCAATGAACTTTGCCTCACCTATCCACTTGCCACCATCCCTTCGGCCACCAATCAATAGACATCAACCGATTGACTATCAGCGGACAACGTGTAAACCACTCCCCCCTACTCCAACTTGGAGAGGTAGGCATCGAGCGTACGCTCTATTTTGGTCAGTTCTGCCAAATCGTCGTCGATATTTCGGGCGGTAGCCTGCTCCACATTTTGGAGAGATAACTGCAATGCCGCCATCGCCAAGCACCCCTCTTTGTCCATTCGATACTTGGACTCGATGGTCGCCACCCAGCGATTTATCTCCTTCTCGGCCTTGCGATACAACTCCTCCTTTGCACGCTCAATTCGTAGCGGATACTTCTTGCCGGCAATATCAAGGTGTATGTTCAATATCTCTGCCATTGTTCTCTGTGGTACTCCCCATTTTGGGGCTACTTAATCCAATTTGTGTGCTCCAATCGTCTATTTACTAACCAATGCAATGCACCTATCAATCTCCCGCATAAGCCTGTTGATTTGTGCCTTTGCCCTCTTTTTGGCCGCTTCATCCTGCGTACCGCCAAATCCCTCACCGAGTTCCAAGAGAGAGAGTTTGCGTTGCAGGGCGTCGATTTTTTCGCGCAACTGACGATTTTCGGTTTTCAGCTTATCCTTCTCACCAACAAGAGCTGCACACTCCTTGCGCAGGCGGGTATTGTCCTCAATTACTCGCCCCACCTTTTCGGCCAAAGAATCCACTACTTGCTGTTTTGCCATTGCTCAAAAAAAATCTGTTGCACGCCTTTGTGCACACCTATACATCTACAAAGTTAGTGATTTTTTCTGCCCCTGCAAACTTTTTTCACCAACTTTTTTTCACCATCCACCTTTGCCGCCTTGAAAACACACACCAAATTGCATACATTCGTGATTGAATCCCAACTCGTTAGTTAACGCAAGTTTCGCCCATCTTATCGACAACCCGCAACGGAAACTCACACAATCCATCCGGACAAAGATTACACTTCTTAATGGCAATGTTAAGATAAGGTTAAAAAACGGAATGTTTTTTGCAAAACTATTGCAGAAATAAAATTTTTAACTAACTTTGCAATAAATACAAATTTGTAATCATTACAAAACTATGAAACGTATGACTTTTCTTATGACCTTGATGGCTTCGCTGATGATGTTGGCGGGCTGTGAAAAAGACGACAGAAACGTTGCTTTGACTTCGTTACCTCAAAAGGCACAAACTTTCATCGAGAACCACTTTGGCGAGTTGACCATCGCGAGTGTGGTGAAAGAGTATGATGACCTCACCTATGATTATGACGTCTATTTTTCCAATGGTACATCCATTGAATTCAACCGCTCTGGCGAGTGGAAAGATGTCGATTGCCACGGCTCTAAGGTGCCCGACAGCATTGTTCCTACCAATGTGTTGGACTACGTAAAGGCCAACTACCCCTCGAATGTGATTGTACAACTATCCATCGACGGACTCTACTACGATGTTGAGCTCGACAACGACCTCGACTTGGTGTTCAATAAGAGTGGAAATTTTGTGAGAATAGACTATTAGAGTCGCAAAAAACGTTTGAAATATGTGGCGGTGGTGGGTACAGCAAACAATGCCACAAAACCAACCACAAACCAACAAGAATGGCCGCTCCGCCGCCACACCCCACAATACATTTAGTTGAGAATTTTGCCCCCAAGCAAAATTCAGGTTAAATTAGGTTTAGTTTATATGTGTGCAACAAGGGCCTCCCTGCGATAGGACGGCCCTTGTTATTTTTTTGTTATGTGTTGAGGTATTGAGATATTGAGATATTGAGATATTGAGGTGTTGAGGTATTGTGCTCCGCCGGTTTTGTGGTTTTGGCCGAGGTGCTATCAGACATTTGATAGCAATAAGAACGGAGGAATTTTTGTGCCAGCGTCAGAATGACGCTTTCCCCCTTTTACTTTCCTGCGTGCACCATCCCCCAAGAAGCAAAAGAACGGAGGGATTTTTGTGCCAAACAAAGGAGCGAGTCCGCAGCCTACTAACCGTAGGTGAGGAACTCACTCCCTGACGTTTGGTGCAAAAATCACCCGTTATTTTGCCTTCTTAGCGAGGATTTTGTTGAGCTCTGCAATGGTAACACTCTTGTTGGAAACTTTTACCAAAGGAGTTACAGCCTCGATAACCTTCTGCTCGTAAACCTTCTCGATGAGCTTGTTGGCCTCCTCCTTGTTGGAGAGAATCTGCTGTGCGTAGTTGGCGAGCATCTCGTCAGCCACGTTCATCATACCATACTGTGCAAACTGTGCAGCAGCATAAGCCTTGGCCTCATTCAACATATCCTCCTGCTTAACCTCAACACCCAGAGTCTTGGCAAAGTGTTTCTGTACTGCGCTCCACTTCATAATCTCTGCAAAGGGTGCAAAGTCTTTCTCAATCTCCTCCATAGTGAACTTACCCTCGTTGATGGCCAGCAACCAACGTTTCAGGAAATCCTCGGGCAGAGTGAGGTTAGCCTTCTCCACAAGGTACTCACGCAAGGTGTTGGTGAACACATAGTCGCTCTCCTTCTTCAACTCGGCAGCAATCTTCTCGTCGATGAACTTCTCGAACTGCTCCTCGGAGGTTACGTTGCCCTCGGGGAAAGCCATCTTGAAGAACTCCTCGTTCATCTCGGGGTCGGCATACTTGCGAATCTTGGTGATGGTGAGGTTGAACTCGGGTTTGATATCGCCGAGCTCGTTCTCCTTAACGCCCAGAACCGAAGCCCTCTGCTGTGCGCTCTTGTAGAGTTCGTTGGCATTGACAATCATCTGGTCGCCCACCTTCTTGCCGATGAAGGGCTTACGCTCCTCGTCGCTCATACTGATAAGGCCAACGTATGCGTCCTCGCTCTTGATGTCGCCATTGTCGAGGGTGCACATCACAGCCTCGTCTTTCTCCACAACATCCACATCTACCAAGCGGCCATAGGTGCGGAGGAATTGGCTACGGTAGCCACTGCGCATCTCCTCATCCACTTTGATTTTGTAGCGGGTAACTTTGTCCTTATCGCTCAATTCGAGCTCTACTTTGGGAGCCAAGCCAAGCTCGAAGATAAACTCGTGCTCGGTGTTGTTGTCGAAGTCGAAAGCACCCTGCTCATCGCTGGGGAGCACGTCGCCCATATAGTCGATACCCTCTTTCTCGATATAGTCAAAGCAGCTGTCGGAAGCCATCTTGTAGGCGGTCTCGGCAACTACACCCTTGCGGTACATCTTGTTGATGATACCCATAGGTACCATACCGGGACGGAAACCGGGGATGTTTGCCTTACGTTTGTACTCACGGAGTTTTTTGTCCACCTCTGCGGCGTAGTCAGCCTCTGCAACGGTGATTTTGATAATCGCGGTTTGGTTTTCGCGAGCCTCTTTGATAATGTTCATAGTTCTGTTATTATTATGTTATGATTTTCAATCTCTTATTTAGCCTGCAAAGATACACATAAAAATTGAAAATTGAGAATTGAGAATTGAGAATTAGTAAATATTTTTCCCTTTCTGCACTTTCTGCCCTTCCTTGCACTTTCTGCCCTTTCTGCTCTTGGGTATCTATTTTGTTACCCGTGAGGTTAGGGAATTTAGGGAGTGTAGGATGCAATTTTCAACTTTCCATTTTCCATTTTCAATTTATAGGATGTATCTTTGTGCCACTATGGCAACGAGTGAGGATTATATCAACTATGTGATGGAGCAGTTGGAGGCTGCACGCACGGGCCTCGACCTGTGGGCACGCCCGATGTTTGGCGAATATTGTGTCTATTCGGGCGAAAAGCCGCTCTTCTTTGTGTGCGACAACACGGTCTTTATCAAGCGCATAGAGTGTGTGTCTGGCCTGCTGGCCGATGCCGAGCCCAAGCCTCCTTTCCCCGGTGCGAAGGACTTTGTGATATTGGACATTGAGGATGTGCGTTTGGCCGGAGAAGTGGTGCGCCAACTCCATATCCACAAGCCTATGCCTAAACCCAAGAAGAGAAAGTTGACCAAATAGAAAAAAAGGAGTGTCTTTCGGGACACTCCTTTTTTTCCTATCCTAAATATGATTTTAGTAACTTGCTCCTACTACTGTGGCGCAGACGGCGAATGGCCTTCTCCTTAATCTGACGCACACGCTCACGTGTGAGGCCAAACTTCTCGCCAATCTCTTCCAAAGTCATCTCCGAGCAACCAATGCCGAAGAAATATTTGATGATGTCCTTCTCCCTATCGGTCAGGGTGTCCAATGCACGGTCAACCTCCGTTGCGAGCGACTCGTTGATGAGGCCCCTATCGGCATTGGGCGAGTCGGCATTCACCAACACATCCAACAGGTTGTTGTCCTCGCCATCGGCAAAGGGAGCATCCACCGACACGTGGCGGCCCGACACACGCAGAGTGTCCGAAACCTTCTCCTTGGGGATGTCCAGCATATCGGCCAACTCTTCGGGCGAAGGTACCCTCTCGTTCTCCTGCTCAAAGCGACCGAAGGCCTTATTAATCTTGTTGAGCGAGCCCACCTGATTGAGAGGCAGGCGCACGATACGCGACTGCTCGGCCAAAGCCTGCAAAATCGACTGACGAATCCACCACACAGCATAGGAGATGAACTTAAAACCACGTGTCTCGTCAAACTTCTCGGCAGCCTTAATCAGACCGAGGTTACCCTCGTTGATAAGGTCGGGCAACGAAAGGCCCTGATTTTGGTACTGCTTGGCCACCGACACCACAAACCTCAGGTTTGCTTTGGTGAGTTTTTCGAGAGCCTCTTGGTCGCCTTTGCGGATACGCTGGGCAAGCTCCACCTCCTCCTCTACGGTAATGAGTTCCTCTTTACCAATCTCTTGGAGGTATTTGTCCAACGATGCGCTTTCGCGGTTGGTGATAGATTTTGTGATTTTTAACTGCCTCATTTTATACTTAATATATATATTACACTTTTTTTCCTTACTACTCTCTCGTCAAAGGCCGCCCTCACATTGCCAACCGCACTACCACTGTCGCTGTGTGCCACACCACAAATGTAGCCTAAATGGGCCTACTCCACCAGCGAGTAGCTTGCCGAGCGTCCCGTGGAGGGATAGATACCGTCCACCGAGGTAATCTTCTCGCCAATTTTCTCCAAGTCGGCCACCTCATTTATGGCTTTCTCGTTGATGTGGGTGATGACAAAACCGGGCCTAACCCTTGCCTTTGCCAGAAAACCGCCCTCCTTGACTGCCGTTACTCTCACGCCGCCCTCAATGCCGAGCTGCCTTGCCACCTTTGCGCTCACCTCGGCAAAATCGCCACCAAGCGCACCGGCCAAAACGACATCGTCCTTACTTATCGGTTCGGTCTTTCCTGCCCTATTACGCAAAGTTACCACCATTTGTTTCACTTTGCCATCTCTTTTTAACGAAATTTTAACCTTGTCATTGGGGCGATGCTTACCAATAATCTCGCTCAGGCGTGCCGAAGAGTCGATATTCACGCCATCGATTGAGAGAATAATGTCGCCCTTTTGGATGCCGGCAGCCTCGGCAGAGCCACCTTTGGTAACCTCTGCAACATAGGCTCCGCCTATCTCGCTAATGCCCAACTCCTTGCCAAACTGCTCAACAAAGTCGTTGTTAATCTCCTGATACTGAACACCAAGCAGTGCGCGCTGCACCACACCATACTCTTTCAGGTCAACAACAACTTTCTGCACAATACTGCTCGGTACGGCAAACGAGTAGCCGATGTAGCTTCCAGTCTGCGACTGGATGAGGGTATTAATACCCACCAACTCGCCTGCGGTGTTCACAAGCGCGCCGCCACTATTACCGGGGTTCACAGCCGCATCGGTCTGAATGAACGACTCAATGCTGTATTGCGAAGGAATGGCGCCCAAGTTACGAGCCTTTGCGCTCACGATACCTGCGGTGATGGTCGATTGGAGGTCGAAGGGCGAGCCAATGGCCAGCACCCACTCGCCAAGCCTCAACGCATCCGAGGAGCCAAAGCGCAGGAAGGGCAACTTTTTGGCATCCACTTTCAGCAGGGCCACATCTGTTGTGGGATCGGCACCCACGATTTCGGCATCGAAAGTGCGTCCGTCGTTGAGTTTAACCTTCACCTTCGTAGCATTCTCGATAACGTGGTTGTTGGTTACAATGTAGCCATCCTCTGTGATGATTACACCCGAGCCGCCCGCTTTTGCCTCGCGAGTGGAGGGTGCGCCATACCCCTGAGGGATGCCGAAGAATTGAAGGAAGGGGTCGAAACCTCTCTGTCCCTGCACCGTTACAGCAACCTCGATATTCACCACCGCCTTCACAGCGTTCTCGGCTGCATAGGTGAGGTCCGGATATTCCTCTTTGGCATAGGAGGTAAAATGGTTGAGTCCCTGCGAGGCAGACAAACTATCGCCAACGCTATTTTCGGGCATTGCGGAAGCATCTTGCGACACCACCACAGGATTTGCATTTTTCAACACGGCGGCTGCTCCGAGTCCGCCCACAGCAGCGCAACCCAATGCGCCTGCAACAATAAGAAGTACCTTTTTCATAGTGTTCTCTCTTGGTTTTTATTTATGTGAACAAAAAAAGGAGTATTGCTTCATAGGCAAAATTTGATTTCCGTCTGATATTAGAACGCCCATTCGGGGGCATTATTGCAACAAAATTAAAAAAATTAGGCGAAAACTCTTGCAGAAACAAAAAAAAACCGTACTTTTGTGCCGCTATTGGGTTGTGGTGTAATGGTAACACAACAGATTCTGGTCCTGTTATTCATGGTTCGAGTCCGTGCAACCCAACTAAAAGGTCGTCAGTTTTGACGGCCTTTTTTTGTTTTCAGGTCGGTCGTATGACAAGCGGGCCTTCAAGCCGACCTATGCAAGCAGGCGTTTGGCAAGTTCCAAAGCGGTGTCTGTCATATCGTTACCACTCAACATCTTGGCAATCTCCACCACTCGCTGCTCCGGCGAGAGAAGTTCAATGTGTGTCCTACCATCAGCCGCATCCTTATACACCCTAAAATGGGTGTCGCCCTTCGAGGCCACTTGTGGGAGGTGGGTGATGTTGACCACCTGACGTCCCTCCGAAAGCTCGGCAATAATCTGGCCCGTGGTGTCGGCAATACGTCCCGAAATGCCCGTATCAATCTCGTCAAACACCACCGTAGGCATATCGGCCTTGTCGGCCACAAGTGCCTTCAAACACAGCATAACCCTCGAAATCTCTCCTCCCGAAGCAACCTTCTCCAACGGCTGGGGCGAGAACTTGGGCGACGAAGAGAACAGAAAATCCACCGTGTCTGCGCCACTCGGCGTGAGTCCCTCGGCTCGGCCTATATGGCCCACAAAGGTACTGTGTTCCATACCCAAACGACCCAACATTGCCTCCGTCTGTCCGGCCAGCTCCTCGGCTGCCCTACTCCTCGAAGCAGTCAACTTGGCAGCACTCATCTCGGCGGCATCCCTACACCTACCAACCTCGGCCTCCAAGCGGGCCAACTCGGCATCGGCGTCCACAATGATACCCAACTTCGAACCGTAGTCCTTCTCGATGGCAATAAGCTCCTCCACCGTCTGCACCCCGTGCTTGCGCATCAACGTATAGATGGCATCAAGCCTATCGTTCACCTCCTCGGCCCTCTGCGGATTATTTTCCACCGACTGCACCTCATCGCCAAGTTGTGCGGAGATGTCCTTCAACTCCACCAACACAGCCTTCACCCTCTCGGCCACCTCGCCGGCAGGGCCATACACGTCGCTGATTTTGGCAAAGCCCCCCTCTATCTGGCGCAGTCTTGCCACCACACCACTATCCTCCTCGTCCAGCAGAGCCACCGAGCCGCCAAGTGTTTCGGCAATGCGCTCCACATTGTCCAACATACGGCTCTCCGACTCCAACTCCGCCAACTCACCCTCACGCAATTTGAGCGCAGCGAGCTGGTTATACTGAAACTCGATATACTCCTTATCCCTCAGGTTGGCCTCAACAGTGCGCCTCACCTCGGCAAGTTCACTCTCTGCCCTGCGGAGTGCCGCATACTTGGCCGCATAGTCGCTCCTCAACACTCCATTCTCGGCCACAGCATCCACAATCTGCATCCTGAACCCCTCTCCTGCAATCATCAGCGAGTGGTGCTGGGAGTGGATGTCAATGAGCCTTGTGCCCAACTCTTTGAGCACAACGAGTTGCACCGGCAGGTCGTTCACATAGGCCCTCGACTTACCCGCAGGGGTAATCACCCTTCGTATGGTCGTTGTGGCTGCCCACTCCAAATCGTTCTCCTCAAAGAACTCCTCCAAACCATAGGCCTCCACGTCAAACTCCGCCTCAACCACACAGTTACGCCCGCTCTCTTTGAGCGTTGCAATATCCGCCCTATTACCCAACACGAGGCCCAGAGCACCCAGCAAGATACTCTTACCGGCACCCGTCTCGCCCGTGATAATATTCAGGCGGGGGCTCAATGTCATATCGAGCCTCTCGATGAGTGCATAGTTTTCAACGGTCAGGTGGCGAAGCATAATAGGGGAATTGAGAATTGAGAATTGAGAATTGAGAAAGTTGCGAATAAGTGAGAGCAAAGATTGCTTGCAAACTGTGCCGAGCGAGAGCAACTAAAAGCCACCAAAGGTGGGTTAATTGAAAAAGTTGCGAATAAGTGAGAGCAAAGGAAACCCCCTCTACCTCATAAAGCCTTTGAGGGCCTTAAAGGCCATTTATGGCCTCAACGCCCTC
>JAZNNC010000023.1:0-4508 GCA_045580045.1 Tidjanibacter sp.
CTCAATTAACCCACCTTTGGTGGCTTTTAGTTGCTCTCGCTCGGCATAGTGTGCAAGCACCCTCTGCTCTCGCTTACTCGCAACTTTCTCAATTCTCAATTCTCAATTCTCAATTTACCAATAGGTGGTTTTCTTTGCAGGACGCAACACAAGCGACACCCCACGCCCCGTTCCGGAGAGTATGGTTTGGGAAGAGAGCAGCACCATAGGAGTAGCCACGCCACCCTCCACAACCCACACTCGGGGCGAGGTGGCAATGCCTTCAAGATGTGCCACAACCTCTTTCGACACCACTCCGCTATCGAGCCTCAACACCTTCCACCCACTCTTTGAGAGGACGGTGGTTCCCTCGGCAAGTTCCACCACCGACGAGTCGGACTCCACCTCCTTGCTTATGGCCAGCGGGAAGTTGTGGTAACATATCCGGCCCGAAGTGTCCAACCAAGCAAGCCTTACGGCACCGGGCATAGCAGGGGTGAGGGTGTAGGATACTTTGCCCACCGACACCTCGCCCACCACAATCTCGAAGGAGAAACCCTCCAACTCCTCCGGGCGGGCCGAGCGAGCGATAATTTCGTTGGCACAAACCACCCACACCCAGAGGCCGTCATTGGAGAGGATTTTTGTATAGACGTTGTAGTTTTCGCCGGTCGAGAGCGCCACCTTCGCACAGATGTTACACTCACGCCCTGCCACAAAGGCAATCTCGTCCACCTCGCCTGCCCCAATTCGACGGCTCTGACTCCTACTGCCGATGATGGCGGGAGCAGTGTGGCTGTCGTGCGAGAGGGTAAAGGTCATTTTGGAGCTCTTTTGGTTCTCACCCCACAGAGCCGTGAGCCTGACATTACGCCCCACAGCCTCATTGAATGCACAACGGTCAAGGAGGATAGGTTGAGGATTGAGCCTGCGATGAATGTAGTTGCGCAGCGAGCACTCCACTTCGGAGGAGCCCACAAAGCGTTTGGTGCCGAGCAGACCGGCTACATCGTCCTGAACACTCACCTCAAAAGGCTCATCAGGGTTCACCTCTTCAAATCGAAGAGTGTTGTCGGCAAAGACCGACGAATGATTAGGGGGATAGGATGTAAGTTTCATAGTTTTTGCAAAAGTTCAATTATTCAACTCATTAGATACTTCGAAACAACTCCACTCTCAGACTCATCGACAGGGCCACATCGCCTGCGTGGGTGAGGCCGCCCGCAACGGGAGCCAGCTCCCTCAGGGTAAGCCCGACAACAACATCCGACTCAACCACCTTCTCGGCAACCCACAGTGCGTCCTGCTCAATGATGGCCAACGAGGGAGCACTCTTGTCTATTGGTTTTTGCCTTTGTATCAACATCTTGACATCCACGTCGTACATAATAGTATTAGCCTCCGCAACACTACCCGCAACCACCTTCGGCTCACCAACCACCGCAATCGGAAATCCCGAACAACTCACCACCGATGGCAACTCATCGGCCACACACACATTGTAGCCCCTACTCCTTAGAACCTCTTTCAGAAGGTCAAACAACTTTTCTCTCTCGTTCATAATCTGATTTTCATTGGTTTGTTTTTTGGCTTATTCGTTCAATTTTTGAACAAATATAGCACACCAAAATAAGGTTTGTCAATACCCAAACCGTAGATTTTTTTCAGAAACAACAACAGGATAGGCCCTTTGAATTGACAATTAAAGGGTTACAAAAAGAAAAAAACAAGGCAACAACACAGACACAAAAAAAATATCCGTGTTGCACCCACAAAAGAAACAGATGTTGGATATATCTAAAACAGATGTTGAATTTACCTAAAACAACGAGAGCTGTCCTATGGTGTGGTTGAACGACAAGCGGTGGTGGGGCGACACACCATACTCGGCAATGGCAAGGCGGTGGGCCTTTGTGGGATAGCCCTTATTTTTATCCCACTCATACACAGGGAACTCCTTGTGTAGCAACTCCATACGCTCGTCCCTATACGTCTTGGCCAACACCGATGCCGCCGCAATGTTGGCATACCTACCATCGCCCTTCACCTCACAACGGAACGGAATGTCAAGACGAGGATAGAAACGATTACCGTCAATCAAGAGGTGTTGGGGCCTTAGGGACAACCTCTCGACAGCCCTCTGCATCGCCTCAAAGGATGCGCACAGTATGTTCATTCGGTCAATCTCCTCCGCACTAACCTCCGCAACAGCCCACGCAACCGCATTGGCTTCTATGTGTGCACGCACCTCCATACGCTGACGATGAGTCATCTGTTTGGAGTCGTTCAGCAATGGGTGGTAGTAGTCGGCAGGCAGTATCACCGCTGCCGCAAAAACAGGCCCGGCAAGGCATCCGCGTCCGGCCTCATCACATCCTGCTTCGAGGAGTTCTTTTGCAAAGGAGTTTTCAAGCATAGTGCACAAAAATACAAAATCTTGTTGGAAAAACCTCTTCAAAATGAGTATCTTTGTCGGAACAAACAACCATTATGGCCAATGTACCAGCGTAGAATCGACATAATCAAGCAACCCAAACCCGTTATTTTGCTCACTTTTGCCCTGCTTGTCGCCCTGCTCACCACAAGGGCTGTGGGCGCTCCTCTGTCGGACGAGGTGGCTGACAACCTGTTCTCACCCGTGGGATTGTGGTTCAACGGTCTGTTTGGCACGGTGGGGAGTGTGGCACTCTCTGTGGTGCTGACAATGGCCTCGGCGGTGGTATTCACACGCATCATATCCCGCTATTCCATCTCGGTTATTCGCTCCTTGCTACCGCTGACACTCTATGTGGTGATGGTGTGTGGAGTATTCTTTGCTGTTGGCTCCCCTGCGTTGCAACTCGCCATCTTTCTCATCGCACACTCGACCGAACTGATGGTGGGCAGTTTCAAACGTCAAACTATGTTCGACGATGTGATGTGTGCGTCGTTCTACGCAGGAGTCGCTGCCCTGCTTGTCCCCGACTTTGTCTATGTATCGCTGCTGGTAATCTACCAATGGTTGCTCTACCGCCGCTCGGTGCGCGAGTGCGTGGCAGGCGGCATATTGCTACTTCTACCCTTTGTACCCGTCGAGTTTGTGAATTGGTTGGCGGGTGGCTCCGTGGGCGAAATCATCACGGGGTGGTCGGAGGTCCTCTCTCCGCTTGGTGTGCTCTCTTGGAAGTCGCTTGTGCAGACATGTGGAGGAGTGCTGGGTGCTGTCCTGCTGGGCACATTGGTAGCACTTGGGATGATGAGCGCCGTGATGGTCATCTTCTCCAATGGAACGATGCGCATCAGAGCCCGCAAGATACACCAATATTTCACCATACTATTTTTTATAGGTGTAACTATGCTGCTGCTTGGCATCTCTCCCATTGTGTCGGTTGGGACACTCGGAATGGGAGCCATACCCCTTCTTCACACCTATTTTGTGCGTCGTCCCGGTGTTGCGAGCGCCATTGTCTATGTACTACTGCTAATTTTGGTAATAGTCAGGTCCTCTGCTTTGATGTAAATATTTTAATATATTGCTCTGCGTTTTTAATTTTTCTTAAAAATAAATAGGGGTTTGTAAAGTTATTTTAATAATACAACAAGTTTTTTACTTCTCCGGAAGAAAATATTAAAAAAGTTGCAAGAATAATTTGGAAAAATTTTGTTTTATCGATTTGTTGTGTTATTTTTGTATCAATGTTTTACGGGAGATCTTCCCGTACCTCATTAACCTAACTAACCTAACCTGATGAAACGGGGCAGACGTGATGTCTTCCCCTTTTCTTTTTTAAAAAAAACGCAGATTGCACGGCAACTGCGGCGTTACACTACGATAAACCACCTCCTCATTTACGAAAGTAAACTGCGGAGGTGGTTTTCTTGTGTGCCTTGTATTTGCCGTACACTTTGCGTTTTTTACCGCTACCGAATGTTATATAGCACTCCGACAAAAAAACACAAAACAGCCTGTGGCTGCTGCGGACTCGCCTTCTTGTTTGGCACAAAATTCCCCTCGCACTTTGCGTTTTTTTAACGTCGACCGTCAACCGTCAACCGTCAACCGTCTGCATACCCCTCAGTCGCTTTGCGACAGCTCCTGCTCGGCGAGGCCGCCGAGCACAATTTCGACCACCCCTCCCGACCTCCCCTTTCGTAGGGGAGGAGCAACTTAGGGGAGCAGCTTTTTCAATTTTCAATTTTCAATTCCCTTTCTGCCCTCACAATTGTATTATCGCCGGCAGGGAATCTCAGAACTTCAAATAGAAGTCGCTTGTCAGCGCCACATATTCGGGAGAGTAGCCCAGAGGTGTTTCGGAGGAGTGGATGGTAAGCTCCGCACGCTCGGTGGGCACAGCCCTGCGACCAAACTCCAAGAGTACCCTAATGGGTGCCGAGGTAGCTTTGGAGCGCACATCCACACGCCTTGCCAACAACAGTCCGCACCTTGCAGCCGCCAACACCATATCACTTGCCACAAGTCGGAGGCCAAGCGGTCTTAGGAAGACAAGGTAGAGAGTCAACTCCTTGGCACACAGAACGACATGGCTACG
>JAZNNC010000024.1:0-19234 GCA_045580045.1 Tidjanibacter sp.
ATCTCCTTGTCGTAGTTGAGAAAAATCTTCTCCCTGATAATCTCGCTGGCGAAGAACCTCATAGGTCTGTCGGTCAGCGTACCCTCGTCATAGTAGGGCATACCCTGTGGCAACAGGCTCATAATGGTATCGAACACGCCCCCCACATTGAACCCTTCGAGAGCCGACACCGGCACCACCTTCGCTGCGGGCAACCTCTGCTGCCACTCCTCAACAAGCTCCTCCAATCGGGCCTGATTGGATAGGTCTATTTTGTTGATGACCACGATGGTAGGTATGGTACTCAGACGCACTTTTTCGATGATTTCTTCACTTGCATCGTCGCCCTTCTCCACGGTGTCCGTAACGTAGAGAATCACATCGGCATCTTTCAGTGCGCCCGTAACAAAGCCCATCATACTCTCCTGCAACTTGTAGTTGGGGCGCAGAATACCGGGAGTGTCCGAATAGACAATCTGGAAATCGTCGCCCCCCACGATACCCATAATGCGGTGTCGTGTGGTTTGTGCTTTGGCGGTAATGATGGAGAGTCGTTCGCCCACAAGGGCATTCATCAGCGTCGATTTGCCCACATTGGGGTTGCCAATGATATTAACGAAACCACTCTTGAAGTTCTCTTTCATATCTGTTGTCTGTTCACAAATTCTTCCAAATAAGACCAACGACCTGCTGCTATGCCATTGCCGTTGCGATAGCCTCGGCCATCTGGTCCACAGCACCCTGCAACTTCTTACCTATGAGCATCTTCATCATCATATTCAGCTCAGCGTGTACCACAATGCGCATACGTGTATCATAAGGGGCCACCTCCTTCAACTGCAACCAAAAGGTGAAGTCCACCGGCGAGCCATCCTCGCCCTGAATTTTGATTGTCTTGTTCGGCTCCCTATCCACAATACGCAGACGCGCGGTCATACCTTTGAGTTTGAACGAACAGGTGTCCTCATCGGCACTCCACTCCTCCACCTTATCGGCGAGCATAGGTGTAAAGTTGCTGAACGAAGAGAATGCGGTGTAGATTTGGTCGGCCGAGCGACGTATCTGATGTTGTTTGCTTTCGTATTTTTCCATCTCTTAATTTGTAATTATGGCCTAAATTTAGTTATTTTGTGGGAGTTATGCTACTTTTTTTCGAAAATAAAATTTTCCGCTTTCTCTCGGCCGACTCCACACGTGTCGCAAAAGAGGACGAATCCGCCTACATAGTCGGTGAGGGCGAGCAACTTACGCCCGAAAAACTACTACACACCATCGGCACCAACAAATCGCTCAACATTGTCTGTGCCAATCCGCAATCCACCCTCGAATCCTTCTGCGAGAGGCTTGTTGTGGTGAAGGCTGCGGGCGGCTTGGTGGAAAACTCTGCTGGCGAAATCCTCATAATTCGTCGCAAGGGGTGGCCCGACCTGCCCAAAGGACACATCGACGAGGGGGAGAGCTCCGAGCAGGCTGCCATTCGTGAGGTGCAGGAGGAGACGGGACTCTGCGATGTGGATATTGTGGCTCCGCTGTGCACCACACGCCACTTCCACAACGCCTATGGCCGCTGGGAAGTGAAACAGACCGATTGGTACCTGATGTTTGCACAAGGCGAAAGCCCTGTCCTCTCACCCCAGCAGGACGAGCAAATCACCTCGGCAGAGTGGCTGAGGGCTCGCAGACTGTGGCGTGCTGTGGAGGAGAGCTACTCGACCATTAAAGTTGTTTTTGAGAAATTTTTGGAATATAAGGTCAATAATTAAATTATTTTAATTACAACAACCTCTCTTATTTAAGACAACAACTTCAATATCGCAATTAATAAATTATTTTACTATCCCAATATGAGAATTGCAAATTTATTAAAAACAACAGTGGCCGCACTACTACTCGTAGGATGCAACCACAACGCAACCCCGGAAGTTATGAAATTCACCAACAACCTCACACCCGAAGAGATTGCCGCAGGCAAGTTCACACCCGAGGTGATGTGGAAGATGGGACGTGTGGGCAGTCAGAAACTCTCGCCCGACGGCACCCTCGCAACCTTCACCATCACCTACTACAATATGGCCAAAAACAAGGGCACAACCGACCTCTACCTTATGCCGGCCGATGGCGGAAAGGTGGTACGCCTCGCAAAGAACGCCTCCTCGCCACAGTGGGCAGGTGGTCGCATCTACTATATGGCAGGCGATGGTCAGGTGTGGAGCATTCTACCCGACGGCAGCGGTAAGGAGCAGGTTACCGACGTGGAGGGCATCGAGAGTTTCGGCATCGCCCCCGCAGAGAACGCACTCTTCTACACCAAGAAGGTGCACGTGGTGGACATCAACTCCTCCGATGTGTACACCGACGCCGACAAGTCGAAGGCCCGCATCTACGACGACCTGATGGTGCGCCATTGGGACTATTGGGACGAGGGCAACTACTCCCACATCTTCGTTGCGCCTATGGGCAAAGGTGTGGTTAAGGAGGGCAGGGACATTATGGAGGGTGAGCCGTGGGATGCTCCTCTTGCTCCCTACTTCGATGCCGAAGAGATTGCGTGGAACAATGCGGGCACCGCTTTGGCCTACACCTGCAAGCGACTCACGGGTGCAAAATATGCCGTATCGACCGACTCGGATATCTTCATTTATGACCTCGCAACGGGCCTCACACGCAACATTTGCAAGGAGTGGGGCGCGATGTGGGGCTACGACAAATATCCCGTGTGGAGTCCCGACGACAGTATGATTGCCCTGCGCAGTATGCGCCGTGCGGGCAACGAGAGCGACAAAGAGAGGCTCTTTGTGTGGTATGCAAAGGACGGCACAATGAAGGACCTCACCCCCGATTTCGACTACAACGCCTCCAATGTGGTGTGGGAGGGTAATGACACCATCTACTTTATTGCCCCCATCACCGCCACCCACCAGATTTGCCGTGTTGGGTTGGACGGCTCGCCTGTGGAGGTGCTCACATCGGGCGACCACGACATCAACTCGTTCAGCAAGGTGGGCGACAAATTCTTGGTACATATGAATACCATTATGAAGGCCCCCGAACTCTACACCCTCGACAAGGATTGGTCGCTGTGTCAGGCCACCTTCAACAACCAGCAAATCTACGACAATATACCAATGGGTAGGTGCGAGAAGCGATGGGTTAAGACCACCGACGGGAAACAGATGCTCACTTGGGTAATCCTGCCTCCCGACTTCGACGAGAGCAAAAAATACCCCACCCTGCTCTACTGCCAGGGCGGCCCACAGAGTGTTGTGAGCCAATTTTGGAGCTACCGTTGGAACTTCCAACTGATGGCCGCCGAGGGCTACGTGGTGGTGGCTCCCAACCGCAGGGGCCTCCCCTCGTTCGGTCAGGAGTGGCTCGACCAGATTTCGGGCGATTACAGCGGCCAGAACATCCGCGACTACCTCTCGGCCATCGACGATGTGGCCCGTGAGCCGTGGAGCGACGAGGATAGGTTGGGTGCTGTGGGCGCAAGCTATGGCGGCTATTCGGTCTATTACCTCGCCGGCCACCACGAGGGCCGGTTCAAGGCACTCATCTCCCACTGCGGTATCTACAACTTCGAGAGTATGTATGGCCACACCGAGGAGATGTGGTTTGTGAATAACGACTACGGCGGTGCCTATTGGGACAAGACCAACCGCACGGCACAACGCAGCTACCGCAACTCGCCTCACAAAGCTGCCGCTACTTGGGACACTCCCATTCTGATTTTCACCGGCTTGAAGGACTACCGCATCCCCTACACCCAGAGCTTGGAGGCCTTCACAGCGGCCAAGTTGCAGGGCATACCGGCCAAATTGGTGGCCTTTGAGAACGAGGCACATCAGGTCTTCAAGCCCCAGAACTCGCTTGTGTGGAACAGGGAGTTCTTCGGCTGGCTCGACAAATACCTCAAATAGGGGTTGTAGCGGTGGGCACAAAAGGTCTTCCAAACCCTCTTTACTGATTGCTAATTGAATAAAAGGTCGATTAAACACACAAAAAATATATGTTGGAACAATTCGTAACTCGCCACATTGGTCCCTCGGAGCAGGACTTACAAGAGATGCTGAACACCATTGGTGTCAAAAGTGTCGATGAACTCATCGGTCAGGTTATGCCCCAGAGCATACGCCTACACAAACCACTCGCCCTCGACGAGCCTATGACCGAGGTGCAGTTTGCCTCACACATTCGCTCGTTGGCCGAACGCAACCAGACGCTTCGTTCGTTTATCGGTATGGGCTACTACCCCAACTCGATGCCTGCGGTCATAATCCGCAACGTCTTTGAGAATCCCTCGTGGTACACCTCCTACACCCCCTATCAGGCCGAGATTTCGCAGGGTAGGTTGGAGGCACTGCTCAACTTCCAGACTATGGTGGTGTCGCTGACGGGTATGGAGATTGCCAACTGCTCGCTCCTTGACGAGGCCACAGCCACAGCCGAAGCGATGCTGATGATGTATGCACTGCGTACAAGGGAGCAACAGAAGGCGGGGGTGAATGTGCTCTTTGTGGATAGCAACATCTTCCCCCAAACGCTGGATGTGCTGCTCACCCGTAGTGAGCCTTTCGGTATAGAGCTGGTGGTGGACAACTTCGAGGAGTATGAATTTTCGGGCCGAGAGTTTGGAGCCATTGTGCAGTACCCCGCTGCCGCAGGCGAGGTGAGGGACTATGCCGCCTTCACCGAGTCGGCCCACGCTGCCGGAGCAAAGGTTGCCGCCGTGTGCGACCTGATGGCCCTTGTGATGCTCAAAGCACCCGCCGAGTGGGGCGCCGACATTGCCATCGGCTCGTCGCAAAGATTTGGTTTGCCGATGGGCTTTGGTGGCCCGAGCGCAGGATATATGGCCACCAAGGATGCCTACAAGCGTAATATGCCCGGACGCATCATCGGCGTTTCGGTCGATAGGCTCGGCAATAGGGCCCTGCGTATGGCTCTGCAAACCCGCGAGCAACACATCAAACGCGAGAGGGCTACGTCGAACATCTGCACCGCATCGGCACTTATGGCCTCTATGTCGGGATTCTATGCCGTCTATAATGGCCCCGCAGGACTGAAACGTATCGCCCAACACATCCACTTCCACACCGTAGCGGTGGCCGAAGCACTCAAACACCTCGGCTACGAGTTGCGCTCGGAGGCGTATTTCGACACCCTCGAAGTGGGTGCCGAGGCTGCTGTGGTGCAGGACATAGCACTTGCTCACGGCATCAACTTCTTCTATCCGGCCGAGGATAGAGTGAGGTTGAGCCTCGACGAGATTACAACCCCCGAGGAGGTGGCCGAGATTGTGGAGATATTCGCAGAGGCCGCAGGTAGGAAGAGTCCCAAGAGTGTGAAGATTGACGAGAAGGCTTCGGTTATCCCTGCCGCCCTTGTCAGGGAGAGCGCAATATTGACTCAACCCGTGTTCAACAAATACCACTCCGAAACGGAGCTGATGCGCTATATCAAGAGGCTCGAACATAGGGATATCTCGCTGGCCGACAGTATGATTTCGCTCGGCTCGTGCACGATGAAACTCAACCCCGCCGTAACGATGCAACCCCTCTCGCTGGCAGGCTTTGCGGCTATGCACCCCTTTGCTCCCGCAGCGCAAGCCGAGGGATACTTGGCGATGATTGCCGAATTGGAAAGGGACCTTGCAACCATCACAGGCTTTGCGGGTTGCACTTTGCAGCCCAACTCTGGCGCTGCGGGCGAGTACACGGGACTTATGATTATCCGTGCCTACCACCAGAGCCGCTCACAGGGCTACCGCAACGTCATCCTCATTCCCTCCTCGGCCCACGGCACCAACCCTGCATCGGCTGCAATGGCGGGTATGAAAATCGTAACGGTGGCTTGCGACGACAAGGGCAATATCGACGTGGAGGACCTCAAAGCCAAGGCCGAGCAGTATGAGGCCGAGTTGGCAGGTCTGATGGTAACCTACCCCTCCACCCACGGTGTGTTTGAGAGTCGCATCAGGGAGATTGTGGACACGGTGCACGAATTTGGCGGTCAGGTCTATATGGACGGTGCCAATATGAACGCACAGGTGGGCCTCACCAACCCCGGATTTATCGGTGCCGATGTGTGCCACCTCAACCTCCACAAGACCTTCGCTATGCCCCACGGTGGCGGTGGTCCGGGTGTAGGCCCCGTGTGTGTGGCCGAGCACCTTGTAAGGTTCCTCCCCTCACACTCCATCCAATCGACCGGTGGCGAGGAGGGCATCACAGCCGTATCGAGTTCGCCTTGGGGTAGCGCACTGTTGCTGCCCATCACCTACGGCTATATCAAGATGTTGGGTGCCGAGGGCCTCAAAAAAGTTACCGAGATGGCCATTGTGAATGCCAACTATATGTCCTGCAAACTGAAAGACAGCTTCCGCACCTACTATTCGGGCGAGAGCGGAAGAGTTGGCCACGAGATGATTTTGGACCTCACCAACTTCCGTAAGGAGTATGGAGTGGAGGTTGGCGATGTGGCCCACCGACTGATGGACTACGGCTTCCACGCCCCCACCCTCTCATTCCCCGTTCACGATACCCTGATGGTGGAGCCTACCGAGAGCGAGAGCAAGGAGGAGATGGATCGCTTCTGCGACGCTTTGGTGGAGATTTTGAAGGAGGCACAGAGCGTTCCCGCGCTCGTTGTGAACGCTCCCTACACCGCTGCCGAGGTGGTTGGCGAGTGGGCGCACGAGTTCTCACGAGAGCAGGCTGTCTATCCGTTGGAGTGGGTGAGGACGCAGAAGTTCTTCCCCTACGTTACCAAGATTGACAACGGCTATGGCGACAGGAACCTCGTGGCCGTCAACGAGGAGTAGACCTTTGTTGGTGGAGTCTGCCCTCCACCAACAAAGGAATTGAGAATTGAGAATTAGGTGTTGGGGGCAATGTAATACCATCATTAAGGTGGAAAATTCTCAACGCTCCATTCATAATTCTCAATTCTTTTTTCTATCTTTGTCGGTTGAGTATGAATGCAAGAGTGAAAATAGCAATCTGGGGGCTGACCATCCTACTGATGGTGAGCGCATTGGTGGGCTGCGAAGGCTCCAATGAGTTTGTGCCCAAACAGCGCACACAGATAGAGCGTTTTCTTGCAAACCGAAATGCCGAGTATCAGCTTGTTGGCGATAGTGTGTTTGTCCACGTGGCAGGCAACAAGTTGGCCGAGAGCGGCACACTCCCCGCAGAACCACAGACGATTGCTGTGGGCGATAGTCTGACGTTCAACTTTGAGGCCTACATTTTCACATCAAATCCGGCAACCAAACCCTATTACACCAACAAAAAGTGGCTGATGGATAAGTTCTATCCCGACTTTGACTCCTCCTATTGGGATTTCTCCCCAAGACGCATAAAAATCGGAAACGGAGAGATACTAACGAGCCTCGAAGAGGCGTTAATGGGACGTATGGTAGGGGACTCGATAGCGGTATTCCTCACCTCCAACAATGGCTATGGCGATAGTGCGATGGGTACTGTGGAGGAGAATACGGCCCTGATGTGGGTGCTCAATGTGGAGGATATTAAGAAGAATTAGAGAAGCAATTGACCATTATGATAAAGACTCTCAAAATAGCACTTGCCGCAGTGGTGGCTATGGTGTTGGCTGTTGGCTGTGCCAAAAACAACGGCATTGACACCTCCGGCCACGAGAACCAAGCATTGGAGGCGTGGATGGAGAAAAACGTAGATTTCGCTGACTATTCCGAGTGGATGAAAACCGACGACGGAACCTACATCCTCTGGCTGCGCAAAGCTCCTGTTCTGGACCCGAAGGCCGACTCTCTGGCCGAAGAGGGCGATTGGGTGCGCATCAACTATACGGGCAAAACCCTCAACGAGGACATTTTCTACACACGTAGCGCAGCTGTGGCGAAGATACAGGGTACCTACAATCGCCGCACCCACTACGTACCCGACTTTGTCCACCTACACAAGGATAACGCCCTGCTCCCAAAGGGAACAAGGGAGGCTCTGACTCATATGAGGATTGGCGATATGGTGAGGGTTATTATGCCTTCGGGAAGTTATATGGCCGCAGCGGGTTACTCTTCGACCAATGTGGGCTACAACGGACAGTTCGGCCTACCCGGCAACGTGCCCGCCATTGTCGATTCGTTGGAGTTGTTGGAGATGACCACCCAACCCATCGCAGAAGAGGAGAAGGCCATTGGCTCCTATGTGGAACGCTGGGGTATGGAGGCTGCCGACTCGTTGGAGGGCCACAAGGGACTCTATGTGCAGTTGCAAAATCCCTTTCCCTTCAAGAGGGATTCGGTGGTGAAGGACTCTGTGCTCACTTGCTACTACAAGGCCTATTTCCTCGATGGCTTCGTCTTCGATAGCAACATCGACTCGGTGCAGATGAGGGCTTGGGGCGAGATTCTCAACGAGGGCCCGATGAAGTGGGATATGAAGAACACCGAAACGAAGATGATTGAGGGCTTCAAGCAGGCTTGCTGTCAGGCTTGCTATGGCGACCACATCCGCACCGTCTTTACATCGGCCTATGGCTATGGTATCTCGGGCAGTGCTGCCAAAGCGACCACAAGCAGTTCGTCGTCTTCGGATTTCGACTATTCGTCCTACTATAACTACCTGAACTATTATACCTATATGAATATGTATGGTGGAGGCTACGGTGGCTACGGCTATGGTGGCTATGGTGGTTATGGTGGCTACTACGACGACTACTACAACTCGATGTACTACGCATCGCTCTACAACCAGATGTACAACTCCTCTTCCTCCAACACCTCCTCCAATGAGGATGAGGACGAAGAGAGCAAGGTGATTATCAGCACCGAAATTCTCCCCTTCACACCTTTGATTTTCGAGATTTGGGTGTTGGAGGACAACGGTGTGGAAGAGGAACCCGACCACAACTATTTGTAGAGGGCAACAACTTTGTAGGGGGGGGCAACAGCTTTATAAGGGGGCATACAGCACTCTTTGCACTACACGTTACCGCCACACATAACAGTTTGACACAATAACGAGGGGAGGACTGAACTTTATGACAGGTTCAGTCCTCCCCTCATTATTTGAGTTGCACACTCTAAGGTGCCCACTCTACGCTCTACGCTCTATTCCATAGGCGCAATGACAACCTCGATATCGGTGTCGGCCAACATCGAAGGGATACGCTCAATCTCCTCCTTCGGAGTACCAATGGTGTGAATGGGATAGAACACTTTGGGTGCAATCTTGCGCGCAGCATCCACAGCCGACTCCACAGTCATCGTATAGGGAAGATTTACCGGCAGGAAAAGATAGTCCACATCGGGTACAGCAACCATCTCGGGAGTCTGCTCCGTATCACCTGCAATATAAATACGCTTGTCTGCAATGGTGAGGACATAACCCACATCGCCCCTCTCTTTGGGGTGATACTGCGGACGCTCGATGTTGTAGGCTGCAATGGTTTCCACCATACCCCACGGCATCAGATGCATCCTTTGACCGGGGCCGAGGTCGAGAGCACCATCAATTTTGTCGGCCATATGTGTTGGACATACAACCATAGTTGCCGCCTTCGAGAGATACTCGATGGCCTCCTTGTCGAAGTGGTCGTCGTGATGGTGAGTAACCAGAATGAGGTCCGCTTTGGGTAGGCCCACATAGTCGCTCTCGCTCAGACAAGGATCAACGTATATGTGTCGCCCTGCGTGGGAGATGCTTATGCTGGCATGCCCAAAGAGGCGAAAAAGTATGTCGCAGAGGTGATTACCCTCGCGTCTGTCGGCAGTGTACATTTTGTTGTTATCCATATCAGGTAGTCTGTTTTTGTTAGTTCACTTTCTCCCCACTCACACCTACTCTTTGCAAACCACACACACGGGGATAGGCTCCATTTTGTGTCGGTTGGCTCGGTTGCGACGTGTGTAAATCTCAAAGACCTCTCTCTGTCGGCCCTTAAAGTCTTCCGCCACAGCCCCCTTTTCGCTCTCTGCCATAGCCCATTCCAACTCGGGATAGGTGGCACCAATCTGGTCTTCGTCGCTACGGTCGTCGCCAAAGAGTCCGTCGGTGGGCTTGGCTTTCAGGATGGAGTCGCACACCCCCAAGTGGGCACCCAACTCAAAGACCTCGGTTTTTGTGAGGTCGCCGATGGGACTGATGTCCACACCCCCATCGCCCCATTTGGTGTAGAATCCTATGCCGAAATCCTCAATCTTGTTGCCCGTACCTGCCACCAACGCACCACGCAGTCCCGCATAGTAATAGAGGGTTGTCATACGCAACCTTGCACGAGTGTTGGCCGCTGTGAGGTCATAGAGTGGTCCCTCCTCTTTTGGGAGCACCGACAGCAGAGCCTCATAGGGGTCCGTCAGTTCGGCCGTAGCACGTTCCACGTTGGGATGATGAGCCATAAGGTTTTCGATGTGCTCGGCTGCTCTATCCACTTGTGCAGCAGCCTGATGGATGGGAAGCTCCACACACAGGGTAGGCAGGCCCGTGCGTGCACACAGAGCCGACACCACTGCCGAATCGACACCTCCGGAGATACCCACCACAAAACCCTTCGAGCCACATTTTTTGACATAGTCGGTCAACCAACCGACAATCTGCCTTGCTACTTTTTCGTTGTTCATATCCTTCTATTTCTTCTTGGGTATCTTTTTTAATACCTGCGCTTTGCGTTGGTTTCCTCTTTTTCTCGGGTATCTTTTTTAATACCCGTGCCTTCCTGACCACTCCTCCCCTAACTTAGGGGGATAGTTCCATTCTCAATTCTGCTCCGCCCTTAGAAGGTAACGGTGGCACCCACGCGCCCGCCAATCCCCAACGCACGGTAGGTAGCCCACTCATTGATGGTTTGATTGAGAAGATTGTCGCCCCTGAGCCACACCACCAACTTGTTGGAGAACTCCCATTCGGCACTCACGCCAAGGTCCACATATCCGGGCATTGCAACCTCACCCTTCACCTCAAAATCTGCCCCACTCTTTGCCACAAGTTGTGCACTTGTTGCCGTTGCGCCCTCGGCAGAGAGCATAAGATGCAGCCTTTTGAGAGGCGAGTATTTCACAGCAAGTTGTCCTTTCAACTTGCGGATAGAATAGGCGTTGTCGCCCACCACAGCAGCCTCGGAATGGTAGTGCGGAGCGTTGAACCGCACAGTTCCCTCCACCGAAAGACTTCGCAGAGGACTCCACCCGAAGGCTCCCTCCACATACCACAAGTCAACACCCTGTGCATCGGCACCCCACAGCAAGACGGGCGAGCCCTCCAACACGCGGGTATAGAAATATTTCGACAAGTGCTCGAAACCACCTTTCAGTTCATAGTCAAACACACCCAATGCGCCCTTCACACCAGCCTCTCCACGATAAATCTTTCGCGAGTCGGAAGGCAGGAGGTTGTGATATGGGTTGGTCCACAGTGTCGGTGCGAAGAGTCCTGCATCGATATCGTTGCTAATCTTCACCCACGGTATCACCTTCGGGTTGCGCACCCAAGCCACATCCACCGAGCCGATAAGACCACGCCAACTCTGCACAGCCCCGGGATTGACCATATAGTCATATCCGGCCATAATGTTCACAGGCACCCACTCTCCGATGCGGAAACTCCACTCCGGCACAAATGTTACGGAGGTGTCGTAGTAGGGGCTCCACCCCGTAGAGCGCACCCCGTAGTAATACATCGTAACCCTGCTCGGCAGCCACCTCTTGATGCTGTCAAGACCATCCAGCGCGAAATCTACACAGTAGCGCCACATTGTGCCATCCTCGGCAGCGGCCCTGCCTGCGCCATAGTTGGCCAGCGCATAGTTACCCCTCAGGCGTGCTTTATAGGCGAGTGGTGAACTCTCCGAGAAAGCACCCGACACCCTCACATCGGCCCTAAAAGCGTTGTTGTCTATCACACGACACTCGCCAACCACTCCCACGCCTCCGTAGGGATTAGCCACCACGCCCTGATACTCCACATCGGCCACCAACCTTGTATTGAGGCTATCACCCAGAGGAGTGGAATAGTGGGTTGCGAGTCGGTTTTTGAGCATCAGCCCCGACACTCTTTCGTTCTCCATTGTAGTCTGTCGGGCTTCCACTCCTTCGTGATTTAGGGCCACAACCAGAAGTCTGTCCCTGCTCTGCACGGGAGTCCAATAGAGGTCAACCTCGCTTTGCAGCGGTGCTCCTGCACCCACATTGAGGTAGAACCGTTCGGGCTTACTCCACCCTGCGGTGCTATACTCCACGGGGGTTATCTTCTCCGTAGTGAAATTGCTTCTTTGGGGGACCGACACAATCGAGTATCGCATCTGCGGACGTACTATGGTGGTATCGAGCAGCGTGGGCTCAATCTCTATGCGTTCTGCCTTCGACACACCTGCCGAGTAGTCCTTCTCAATCTCGACCTGCTTGGAGAATCCTTCGGGCTCTTGTGCCACAGCGACACACACACCCGCCAAGAGTGCACAAAGGGTTAGCAGTGTAGTTTTTATGTTGTAAGTCATACGGAATACAGTATTGTTTCTTTTAGTTGTCAAGACCTATAATTCGTTGCTTTGCAATCTCCACGATGCCATCATCGGCAGAGGTGGAATAGCCGTCCACGATACTCTGATAGGTGGCCCTTGCTTGGAACAAATCCCCACGGCTCACATAGACATCGCCCAGCAGCAGGAACGACTTGGCGAGCCAATAGGCGTGTGGGGTACCCTTTTCGGCAAACTCATAGACGAGTTCTTCGGCCTTCTCGAAACTACCATATTGGAATGCTGTTTCGATGATAATGTAGGCACTCTCGGCTCCCTCCGGCGATGTTACCTCTCGACTTAGACGGCTGAATATGGCCACCGCAGGATTACGTTTACCCACGCTCATCAGCGCCTTTGCCTTTGCAAACTCTGCTTGTCGTACCAACTGTGGAGTGGCATCCTCGCTGGCCACCACAAAGTCGGCAGCCACGACCACACTATCGGCCACGCCTTCCGCCACCACAGCATCCATATACCCTTTCAGGGCCTCCCTACGCTTGGCGGGTGTGGAGGCTATCGTGGAGAGTTGCTTGTAGGCCTCTGCTGCCACCGAGTGGTTACTACCCTGCACCGCCACAGCGGCCATCTTCTCATAGCCACGCTGGGTGTAGGGGTTGTAGTACATAGCCGTAAGCTTGCCCAACAACTCCATAGCGTCGTCCACCCTACCCTCGGCCACACGACAATCGGCCGCATAGTAGAGTGCTGCTGCCGAATAGAGTCCGTCGGGATTCTCTGCCAGATAGGCATCAAAGGCTGCCGAAGCCGCACTCTTGTCGCCTGCTATGTATATTTTTTGTGCAGCCACAAAACCCAACGAATCTCGCTGCATAGTGCCAATGTCGTCCGTCATACCAACCGAGGCGGCATAGTCGAAGTAGTCGTCCACCTTGTTTTGGTCCACATAGATATTCCTTATCTCGTCCAGCGCATTGTGTGCCGCCACCGAGCCTTTGGACGATGCCACCACCTTTTTGTAGTTGGCCAGAGCCTTGTCATCCTTACCGAGGTTGCGGTAGGCCAAACCGAGGTCGCTGAGGGCGGCCACATACCACGTGGAGGTGGGATACTTGGCCACGAAATGTTCGAGTCTGTCGGCTGCGGCGGCATAGTTGCCTGCCGAAAGAAGCGTGCCACCCAATTCGTAGGCCGAGCGAATAACATAGGGGCCTCTACCGAGTTCTACAATATCTTCCAAAGCCTTCACACGAGCCTCAACATTACCTCCGAGTCCCTCCACCACAGCAACACGATAGTTGGCATAGAACTGCTCCTCGGTGTCCATTGCGGCACACTGGCGGTAGAGCCTTGCCGCCTGCTTGTAGTTTTTCGACACCGTTTCGATGTCGCCCATACGGGCCAGAGCGTCGGCGTGGAAATTATCGCCCACAGGACGCATCTCCACAAAATCGGCAAAGTGGTCATAGGCCTCATCGAAACGCGCACCATTGAACCTTGCATATCCGAGGTTGTAGTGAGCAAAGAGATACTCGACGTGTTTGTGTTTGTTCATCTTGATGTATTGGTCAAACATCACTGCTGCCGATGCATATTTCTCCTGCACATAGTCAATCTCTCCGAGGCGATAGACAGTGAGTGCCTCAATCTCTTCGTCGTAGTCTTTCAGGTCGAGAGAGAGGTTGCAGTACTCCTCCGCTTCGTCCAAGCGGCCCATAGCGTAGCACTCCACAGCATAGTAATATGCCACCTTCTGCATTGCGGCTCTGATTTGTCCGCCCGAGTTTTCAAACTCTCGGAGTGTGGCATAGGCCTCTTTGAGGTCGCCCGCATCGTAGCACGCCATAATGAGGTAGCCCTCAATTTCGGTCTTATGGGTTGACTGAGGATACTCTTTCAGGTAGCGGCTCAGAGTCTGAATCTCTTGGTTGAAGTTGCCACCGCCCTGCTCGGTTAGCAGTTTGCAGTAGTTGTAGAGAGCGTCCTCCCTCATACGCTCGTCGCCCACACCGCCATAGACCATCGAGAAGGATTGCATCGCCTTTGTTTTCTCGTCCAACCGCAGGTAGCAATCGGCCAGATGGTAGGCGGCATTTTGGGTGAGCGCATCATCGGCACCGCACGCCACACGCAGATAGGAGGCAGCATCGGCCCACTTGCCACAGCGATAGAGAGCATAGCCTGCGAGGTAGTTTTCCTCCCTCGACAGTGTTGCGCCCTCCTCGGCCATACGCTTCACATAGCCTGCTGCATCCTCCCATTTCTCCAAAGCGAAACAGCTCTGTGCAGCGATACGCATCACCTCGGCCCTACGCACACCTTTCAGACCATCCAACACCTCCTCGGCCATCTCCACCACATAGCGATTATTACCCAAACGGTGCTCAATGTTGAAGAGGTAGTATGGGACAAAGTGTCGGTACTCCCTGCTGTCGGCCACAGAGCCGAAGTGGAGCCTTGCATCGAGCAGATAGCCCTCCGTGTAGGCTATATAACCCAAGAGATACTTTGCGTGGTTGCTGCGACTGTGCCCTCCATCCACACGCGAGAGCATATCCCGTGCGGTAGTGTTATCGCCCAAGCGGTGTGCCGCAAAGCCATATTCGAAACACCACTCCTCCAACTCTTCGTCCGTGAGTCGCGCGGTGTTGACAAGCGCAAAATTATCCACAGCCCTCTGCCAGAGTTCCAACTCGAAGAACTCTCGTGCAAGACCATATCGGGCCTCGTCAACGTATGTGGATGTCGGGTATGCAGCAAGGAATCTGCCCAACGCAACGGTATCGCGTCCGAGTGCTGCTGCCGACATTGCCTCCAAAAAATCAACCCTCTCAACTTCGAGAGCGTGATTGTGGCTCACGTTTGCCGCCGCAGCTCGTGCTTTTTTGAGTTCATACAGTGCCGCACGGTAGTGGCCCTGCCTGTATAGTTTGTCGGCACGTCCGGCATAGTGGTCCACACTTCTTGCCTGCTGTGCTCCGGCAGTTCCCACCGTCCCTGTAAGGAACAGTGCCACCGCCAACATTATCCTACAAAACTTCTTCATATATCTTTTTATGTCTAACGTTCAACGTCGAATGTCGAACGTCTTTTGCTCAAATTCTTCTCTTCTCCACAATCACGCCATCGTTCAGCACGACCACTCCCGAGGGAGCACGCAGAAAGACCTGCAAGGTGGTGATGTCCATATTGCACACCTCCAAGTCAACCACATCCACACCTGCACGGGATAGCACCTCCATAGTGTGGCCAATCTCCGAGGCTGTAACCACCATAGCCCTCTCGCCACGCACAAGTGCACTCTCTATCTCTTCGGCCACACGACTCCAATCGGAGGCCCTCACACGTTCCACAAGCTGTACACACACAAGTCGTGTGGTACCCTCAAACTCCAACACATCGGCCGTGAGGTCGCCCTGCTCGTCGGAGAGTACAAAATCACGTCCCGTAACGGCCACCCTATCATCGGAGGGCTCACTCGCCCCCTCCATCTTCACAAACTCCCACACGCTCTCGTCCCACCACGCAGGGTCGTCAAGGTCGAAGGTGGCCTCTTCTCCTGTGGCCACATTGCGGCACACCACTCCTCCACCCTGCTGTTGCTCGGAGGGCTCTTCCATCACAAGTGCCCTCAAATCGACACCCTCGCCAAAGGGGAATTTCTCAATCAGCGGCAACTCACACAGCGAATAGGTTGCCACGAGTGCCGTCAACACCCCTGCACCCAGCGAAGTCCAAAGAGTCCACTTTGCACCCCTGTCGCCACGCAACACAACCCACACCACAGCCGAAGCCACCAAAAGGGCCACATTTTTCCAGAAAGTCTGCCAATTGGATAGCACCACCACATCGCCAAAGCAGCCACAGTCGCCAATAGGGTTAGCCACTGCCAACCACAACGTCAGCACTGTGTAGAACAGGTTGAAAACCAACACTATGGATGCCACAATCTTTGGCCACGCCCCCACCACGAGGGCCACACCCAATGCCACCTCCACCGACACAAGAGCCACACACGCCACCCCTGCCAACGGTTCCAACCACTCGATGCCCAATGCGTGGAGATACTCGCCTATCTTGATGACCGTACCATAGGGGTCCACCCCCTTTACCACACCCGAAAAGACAAAGACACAGCCCACCGCCACACGCAACACAAGGGCTGCGATGCGCAGCAGACGATAGGACTTCATTGCCTCTTTCGGCTGTCGGTTGTAGGTCATAACTATTTCTCCAACAAAGGTTTAACAAGTCTGCTTACTCGCTCAAAAATCACTTCGGGCGATGCCATACCGCCCTCCTCCGACGAACAATCCACCACACAGAAATTCTCGTCCCTCTCGGCGGCGGCCAAATAGACCTCCCTCACTCTGCGTTGCAGGTCGAGCGACTGTTCGTGTATATCCTGCGCACCTCCGAGATAGTCCCTATCGGAACCCTCACGTGCGGCGGTCAGTTTGGCTTCTGTGAAGGTAAAGGGCACGTCGAGGAACAACGACAACGTGGGACGAGGAATGGCGAACTCCTCAAATTCGGTCTTCAAAATCCACTCCGTCAGTGCCTTGCGCTGCTCCTCATCGGCCACCTTTGCGCATTGGTAGCCCACGTTGGAATAGACATAGCGGTCGCAGATGACACACTTACCCTCTGCCATCCACCCGTTGATAAGCTTGGCCGCATCGGCCCTGTCGCCCGCATAGAGCAGAGCCACAAGGTAGGGGTTTACCTGCTCCACCGAGCCAAATTCGCCACGCAGGAAACGAGCTATGAGCTCGCCATACACGGGCGCATCAAACCTCGGAAAGTGCAAGTACTCACACTCCCAACCTGCCTGCTCCACCATCTGTCGGAGCAGTTTTATCTGGGTGGATTTACCGGCCCCATCCAAGCCCTCTAACACTATAAACATAATCTTACCAATTGAGAATTGAGAATTGAGAATTGAGAATTATTCCTTTTCTGGGGTATTAAAAAAGATACCCAAGAGATTGATAATTGAGAATGTCCTTCTTCCTAAATCACGGGTATCTTTTTTAATACCCGTGCCAAAGGCACACCACAATTAACCCACCTTTGGTGGCTTTTAGTTGCTCCCGCTCGGCTAAGTGTGCAAGCACCCTCTGCTCCCGCTTACTCGCAACTTTTTCCATTTTCTTTCTGTCCTCAAAGGCCCTAAAAACAAAAAAAACCGCACCCCGTCATTGGGAGTGCGGCTTTGTGTGAGGTGTGTGGCGGTCGGGGCCGTTGTTCCAATATCAGTTCATTCCTGTTGCAAGTGTGCGGTTGCCCGACCGAAAAACTGCTATTTGGCGAATTTATCTTTGTGTTTTTCAAGTTGTTTCTTGATAGCATCGATTGCGCCGTCCACAGCCTCCTCAAACGACTTGCTTTGGTGCTCGGCAACAATCACTTCTGTCGGAACGTCAAGTTTGATGGTAGCCACTTTGTTGCCTTGTTCGGGGTCTTTGTCGAGTTTCAAAATAACCTCGGCACCAGACACTCGGTCAACGAAACGCTCCAACTTATTCACCTTGTTCTCAACAAATTCGAGCAACTTCTTGTCGGCGTCGAATTTCACGGATTGAATCTTTACGTTCATACCTTGTCCTCCTTATTGTTAGTTATCTGTTTTGTGGTGTCGGCCTCACCGACACCACTTTGTTAGTTTTCAATTCTCACTTTCCCCCTCTTGGGTGGGCCTGATTATAGACCTCTTGCAGTTGGGAGATGCTTGTGTGGGTGTAAATTTGAGTTGTACGCAACGAGGCGTGCCCCAACAACTCCTGTATCTCCCTCAGGTCGGCTCCGCCATTCATCAACATTGTAGCGAAGGTGTGCCGCAACACGTGCGGGCTGTGCTTTCCCGCCACTCCTTCGGCTGCCAACTCTCTCTGTACCACCCGTTCAATCTGGTAGCGACTCATTGGTTGCACCTCTTGGTTGCGTTTTGTTGTTAAAAATAGTGCTTTTTGGTGAGAAATGCAAATATTTTCAGAACAAAAATTTTGCCTGCTTTGGAGGTATTCGGCCAACGGGGTGCGCAACTTGTTAACAATGGGAATGATGCGTTCTTTGTTTCCTTTTCCGAGAACTTTTATCTCCGAGAGGTTGTGGATAAGGCTCTCGGTGGTTAGGTTTGTTATTTCGGCGAGCCTCATCCCCGTAGAGTAGAGCACAACCACAATGAGCGCATCGCGGAACGAGGGGTAATCTTCGGTGGCGGACAGACGCATCCAAAGGTTGGACACGATGGTCTGCATATCGGATGCGTGTATGTGGGTGGGTAGTTTTTTTGCCGTTTTGAGTCGATGTGTTTCGGTCAATGGGTTTTTGTCGATGAAACCTTGCGCGGTCATCCATCGAAACCACGCCTTGATGGATGAACTTTTGGTGTTGACCGAGGCGGGCGATGTGTAGTTTTTGCTCTCGGTGAGGTGCTTAATCCACCCTCTGAGGTCATCACGGGTAACCAACTTGGGACGGAACTTTTCGGGCGTAGAACCGCACCACCCGATGAACTCCCTGCAATCTCGCAGATAGTTGTGCACGGTGCCGGGTGCGAGCCTTTTTTCGTAGGCTATGTAGTGCTCAAATTGTTCCAATGTGTTCTTCATATCCCAAAGATACGTAATTAAAATGGAAAATGGAAAATGGAAAATGGAAAATGGAAAATTTGTTGACCGTCCACCGACAGAGCTGTTAGCCATTAGCTGTTAGCTTTTGGGGGAATATAGAGAATTTAGTGAGGATAGGGATAAACTCCCTGCAACCCCCTGCAACTCCTGCAACCCACTACACCCCC
>JAZNNC010000025.1:0-125502 GCA_045580045.1 Tidjanibacter sp.
GAGCGAGATGGACCGCAAGCGTGCCGAAAAGGCCCAGCAGCAGCAATAGTTGCCAGCGGCCGCAAAACAAAATCGCAGGTTCCCCGATTGGGTAACCTGTGATTTTGTTTTGCGACACGCCACTTACAATCGAAGCCGCACCCTAAATAAACATTCAGTGTTTGTGGCCTGCGTGATTATGTCCCTTATGGTCGTGCTCTTTACATTCACCCTCGCAATCTTTCACCACACGCACATCAATCTTCTCCAAAGCCTCCACGAGGTTGGCCTCGGAGGTCTTGCGGGGGTCGTAGGTAACAGTAACAGCCTTGGTGGGAACATCCACAACAACGTCCTTAACGCCCTTCTTGAAAGGAATGACATCCAGCACTTTCTTGGCGCAATTCTCACAATCGAGGTTTGTAATGAAGGTTACTGTCGCCCTATTTTTCACCTCTTTTTTCTGCTGTGCACAAACTGCCCCCATACCGATAACAAGGGCCAGCATTACGACAAATAGTTTTTTCATAGTTGTAATCAGGTATTAGTATAAATTAAATCTTGCTCCAATGTAGAACTTGCGTCCCATAAGCGGGCCCCACACCACCGAGGAGTTGAACTCGGGTGAGAAGGGCGCATCGGCCGCAATGATGGGGTTGTGCTGCATAAAGTCGAGTATGTTCTCGCAACCCACATAGAGGTCCCACTGACCGATTCGGTGGCTCACTTGGCCATAGAACATCGGATAGACGGGCGAATATTCGGCCTCCATCACCTTGCCATCGAGGGCAGGCAACCTCATCGGACCGTTGAGTTGGGCAGTGAAGTCGAACACCCAACGGCGGAACTTGGTGGCATACTGCACATTCACAAGGCCCTTGAACTTACCCACCAACGGGCGGTCCACAAGAGTATTCACACCATCCAACTGTTTGGTAATCTTCGAGTCGGTGTAACGGAAGGTGGTAAAGATGTCGAGTCCTTCGAGGGGAGTCCACTGCACATCCAACTGCCAATTGTGGGCAAAGGCTGCCCCACTCTGGGCGAGGTTGTAGATGCGGATGGAGTTGTCAGCCCACTCTTGGTCGGCCACCACAGCGTTGGTAAATCGGGTGTGGAAGTAGTCGAAACTAATCGTAAGGTCGTTGTAGTCCACTGCACTCAACGTATGGGTTAGGCTTGCGCCAATGGTTGCGGCCTTCTCAACATCCCCCCCACTCTCCAACTCGTTCACAATGGTACGGTTGGTACCGAGCATCCAGATATTGTCCGTAAAGGGCATAACCCTGCGTGAACCCAGACCTGCCGAAGCCCTCAGGGCTGTCTGCTCGGTGATGTTGTAGCGTAGGTGCATACGAGGAGTGAGCAGAAAATCGCTCTGCGTGTGCACCAATTCTCCCCCCTCGGCCACCCCTCCGGGAATGGTCGAAAGGTCGCCACGAATGCCTGCCACCAGCGAAAACTTATCTTTTACATTATAGGTATATTCGGCAAACACGCCCGGCTCTATCACATCCATATAGTTTTGCAACGGCAGGGCGGCCTGCAACACATCCTCCTCCACGTGGCGCACCCACATCGAGCCTCCTGCCACCATTGACGAACGGCCGGAGAAGTAGTGCTGATAGGAGAGGTTGCCCCACACGGATTGCTCCACACCATTGTAGGTGTTGCGACCAAAGTAGGCATCCATCCCAAAATTGTCCATATCCATCACAAAGGCCACATTGGAACGAGCCTCCTCCTGATTCTCCTCGTCCCACACGGCAGCACCAACAGGTTTACCCACCTTCAAGTAGGCGTTCAATCCTCGGTTGTGCATATCAGAGCCATAGGTTTGTGGCTTCTCGCTCACTAGTTGGTCATACATCTTCTTGTGGTCGTAGCCCATCTGGCCACCCTCGCGGTTCTCGTCCACATACCTCCAACCCCAACGCCATTGGGTACCATTGGGCTGCTGATAGAGCCAACGGTTGGCAACATTAAACTGCTGTGCCATAGGCAAATCCCTAAAACCATCGCCATTGTGGTCATACTCGTTGGTGTCGCCCGAATAGTGAAGCAACACTGTGGTTGTCAAACTCTTATCCTTAGTGAGCGCAATGGGTACTGCAATGTTGGCTTCGGGTTTGAGTTCGTTGTCAAAGTAGAGATTGAGGAAGAACTTTTGCTCGTCCGTAGGTTTACGGTATTCGAGGTTAATCTGTCCTGTAATAGCGTCGTGGCCTGCCGTAACGGAGGCTATACCCTTCGATACCTGAATGGAGTTGAGCCACATACCCGGGGTGTAGTTCAGGCCGTAGGGCGAGCCTATACCGCGCATTATGGGCCTATTCTCGTCAAGGATTTGGGTGTAGGTGCCCGCCAAGCCGAGCATCTTTATCTGGCGGCTACCGCTCACAGCATCGCTATATCCCACCGTAACCGAGGCGGAGTTCTCGAAACTCTCGGCCAAGTTGCAGCAAGCCATCTTGCAAAGGCCCGCAAAACTAATCATCTCGTCCTTGGCAATACCGCCCTGACGGATAAAATTACCACTTGCCGTGCCCTCAATCACCACCTCCTCAATGCCAACGCCCTCGGAGAGTGTGAAGTTGACCTCCTTCTGGTCTTTGGGCACCTCAACTGCCACATCCGTATATCCCAAGTAGGTGGCCACCAGCACGTTGTGTTCCTTCACGCGATAGACCTCATAGCGTCCCTCTCCGTCCGTAACAGTACCAACTGTTGTACCATCCCAATAGATAGTAGCTCCTGTGATGGGTTCTCCTTTGGTGTCAACAACCATACCTGCCACATTTTGTGCAGCAACAGAGAATACTCCCAAAAGAGCAATTGTAAGTGTTATTATCTTTCTAATCATCATAAGTTTTCAATACAGTAATCAACCATCTTCTGCCTTACGTTCCTACGTCCATAGGGCACCATCGAGTGGTTATCGTCGGTATATATCATCATATCAATCTGCTTGCCCGCCTTGACAAATTCGTGTGCCATAGCGTGGGTATTCTGCACGTGAACGTTGTCATCTGCTGTGCCGTGCATCAGCAGTAGTTTTCCCTTCAAATTGGCTGCATAGCCAATGGGCGAAGGCTCGTCATAGCCCTCGGCATTGCTCTGTGGCAGGCCATTAACACGCTCGGTATAGACCGAATCGTAGTACCTCCACGAAGTTACGGGAGCCACCGAGATTGCCATCTTAAACACATCGGCCCCTTTGAGAATGCAGTTTAGAGCCATAAAACCACCATAGCTCCATCCGTAGATACCGATGCGCTCTCCATCGGCCCACTCCTGCTGTGCAACCCAGCGGGCAAAGCTAATCTGATCCTCCGTTTCGAGCCTGCCCATAATACCATAGGTGCTCTTCTTGAAGGCTGCACTGCGGAAGCCCGTACCCCTCGGGTCGCAATCCACCACCACATAGCCCTGTTGCACCAATGCGTCCTCCCAATCAATGGTCCACCTATCTCTCACATCCTGCGAGCCGGGACCGCTGTATTGGGTAATCAGCACGGGGTATTTTTTGCTTGGGTCAAACCCTGTGGGCTTCTTGATGTAGGCATTAAGGGTGTCGCCACGCTCGGTGGTGAAGGTGAAAAACTCTTTGGCCGGAAGCTGCACTTCCGCTATATATTTTCTCAATGCCGAATTGCTCTCCAACGTATCCACCAACTTACCATTGCCCTTGTGGAGCGTTACGATATTAGGCGTGGTGGCATTGGAGAAGTAGCTCACATAGTAGCGGCATCCCTCGCTCGGAACGATGGAATAGGTACCCGCAGTGGTAGATAGTTGCTTCTTGTTTTTACCATTGACATCAATCGAGTAGAACTCCCTACGCAAGGGCGAGCCCTCGGTCGAGAGGTACCAAATGCGCTTATCCGTGGCACACACCACCTGCGTTACGTTCCAATCGCCCGAAGTGATGGGCACAAGTTCGCCCTTCGAGAGGCTCGAAAGGTAGATGTGGTTGTATCCTCCTCGCTCGCTCAACACCAAAAAGCGGTCCGAGTCGGAGAGGAAAGTGATTGTCCCAAGCCCGATACCATCAATATATTTGTCGTCCTGCTCGGCATAAATCTCCCTCTGCTCGCCATTGTGGTCGCACAGCACCACCGAGAGGTTGTTTTGCAGGCGGTTGATGACAAAGTAATAGAGCCTACCATCAGGTGTCCAATCGAAGAATGGGATGTAGAGGTCTTCCTCGGGAGTGTTGCGGCTTACTCTGGTGGTGGTTCCATCAGCCACATTGAATATGTGGAGCGACACCGAGGAGTTCTGCTCTCCTGCCTTGGGGTATTTATATTTGAACAATTCGGGATAGGGGCTACCTGTGAGGTACTTCATAAACCCAAACTCCTTAACCTCGCTCTCGTCGCTTTTGAGGAAGACTATCTGCTTCCCGTCGGGCGACCACTCAAAGGCGTTGTCAATACCCCACTCCTCCTCATACACCCAATCGGGCATAGCATTGATGATGTGGTTCCACTCGCCATCGGTCGTCAGCGGGTAGGTGAAATCACACTCCAAGTCGCGGATATAGAGGTTGTTATCCTTCACAAATGCCACCTTCTGGCCATTGGGTGAGAACTCGGCCCAGCGCACCTTGCGACTCTCGTCCACACTCTCCACCTCACCCGAAACAAGGTCATAGACAGCATAGTGGGAGTGGTGGCTGCGTCGGTAGAGGGGCTCGGAGTCGATGCGGAACATTATCCTCTGTTCGTCGGGCGAGAAGGAATAATCACCAATCACTCCCTCAATTCCTACCTTTTTGGTGTCCAAAATGAGAGTCTTATCCTCACGACCATTATAAGCGTGGCGATAGATACACCCATCCTCAAAGGTGGTGTAGTGGTTGCCATCGGCCATCGAGCGCAATCCACCCACGCTTTTAGCCCTAAACTTACCATCGGCAATGTCGTCATACACAAAGCGGGGTTGGGCCAAGAGCGCACCCACAGCCACAACCAACATTGTCAATATCGCAATCGTTCTCTTCATCTTATCCTTCGTTCCCAACAAAGCCACCGCAAAGGTATCTCTGCCGTGTGGTAATATCAATACTCAAAAATAGCCATTTTGCGCCCTCGTGGGCACACAATGCGCACAGATTTAGGTATATTATCTATTTACAAGCCTTCAAACTCAAATCAAGGCTCTTGATTTGGTGTGTGAGCGCACCAACAGAGATGTAGTCCACGCCTGCCTCGGCATACTCCCTCATGGTTTCGAGCGTAATGCCACCGGAAGACTCCGTACTACACCTGCCTGCTACCTTCTCCACAGCCTTGCGAGTCATCTTCGGAGTGAAGTTGTCAAACATAATCCTATCCACGCCACCGGCCTCAAACACAAGGTCGATATCCTCCAACGAGCGCACCTCACACTCGATGGGGATACTCTTACCCTTCTCCTTCAAATACTCCTTGACGCTCTTGATGGCCGGCACAATTCCACCCGCAAAATCGATGTGGTTGTCTTTCAGCAACACCATATCGAACAAGCCGATGCGGTGGTTCTCGCCACCACCAATCTTCACCGCCATCTTGTCCAGCACCCTCATACCGGGGGTAGTCTTGCGAGTATCGAGCACCTTACAGCCCGTACCCTCCAACGCCTTGGCATAGACAGCCGTTTGGGTAGCCACGCCACTCATACGCTGCATAATGTTGAGCACAATGCGCTCGGCTTGCAACAAGGTCTGTATGCGGCCCTCCACATAGAATGCCACATCACCCACCTTTACGTGGTCGCCATCGGCCACCCTCAAATCAATCTCGATGCTCTCGTCCAACCTGCGGAACACTGCCACAGCGACCTCAATACCGGCGATGATGCCCTCTTGCTTAACCAGCAGTTTCATCCTACCGCGAGCATCGGCAGGAATGGTCGAAAGCGAAGTGTGGTCGCCATCGCCAATATCCTCCCTGATTGCAAGTTCGATAAGTTCTTCTACAAAAGGAATATATTCTGTTTTCATATCTTTATTTTTTTGATTTTTCACATAGACACATTGTCCCAATCGGCGCACAAATATACGAATAAAATTTGTGCAACTACGTTGCAAAGTCAAAAATTGGTTTGTTTTTCAGTGCCATTATTATTACTTTTGTAACCCCAAAACCAAAAGAGACATATTATGTTACACCCTATTGCAGGCGTTAGCATAATCAGTTCCATCACCTCTTCCGGCAAAGTGGTGAAGAATATCGAAGGTTTGGTCCCAAAATATGACATCCACGGGCAACCAAAACACTATGCCGGTAGAAATGGATTATTGTTTGAAGTCATTATTGACGGCAGGCAACATGCTCTGAAATGCTACACGCAACCGTTTGAATGTGGAGAGGTCTTGTGCGACTACATCAAAGCTCACCCATCCGACCGACTCCCGACACCGACATTTTATTCACAAGAACTACTCGTTCCCACCATCAGGGACTTCGAGTGTTTGGACGTGTGCCTCTACCCTTGGGTGGAAGGTCGCTCGCTCGACTTCGAAATCAAGCGTTGTGTATATAACCACAACACCGACACTCTGCTCCATTTGGCAGAGGAGTTCACCCGCCTGTCGCTCGACATTCTCTCCTCTTCTTGGAGGCACGGTGATATCAAACCCGAAAACATCATCGTAACACCCGAAGGCAGAATGAAACTCGTTGACTTCGATGCACTCTGGGCTCCATCGCTACCTCCTCGAACAGAACTTGGAACACCCAATTTCGTCCACCCTCTGCGCGGAACAAACAGGGATGAGCACATTGACGACTACTCCATTGCTCTACTACTTGTAAACCTCCACGCTCTCACGCACATCTCCTTCCCCGATATAGTCAGCAAAGGATTGTTATTCACCGCTTCGGAGGCTCTCGGCGGGCATCCGTTGTACCAACAAGCAGTGGACACTTTGGCTCACAACGAGGCACTCGGGGAGCTATGCCGTGTGCTTGCCGACCCAACAACCTACAAGATACCAAACCTCACAGAAATTCTCAACAATGTATAATGCCCATATAACCCGACAACACAAAGGCGCAATAATGCTCCTCATAGATCAATCCGGCTCTATGGACGAGGAGTGTGTAATAAACGACCGAAGCACCACAAAAGCCCGCGCCGTGGCTGCCATAACCAACACTTTCATAGAAGAGGTAATTGACCGTTCGCACCGAGAACGAGGCGTGGGCGACTACTTCGACATTGCCGTCATTGGATATGGAGGCGAAGAGGCCAAATCGCTCTTTGGTCAGCGTTTTCGTCGCATCACGGAGTTCGATGCAATGTATGTTCCCGTTGCCAAGCATCGCATTGTGCGCAAGTTACCAAGTGGGCAACACATCGACCTCTTTTTCAACCAAAGGCAGTGGGTGGAGCCTGCCGCCAAAGGACGTACGCCTATGGGAGGTGCTCTGCGTATGGCACGCACTATGTGTGCTGCGTGGTGTAGAAAGCACCCACAAAGTTTTCCGCCCATAGTCATCAACATCTCCGACGGGGATGCTACCGATGCCACCGATGAGCAACTCATCCTTCTGGCCGAAAAGTTGAAGACGGTGGCCACCGAGGATGGAAACCTAATCTTCATCAACATTCACATCTCCGACAACGCTCACGACAACAACAAGGCTATCAAATGGCCCGCATCGGATGAGCCACTGCCAAACATAAAACACGCAAAGTTGCTCCGTGATATGTCCAGCACACTGCCTCCGCTCTACTCCGAGGCAATTGCCTCCCTCAAAGGACATTTCACCCCGTTGGAATATCGGGCCGTGTGCTACAACACCTCCTGCGAGGAGTTGATTGGTGCAATGCACATCGGTTCATTGAGTCTTAACCAAATGCTCTAACACAAACCATCGGTATATGTACCCCACAACAAGGACTTTACTCGAAATACTATTGTACCACACGTCGCTCTGGCAAGATGAACTTTCGGGCATCACACTCCCCACGGCACACTGTGATAAGCCTCGCTTTTACCACACCTCACACGGCGTGGTGGTTGAGGCTCTACGCAAAGGAGAAGAGGTGTGGCTGACCATTATGCCCAATCTGTATGCCTATCACTGCGACGTCATCGCCTCGCGCATTCCGGCAACCCACTCGTTGGAGATACTCTCCTCGGCCAATCTATTCCCCAACGCAATGTATGTAGCGGAGAGCGATGGGAGTGAGTGCGGTTGCACAATAATCATTCAGGAACGCTTTCTGCCGCTCAACACCTTCATTCGCAGGAACACCTCGAAACGTGGATGCCAAATTCTGCGCAATGCGCTCCATAGTTTAGCACAAAACATCCAACTCTTTTGTGATGGAACACTCACTCACAGTGCCCTTTCGGCCCACAACGTAGGATTCACCTCGGATGGTTCGCTGCGTATTGCCGATTACCCCATAGCGTTTCTCAAAGCGGAACACAACGACTGCCACTCATTACTGCAATGCGCCATAATGCTGTTTATTGCAGCGTGTAGCAAGGAGTCGCACCGCCTACTGACCGATGAACTACTGCACCACATTCCAAACGAAAAGCTGACAGAATACATCACCACAGCCGCACAATATCACGGTGCTGATGGTCTGGCCGAGGCTGCTTCTATGTGTGTGGAAGGCAGGGATACAGAGAGTTATCGCAGGGCTATTGTAAGGCTTGCAAGCGAGCCATTCCGTCCTCTGCCACTCCTGTACAACATCCTCGCACAGCACGCAAAATTGCCCACCGAGCCTTTCCTTCCGACCACCAAGAAGATGGTCATCCCCGATCGTATCGACTTTGCCACCTGCGATTTTGTGGCTACACCAAGCGACCTCTACATTCGTTTTCACAAGGGTTCCTCGTGGGGATATGCCAACTATCGTGGCGAGATAATCCACATCGACAAGCCCCTCCTCTATGCCACCGATTTCTACGAAGGACTCGCGGTGGTGCGCACCGAGAGTGGCTATGGAGTCATAAACACCGCAGGCGAGTGGATTATGAAAGACCACTGGACCGACATTGTTTGGCACGGCGAGGAGAACATCATCACGGCCTGCGAAAAGGGCAAGTGGTGGCACATCTACAATCGTTGTGGACACCAATTGTCATACTACCCTTGTCATGGCTTCGGCACCCCGAGTGAGGGTTACATCGTGGCTCGTATGGGGAACAAATTTGGCTACTATGCCACCAACGGCGAAAAGTGTGTGGACTTCATCTATGAGCGTGCAGGCTCTTTCCACCGAGGCTTTGCTCTGGTGTGTTACAACGGCAACACCTACCACATTGACACCACCTTCCATCGCATCAGTTCGGTGCAAGAGCAACTCCTCGTCGAGGGTAAGCTGTAAGACTCATCGGCATCCTCTCTACACACCCACAAGAAACATAGGATAATCGGCACAAAAAAAGTAGCGTGGTTCCGAGTGAACCACGCTACTTTTCTAATTATATGGTATCAATCCTTATTTAACCTCTTGGAGCGAGTCCTCACGGTAGGTGAACTCGGCCAAGCCGGTCACGTCGTAGAGGATGGTATAGTTGTGATTCTTACCGTCGTAGACAACAAAGTTGATACGAGCGGTAACCTCCAGACCCTCAACTGGTGCAACAGTGGGCCAATAGTGTTTCAGCAGAACAACCAAAGCCTCATTTTTCAGACGCTCCCACTGCAAAGCAGTCAGTTCCTCATCGCTCATCGAACCGTATGCGGTAGCACCGTTTGCACACGAACCACGCCAAGCACTCACACGGAAGTCAAAGTTGGTCTGATAAGCACTTGCACCATAGTAGTACTCTGCGTTGATATATGAGCCCTGATAGTAGCCCGTACCATAGTTGGCTGCAACGTGGTCTACGATGGTCTGGTAGTAGGGAGCCGAAACGGGGTTCTTACCACCAAGCAGAGTAAGTTCGATGCTGGGGTCGTAGAGCCACTCTTTGAGGTACCTAAACTGGTCGGTCTTGGTTGCGATAGCGTTGTTCACCCACTCGGTACCGTTGAAGGTGTAGCGAGCAGCCTTCCAATCGGTGGTAGTGCCATCGTAGTATTTGAACAGAACGGTCTCAACTGCATCGGTAGCAGCATAGGGATAGAGAGTGTTCAGATACTTGTTCAGATAGACGTTGTAGTCGCCACTCAAGTTGCCATAGGTCGAACCCATAGTCTTGTAGTCGCCAGCCTGCAAGAGAGCAACATCGGCCACCTTCCAAGCGTTGCCATCCCAAGCGTAGAGAGCCTGCAACGACTCGGTTGCAGCCATCTGCACTTTGTAAACAGCGGGAGCGGCGGCAGCGTGAGCCAAGGTCTGAACAGTTACATCAGTAAGCTGAACAGTAGTTGTTACACCACCCACAGCACCGGTGTACTTGAAGGCTACGCGAATCTTCTTACCTGCATACGAGTTCAAAGCAGCGCAACCAGCCAAAGCATAGTTATCATTGTTTGCATCGTTGAGCTCGAGAGCGAAATAGTCGCTAATCTCGGTCCAAGTTGCGGTAGCAACATCACCTGCAAAATCCTCCGAAAGGTAAACGTTCAAGCAGTCGCCATTGTGGTAGCGATATTTGAGAACGAACGAGAGCTGCGAAACAGTGTTTGTACCGCCATCGGTAGTAGCAGGAATCTCAATCTCGGGCGAGATGAGCCAGTCCTCCTGCTCGCCAGCACCACCGTGAGCAGAGATAGAAGCATAAGGAGTACCTGCATATGCGCTTGCATACCAATCTTTATCCTCACCCTTTGCATTAACAGCAGTCCAATCGCCAAGCGACTTATCAGGGAAGCTGAACTTGTAAACCTCGGTAGCAACAACGTCAACAACATCACCCAACTGAACTTTGTCAATCTGGAAAGTGGTGGTGGAGTCGGGAGCAAGACCCGTGTAGCGGAATGCAATGTAAACCTTCTTTGCGCTACCCTCTGCAAAGGTCAGAGTGCCGATACCGGCAGGCGACAAAGTACCGTAAGTGCCCGAGGGCTTGTGGAAAGCATAGTTGTTGGTGAGTTCAACCCAAGTTGCACCCTCAACGTCCTCGCCATCGTAGTCTTCCGAGTAGTAAACCTGCAAAGCAGCATCCCCTTTGAGATAGCCAAGACACACATCGAATGCCAAAGCAGGATTCTCGCACTGCGAGAGGTCAATCTGCTGCGAAATCAACCAAGAGTCAATCTCTCCACTGGTATTATTAGCAGTACACTGAACATACACATTACTGTTAAAGTCGCGAGCACTCCAAGGTGCATCACCTTTCACACATACATTCTGCCAGCCTGCAAACTCTTTTGCATATTTTTCATAGCCAACAAAATCATCGTTAATCTCGGTGGGGAGTTTCACCTCGTCAGCACCACCGCCAAACACGGGCTCGGTTGCCGAGTAGTTGTAGGTAACAACAACGTGGTCGCCAGTCTCGGGCTCGCTGATTGCAGTAGCCAAAATGGTGGGAAGGTTCTTCTCTGCGCTGTAGGCAGGCGAGAAGTAGAGCACGAAGTTCTCCTCGTCACCCCACACTGCCTGGTAGTCGGCCTTGGCAATGGTGTAGGTCATAGGGTCCTCCAACTTCTCGAAGTCGGCAGGAGCAGCAACCTCGTAGTTGTAGGTGAGAAGCACCTGCGAGCCAGGGTCGGCAGTGTACCACTTATCGGCAATGAATGCGGGAGCATACTCGGCAGCGGTAATCTCGTTGGTGAAGTAGAGATTGCTGGCGAGGGCTTTCAGACCTGCACTCTCACCATTCTCGGTAGCAAGAGCAGTGTTGGTCTTGTTGCTAGAAATAGTCTTGTAGTCTTCGGCTGTGAGAGTGTACTCGATGTTCTTCACATCGGTGGGCTTACCATTCTCCTCGAAATCCATATCGAAGTTGTCGAGGTAGTTACAACCCACCATCAGAGCAGCCGCAAATACTGATGCAATATAAAGTAATTTTTTCATAGTCGTTTATCTCTTTTAACGGTTTCGTTAGAATTTCACACTGAGTTTAACAGAGTAGGTACGGCCCATAGCGAAGAAACCGTAAGCCGAGTTCCACTTGCCATCGCCACCATCCTTCATAAAGGTGATATACTCCTGGTTGAAGAGGTTGTGAACGTTACCGCTCAAAGTAGCATCCAAGCCTGCAAACTTGAAATTCTGGCTTGCAAACACGTCCATCTGGCCACCGGTAGGAGCCATCCAAGGCTCAACCACGTTGGTCACACCACCAGCCGAAATGCTGTTGGCCGACAACGAGTAGTCTGCATAGAGGCGAGAGTAGATGTTGTAGGTTGCACCAACACGCAGAGTGCGGCTGGGTTTGAAGACTGCACCCAACGAAGCAGTGGTCTGGGGCGAGCCACCAACGTGGATACCCTTCAGGTTGATGGTGGTCTTCAGGTGGTCCTCGGCAGCGGTACCGCTGGCAACACTACCATACATATCCTTCATAGGCTGGCTGGTGCCTGCATCGTAGAAGTAGCCATCGGCGTTGCTTGCCCAGCGCCAGTCACCAATCGACAACATACCATTAACCTCCAACCAAACGTAGGGTTTGGCGGTGAAGTCAATCTCAATACCTTTGTGAACAGCGTTAACGCCGGTCATATTCACGCTCCAACGGCTGGCAATAGCGGTTGCGCCATCAGCCTTGCTGTCGAAAGGCATACCGTTCTCGTCAAACGACTCGCCATTAACCTGGTAGTAGGTGTACTCCTGGGTACGAGCCATAGTCTTATCCATCCACTTGGTGTAGTAGGCATTCACGTTCACGTTCAACCACTCGTTGCGGAAACCATAACCAATCTCTGCCGAGAATACTTTCTCGTTCACTGCATCGGGGTTGATGAGGTTACTTACGGTGCTGTTGAGGAATACGCCACCCGAGAAGAAAGGAGCACGCGAGATGTAACCAACGTTGGCAAACACGTTGCTGTACTCGGTAATGTTGTAGTTGGCACCAGCCTTCAAAGTGAAGCCGTTGGTGTTGAAGATGTCGCTCTGTGCGTGTTCTGCATCATAGTAGAAACGGTCGTAGCGGCTGTAAGTGTGGTTGCTCCACGAACCCGAGATGAACGATGTGAGCTCATCGGTGCTGTACTCCAACTGACCAAACAAACCAACCTGACCAATGCGGCTGTCGTAATCACGATAAACCACATCGCCAACCTGCAACTTCTCCATCTTCCAAGCGGGGTCTGCTGCGGCTGCGTTGTTCTCGACCTTCACGTTCTTACGGCTGCTGTCGTCGATGTAGTATGCACCATTGTAGAGGTCAATCAGCTCGTTGGTGTGGGTACCAACATAGTAGCGAGCGTCCAAACCACCCGAGAAGGTCAACTCGTCGTTAATCTCCTTGGTGTAGTTCGACATAATACCATACCACAAGTGGTCGTTCACGCTCTTACCCATTGCCATCTTCGAACCGGTGGTGCTGGCCTCGTTCATCATCTGGATTGCTGCGTAGTTGTAGGTACCATCGGCGTTGCGGGTGCCGGTCTCGTTGATACCATCACCATCGGTATCCACCATCAGGTTGTTGGGGGTACCATAGCTACCACCATACCAGCTGCTGTTGGAGAAACCATCACGGCCCTGACCACTGTAACCGTTACCACGACCAAGCGAGAGGTAGAGAGCAGTAGAGAGGTTCGAGTCGTCCGAAATCTGCCACTGGTGGTTCAGAGTCATAAGGGGTTTGTGATACTGGTTGTAGGACGAGGTCTTACGCACACCATTCTTGCCAAAACCATAGGTGGGGTTGTATTTATACCTATTGTCGTTACCCATATAGTTCTGAATCTTACCACTCTGCCAGTTGGCGATGGTCAGACCGTCGTTGCTGTTACGCTGGTAGTGCTCCTGAGGTGCACCAAATGCGGTGAACGACAACTGGTGTTTGCTGTTAAGACGTTTCGAGAGGTTGAAGAAGTAGTTGTACGACTCATACTCGGTACCCTGTACCCAGCCGTCGCCCGACTTCTTCGAGAACGACACGGTCATTGCCCAGCCATCCTCGCTCATACCGGTCGAATAGCTGAAACCTACGTTGTTCATACCGTCATTACCGGTGCCATAGAAGACCTTACCGCCCTTCTTTGCCTCCAAACCGGCAGTTACGATGTTGATCATACCACCAACCGAGGGCGAAGAAATCTTCGAAGCACCAAGACCACGCTGAGTCTGCATACTGCGGGTTACGTCGGCCAAGCCCATCCAGTTGCTCCAATAGGTACCGCCCCACTCCATATCGTTGATGGGCACACCATTAATCATCACAGCAATGTTGGCCTGCTGGAAACCACGCATACGAATCTCCGAGTCGCCAAAGCCACCACCCTGTTTGTGGGCATACACACCGGGAGTGGTGTTCAGCACCTCAGGAAGCTCCATTGTACCGATACGCTCGGAAATGGTCTCCTGAGTCAGAGTCGAAACAGCAACAGGGGTTTTACGAGCAACTGCCACACTCTGGGTGATGATGATGTCCTCCAAAGCGGTAGCGTCCGACTCCAAGCGGATGTTACCCAACTTGCCCTTCACGGCAACGGTCTTGTCCTTGTAGCCAACATAGCTAACAACAAGGTCTTTTGCCTTGGCATCAACCTTGAATACAAACATACCGTTGATGTCGGTAGTTGTACCATAGGTGGTACCGGGAACGGTTACCGAAGCGCCAACCAAAGGAAGGCCCTGCTCGTCAACAATCGTTCCGCTCACACTCGTCAGGTTCTGTGCGAAGGCTGCACCAACAACCATCAACGAGATGATTAATGAGTAAAGTCTCTTCATAAAGAATTGTTTTTAGTTTGTAAAAAAAATTTGTTGTTTGTGTTTATGTGTTTTGTTGAAATATCCGTTCTCAAAAACAAAAAGCGGAGTATATACCATCTCGGCACACACTCCACCTATTTTGCCACGCAATCGGCATCGAATATTGTACAATATCGAAAATCGTGATTGTCAAACATTTGGGCCATTGCGCACATAATCTACTCTGCTATCGTTTTTCAACGGCACAAATATACATATTTGTTCTCGAATGTCCCAAACAATTTAATCAACATTTTTTTCACAAAAAACAAGGTTCACATTCACCCTTTGCGGAGCGTTGCTCAAAACATCGCTTTGGGCAGTTCCGACACTGTGTTGATATAAATCACCTCCACACCTTTGGGCACTTTCACTCCTCGTCCTGCAAGATAGCCGCTCACTATCACCCTCTTAAAGCCCAGCCTTGCAGCCTCGGCAATGCGTTGTTCGGTTCTCGGTGCGGGCCTAACTTCGCCCGACAGTCCTATCTCGCCCGCCATACACACGCCCTCGCCTATGGCCCTATCGAAGTAGGAGGAAATCACCGCCCCCACAACAGCCAAGTCGAGGCCCGTGTCCTGCACCTTGAAGCCACCCGCAAAGTTAAGGAAAACGTCTTTCTGGAACATCTTCATTCCCACACGTTTTTCCAAAACCGCAAGCAACATATTGAGCCTTCGGTAGTCGTAGCCCGTAGCGGAACGCTGGGGAGTGCCATAGGCCGCATTGCTAACAAGTGCCTGCACTTCGATAAGATAGGGCCTGATGCCGTCCACTGCGGCGCCCACACCCACTCCGCTCAACGGTTCGTCGAAGTGGCTCAAAAGTATCTCCGAGGGGTTTTCGACCTCGCCAAGACCTTCGTCCTTCATCTCAAAGACGCCAATCTCAAAGGTTGCACCAAAGCGGTTCTTGATGCCACGCAGTATGCGATAGACATTGTTGTTGTCGCCCTCAAAGGAGAGCACCACATCAACGATGTGTTCCAATATCTTCGGGCCGGCAATGGCTCCGTCTTTGGTAATGTGGCCTATGATGAGCACCGATATATTCTTCTCCTTTGCCACCTTCAACAACCTCGCCGCGCACTCTCTGATTTGGGACACACTGCCTGCCGACGACTCGATGGCCTCGCTGTAAATGGTCTGCACGGAGTCAATCACCACAAGGTCGGGTTGCATAGCTTCAATCTGCCCCAAGATATTCTCCAAGAGGGTTTCGGGGTAGATGTAGCACTCCTCATTGGCGGCTCCGAGTCGTGCTGCCCTCATTTTGATTTGGGACGCCGATTCCTCGCCACTCACATAGAGCGTTTTCACATTCATCGTAGAGAGGGCAAGTTGCAAACTCAGGGTGGATTTACCAATACCCGGTTCGCCACCGAGCAGCACCATAGAGCCTTTCACAAGGCCGCCGCCCAGCACCCTGTTAACCTCTGCGCTACACAGTTGGATGCGTTGTTGGTCAGCCTCCTCGATGTCGGCCACCCTGCGAGGTTTAGCACCCCCGTCGTGGCGGAGCGAACTCTCGCCCGACGAGCGGCTCACCACCTCCTCCGAGCAACTGCCCCACGCACCACACGCCGGGCACTGACCAAACCATTTGGGGGCCTCATTGCCACACTCCTTACAAAAATATGCCTTCTTAACCTTTGCCATCGTATTGCTACTTTATGTCCATCTCTTCCAACAAATACCCTGCCCCACCAATCTTGTCTATCACAAACAGCACATAGCGGATATCCACCGAGATATTACGGCAGATGTCGGCATCGTAGTCGAGGTCGCTCATAGTGCTCAACCAAGTGCGGTCAAAGTTGATACCCAGCAGTTCGCCCCTGCTATTGAGGATGGGGCTACCGCTATTGCCTCCCGTAGTGTGATTCTTGGCAAGGAATGCCACAGGGATTGTGTGGTGGCCGTTGAGTTCCACGCCCCAACGTCCATACTCTTTGGAGGCATAAATCTCACGCAGACTCTGGGGTATGTCGTAGTCGTAGATTTCGGGGTTATCCTTTTCGATAATACCATCAAGGGTTGTATAGGGCAGGTGGTAAACACCATCAGCCGCCTCATATCCTGCCACCGAGCCATAGGCCACACGCAGGGTGAGGTTGGCATCGGGATAGAAGTTCCTCTCGGGCTCAAAGGCCATCTGGCCGCGCATATAGGTCTTATAGAGTGCCGTAATCTCTTTGTTGATATCCTTATATCGAGGAGCTATCTTCTCAACATAGACCTCATCAAAGGCCACACGCATAGTCCTTGCAGGATCGCTCTCAAAGTCGTATTGCTCGGCACGGGCCTCTTTAAGGTCGGCCGCCGAAGTGAGGCGCGAAGTGCCAAAGAGCCACTCCACAAAACCCTCCACCGAGCCACACTCACTCAACTTTGCAGCATACCACTCGGGAATGAACTCTGCATCGACATTATCGCCAAACTCGCGGAGCATCTTCACTGCCACACTGCGGTCGATGGCGGGGAGATAATCTTTGTAAATTGGCTCAACATCCTCGGCTTTGAGAGTGCGAGGCGAAGCAAATCCCATAAGTTCAATGGCATAGATAGCCTCGTTGTAGTAGTCCCTTGTGATGGCATAGGGGAGCAATTCGGCATACTTGGCGTGCAGATTCTCCACCACGCCCTCATACTCCGTACCCTTTGCCCACTCCACAAAACGGCTCTCGTAGGCCTGTTTCTTCTCCACAGTCTTGCGCCTTGCAAGGCCGAGGCTCTCGCCCTGCCATTTCTTCCACGCATTGGCGATGGAGGCGTGCTTGGAGGCATACATAATACGTGTAGCGACATCCTTCTCTTGTGCCTCGGAGATGACATCAAGCCTCATTGTTCGAAGAGCAATCTTGGCAGGATTGGAGTAGTTGAGCGTATAGTCCACAAAGTCGCTCGTAACATACTCCCTTGTGGTGCCCGGGAAGCCATACACAAAGGTAAAATCGCCCTCCTTTGCGCCCTGTGTGGAGATTGTAAAGTGTCGCTTGGGAGTGTAGGGCACGTTGTCCTTGGAGTAGTCGGCGGGCTGGTTATTGCGGTCGGCATAGATGCGGAACACGGAGAAGTCGCCCGTGTGTCGGGGCCACATCCAGTTGTCCGTGTCGCCACCAAACTTACCGATGCTCGAAGGGGGAGCAGCCACAAGGCGTACATCCCTATACACCTGATAGACAAAGAGGTAGTGTTTGTTGCCATAGTAGAGGCTCTCTACCGATGCAGAGTATTTTCCACCCTCGGAAGCCTCGGCCTTAATAGCCTCGGTCTGCTCACCAGCAGCGATGCGCTCCGTAACGTCCTCCATCCTCACAAGGAACGACACCGTCAGGCCCGGATTGGGCAGTTCCTCGTCCCTGTTCATAGCCCAAAAGCCATTGGTGAGGTAGTCGTGTTCCACGGTGCTGTGGCGTTGGATTTGGCCATAGCCGCAGTGGTGGTTGGTAAGCAGAAGTCCCTCGGCCGACACCAACTCGCCCGAGCAGCCCCTACCAAAGAGTACAATGGCATCTTTGAGCGAGGCCAGATTGATGCTGTATATATCCTCGGCGGTAAGTTCAAAGCCTTTGGCCTTCATATCCGCCACCCTCTCGCCAATCAGGCAAGGCAGCCACATACCTTCGTCGGCAAGGGCAACGGAACAAGTTGCCGCAAGTGCCAAAAAAGCAACAAATAATCTCTTCATTTTCGGTAGTTTATTTATGTTTTGTTTAATCTCTGGTTTACTCTCCCAAAAACTCTGTCAACTTCACATACAGAGCCTGCACAGGCAGTCCCATAACATTGTAGAACGAGCCTTCGATGGCCTCTATTGCCACATAGCCAATCCACTCCTGAATACCATAAGCACCCGCCTTGTCGTAGGGACGATAGGTGTCGATATAATACTCTATTTCCTCGTCCGCAAGGCCACGAAAACGCACCCTGCTTTCGCACGAAAAGGACTCTTTTTTAGCCTCGGTGCGCAACGTTACACCCGTTATCACCTTATGTTCACACCCCGAAAGCAACCTCAACATCCTCACAGCATCGGCCCTATCGATGGGTTTACCAAGAATCTCACCCCCTGCAATCACCACCGTATCGGCCGTGATGAGAAGGTCGTCGGAGGCAAGCACATCGGCATAGGCGTCGCTTTTGAGGCCCGACAGATACTCGGCCACCTGTTCGGCAGGGAGTGTGGATGGGTAAACCTCCTCGGCCTCCCTACCCTCTGCAATCTCAAACTCTACACCGCAACCTTCCAGCAGCTGCCGGCGACGTGGCGACTTGCTAGCCAGCAATATGCGGTAGTTGTGTAACTTATCTTTCAGCAGCATAACAGACGAATTGAAAATTGAAAATTGAAAATTGAAAATTGAGGAACACACTACCCTATGGTCTTGCAATTAGTACTCCTCCCCTACGAAAGGGGAGGTCGGGAGGGGTGGTCGAAATTGCAACTCGCCGAATGGCGAAAAACAATCTTCGGGTATGTCTTGACAATAAAGTAGGCATTGAGAATTGAGAATTGAGAATTGAGAATTTTACCTAATATCGAAGTTGAGCAACTCCACGCCCTCCAACGAGGCCCTCAACACATCGCCCTTCTTCACGGGGCCCACACCCGCAGGGGTACCCGTGTAGATGAGGTCGCCCATTTTGAGAGTCATAAACCTCGACACATAGCTGATGATGCGCTCCACCGAGTGAATCATCTCTCTCGGCTCGCCCACCTGACGCAACTCATCGTTGATGGTCATCTCAAAGCGCAAATCCTCCACCCTCTTGCCCATCTCCGAGAGCGAGAGGAAGCGTGGACTGATGGCTGCCGAGTGGTCGAAGCCTTTGGCCTGCTCCCACGGCAAACCTTCGGCCATAGCGCGACGCTGTATATCACGGGCGGTGAAGTCCACACCGAGGCCCACCTCGTCATAGTAGCGGTGGGCAAAACGCTCCTCGATGCACTTACCCACACGGTTAATCTTCACCACAAGTTCGGTTTCGTAGTCCACCTGAGTGGAGAACTTCGGGATGTAGAAGGCATCGTTGTTGCGCAGCAGAGCCGTGTCGGGTTTCATAAAGTAGATGGGCTCGGCGGAGGGCTCTCCGCTATCGAACTCCTTGATGTGGTCGGCGTAGTTACGCCCTATGCAGATGATTTTCATTAGTTTTGCCTCTCGCTTTTAAGTATTTCCACCATTCGGGCAGCAAACCTGTCGGAGGCTCCCTCGCCACCCACCACAGCCTGCAACTCGGCATAGTCGCCCATCATTTGGGCGTGTTTGTGGCCACCTTTCATTATGGCCCTCAACTCCGTGGCGGCATTTGCCACAGTCATATCGTGCTGTATGAGTTCCCTCACAACCTCGCGTTTCATAATGATATTGACAAGCGAGATGAAGCCAATCTTCACAAAGGCCCTCGCCACACGGTAGGAGAACTCGTCCATACGATAGCACACCACCTCGGGAGTGCCAATGAGTGCCGTTTCGAGAGTGGCCGTACCGGAGCAGACCACCGCCCCCTCCGCATAGCGCAGCAGGCCATAGGTCTGGTCGGTTACCAATTTCACATCACTCCCTGCAAGGAACTTGTCGTAGAGCCCTCTGTCGAGCCACGACACTCCCGCCACAACAAATTGGTGTTCGGGAAACTCTTTCGCAAGAGCCGTCATAAAAGCCAGATTGCGCCTAACCTCGCTGGTGCGACTACCCGCCAACAGTGCCACGATGGGCCTGTCCGCGAGTCCGTTAAGCCTGCAAAACTCCTCCCTCGGAGGCACCACGGCAAGCGTCTGGGCTATGGAGTCCATAATAGGGTTGCCCTCATAGACAGCCTCTATTCCTTTGCCCTTGAAATAGTCAATCTCAAAGGGGAAAATAACAAATAGCTTATCGACATATTTGCGAATACGCTCCACCCTGCGCTCCTTCCACGCCCACACTTTGGGTGAGATGTAGTAGAAGGTGCGGAGGCCTCTCTTGTGGGCAAACTTTGCCACCTTGAAGTTAAAGCCGGGGTAGTCGATACAGATGAGCACATCGGGCGCAAAGGCAATCAAATCGCGCTTACACTCATCGAGTTGGCTGAAAATGGTGGGCAGATTACGCAACACCTCCGTAACCCCAAAGAAAGAGGTTTTTTTGTAGTGTTTGACAAGGTTTTCTGCACCTCCCACCTCGGCCATACGGTCGCCACCCCAGAAGCGGAATTGCGCCTCAGGGTCGGCTTTGAGGATGCCTTTCATAAGGTTGGAGCCGTGCAGGTCGCCACTCGCCTCTCCTGCAATAATGTAGTATTTCATTTGAATAGTGCGGTTCTATTTATCCAACAAGTCGGGGCGGAGTCTTTTGGTGCGCTCATAGGCTTGTTCCTCCTTCCACGCCTCAATCTTGGCAAAGTTGCCACTCGTCAGCACCTCGGGCACCTTCCAGCCATTGAACTCGGCGGGGCGGGTGTAGATGGGCGGAGCGAGCAGGTTGTCCTGAAACGAGTCCGTCAGGGCCGACTCCTCGTCGCCAATGGCCCCCGGCAGCAGGCGCACCACACTGTCGGCAATAATCGCAGCAGCCAACTCGCCTCCCGTCAACACATAGTCGCCAACGGAAATCTCCTTGGTAATGAGGTGTTCGCGGATGCGGTAGTCGATGCCCTTGTAGTGGCCACAGAGGATTATGATGTTCTCCATTGTGGATAGGTGGTTGGCCTCCTGCTGATTGTAGGTTGCACCATCGGGCGAAGTGAAGATAATCTCGTCGTAGTGTCGCTCGCTTTTGAGTTTCTCAATGAGGCGATAGACGGGCTCAATCATCATCACCATACCGGCCTCGCCACCAAAGGGGTAGTCGTCCACCTGACCGTGTTTGGAGGTGGTGTAGTCGCGGATGTTGTGTACCACAATCTCTGCCAACCCCTTCTCCTGCGCCCTGCGAAGAATAGACTCATTGAGGGGTGAGGTAAGAAGGTCCGGAACAACCGTGAGAATATCGATGCGCATAGTCTGTTGTGTTTATTCGTTGTAGGGTTTATTGAAGCCCCCGTCGAGGACTTCGGTAATGAACGGGTTGGTGTTAAGTTCCTGTGCAATGGTGGTTTCTCGTCCGTGTCCGGGCAACACCCGCACACCTCCTCCGAGGGGCAACACCTTCTCTATGAGGCTCTCCATAAGTTTGTCGTAGTCGCCGCCGGGCAGGTCGGTACGACCAATGCTGCCCGCAAAGAGGGTATCACCACTAATCAACACACCCTGCGAAGGCAGATAGAGGCAGACGCACCCCTGCGAGTGGCCCGGAGTGTGGATAATTTCCACCCTCTCTCCGCCAAGCTCAATGTATGGTTTCTCGGCAAGGTCCACATCGGCCGTCTGCGGCTCAATCGAGAAGCCGAACATCAAGCCGTGGATGTGCACTTGCGCAAGAAGCTCGCTATCGGCCGAGTGGAGCGCAAGGGGAATATTGTAGTGCTGTTTTGCCCGCGCAGCACCAACCGCGTGGTCGGGATGTGCGTGTGTAAGGAGCGACAGTATGGGTTTCAAATTGTGGTCGGCAATGTAGTCGGCAAGCCTTTTCTGCTCTGCATCGTTGTAGCAACCGGCATCCACAATCACACACTCACCGTCCTCGGCAATTAGGAGGTATGTATTCTCACCCAAAGGATTGAAGGTAAATCGTGCAATCTTTATCATATAAAAATGTTGTAATTTCCTACAAATGTAGGAAGTTTTTTTGAGATTTTATGTATCTTTGTTTCATAATTGGATAATTATGTTTTTATGGCAAGAAACAGACACCCCAGAATTGAGGGACTCGAAATAACCTCTTTGGCTGCCGAAGGCAATGCCATGGGTAAGTGGAACGACATTGTGGTATTTGTGCCGATGGCCGTACCGGGCGATGTTGTAAACGTACAGATTCGCACCAAGCGCAGGCGTTATATGGAGGGCTACGTTACGGAATACATCAAGCGTTCGCCCCTGCGTGTGGAGCCATTTTGTGGCCACTTTGGCGTGTGTGGCGGTTGCAAGTGGCAGAGCATACCATACAGCGAGCAGCTCGCCTTCAAGCAGCAGCAGGTGGCCGACCAGCTCACCCGCATCGGACACGTGGAGATTCCTCCCATCAGCCCAATCCTCGGCTCGGCCAAGACCGACCATTACCGCAACAAACTCGAATTTACCTTTGCGCCCAAGAGGTGGAAAACCTACGAGGAGGTGGCTCGTGGCGAGGAGATTGGCGATAGGCCCGCACTCGGCTTCCACATCCCCGGAATGTTCGACAAGGTGCTCGACATCGACTACTGCCACCTGCAAGCCGAGCCATCCAACGCCATACGCAACGAGTTGCGCCGCTACTGCACCGAGCACGAGGGGTATGAGTTCTACGACATCCGTCAACACTCGGGCCTGATGCGTAACGTGGTAATCCGCACCGCCTCCACAGGTGAGGTTATGGTCATTGTGGTCTTTGCCCAAGACAAGCCCGAACTTATCACCCCCCTGATGGAGCACCTCAAAACGACCTTCCCCGAAATCACCTCGTTGGTCTATATGATTAACGACAAACTCAACGACTCGCTCGGCGATAGGGAGCCCATCCTCTATGCGGGCCGCGACCACATCTTCGAGCAGATGGAGGGGCTTCGCTTCAAGGTTGGCCCTAAGTCGTTCTACCAGACCAACTCGGAGCAGGCCTACGAACTCTACAAGGTGGCTCGCTCGTTTGCCGACCTGACGGGAGAAGAGGTGGTCTATGACCTCTACACCGGCACCGGCACCATTGCCAACTTTGTGGCCTCGAAGGCCAAGAGTGTGGTGGGTGTGGAGTATGTGGAGGAGGCCATTGAGGATGCCAAAGTGAACTCCGCCCTCAACGGCATTGGCAACACCACATTCTATGCCGGCGATATGAAAGACGTGATGAACGATGCCTTTGTGGAGGCCAACGGAAGGCCCGACGTGGTCATCTTGGACCCTCCGAGGGCTGGTGTACACGAGGATGTGATTGCCACCATCCTCCGAGCAGCCCCCGAAAGAATTGTCTATGTGAGTTGCAACCCTGCCACGCAGGCTCGCGACCTTGCACTGATGGACGCACAATACAAAGTGGTGGCGGTGCAGCCGGTGGATATGTTCCCCCACACCCACCACGTTGAGAATGTAGTAAAACTAGTAAGGCGATGAAAAGATTGTTTGCAACCATAGTGGCCACGTTGTGTGGCCTGTGGGCCCTCTCGGCCCAACTTACCGTGGTGGAGGCCCCCGAAACCGACGCTGTCTATCGCATCCCCTTGAAGAAGGGCGTGGTTGTACAAGCCGAAAGACTCTCACCCTTGCAGTGTGGTATGGCACAGCACCTCAACCTCGTGGATTTCTGCACTTGGAAGTTCACCACCAAAGAGCCCTCGGAGGTGTATGCTGCGAGGGATGGTGTGGTTGTCGAAACGTCGAGGGACAAGGTGCGCCTGCTCCACAAGGAGGGTATCTACACCGACTATTTGGGCATTTCCAACGTGAAGGTGGCGCAGGGAGAAAAAGTAAAGGCCGGTACACCCATCGCATCGGCACGAGTGAGCGACTCCAACAAGCCCGACTTGTGCAGGTGGAGTGTGGTGGTAATGACATTCCACTTCCGCACCAACCCACAGTATGGACAATTTGCCCTCAATGGAGCCTACGAGCACCTGATGCAATTCGTTGACCCCATATTCACCATCCGTGGGGAGTGTAAGACACATCTTACGGATGGTGGAGCCTACACGGTGCGCACCCGCACGTGGTGTTGGCCTTGGGAGTAGGGAAAGTGGGCACGCTATTTGTCCCAACCCCTCACATACAACAAGAAAAAGAACCTAAATTCATAACCACTATGAAACAGCAACTAACACTCAACTACCTCCACTACGAGGCCATAGAGGAGATGCCTGCCGAAGAGCAGGAGCTCGTGCGTGCTGCCGAGCAGGCTTGCGGCAAGGCCATCGCCTCCTATTCCCACTTCCACGTTGGAGCAGCGGCAAGGCTCGCAAGTGGACGCATCATCACAGGTAGTAACATCGAGAGTGAGGTCTATCCCGCAGGCCTTTGTGCCGAGCGCACCCTCCTCTACCACCACCAAGCCACCACCCCCGAGGACAAAATCGTGGCCCTCGCCATAGCCTCCGTGCCCAGCCACAGGGAGTGCTATCCGTGTGGTCAGTGCCGTCAGGTGTTGCACGATGTGGAGAAACGCCAAGGGGCCGATTTCAAGGTCATTATGAGTGGTGCAGGCACCGCCACAGTGGTCGAGAAGGCCAGCGACCTGCTGCCATTTACATTCATACTCTGACACTCACAAACAAAACCATAAGACAACCCAAGCGATGTTCAACAAACACGACATACTCTACGAAGACAACCATCTGCTGGCGGTCAACAAACACGCCGGCGACCTTGTGCAGTCCGACACCGAGGGAACGCTCGGTTTGGAGGACCACATCAAGGAGTATATAAAAATCAGGGACGAGAAACCCGGCGATGTGTTCCTCGGTGTGGTACACCGCATCGACCGCCCCGTCAGTGGCGTGGTGCTCTTTGCCAAGACCAGCAAGGCCCTTGTGAGGCTCAACGAGATGGTGCGCAACCGCAACATAGACAAGCGTTATTGGGCCATCACGGAGGAGGCTCCCGAGGAGTTGGAGGGTACATTGGTGCACTACATCAGCCGAGATGGTAAGACCAACAAAGCCTCGGCCTACAACTCCCAAAAGGGCGATGCCAAGAGGGCCGAGTTGCGCTACAAACTCCTCGGTGGCAGCAAGAACTACAAGCTCCTCGAAGTGGAACTCATCACAGGTCGTCATCACCAAATACGTTGCCAACTCTCCAAGGTGGGTTGCCCCATCAAGGGCGACCTGAAATATGGTGCCAAGCGCAGCAACGTGGGCGGTGGCATTTCGCTCCACTCGCGCAGTGTGGAGTTCCTCCACCCCGTAAGGAAGGAGCCCATCAAAATCGTTGCCCCCGTACCCGAGGGCGATGCTCTGTGGCAGTTCTTTGAGGAGAGCCAAGGGTAGGGATGAAAATTCAAAATTCAAAATTCTTCACTAATTACTCTTTATCTTATGAAGCGCAGTGTAAAGAACATACTATTGAGTATGTTGGGTTTTTCGGCAGCACCCATTCTGACTGCCTGCTATGGTATGCCCGAACCTGGTCCAGACCAATATTGGGACAAGGATTTCAAAGGCAAAGTTACCGACACATCGGGAAATCCCATTGAGGGAGTGAAGGTCTATGTGGGCCAGAGGGATTATGCCTTCCCAGACTACATATACACCCCCGTTGCAGGCCACAACCCCACAATGACCAATGCCGAGGGTAACTTCACAATACACGTTGGCACCGTGCCACACGAAACATACTTCGTGGCCGAAGATGTGGATGGGCTTGACAATGGGCACTACCACACTACCGAAGAGTGGCTGATGCACTTTGACGGCGTAATTGAGATGCAGGAGGTTATCTCCGACAACGAAGAAGAAACAGTCGCCCCCACCGAATAAGTTCTATCAAATGAAAAAGGCAAAAAAGATAGGCCTGCGCAAGCGACTTGCGCTCAATCTCTTTGCAAGTATCAAAAAGGAACTCGCAAAGGAGCACGAGTTACGCGAGATTTTCTGGGAGTGTACGCTGCGTTGCAACCTCAACTGCGGGCACTGCGGTAGCGATTGTCGCAGTAGTGCCACCGTGCCCGATATGCCTGCCGAGGACTTCCTGCGAGCCATCGACCAAATCACCCCACACGTGAACCCCAACAGGGTGATGGTGGTCATCACCGGTGGCGAGGCACTCTGCCGTAAGGACCTTGAAGCGGTGGGGCGTGAACTCTACAAGAGGGGCTATCCGTGGGGTATTGTCACCAACGGTATGTTGCTCACTCGTGAGCGTATGGAGTCGCTCGTGAGGGCCGGCCTACGCTCCATAACCCTTTCGCTCGATGGCTTTGAAGATGTACACAACGCCATACGTCGCCACCCACACAGTTGGCGCAACGCTGTGAGGGCACTGGATGCCATTGTCGCCACCGAAGGCATTGCCTACGACGTGGTTACCTGCGTGGGGCCACACAACTACGCCTCCCTGCCCGAACTGCGAGATTGGCTCATTGAGCGAGGGTGCAAGGCGTGGAGGCTCTTTACGATATTCCCCGTGGGCAGGGCTGCCGACAACGATGAGTTGCAACTCTCGTCGGAGGAGTACCGAGGGCTGATGGAGTTCATCATCGCCACCCGCAAGGAGGGACGCATCAAGTGCGACTACGCCTGTGAGGGTTTCCTCGGAGGCTACGAGGCCGAGGTGAGGGATAGGTTCTTCGGCTGTATGGCGGGAGTGAGCATTTGCGGCATAAAGATAGACGGCGCCATCAGTGCCTGCACAAGCATACGCGCAGGATTTGACCAAGGCAACATCTACACCGACAACATCTGGGAGGTGTGGAACACCCGCTTTGAGCCCTATCGCAACCGCGAGTGGGCACGCAAGGGGGAGTGTAAGGATTGCAAGGTGTGGAAGTTCTGTCAGGGCAACGGTATGCACCTCTACGACAACGACCACAACCTGCTACACTGCAACTATAAGAGAATTCAGAATTCAGAATTCAGAATTCAGAATTCAAAATTCAAAATTCAAAATTGACAGACCCCTCCGCCTAACGGCACCTCCCCTATTAGGGGAGGAGCGGTAGGAAGGGCTGCAAAGAGCAAAAAGAGCAGAAAGGAATTGAGAATTGAGAATTAGGGGAAAATCCTAAAAATTCTTGGGAAAATACTTCTTGCGGCCGAGCGCATAGCGGGCCACTATCCAGCCGTGCCAAATGGTGTGCGGCTCACGCACAACCGACTCTCGCCACAACTCTGTGCGTTTGATGTCCAACATTGGGCGCATCGTGCGGTAGTCCTTGTGGGCCCTTGCTACCTGCTCGGCAAGCTCCCTCCTACCACTCAAACGATAGACCAACCACGAAGCCCAATCCATCCATTTGCGCACCCTCAGGCGCCACAACTCACTCTCGGGCAGGCACTTGTGCAGCATACAGAGCGAATTGCGGAAGTTGAGATAAATCTTTCGTGGCGAGTTGTTGGGCAGAGTTCCTCCCCCGACGTGGAGCACCTCGCCCTCGGGCACCACCGCCACCTTCCAGCCACGCAATTGCAACCTCCAACAGAGGTCTATCTCCTCCATATGGGCAAAGAAATCACCATCCAACCCACCCACACTGCGGTAGGCTTCGGCCCTGATGACCATACACGCACCGCTGGTCCAAAAGACCTCCCTTGTGTCGTCATACTGTCCACAATCCTTTTCGGTGGTCTGCATAATGCGACCACGGCAGAAGGGGTAGCCATAGCGATCCACAAAGCCACCAGCCGCACCTGCATATTCAAAGTGGTCGGGATGGTCATAAGACAGTATTTTGGGTTGCACAGCCGCCACGTCGGGGTGTTCATCGAGGTAGTCCAGCAGAGGAGTAAGCCACCCGTTGCGAGGCTTCACGTCGCTATTGAGCAGTACAAACACATCGGCCTCTACTCTCGCAAGCGCCCTATTATATCCCTCGGCAAAGCCAAAGTTCTCACCCAGCGGCAACCACTCCACACTCTTTTTCTCGGTCGGGATGGCGGAATTCACCTCCTCCACCACCTTCGCGGAGCCATCGGTGGAGCCATTATCGGCCACCACAACGCCCACCTCTGTCGGTATTGTGGCAACAACCGAGGGGAGAAATTTGCTCAAAAACTTCTCTCCGTTCCAATTGAGTATTACAACTTTGGTTGTCATTCCTATTGTTGCGTTCAGCTTTTAGCCGTTGGCTAATATATCACCGCATCCTTCGGGGGTTTCACTTTCCAGCGTTTGTGCGACCACAGCCACAGTTCGGGCTTGCGGCGTATCATCTCCTCCAATTTGGCCACATAGCGATCCATAATCTCCGTTTCGGGGATATCCTCCACCCCATCGTAGATTTTCACAAAGCGGCAGGTGTAGTAGGACGGTTTGCGTTCATCTATTTCAAGAAAATAGACCGGCATACCAAACCTCTTGGCATAGTGGCCCATACCTCCGAAGAACAAGGCAGGCTGATTGAGGAACGTGCGCCACTTGTGGTCGCTGGTATTCTCATAGGCACTCTGGTCGGCAATCAAGCCCAGAGCCATCTGTTCACCCGCTCTCTTACACTGCAACACCCTCCTACCCAAACCAAACATAGGCACCACCTCCATTCCGAGGCGCGTGCGCAGGTGTATCATAAAACTATCCATAACCTTATTCTTCAACGGGTGATAGACTCCGAGGTTGTGGTAGGGGTGGTCTATGGCAAAGACCGAGAAATATTCCCACTCGCCGTAGTGTGCCAAAGCTGCCACCCAATCCTTTGTCCCCACCTCGCGGTCGAACTCTTCAAGGTTTTCGATGTGCATACGTCGTTTGAGTTGGCGGCGGGTGATGCTGGTCATATCCACCACATCCACAAAGACCTCCGAGAGGTGCTTGTAGAACCTACGCTCAATCTCCCACCTCTCCTCTTCGCTCTTCTCGGGGAAAGCATTTGCGAGGTTCTCTCGCACAACCTTCACACGATAACGCAACACCCAATAGAGGAAGAAATAGATGATTGGTGCCAACATATAGTAGAGCACCACATAGGGCAACAAACCAATAAGTTTGCACACACCCAACAGCAACCAATAGAGAATCTTCTGCCCGAAGTTAAGATTTTTGGTCAGCGATGTATTTTCTGCCATAACAAAACGAGTTACAACGTGTTACAATAAATACGGTATTAGCAAAAGTCGGCATCCTACCTATCTTCAATCACCCTCACATCGACACTCTTGGTCCTCACCGAAAGCCACAGTTTTATGCGTTCAAGGTCGAGCGGACGGAGCGTATCGATGGGCTTTACTACCGCCACAACATAGGTTTCACTCGGCTTACCATTGGCATAGGCAGTGTGTTTGGACAGCGACACCGCTGCCACATTATCCACCACGTGTGCCATCTCGCGCGAGATGTCGGCCGACGAAAGAGTGTCGGCGGGAGTTACAGCCGCAAGGCGTTTTTCCAACCTGCTAATAACTTTATTTTTCTCCTCTATGATGTCGGCATAGCTCTTCTGCAAGCGACTAATATCGAGTTTACCATCATTCTCGGCCTGCTTCACAATAAGTTCGGTATTGTGCAAGCCATAGTCGGCCATCTGAGCGCGCGCATTGTCAATCACATCCTGCGACAAAGGCTCACCCACAAGTCGTATCTCCACCTTTGAGTTTTTACCCTCGTAGTGAAAATCCTTCACATAGTCCACAATCATCGTCTTGTTGAACTGGAACACCTTGCTCACATACCTATCCACACTCTCTTCAAAGGCTGTACGACGCACAATGTGGGCACCAAACAGAATACTCGGAACACCCACAAGGACAACGATTAGTGTCATATAGCGGGTGTGTTTCTTCTGCTGCACAGGGTCCAATATGGTCTTTTTCTCATAGCGCAACAGCAAGACCACAATGTAGGTTGCCAGAGCAATAAAGACAGCGTTGATGGTGAACAGATAGAGCGCACCGAAGAAAAACTGTGCATTAGCCGTAGCAAGTCCGAAACCTGCCGTACACAACGGAGGCATCAGGGCGGTGGCAATGGCCACACCCGACACTACCGTTACGGCTTTGTCCTTACGAGTCTGGGCCACCATACCCGCCAAACCGCCAAAGAAGGCTATCAGCACATCGTAGGTGGTGGGATTGGTGCGGGCCAAAAGTTCGCTCTGCGCCGTAGAGATTGGCGAAAGCAGAAAATAGACGGTGCTGGTAACAAGGCTCACACCCACCATCAGAAGGAAGTTGCGCCAAGCCGATTTGAGCATATCGAAATCATTGATACCCAGCGACAGACCAATACCCGTAATTGGGCCCATAAGGGGCGACACCAACATCGCACCGATGATTACAGCCGTGGAGTTGACATTCAGGCCCAACGAAGCGATGAATACCGCAAACATCAACACCCATAGGTTTGTTCCCTTGAAGTCGATACCCTTACGCACACCCTCGACAACCTCCACTTGGGGTGCGCTACCCTCTTTAAGGTCGAAGCGTCCCTTCATAAAGTTGCGAACATTATGCCACAAAGTGCGCACCACAGCCGTCAGGCTGAATCGTTTTTTATCGGTGTGGGCATCCTCCTTTACATCCACCACAACGGGAGTAGCCTCTGTGGTTTTGTCATCAACCACTCTATCTCTCTGTTCTTCCATAGTGTATTAGTTTTCCTCTACATCTTCCGTATTATCTCTGCCATCCCTACCGGCAGCACCCTCCACAACCATCACAAACTCACCCTTCGGCGGGTGGGCCTCAAAGTGGGCTATAACCTCGGCGATGGTACCACGTACGGTCTGTTCAAATTTCTTGGACAGCTCTCTCGACACGCTCACTCTGCGCTCCATACCAAAGACCTCGCCGAACTCGCCCAATGCTTTGAGTACGCGGAAGGGCGACTCATAGAAAATCATTGTTCTGGGTTCGTTGGCCAGAGAAGCAAGGCGTTTTTTACGTCCTTTCTTTTGGGGCAAAAAGCCCTCAAAACAGAACTTATCGCACGGAAAACCACTCTGCACCAATGCCGGCACAAAGGCAGTGGCTCCGGGCAGGGTTTCCACCTCAATATCGTGCTCCAAGCAGGTGCGCACCAACAAAAATCCCGGGTCGGAAATTCCGGGTGTACCGGCATCCGAGATGAGAGCCACACTCCTACCGGCCTCTATCTGTCGGGCCACCTCCTCTGCCGAGGCGTGTTCGTTGAATTTGTGGTGAGCATACAGTTTGCGCTCTATTCCGTAGTGTTTCAACAGCACTTGCGAGGTGCGTGTGTCCTCGGCCAGCACCATATCCACCTCGCCGAGCAATCGCACTGCTCGGTAGGTCATATCCTCCAAGTTCCCGATGGGGGTAGGTATGATATATAATTTAGGCATAGTTGCTATCTACAAACAAGTGAGCTACAAAAGTTTACGCATCAGCAAATCCACCAACAGTTTAGCACCCTCGCTGTTGGGATTCCAATCGAAGTTGTCATAGATAAAGAGCATAGCCTCATCCAGACTCTCATAGGAATCCAACACCTCCATCGCCTGCTCATACAAAGCACCATTGCCCGCAAACAGGTCCCGTGTGAGAAGCACCCTATCGTTGATACTCACCGACTTCATCAGCGACATTGCAGCGGCTGACGCAACGGTTGCCACGTCGGAAATCTGCGTGGTCGCCATCGTGTCGGCAATGGTGGTCTGCTCGCCACCCAACACATCGGCCAACACCACCGTATTGGCAGTTTCCACATCAGGTGCAAAATTTTTCTCGGCAATTGGCTCACGTTCCTCCTGTACTACAACCTCCTCTTCAACCTCCTCTTCAATTACAAAATCAATCACGGGAGTCTCCATTTCAAGTTCCTCAACCACCTCTTGGGGCTCCTCGGAAGGCTCCTCTTCGCACGTTTCGGCAGACTCCTCCTCTTCGTCGTCATAGAGAGAGAGCACCTTTTTGTGGTCAATCCTACCCTTTGGCACAACGACCTCCTCTGTGGATTCACTCTCCTGCTCTTCGACGGTCTCATCCGCCTGCTCCTCCGAGGACTCTTCATCTGCACCAACAGACTCATTTACAGGCTCCGTTGCCATCTCCTCTTCGGCTTCCTCTTCCACCTCTTCGGCAGACTCCTCGGCAATCGCTTCCTCAACCTCTTCGGCAACCTCATCATCTTCCTCTTCGGGCAGTTGCTCAACCTCATCAATGATATCCTCAATGAGCTCGATAACCGACTCCTCCACGGGTTCCTCGGCAAGCACACCCACAATGGGTGCCACCACAGCAGGTGCGTCCAAATCGTCTGTTTCCTCTTCGGGGACAACGAGGTCGGCCATAAGAACTTTTTCATAGAGTGAACGCATCTTTTCGAGCAGGATATCACGTTCGATGGTCGAGAACTCTTCGGGGTTGAGTTGGGCCAACTGCTGCTCCAACCGATTGATAGTGGCTATGATATTTTTCATACTGAACGATATTTTTCGCATTAAAACCATTTCTAACCTTCAAAAATACAATTTTTGATTTAAGAAAGCAAATTTATTACGTATCTTTGCGCCATAATCTGTAAAAACGACTATTTTCTTATGGCATTACAATGCGGCATAGTGGGCCTGCCCAACGTGGGCAAGAGCACCCTTTTCAACTGCCTCTCCAACGCAAAGGCACAGGCAGCAAACTTCCCTTTCTGCACCATCGACCCCAATGTGGGCGTAATCACCGTACCCGACCAGAGGCTTACCAAACTGGCCGAGATTGACAACCCCAAGCGAGTCATCCCCACAACCATCGAGATTGTGGACATCGCAGGCCTCGTTAAGGGCGCATCAAAGGGCGAAGGTTTGGGTAATAAGTTCTTGGCAAACATTCGCAACACGGATGCTATCATCCACGTCCTGCGTTGTTTCGACGACGAGAACATTACCCACGTTGACGGCACCGTTAACCCTGTGAGGGACAAGGAAATCATCGACACCGAACTCCTCCTCAAAGACCTCGAAACAATCGAAGGTCGCATCGGCAAGGTACAGAAGCAGGCAGCCATTGGAGAGAAAGCCGCCAAGCGTCAGTATGAGATTTTGTGCCGCTACAAGGAGGCCATCGAGGGCGGTAAGGCTGCACGCACTGTGGAAATTGACAACAAGGAGGACGCCAAGTGGGTGCAGGAGCTCTGCCTGCTGACCAACAAACCCGTGCTCTATGTTTGCAACGTGGACGAGGCAAGCATCACAAGTGGCAACGCCTATGTGGATGCTGTGCGTGAGGCCATCAAGGAGGAGAATGCCGAATTGCTCGTTGTGGCCGCAGCCACCGAGGCCGACATTGCCGAGTTGGATAGTTACGAGGAGCGTCAGATTTTCCTCGAAGAGTTGGGTATTGAGGAGTCGGGCGTGAGCCGCCTTATCAAGGCCGCCTATGCGTTGCTGGGACTTGAAACATTCTTCACCACCGGTGCCGACGAGTCGAGGGCGTGGACCTACACTCGTGGCTACAAAGCCCCACAAGCCGCTGGTGTTATCCACAGCGACTTTGAGCGTGGTTTCATCCGTGCCGAGGTAATCAAATATGACGACTACGTTGCGCTCGGTAGCGAGAAAGCTTGTCGCGAGGCGGGCAAAATAGGCATCGAAGGCAAGGAGTACATCGTGCAGGATGGCGACATTATGCACTTCCTGTTCAACGTCTAATTCAAACTGCAAAATATCAAAATTCAAAATTATAATCCTATGGATAGAAAAGTAAGGGTTAGGTTTGCACCCTCGCCCACCGGCGCACTTCACATTGGCGGTGTTCGTACCGCACTCTACAACTACCTCTTTGCCCGCCAAAGGGGTGGCGACTTCATCCTCCGCATTGAGGATACCGCCTCCACACGTTATGTTCCCGGAGCCGAAGAGTATATTATGGAGTCGCTCGAATGGTGCGGCATCAAGATTGACGAGGGAGTACGCGAGGGAGGCCCCCACGCACCCTATCGTCAGAGTGAGCGTAAGGAGATTTACCTCAAATATGCACTGCAACTCGTGGAGAGCGGCAATGCCTACTACGCATTCGACACCCCCGAGGAGCTCAACGCCCTACGTAGCGATTTGGAGGCCAAAGGCGAAACATTCTGCTACAACTATGCCGTGAGGGAGCAGCTTGCCACCTCGCTGCGTCTGTCGGCCGAGGAGGTCGAGGAGCGCAAAGCTCGTGGCGACCAATGGGTTATCCGTTTCAAAATGCCCGAGAACGAGGTAGTGAAGATGGACGACCTCATTCGTGGCCACGTGGAGATGAACACCTCCACCCTCGACGACAAGGTGCTCTACAAGTCGGCCGACCAACTCCCCACCTACCACTTGGCCAACATCGTGGATGACCACCTGATGGAAATCAGCCACGTTATTCGTGGCGAGGAGTGGTTGCCCTCGTTGCCCCTGCACTACCTGCTCTACCGTGCCTTCGGTTGGGAGGAGAGCCGCCCCGAGTTTGCACACCTTCCCCTCTTGCTCAAACCCACCGGTCAGGGCAAGTTGAGCAAGCGCGATGGCGACAAGTTGGGCTTCCCTGTATTCCCATTGAAGTTTGTTGCCCCCAGCGGTGAGGTTTCGAGGGGCTACCGTGAGGATGGCTATTTCCCTGAGGCATTTATCAATATGCTCGCACTCTTGGGCTGGAATCCCGGCACCGAGCAGGAGATTTTCTCTATGGAGGAGTTGATTGAGGCATTCTCGTTGGAGCGTGTAGGCAAGTCGGGCGCACGATTCAGCCCCGACAAGGCACACTGGTTCAACGCACAGTATATGCACACGCGCGACAATGAGGAGTTGGCCGACATCTACACCGCACAACTAGCCGAGCGCGGCATCAATATCGAGCGCGAGAAGGCACTCCGCATCGTGGCCCAAATCAAGATGAGGGCTACCTTCCCCGAGGAGTTTTGGTCGCTCTCTTCGTTCCTCTTTGAGGCCCCCACAGCCTACGATGAGAAGGCCACCAAGAAGTATTGGAAACCCGATGCTCCACGCATTATGGGCGAGTTGAAGGCTCTCTTGGAGGGCATTGAGGAGTTCACCACCGAGAATTTGGAGAAAGTGTGTGGCGAGTGGATTGCCGCCAACCAGATTGGTATGGGCCTTGTGATGAACGCTTGGAGGCTCTGTATCGTTGGCGAGCCCAAAGGCTTTGGTATGTATGATATGTGTGCCGTGTTGGGCAAGGAGGAGACTCTCCGCCGCCTGAATAGCGCACTTGCAGTGTTGCCTTCGGCCTTGTAGGTGAGGATAGTAGAGATAGATTTTTTGCAAAAAAGTTGCACCGAGAAGTGCAACTTTTTTGTTATCGTGCAACTTTTGAGTACATTTGTGCATCATAGTCATAAAAACCATAATGTTATGAAGGCTAAAACTACCGCAAAATTGCTCGCCCTGCTGGGCTTTTCCACTGCGGCCAACTCGTGTGAAGCACTCAATGAAATTGGTGGCGGAGGAGGTTTGGTTATGTATGGTTCGCCAAGCGCATCCTATGAGTTTAATATTGATGTGGAGGACGTAAACGACGGAAAACCCATCGAGGGTATCCGAGTCAGTTTATTGGAGCGAGGCTACTACCACAACAGCACCACGCAGGAGAGAGAGGAACACATTGACACCCTCGCCAAAGGTTTGACCAACGCACAAGGCAAGGTGGTTCTGAAACACGGAGGTTCACCCATCAACTACGACACTCCCGAGTTTGCTGCCGACGATGTAGATGGTAGTGAGAATGGCGAATACAATTCCAACAACGTGGAAATCAAAATCGACCGAAATGAGTTTGTTGATGACGACGACAACTCGTGGTCTTGGGGCAAGGTAACAAAGGATATAACACTCAAACTTACGAAGAAATAGCGAAAAAAAGTCCGGCATTTCTGCCGGACTTTTTTTTATTGGAACACAATGTGAACACTCAATGATTTTTTCGCATACTGTGAAACATTCGGGCTTGTGCTTGCGTAATAAATAAGAAAGCACATAACCCTATGAAGACTAAATTGATATATAGAATTCTCACCCTGCTGGGTTTTGCAACCGCTGCAACCGGATGCGAGATTGGCAAAGTAATGTATGGCTCCCCCGTTATCGTTCCGGGGCCCGATATGTATGGTTGTCCATTTGCTGAATATGTGGCTAACATCGACGTTACCGACAAAGAGAACACCCCTCTTGCCGGCATCAGAGTTGGACAAGTAGTAACATATAAAACAAAGGACCAGACCATTACCGACACTCTTATAATGGGTGCTACCAATTACAACGGTCGTTTCACTCTGCAAGGAGGAGATACCTCACTTCCAACATTGCAGTTAGTTATTGAAGATGTAGATGGTGAGGAAAATGGCGGAGAGTTTGCTCCCGCCGACACCACCATAGTCTTCGACGAAGAGGATTATGTCGGTGGTGGTGATGGCGATTGGAATTTGGGCCAATACGTCAAGAACGTGAAAATAGAACTCGAAAAGCAATAGACAAAAAAGTCCGGCAGGTGCCGGACTTTTTTGTCTATTGCTACTACTAACGCTCCAACAAATAGAGCCTCAAGAGGTTGATGGCAGCCGAGGCAGCTCGGTCGATGTTCTGCGCACGCAGGCGGCCGTGTACTTTCTTTTGCGCCACCGTACCATCGGGGCCCGCAACTGCCGTCCACACCGTACCAACGGGTTTCTCCTCGCTACCACCCGAAGGGCCTGCAATACCTGTGGTGGCCACACCGTAGGTGGTACCGCACACTCGGCGCACACCCTCGGCCATCTGTCGGGCCACCTGTTCGCTCACGGCTCCATATTGTTCCAAGTCGCTGTGGCTCACGCCAAGCACGTTTTCCTTAACACTATTGTCGTAGGACACCACTGCTCCCCAGAAGTAGTTCGAAGCGCCACTCATAGCCGTAAACTTGGCACTCAACGCACCTCCGGTGCACGACTCGGCAACTGCAAGGGTTTCGCCCCTTGTGGTGAGCATTTCGGCCACCACACTCTGCAAGGTATCACTCTCCCACCCCACAAAATATTGGCCCAACAGAGGCATCAGGGCCTCAAAACGGGCATCAATCTCACGGGCAGCCTGCTCGGCATCCACATCGTAGGCCGAAAGGCGCAGGCGCAACTGTGAGGGCGAGGGTAGATAGGCAAGGTGAAGGTGGTCGGGCAATGCATCCTCCCACTCTGCAATGTGCTCGGCCATCATACTCTCGGCCAGACCATAGGTTATGGCTGTGCGGTGAACAACCGATTGAAGATTAAAGTGGGCTTTCAGGCGCGGCAGAACACTCTCCGTCATAAGGTGTTCCATCTCGAAAGGAACACCGGGAAGCGACACCACAACCCTACCCTCACGCTCGAACCACATACCCGGAGCAGTGCCTTTGTGGTTTGGAAGAACAACACAGCACTCCGGCACAAGTGCCTGACTTTTATTGAGTTCGTTAAACTCTATACCCCTTGCGGTCATCATTCTCTCCACGCGCTCGTAGGTTTCCTCGTGGCGCACAAGAGTAGAGTGGAAAATATCGGCCAGCACCTTCTTTGTGATATCGTCTTTGGTGGGGCCGAGTCCGCCCGTAATGAGCACCACCTCGGAGGCCTTCAACGACTCCTCCACAGCACTCACAATCTCCTCTCTGCGGTCGCCAATGGAGTATTTTCGGCGCACCGAAAGGCCAATCTCACCCAACCTCTGGGCCATCCACACGGAGTTGGTATCAACAATCTGGCCGATGAGAATCTCATCGCCAATGGTTATGATGTCTGCTTTCATTTCGGGGAAACTGAAACTTTACTACACAACAAGTTACGCCTGCTGATTGGCTGTCGCATTTGCCGATAGTTTGCGACACACACGGCCCGCAAATCCGGGGCCCTCATAGACCACAGCCGAGTAGCACTGAACAAGGCTCGCACCGGCAGCAAGGAGTCGTTCCACATCCTCGGCCTTCATCACACCACCGACGGCAATCACAGGGTAGCGATACTCCATTTTGCGACACACATAGTCCACCAACTCCACCGTGCGCTCCAACAGCGGAGCACCGGAGAGCAGACCACCACTCATTCGTGCAAGTCGGCGCTCGCTCATACGCCCACCAAGTCGGGTGGAGCCTCCTGCCACAACAAGACCATCCAGAGGGGTGTCTATGAGAATATCGACCATATCGTCAATCTGCTCCCTACTCCAATCGGGCGACACTTTGAGCAGTATGGGGCGGTATTGGTTTTGGCCCCTGCGGAAGTCGAACAGAGCATCCAGCACCTCCCTAACTTTGGCCTTATCCACCTCCGAGTAGCGTTCGGCATCACTCACAAGTACCGACACATTGACCGTAAAGTACTCCACATATTGATAGAGGTTGCGGAAAAGGCGAAGATAGTCGGCCGTGAACTTGTCGGGCGAGGTAATGTTGCCTGCCGCAATGTTGGCTCCCACCACCACTTTTTGACCGTGGGCCCTACGGCGCAGACGCTCAATGGCCTTTTCTAGTCCGCAATTGGGGTTTTCCATACGCTCCACAATGGCCCTATCGCGCTGAATGGCAAACATTCGGGGCTTGGGCGCACCCGATTGAGGCTTTGGAGTAAGCGAACCTATCTCCACAAAACCATAGCCGAGGGCTCCCCACTGTCGATAGAGTTTGGCATTGGTATCAAGGCCTGCCGCTATGCCCAAAGGATTGGGAAATTTCACACCAAAGACCTCCCTCTGCAACGAGGGCGAACGCCACGCAAAGAGTTTTTTCAGCACCCACTGACCGAAGGAGCCTCTTCCAACCACCCCCAGCAACCACAAAGCAACATTGTGCACCCTCTCCAACGGGAAAAGAAGCAGCAGAGGACGAGTTATGTTAGTGTAGAAAGACATTTTGTATCGTCTGTTTTTAATCAAAAATTTTACAAATATAGCCAAACATTTGGGACCTTGCCCCCATTAGGTACTTTTTTTGCACATTTTGGCTTTTCGGTTTGTGGCTTTGGGAAGGAAAACGTATCTTTGAGGATATGAAAATCGTTATCGACAAATTTGTACCCTATCTGGCCGAAGTCCTCGCCCCCTACGCAGAGGTAGTGGAGATAGACGGCAGGGAGTTCCCCAAGGAGATACTCGACGATGCCGATGGGCTTGTGGTGCGCACTCGCACGAGGTGCAATGAGGCTCTGCTCGGAGGTGCCTGCAAGTTGCGCTTTGTGGGCACTGCCACCATTGGCTATGACCACATCGACCGAGAGTGGCTCGCCTCACAGGGCATCTCTTTCACAAGCGCCGCAGGTTGCAACGCACGAGCTGTCCTTCAATGGGTTGCAGGTGCGTTGGCTCACCTTGCCAAAAGGGATGGGTGGAGTCCGCAGGAGCGCACGCTGGGTGTCATTGGCATAGGGCACGTTGGCTCGCTTGTGGCCGACTATGCCAAAAGTTGGGGTTTCAGGGTACTGTGTAGCGACCCGCCACGCGAACAGGCCGAAGGGCTCGGTAGGGACGAAGGTTTTGTCCCTCTGGAAGAGTTGCTCTCGCAGAGCGACATCGTTACGCTCCACACGCCACTCCTGCGCGCAGGAGAGAACCAAACATTCCACCTCGCCAATGACGACTTCCTCGCACGATTGCACGACGGAGCTGCGTTTCTGAACGCATCTCGTGGAGAGGTGGCCGACACCTCTGCCCTACTTGCCCACGCACATCGTCTTACCCTCTGCATCGACACTTGGGAAGGAGAGCCTGACGGCATCAACAGAGAGCTCTTGAAGGTGGCCGAGATTGCCACCCCACACATTGCCGGCTATTCGGCACAAGGTAAGGCCAACGCCTCGGCCATAGTGGTGCGTGCAATGGCAAAAACATTGGGTTTAGATGCCCTTGAAGAGTGGTACCCCCGAGGGGTTCGTCCGTCGTGCCCAAGCCCCATCGGTTGGGAGGATATGTGCGCACGCATAGAGGATTATTGCCACCTCACAGAGGAGAGTCGAAGGATGAAAACACACCCCGACGATTTCGAACATAGGCGCAACACCTACCCCCTCAGAGAGGAGTTTTTCTGATGGAAAAGAGTCGTTCCGGGGGTAAAATTTGGTTGATTGGGAAATTTTACTTATATTCGCAGGCTATATTAAAACGAGTTAACCTTATCACAAGACCGAATACAAATTTAATTCACAACAAATAACACACATTTTTACAAAAAACAATTCACTTTATGGCAAACGTAAAAAGAGTTTACACCTTTGGTGATAGGAAAGCCGAAGGTAATGGCAAAATGAGGGAGTTGCTTGGCGGTAAAGGTGCTAACCTTGCAGAGATGAACCTGCTGGGTATGCCCGTGCCTCCCGGATTTACCATCACAACCGATGTATGTACCGAGTACTACAAAGAGGGTGAGGCGAAGGTTATTGAGCTTATCAAAGCAGAGGTAGAGGCCGCTATCAAGATGATTGAGGAGTCAACCGGTATGAAGTTCGGTGGCGAGGTTTCGCCCCTCTTGTTGTCGGTTCGTTCGGGTGCTCGTGCTTCGATGCCCGGTATGATGGATACCATTCTTAACCTCGGTATGAACGACAAGGCTGTTGAGGCTGTGGCTGCTCGCTCGGGCAACGACCGCTTCGCTTGGGACTCCTACCGCCGTTTCGTACAGATGTACGGCGACGTGGTTTTGGAGATGAAACCCGCTTCGAAACAGGACATCGACCCCTTCGAGGCTATCATTGAGGAGGTTAAGGAGGAGAAAGGCGTGAAGAACGACGCCGAGTTGACCGCCGAGGACTTCAAAGAGTTGGTTGCACGCTTCAAGAAGGCTGTGAAAGAGCAGACCGGCAAGGACTTCCCCGTTGACCCCTGGGAGCAGCTTTGGGGTGCTATCTGCGCTGTGTTCCGCAGCTGGATGAACGAGAGGGCTATCCTCTACCGCAAACTCAACAACATTCCTCAGGAGTGGGGTACCGCAGTGAGCGTTATGGCAATGGTGTTCGGTAACATGGGCGACAACTCGGCTACCGGTGTTTGCTTCTCGCGCGACGCTGCCACCGGTGAGAACATCTTCAACGGTGAGTACCTCGTAAACGCACAGGGTGAGGACGTTGTTGCAGGTATCCGTACTCCCCAGCAGATTACCCTCGAAGGCTCGCGCAGGTGGGCTAAAGCTCAGAACATTGACGAGGCTACCCGTGCTGCTCAGTTCCCCTCGTTGGAGGAGGTTATGCCTGAGGTTTACAAAGAGCTCTGCGACATCAAAGAGCACTTGGAGAGCTACTTCAAAGATATGCAGGATATGGAGTTCACCATTCAGGACGGCAAACTCTGGATGTTGCAAACCCGTAACGGTAAGCGTACCGGTGCCGCTATGGTGAAAATCGCAATGGATATGTTGGAGGAGGGCCTCATCGACGAGCAGACCGCTGTTCTCCGTCAGGAGCCCGAGAAACTCGACGAGCTGTTGCACCCCGTATTTGACAAACAGGCCATCAAGAGCGCCAAGGTTATCACCAAGGGTCTGCCCGCCAGCCCCGGTGCTGCTACCGGTCCCGTTGTGTTCTTCGCAGAGGATGCAGAGAAATATTTCCAAGAGCACGGTGTAAAGGCTGTGTTGGTACGTATCGAGACCTCGCCTGAGGACTTGAAGGGTATGTTGGACGCTGCCGGTATCCTCACCGCAAGGGGTGGTATGACCTCGCACGCTGCTGTGGTTGCTCGTGGTATGGGTAAGTGCTGCGTTTCGGGTGCAGGCGAGCTCAAAATTGACTACAAGACCCGCACTATCGAGATTGACGGCTTGGTAATCAACGAGCACGACTGGATTTCGCTCAACGGTTCTACCGGTGAGGTTTACCTCGGTCAGGTTGCAACCAAAGAGGCAGAGCTCAGTGGCGACTTCGGCAAGCTGATGGACCTCACCACCAAGTATGCTCGTCTGAAAGTGCGCACCAACGCCGACTCGCCCCGCGATGCAAAGCAGGCTGTAAGCTTTGGCGCACAGGGTATCGGTTTGTGCCGTACGGAGCATATGTTCTTCGAGGGCGACCGTATCTTGGCCGTTAGGGAGATGATTTTGGCTGACGATGAGGCCGGCCGTAGGGTTGCTTTGGCAAAACTGTTGCCTATGCAGCGTGAGGACTTCGAGGGTATCTTCGAGGCTATGCAGGGCCTGCCCGTAACCGTTCGTCTTTTGGATCCCCCATTGCACGAGTTCGCACCCCACACCGAGAAAGAGCAGGCCGAGTTGGCTGAGGTTATCGGCGTGAGCGTTGAGAAGATTGCTGCCAAAGTGGAGGCTTTGGCCGAGGTTAACCCCATGTTGGGCCACCGTGGTTGCCGTCTGGGTAACACCTATCCCGAGATTACCGAGATGCAGACAAGGGCTATCTTGGAGGCTGCGATGAACGTGAGGGAGAAAGGCGTGCCCGTGAAGGTTGAGATTATGGTTCCCCTTGTTGGTAACCACAAGGAGTTGCGCTACCAGAAGAATATCATTGACCGCGTTGCCGGCGAGATTTTCGCAGAGCGTAACGACAAGATTGACTATATGGTAGGTACTATGATCGAGATTCCTCGTGCTGCTGTTACTGCCGACCAGATTGCAGAGGTTGCTGAGTTCTTCTCGTTTGGTACCAACGACCTTACCCAGATGACTCTCGGTTTCTCGCGTGATGACATCGGTAAGTTCTTGCCCATCTACTTGGAGAAGAACATTTTGAAGGCTGACCCCTTCAAGATTTTGGACCGCAATGGTGTAGGCCGCCTCGTGCGCGAGGGCGTAACCAAGGGCCGTACTACCCGCAACAACCTCAAATGTGGTATTTGTGGTGAGCACGGTGGCGAGCCTTCGAGCGTTGAGTTCTGCCACTCGGCCGGTTTGGACTATGTGAGCTGTTCGCCTTTCCGTGTGCCCATCGCACGTTTGGCCGCTGCTCAGGCTGCTCTCAAACAGGATTAATTTCCAAAGAGGGTTTTACATATTTAATGCAGAGCCTGTCTAACGCTGTTAGACAGGCTCTGTTTGTTTTGGAACGTCGAAAGCAGAACACCCCAAATGGCATTTACTCACAAAAACAAACGTAGCCTGCCCTGACGCAAGGTCGGGCAGGCTACGCAAAAGTATGGTCGTGTGGCTATTGTGTTCTCCTCACACTACTTAAATCCGTAGGCGGTACCACCAATGGTGAAGTTCTCAAACACTGCCGTAGCGGTCTTGCTATTGTCGCCACTGCTCACGCAAAGGCCCACATAGACCTCGTTGGGCAGGCCGGTGAACGAATCACTCTTGATGTCGGCGAAGGTCGCTCCCCCGTCGGTCGATACGGAGGCGGTAAACTTCTCTCCCTCGCGCACGAGTTTCAACACCGCATTATCGCCCACTGCACTCGTCGCACCGGCTTTCTTTCCGGAATTGGCAGCAGCAGCCAAGCGGTAGTGGCTGTAATAGGCCGTAGTAATCACACCCGAAGTTGCATAGAGCAGCTCGGTACCCGAGGCGGTAATGTCGCCCGCAAGCATAATGCCTGCCGCACTCTGGTTTCCGCCCTTCTCGGAGGTGTAGGAGCGCAGGCGCACGGTGGCCTCAAAATCGCCACTCACCTTCCTCCACACATAGCCAAACTTCTGTGCTCCGCTCTCGAACTTACCGAGTGCTGTGAGCGTCAGTGCGCCATCCTCGGCCACCGAGCAGGTTGCCTGCGAGTCGTTCACCGAGGTAAGAGTCCAACCGCCACCAATCTCGCTACCCGAAGGCTCCGAAGGGGTGTCGGGAGTCGTGGGGGTGTCGCCACCACTCTCGCCACCATCACCGCTGCCACCATCGCCAGAGCTCATACCGCCATTATCCACAGCCACGGGAGCCTCGGCATAGCCCGTAAGGCGGCCCACACCTGCGCCCGTGGTAACAATCTCGGGCACTCGGTCGGCTGCATCCACAACGTAGTCGTAGGAGGGTTTGAAGTCCTCGTAGGTGAGCGGAGTGGAGAGTTTGGAGCCACCATAGGAGGTGTACTCCACATTGGTAAAGGGATAGGGGTCGGAGGCATCGGCAGGGATGTTGGTGTAGTGGTTTTCGTAGGCGTAGGCATAGCCCGCAACACTACCCGTGAGGTTCGACACCCAACTGCTACCGCTCTTCTTGGCGGGATAGGTGCAGATGTCGATGGGCAACCTCACACCATCGAACGAGTTGTGCTCCACAAGCACCATTGCGCCATAGGCACTACCAACGCCATAGGTGCTCACGTTGTCGTAGAAGTTGTTGAACACGTGGGCCTTACCAAACCTCACCCTCGGGTGGCGCGAGTTGCTGTCCTCGAACCAATTGTGGTGCATAGTGATAGTGATATCCTTGTCGGCCGACGCACTATTGGAGTGGCCCACAAGGCTACTCTTTTGGGTGCGGATGTAGTGGCACCACGAGATGGTTACTCCGCTGGTGGCGTGGGTTACATCGCACGAGCCATCCTCGTAGTCCTTCTCCGAGTTGACACTCTCAAAGGTGCAGTGGTCCACCCACACATTGTGGCTCTCCTGCATAGAGATACCGTCGGCGCCATTATCGGCTTTGGGCTGCACTATGTAGATGTTGCGAATGATAATATTTGTGGCCTCGTTAAGGAAGAAACCCACATTCTGCATACGGAACGAGTCGGTACCATAGAAGGTGATGTTGGAGGTGCGTTTCACATCGAACCACGGGCTACCCGTATCCCTACCGTCATTTTTTGTGAAAGTGCCACTAAGCCATACCACCGCAGGCTCGGTGCTCTTGTTTTTCTCCCTCAGTTTGAGCCAATCGCGCAGTGCGGTGCCGCTATTGAAGTGATAGACCTTGCCGCCTACGCCACCCGTAGTTTGTGCTCCGTAGCCGATAAGTGCATCCAATGGGACATTGCCCACCACGGGAGGAGCAATGGGTTCGCTCGGCTCGGTGGGGGTGTCGGGCACATCGGGCTCGGGATTATCAGGGGTGTCCGGATTCTCCGGCTCTTCGGGGTTTATGGGATTATCGGGGGTGTCGGGCTCTTCGGGCTCCTCCTCCACAGCCAAAGTTGTGGCCACAACATAAGCAGACCAATCGCTCACACTATCGTCCCTTGTGGCCCTAACGGCAAACTGATATTCACTCTCAGGGGTAAGTTCATCGAAGCGGGCCGAGCACTCGGCAGATTTGCCCGAAGTGTAGCTCTCGCCCATCTTGCAACGCCACTCATAGCCTTGCGCATCCTTTACAGCGCTCCAAGTGAGCGTGAGCGAAGTTGACGCAAGGTCGCTAACCTTCACATCCGCAGGCACATCCAACTTCAACACAACGGGAGGTTTCTCGGCACAAGCCGTCAGTAGTAGGCCAAAGAACAAGGTGGCCAAAATCGACAATCGTTTCATATTCAACAGAAAAATAGGTGTATAGTCTGCCGCAAAGATAGAGTTTTTCGTCTATCCTCACCACGAAAATTTATCTTAAAGATATGATTATTTGTTTTTCTTGTTCGGCCACACCACCTTGGGCAACACTCCTTGCAGGTGGGCAATGGCAATGCCATAGTTGGTCATAGGCACTCCCTGTGAGGCGGCACTTGCGAGCCTCGACAGCACGTGGCGGCGGTTGAACATACACGCTCCGCAGTGTATCACAAGGTCGTAGGCGCTCAAATCGGCAGGGAAATCATCGCCACCAACAACATACACACTCAGCCCTTCGCCCACCCTCTTACGTAGCAGTCGAGGTAGTTTGACACGACCAATGTCCTCACTTGCAGGTGCGTGGGTGCAAGCCTCGGCAATCAACACGCGCGACTGCTCGGTGAGCGCATCAATGACTTTTGCACCCTCCATAAAGGCCACACCATCACCCTTGTAGCAGGCCATAAGCACCGAGAATGACGTCAGAGGCACTCCCTCGGGCAGCACCTCGGCCACTCTGTCAAAGACCTGCGAATCGGTGATTACAAGTTGGGGAGGTTCGGCAAGCGATGATAGCGTGTGGGCCAACTCGTCAGTCTGGCAACACAAAGCCACACATCCCCTATCAAGCAGTTCACGCAAAGTCTGCACCTGTGGTAAAATTATGCGCCCTTTGGGAGCCTGCTCGTCCTGCGGCATCACAAGCACCACCCTATCGCCACTCTTCACCAAATCACCAACAATGCTCCTCTCTTCACTCTTCACCTCTCCTGCTGCCTTGGCTATCTCTTCCAACAGAACATCCACACCAATACCTTCGGCAGCACTCACAAGCAGAGGCTCACGTCCGAGTTGGTCGCTGATGGTGCGTGCCGTATTCGTAGCCGACACCAACATATCGCACTTGCCCAAAACCACAACAACGGGGACTTTTCGCTGGGCAAACATCGCCAGCCACTCTTTCTCCATCGTGTAGTCGGCTTGCGCACCGCACACCAACACCGCAACATCACTTCTGTCGGCAGCCCTCACCGCCTGTTCCCTGCGTGCATCGCCAAGTGCACTGTGGTCATCAAAGCCTGCTGTGTCGATGAGTGCACACGGGCCCAAAAGACCAATCTCCATACTCTTAACTACGGGGTCGGTCGTTGTGCCCGCAACATCGCTCACAATCACAACATTTTGTCCACTGATGGCATTTATCAGCGAAGATTTGCCCGCATTACAGCGACCAAAGAAGCCAATGTGCAGGCGTAGTGCTCTGGGTGTGGTATTCATAATTGCTTGTGTTATTTGTGATTTATTACATAGGTAATCAACAGGAAACCTCGTGGTTAAAATCTGAAATCACGCTCGCCTTGCTCAATCTTCACAAGGTTTTCCTCCGCAATGCGCCTCACGTTCGGATGTGGCACACGGTCAAGTTCGTCTGCGATAAGCCTCAATCCGGCCCTCATTGTTTCGGGCGATGCATAGTCCACAAGATACTCCTTCAAGGTCATCAGTGCATTGGGTTGGCAACAGTTGGCAATTTGTCCATTCTTCACCAAAGTCATAAATCTATCGCCCGTGCGTCCCTCGCGGTAACAAGCCGTACAAAAACTCGGCACATAACCCCCCTCCAACAACCAGCGCACAATCTCGTCCAACGTGCGGGTGTCGCTCACATCAAACTGTGCGGTGGAGTGTGCATCCTCCTTCTCACCCTCGACATAGCCACCAACGCCCGTAGAAGAGCCGCCACTAATCTGCGACACACCCAATTCCAAAGCCCTCTCACGAGATGCCCTACTCTCCCTCGTGGAGATAATCATACCCGTATAGGGCACAGCAAGGCGCAGAACGGCCACTATCTTGTGGAACACTTCGTCGGGCACAGCGTCCTTGTAGTCGGCCACATCCACCCCGTCGGCTGGACAAATTCGGGGTACGCTGATGGTGTGGGGACCAACTCCCCACGCTGCTTCGAGATGTTCGGCGTACATCACAAGGCCCACAAAATCGTAGCGGTAGCCCTCCAAGCCAAACAATACACCAATGCCCACATCGTCAATTCCACCCTCCATAGCCCTATCCATAGCCTCGGTGTGCCATACATAGTCGCTCTTGGGGCCTCGTGGATGGAGCTTTTCGTAGCGAGCCCTATTGTATGTCTCCTGAAAAAGAATATAGGTACCGATACCCGCATCCTTCAATCGGCGGTAGTTCTCCACGGTGGTTGCCGCAATGTTCACATTCACCCTGCGAATGGCTCCGTTGCGGTGGTGAGTGGAGTAGATGGTTTGTATGCTCTCCAAAATATATTCGATGGGGTTGTTCAAGGGGTCCTCGCCCGCCTCCAACGCCAACCTCTTGTGTCCCATATCCTGCAAGGCCACCACCTCACGCTCAATCTCCTGTTGGGTGAGTCGGCGGCGAGGGATGCTCCTATTGGCAATATGATAGGGGCAATAGGTGCAGCTATTGACGCAGTAGTTCGACAAGTAGAGAGGCGCAAACATAACGATACGCCTACCATAGAAACGCTCCTTAACCTCCTTCGCAAGTGCATAGATGCGCTCATTGAGGTCCTCCTGCTCACACTCCAACAGCACTGCTGCCTCCCTGTGGGTTAGTCCGCCACACTCGGCCGCCTTGGCAATCAGCCCCTCAATCAACGGGCGGTTGTTCCTATTCTCAGCGGCATACTCCATCGTGGCCACAATCTCCTCGTGGTCAATAAACTCCTCTACCCTATGTGATTTTACGTTATACATTTTTCTATATCTTATTGCTCGGGAAATTCCTATTTTCCCAAATATATTTCATAATCAATGGTTTGAAGGTCGGCCCGAAGTCGGTCTATTCCCTCGGCAGCCTCACTACCACTGTTCTTCTTGTTGTCATAAATGGCATAGCGGCTCCTATACCTCCGGGGGGTTACGTTGGGCATAACCACGTTGGCTCCCGCCAACAAGCCCCTCAATGTTCCTTCGCCATCGGCCGAAGCAAGTGCCGTGGTGGCCGGTATCATAGCCGTTGGCAGCAACAGGCGCACCAGAGCAACCATCAACAGCGTTTTCTCCACACTGCCCCTCGGCCACTCTCCAAGCGGCGTGTCGCTCTGGGGCATAAATGGGCCAATGCCAACCATCTCAGGCCGTAGTTCGCGCAGGTAGTGCAGGTCGGCCACCAAGTCTTCCGACCTCTGCCACGGGCTGCCCACCATCATACCAGCGCCCACCCAATAGCCCAACTCTTTGAGCCAACCGAGGCACTCTCGGCGGTGGTGGAAATTCATACGCTCTGGGTGCAAGAGTCCATAATGCTCCTCCGAGGCTGTCTCGTGGCGCAGCAGGTAGCGATCGGCACCAACCCTACGCCACCTCTCATAGACCTCTCTCGGTTGCTCGCCCAGCGACAACGTAACAGCCGCATCGGGAAATTCTGATTTGAGGGTACGGACTACCCCCTCAACCATCTCCGCCCTATCTCTCACCTGACCACCCTGCAATACAAAGGTGCGCAGTCCCAAGCGGTAGGCCTCACGGCAAGCATCAACAATCTCCTCGGAGGTCATCTCATAGCGGCAGAGTTCACGATTTTCGGCCATCAGGCCACAATAGCGACATCCACCCTCGCACCTCGACCACACCTCCACAAGTCCACGCAGCCACACTCTTCTTCCGAAGTGCTCCTCGCTCGTGGCCCTTGCTGCCCTGCACACCCTTTCGACACTCTCCCCACTATACTCCTCAATGAGTTCGACAAGGAGTTGGTCGGAGGGCCACTCACCACGCCTTAAAGAGTCTATTATATGGTTGATATAATCCAAATGTCAAACTCTCACTTACACAAAAAACATCACAATACCCAGCACCGCAACCGCCATTCCCATCCACTGCACCTTCGAAAGGCGTTCCTTGAAAACCACTGTTCCCACGACTGCCACAAGAGCCACAATGGTCGTGTGGTAGAGTGGAAAAAAGGTACTCGATGGCACTTCGGCCAATCCTCGCAACATTCCCCACGTTACAAAAAAGTTGGCCACTCCGAGGGCCACACCTCCGAGCGCACTCTTCGGCTCCGGCCTCCACCCAACACCATCCCTAATCAGCAGCGCACCAAAGCCAAACAGCGCGGCAAAGGCAAATATCACTGCGCTGAACATTGCCGACTCCTGCGGTGCAATGAGAGTGGTTTGGGCCACCTTCAATCCAAAATTGTTCACTCCAAACAGCACCCACACCCCAAGCGGGTAGAGCACCATTGCCACAGCACTATGCCCTCGTTTTTCTGTTCGCTCCCCTTCGCTACCGTTCTTTGTGGGCGCAAACATCAGTACCAAAGCGAACAGAATGGTGGCAATCGCTCCCCAACGGGGCACATCGCCCTCCGGAAAAAGCAAGTAGCTACACACCACAGGCAACACCAATGACACCCTCGATGCAACGGTCGTGAGCGTAACACCACAGCGCACCGTGGAGCGAGCCATCATCACAAAAGCACCCACGAATGTCGCACCCAACACAACAGCCGCCACCCACGAGGCAAACCCCACAGGCAGCACGCTCCCACTCTCCGACATCCCCACAATCAATCCCAACCCCAAAGCGGTCAGGTAATTGAAAGCAATCGCTTGCAAAGAGTCCAACCCTCTGCAAGCGAATAACTTAAAGAATACCGAATAGAGCGTTCCGCAAACTATTGCAAGGAGTAGGTATAACATCTACGGCGTTTGTGATTCTTATGTTCAAATGCCTTCCATTGGCTCTGCACCTCCACATTTGTTTCAAGTTCAGGACCGGTTTCGGCAATCTTCATTCCGTTCTTAATGGCACCGGCAAGGCCCTCACGCAACAAAATTGCGTTCACACCCTTGCCCTGATACTCTGGTTTTACACCAATACTATAAAAGTCAAGTGTCTTGCTCTTCTTCAAATCCCTGAAAATGCGGAATACTCCAAAGGGAAACAGGCGGCCCTTCGACTCCCTTACAGCCTTGCTAATCGAAGGAGCCATAAAGCTGTAACCAATGATGTTGTCGTTCTTGTCGGTAACCACCGCAACATAGTCGGGGTTACCCACCAGCATAATCAGTTTCGAGAAGTCGAGAAGTTGTTTCTCGCTCAACCACACCACGCCAAACAGTTTGGCAAATGCCTCGTTGAGAATTTGCAGCGCAGGAATGATGTAGGGCTTGATGTCCTTAATCTTCTTGAACTTCAACACTTTATATCCATACCTCTCAATGGCCATATTAGCCAACCTGTCGAGCCTTTCGTTCATCACCTCGGGAATGGTAATCTGGAACTCCATCCAATCCACCTTCTTGGTCATACCGAGTCGCTCGAAGTGGGTAACATAGTAGGGATAGTTATATGGAGTAACATACATATCCTCCTCCTCAAAACCCTCAATCACGAGGCCTTGTTTGTCGAGGTCCGAGAAACCAATGGGACCGATAATCTCGTTCATACCGCACTCCTTGGCATACTCCACCACCTTGGCAAACAGAGCATCCACAACCTCGGCATCGTCCACAAAGTCGAACCTCGTGAAGCGCATCTGCTTAACGTCCATCTTCTCGTTGTAGGCCTTGTTGAGCACACCCGCAGCGCGACCAACAACCTTGCCATCCCTCAGTGCAATCCACATCTTGCACTCGGCATAGACAAATGCACCGTTCTGTTTGGGGTCAAATTCGCTATCCTCGTCCATATAGAGTGCCGGCACAAAGTAGGGGCAATCCTTATAGAGCCAGATGGGAAATTTGATAAACCTCTTCTTATCCCTTTTGTTTTTTACTTCCCTTATTTCCAACATAAGTTCACGTGTGTTTTGGTTAATATTTTCGTGTATTTCTCCCTTTTTTCCCTCTCAATCATCATCGGCCCGACTATCGGCCAATGAGCGACTTGATGTTCTCAATCAGCATTGTAACAGCCACCGAATTGAAGCCACCCTCGGGAATAATCACATCGGCATACTTCTTCGAAGGCTCCACAAACTCCTCGTGCATAGGCTTAACGGTGGTGGTGTATTGGGTGATGACCGACTCCATAGAGCGGCCCCTCTCCTTCACATCACGCAAAATCCTGCGAGCCAAGCGCACATCGGCATCGGTGTCCACAAATACCTTGATGTCCATCAAATCCCTCAACTCCTTGTTCTCAAAGATGAGGATACCGTCCACGATGATAACCTTGGATGGTTTGACGGGCACCTTCTCGTCGGTGCGTGCGTGCTCCACAAAGGAATAGACGGGCCTCTCGATGGCCACACCCTCTTTGAGGGCCTTGATATGCTCCACCATCATTGACGTATCAAATGACTGCGGGTGGTCGTAGTTGAGTTTGGTTCGCTCCTCGTATGTCAAGTGGGGGAACGACTTGTAGTAGTAGTCGTGGCAGATTGTCGCCACATCATCACCTGCGAAAGCCTCCTGCAATCGCTTTACAAGCGTACTCTTACCGCTACCGGTACCGCCTGCAACTCCAATGATAGTTACATTCATATTTTTTGAGTTATCAGTTTCTTTTTTTAGCCATTAGCCATTAGCCGTTGACCATTAGCTGTTACCGTCAATGTCCGAGCGTAACGCATTTCATTCCCTTCTATCCTCCGATAGCACCACGCAAAAGCGATAGAATCGAGGAAATTCAAGGCCTGCGAAGCGCATTGCCACCTCATCGCACCTCCTGCGCTTGGATAGAACGGAGGGATTTCAAGGCTTGGTTGTTGGTTGGGCCCGCAGTTTACTACGGTAAATGAGGAGCCCAAACAACAAGCGTAACGCATTTCACCCCCTTTTATTATCCTCCGACAGCACCACCGCAAAAGCGATAGAATCGAGGAAATTCAAGGCCTGTGAAGCGCAAGAAACCGCAGTTTGCTGACGCAAATGAGGATTTCGAGCGCAAGCATAACGCAGAATTTACCGATTATCTCGCTTTTGCACTATGCGTCGATTTTCGCATACTTGGCATGCTTCTCAATAAACTCACGGCGAGGACCTACCTCATCACCCATAAGCATCGAGAAAATCCTGTCGGCCTCGGCTGCGTTCTCAATCGACACCTGCTTCAAAATGCGGGTTGCGGGATCCATAGTGGTCTCCCACAGCTGGTGCTCGTTCATCTCACCAAGACCTTTGTACCTCTGTACGGTAACACCCTTGGTGCCCAACTCGGCGGTAATCTTTGCCCTCTCCTCGTCGGTCCAGCAGTAGTGTTTGGCGTTGCCCTTCTTAACAAGGTAGAGAGGAGGCATCGCAATATAGACGTGGCCCTGCTCGATGAGCTCCTTCATCTTGCGGAAGAAGAAGGTCAGCATCAGAGTTGCAATGTGGCTACCATCCACATCCGCATCGGTCATGATGATAATCTTGTCGTAGCGGAGTTTTTCGAGGTTGAGTGCTTTGGGGTCCTCCTCGGTACCGATGGTTACACCCAACGCAGTGAACATATTCTTAATCTCCTGATTCTCCCACATACGGTGCTCCTGCACTTTCTCGATGTTGAGAATCTTACCCCTCAAAGGCATAATGGCCTGATACTCGCGGTTGCGGCCCTGCTTTGCAGTACCGCCTGCCGAATCACCCTCGACGAAGAAAATCTCCGCTTTGCTCCTATCCCTTGTGGCACAGTCGGCCAACTTACCGGGAAGGCCCGAACCGGACAACACAGTCTTACGCTGCACAAGCTCCCTTGCGTGGCGGGCAGCGTGGCGGGCGGTTGCGGCCAACACAACTTTATCTACAATGGCCTTTGCATCCTTCGGGTGCTCTTCGAGGTAGTTGGTCAGGGCCTGCGAGATGGCTTGGTCCACAGCCGCTGCAACCTCGTCATTACCGAGTTTGGTCTTGGTCTGTCCCTCAAACTGAGGCTCGGCAACCTTAACCGACACAACAGCAGTGAGGCCCTCGCGGAAGTCGTCGCCCGAGATGTCGAACTTAATCTTCGAGAGCATACCGTTCTCCTCGGCATATTTTTTCATCGTGCGGGTGAGAGCCCTGCGGAAACCGGTCAGGTGGGTACCACCCTCGATGGTGTTGATATTGTTAACGTAGGAGTGCACATTCTCCGAGAAGCTATCGTTGTACTGCATAGCCACCTCAACGGGAGTGCCGTTTTTCTCGGTGTCGATGTAGATGATGTCGTCGATAATCTTCTGGCCACGGCTCTCGTCCAAGTACTCCACAAAGCCTTTCAGACCATTGTCCGAGTAGAAGTGCTCGTGGAGGTAGTTACCCTCCTCGTCTTTCTCCCTACGGTCGGTAATATCGAGGTTGATGCCCTTGTTGAGGAATGCCAACTCGCGCAACCTTGTGGCCAAAATCTCATAGCGATAGGTTGTAGCGGTGAAGATATCGCCATCGGGCTTAAATTTGATGGTTGTACCCGTACGATCCGTTTCGCCGATAATCTTCAACTCCGAGGTCGTTACACCACGGCTGAAAGTCATCTGGTGAATCTTACCGTCCCTGCACACCGTAGCAACAAGCTCGGTCGAAAGCGCGTTCACACACGACACACCCACACCGTGCAAACCACCCGACACCTTGTAGGAGTCTTTGCTGAACTTACCGCCGGCGTGAAGAATGGTCAACACCACCTCCAAAGCCGACTTACCCTCCTGCTCGTGCATACCCACAGGGATACCACGGCCGTTATCCTCAACGGTGATGGAGTTGTCCTCGTTGATGGTTACTTTGATGTCGGTACAATAGCCTGCCAGAGCCTCGTCGATGGAGTTGTCCACCACCTCATAAACCAAGTGGTGCAAACCCCTCTCGCCAATATCTCCGATATACATTGCAGGACGTTTGCGAACTGCTTCGAGGCCCTCCAACACCTGAATACTTGATGCGGAATACTCCTCCTGTGCTACTTTTTTCTCTTCGATGTTCTCCATTTTTGTTTTTTAGTGTTATTTCTTTTGTTTACGTTTCTTCTTGTTATATCCGTGCAAGGAGACTTCCACATCCCCACACAATGGCCGACTAACCCAAAAGGGCCTTAATGTCAACCTCCTCAACTCGGCCCTTCGCAAAACGGAACGTGCGCGAAGGATATTGTTCTATGTTGGAAATATTGTGGGTTGACATCACAATCGAGCAACCACTCTCCACAATCCTACGGAACAAGGCCATAATCTCGTCCGCCGCTTTGGGGTCCAGATTACCGGTGGGTTCGTCGGCAAGAATAATCTTCGGCCCGTTGACCAGCGCTCTGGCTATCACAAGCCTCTGCTGTTCGCCACCGGAGAGTTCAAAAGGCATTTTGTACTCCTTGTTGCGGAGCCCCACAACACCCAGCACCTCTTCGATGCGGGCAGCAATTTCGCCCTCGTTTTTCCATCCCGTGGCACGCATCACAAAGCGCAGGTTGTCATAGACATTGCGGTCGGTGAGCAGTTGATAGTCCTGAAAAACGATGCCAATCTTGCGGCGCAATTTATAGACATCCCTGCGGCGCAACTCACGCAAATCGAACCCCGCAATCTCACCTTCACCCTCCAACAGAGGAAGTTCGGCATAGAGGATTTTCAGCAGCGAGCTCTTACCGCTACCCACACGGCCGATAAAATAGACCATCTCCCCTTGTCCAACTGCGATATTCACTCCCGACAACACCTGTTGGGCATCCTTCCACGAAAGCCTGCCGGCGTCATCATCGGGTTGATAAACAACCACATCTTTGAGCTCTATCACATTTGCCTTAGTCATAGGGTAAAAAAATCTGTTTGTTAAAAACAAACAAAGGTACAAAGAAAAATTGAAAATTGAAAACGGAGAATTGAGATTTTATAAAAAACAACCACTTTTTTCACCCTCAAATAGGCATTTTATCGCCTTTTTCTACAATTTTCAATCTTCAATTTTCAATTTTCAATTTTTATGCACTATTTTTGTACCCACTTTTCCAACGGGGTTGACCGGTTTTGACAGCAGGATATGCAGGTTGGTAAGCACGTCGAGCTTTGTGTGGGGGCTCGTTAATCTCAACGCTCAAACAATTAAATGGCAATAATAGCTACGCACTCGCTGCTTAATTAACCGAGTTAATTGGCTTAATTTCTGCGCCCAAGGCTGGTGCGGAAACGAGTACTCCGCCACACCCTCCCGCTTCTTGTGGGCGTGGCTAACGGAGTATCATCAATGAGAAGATAGCCCGAGGGGTGTTCCGACCACAGGGCGAAACCAAACCGGAACTGGGGCTGTGATATGGTTGCCACCCACCGCATTGCAGCAGGAGGATTAAGCAGTGGATAAGCGTGTAGAAAACTTTCAGGCAGACTGTTTGGACGGGGGTTCGACTCCCCCCAGCTCCACACAAAAAAAAGAGCGTTGGTTCACATACCGAATCACGCTCTTTTTTCGTTGTAATGGCAGACATATTTCGTCTTGCCAAATAAAAAACGGCATTTTTTTTGGTTTGGTAGAACAACAATCAAGAAAAAGAGATACCTTTGTGGCAACATACTGAATATACATTTTTTATCATCATTCAAGACAATGAAGACAACAGATTTCCCCGTGAGGGCACACTCTGAAAGCGAAGAGAGCTACAAGACTTTCACCAAAGACAAACGCAGTCGCACTTCCAGACCACAGGCACTCTATTCCACCTCATCCTACAATCGCGCCCCAAAGAGCGAGGAGAGTGTTGAGCGCCGTTCGTTCAACCCCAACTTCACACGCGACAACCGACTAATCGACCGCAACAGGTCATCCTATGGCCGCTCGGAACGTAGCGAAGGAGGCTACAACCGCGAGGAGAGGCACTCGTTCAACCGCGAGCGCAATTTCAACCGTGAGGAGAGGCCTTCGTTCGGCCGCGAGCGCAGTTTCAATCGCGAGGAGGGTTACAACCGAGAGGAGAGGCCCTCGTTCAACCGCGAGCGCAACTTCAACCGTGAGGAGAGGCCTTCCTTCAAACGCGAACGCAATTTCAATCGCGAGGAGGGCTACAACCGAGAGGAAAGGCCTTCGTTCAACCGCGAGCGAAATTTCAACCGAGAGAACAATCAAGAGGGAGGTTTCCGTCCTCGTCATAATAAGTTTGGCAGCAAGCCGTCATTCGGCCACGACAAGGGTGGTTTTGCGCCCAAGAAGAGCAGCGGTAAGTTCCACTCCGAGCGTGCGCCCAAAGAGCCCAAACCTTTTGTAAACACAGCCAATACCTATACGTTGGAGAACTACCCCTCCTATGCAGCACCCAAAATTGAGGGCGAGATTCGTCTGAACCGCTATATCTCTATGTCGGGCATCTGCTCTCGCAGGGAGGCCGACGAGTATATCACCTCCGGACAAATCACCGTCAATGGAGAGGTCGTTACCGAGTTGGGTTCGAAGGTACACCAGAACGACGTTGTATGCTACAACGGCAAACAGATACACAACGAGAAGAAGGTCTATATTGTGATGAACAAACCCAAAGGTTTTGTTACCACTCTCGACGACCCACACGCCGATAAGAGTGTGATGGACCTCGTGAAGAACGCCTGTACGGAACGCATCTACCCTGTGGGGCGTTTGGACAAAAACAGCGTGGGCGTGTTGTTGCTGACCAACGATGGCGACCTTGCAAAAAAGCTCACTCACCCCACCTATGAGAAGAAAAAAATCTATCAGGTGAGTCTTGACAAACGTCTGGCAAGGGCCGATTTGGAGCGTCTGATTATGGGTATCACCCTCGAAGATGGCGACATTGCCGCCGACGACGTTTGCTACGTTGACGACCCCACTTGTAAGAATGCTGTCGGCATCGAGATTCACTCGGGCCGTAACCGTATTGTAAGGCGTATGTTTGAGCACGTCGGCTATCGTGTCGGCAAGCTCGACAGGGTGTATTTTGCAGGTCTGACGAAGCAAAAACTCAAACGTGGCGAGTGGCGATTCCTGACCGAAAAAGAGGTCTCGATGCTCAAATCGGGCAACTACGAGTAGATCTTTGGTCAAACATCAACAGTTTCGAACTCTTGACAGAAAGAGGACGTTGGACGTTAGACGTTGGACGTTGGACATTAGACAATAGTTAGCAAATGAAACGTATTGGTAAGGTTGTGTTGGCCGCAATGGTGTTTGCGGTTGTGGTGTTGGCACCCTGCACTTTGGGCGCCAGCCCGAAGGTTGTTGATGACCCTGCGGCTCCCGGTCGTAAGCGTGTGGGATTGGTGCTGAGTGGCGGTGGTGCCAAAGGTGCTGCCCAGCTGCGCATCATCAAAGCCATAGAAGAGGCAGGCATCCCCATTGACTACATTGCCGGCACCAGCATCGGTTCCATCATTGGAGGACTCTACTCGGTGGGCTACACTGTGGAGGAAATAGAGGAGCTCTTTACGTCGATGAATTGGTTCAACATCTTCACCGACCGCAACGAACGCTCCAAACAACTCCTCAGAGATAAACACAAGGACGATGCCTATATGTTTGATGCCATACTTTCGGCCGACGACATATCGTTGCCGAGTGGCATTGTCAGGGGCGACAAGTTTATGGACCAACTGAGCGAACTGCTGCTCGGCTACCAACAAATCGACTCCTTCGACAACCTCCCCATCCCCTTTGCCAGCGTGTCGTATGATATGAACACCGGCAGCGAGTATGTGGCTCGCGGTGGCAGCCTGCCAATTGCCATCAGGGCGAGTATGTCAATTCCGGGTGTCTTCAAACCTGTAAGATACAAGAATATGCTATTGGTTGATGGCGGCGTTTACAACAACTTCCCCGTGGATGTGGTTAGGGATATGGGTGCCGAGATTGTCATTGGTATAGATCTCGCCGATGGAATACGCACCGACGACGATTTGGCCAATATGGTGCTCATCTTCGAGCAGCTCACCACCTTCCTCGGCAGGGATAAGTATGAGGCAAACCTCGCCTCGTGCGACTACTATATGCATCCCGAAGTTGCCCCCTACACTGCTGCAAGTTTCAACGCAGAGGCTGTTGATTCGCTAATTATGCGTGGTCAAGTGGAGGCCGACAAACATCGTGTCGGGTTACAGGAGCTGCGCAAAAAGATTGGTCTGCCCGAAGGTTATATGCCGCCTAAGCGACAAAAACACTATTCGAGCGACACAAAACTCTACATCGGCCCCATCCGATTCCGAGGATTCAACAAGTCGGAACAGGCGCTCATCAACCGCTATCTCAACCTGCGCCCCTACACAACCGTAACACGCAAGGAGTTCAACCAGCACATCGAAGATGTGCGCAACTTGGGTGGCTTCGACTTTGTACGATACAGCCTCAACAACCGTGCACCCTACGAGTTGACCATTGGTGTAAACGAGAAGGAAAATGCCTCGGTTCACGTCGGTTTTCGTTTCGATTCTCAGGAATTAGCCTCGCTGTTGTTGGCAACGGAGATGACTATGCACGGCAACTATTTCAAGCCCAAGTTCGCGCTCAAAACCCGTTTGAGCCAGAGTCCCTATGTTCAGTTGAGCGCATCCAGCAGCAGGGTTTTCTTTGGCGACTTTACGTTTGCATACAAATATCAGTATCACGACTTTACGTTCTACAAAAACGAAATAAGGCAGAATGCTGTTTGTTTCAACGAACATAGTCTGTCGATGCGTTTTTCGGACATATACCTGCGCAATTTCAATATGAGTCTGGGGGTGGAATATGACTTCTTCGACTTCCGCCACTCGCTCTACCACACCCCTTCGGGCACTCTCGCCGAGGCCAAGCCGGAGGGCTATCTGAACTACATCATCAACGGCCACTACGAGAGCCTCGACGATTTCTATATGCCACGCAAGGGTTGGTCCATTGAGGCCAATTACACAATCCACACAACCAATGGTTTGGAGGTTAATGGAGGTGCACCTTTCACCGCGTTGCAGTATGATGTCAAGAGGGTTCTCACCCCCTTCAAAGGCCAGCTCACACTCATAGGCTCACTCTATGGGCGCACACTCATCGGCCCAAGATCTACCTACCCCTACCAAAACTCTATGGGTGGAATACTGCCGGGCAGGCATATGGTGCAACAGATGCCTTTTGTCGGTATTCAGCACATCGAATTGTGCGATAATTCCGTGATGGTTGGTGCCATTGAGGCCAGATATGAGTTCATTAAGAACCACACCATTTCGGCCGTTGCCAACTATGCCTTGCAGAACGACAATTTTTGGGAGATGTTCGGCGGAGAGCAGTCGCTATTGGGTTTTGGAGTGAAATATACCTACCACACCTCGCTGGGCCCCCTGGCAGTATTGGCAAGCGGTACGAACGACAACCCTCTGGGAGGTCTTTACGTTAGTTTCGGTAAGAATTTTTAGCACATCACGGAAAACATTGCCACAACAAAAAAACGGCTTACGTTTGACCAACGTAAGCCGTTTTTTGTTGCTCATATCACCCTCTACTCCACATAGAGCACCAAGCCTTTGAGGTACTCGCCCTCCGGGTGGTAGATGTTGATTGGGTGGTCGGTGGGTTGAGTCAGCTGGTGAAGGATACGCACCTTACGGCCCGCAATGGCCGCAGCCGAAAAGACCGCCAATCGGAATTGCTCCTTGCTCACAGCCTGCGAGCAACTGAATGTGAACAATATACCCCCCTTTGCAATCTTTTCCATAGCCCTTGCATTGAGCCTCTTGTAGCCCTGCAAAGCGTTACCAAGCACCTTGTGGTGTTTGGCAAATGCGGGAGGGTCCAGAATAACCATATCATACTCGCCTTCCTTCACTGTGCGGAGGAAGTCGAAGGTATCCATCGCTGCGCTCTTATGTGGCGCGCCCTCGGGGAAGTTGAGTACCACGTTGCGCTCGACGAGTTCCACCGCCAGCGCACTGCTATCCACACTCGTAACGCTCCTTGCGCCACCCGCAAGGCCGTAAATCGAAAAGCCACCCGTGTAGCAAAACGTATTCAACAAGTTACGTCCCTCGGCATATCGGCCCACCAATTCGCGGTTGGCCCTCTGGTCAATGAAAAATCCCGTCTTTTGGCCCTTAGCCCAATTAACGGCAAACTTGTGGCCGCCTTCCAACACCACCTCCTCGCCCTTGCCGTGGCCCCAAAGGTAGCCATCTTCGGCTCCGAGGTCGGCCTTGTAGGGGAGCGTCTGGGCGCTCTTGTCATAGACAGCCGTCAATCGCTCGCCATAGCAAGCCCTCAGTGCATCCACAATAGCCTCCCTCGAAAGGTACATACCCACGCTATGGCACTGAATCACAGCCGTTGAGCCATAGATATCCACAACCAAACCGGGAAGATTATCGCCCTCGCCGTGTACCAATCGGTAGCAGGTGGTCTTCTCGTTGTCCGTCAGCCCGAGTGCCTTACGCACCGCATAGGCCGACTCTATACGCCTTGTCCACCAAGCCCCATCAATCTCCTCCTGCTCGAAGGTCAGTACCCTCACTGCGATAGAGCCGACCTGACAGTGGCCCCTTGCGATAAACTCCTTGTCGTGGGAGTAGATGTCAACAATCTCACCCTCCTCCAAAGGTTGGTCGGCCGAGTGAATTGCTCCCGAGAACACCCAGGGGTGGTGGCGCATCAAGGACTCCTCCTTGCCACGTTTGAGAATAATTTTTTTAATCATTGTCGGGTTGTGTCTGTTTTACTCTTTTGCGGTTACGATGTGGTCTGCGGCGTTTACGGAGAGAGGGTTTTTCCTCATCGCTCGCCGGTTTCACGCTCTTTGGAGCCTCAACTTTGGGCTGTGGGAACACATCCGCTTTGGGGCTGTGGGTTCCATCGCCAAAGAGCTTTCTGTACATTGCGAGGCACACCCACGCATCCGTCGCAGCATAGCGCAGCTGTGCCGAGGTCATCTCCTTGGCTTCCCAATTACTCAACCTCTGGGCCTTGCTCACCCCAACACCGAGAATTATTGCCGCCATCTTACGCAGGCTCTTGTCCTCAATACCAAAGGCTCCCACCTCTTGTTGCAACTCCACAAAACCCCCTGCTCGGAAGTGGCGCAGTTTGCACAAGTTGCGAATGTCGCCCACAACGTCCACGCCCACCTTCAAGACCTCCTTGCTCTCCAACAATTTCAGGAGAGGTTTCTCCATCCTCATCGAGCAGAGCCTCACAAGGTAGCACACCTTGTCGGTAGAGAGTTGCACCAGCGACACGTTGTAGCTCACGCCCGCCTTGAACGAGGGGCGGGTTTCGGTGTCGAATCCCACCACATCGCACTGCATCAACACCTCGCACGCCTTGACAAGTTTTTCGGGCGTATCGACAATCTCAATACGTCCCTCAAACCCAACCACAGGCAGTTCCTTTATCTCGTCGGGTGTTATGCTGCTTTGATACTTTTTCACGGCCACAAAATTATCTATTCTTCTTGACAAAACCGCCCCCTAAGCTACAAATTTCTCCCTCGGCGGTGAGTTTTTCCACCACGCGGGCAATATCCATCGGAGGAACATTCAGTTTGCGGACCAATGTGTGAGCCTCCACACTACCCTCTCTCTCAATCTCTTCCATAATGGTTTTGGCAATTCGTTCCTCCTGCGAAGGCGTTGGTACCCCTCCTCGCTTACGCTCAATACACAAGTCGCACACTCCGCACTCCACAGCATCGTTCTCGCCAAAATATTGTTGCAGAAAGCGGCTACGGCATCCGTTGCTCTCCTGTGAGGCGTAGTCCAACATAGCCTCCATCCTCTCGCGAGCCGCCTCCTTGCGCATACGATAGACCTCCGGACTGATACAGACATCCCTCATCGGCACCCTATCGCACAGAAATTGCACCATCGGCGAAGTGCTCCTCGGGCGGTACTCCACGATGTGTTTGCGCCACAACATACGCAGCACCTCCACCACCCTACTCTCTTCGCAGTGGGCGTGGAAGGCAATGTTCTCAATATCTATCGGGCGGAAGTCGGTAAATACACCCTCGCACTGTCTTAGCACAGCCAACAACACCTCCTCCACCTCTCGGTTCTGTTCGCGAAAGTTGTAGAGGTCCTCACGGCTCACCACAAACCTCAGGCGTGCCGAGTGGTCGCTATCCTCCGTAAGAAGAACATATCCACTCTGGGCCAGCAGTTTGAAGCAGTTGCGCACAGCCGACACACTCATACGGTGGTGCTCGGCAAACTTATACTCGTTGAAGACAAACGACACGCCCGCTCCCTCGCCATAGGCCACCATAAGGTGCGAGCAGACCTTGTCATAAAACTCCTTTACGGCAGGAATCGAGGGAAAAGCACCCTCCAAGCGTTTGAGCGCATTGGCCTTCTCGTAGCTATCCATCAGCAGCACAGCATAGCTACGCACTCCATCACGACCTGCACGGCCTGCCTCCTGATAATAGGCCTCGGGGCTATCGCACATATCGTAGTGAATCACAGCCCTCACGTTGCCCTTGTTGATACCCATACCGAAGGCGTTGGTTGCCACCATCACCCTGACCTTCTCCTTCTGCCAATCGTCCTGTCGTAGAGCACGTTCCGTGTGGCTCAGCCCTGCGTGGTAGAACTCCGCCGCAAATCCCCTTTTCTTCAACTCCTCGGCCACCTTCTCGCACTTCTCCCTCAGGCGCACATAGACGATGGCACTACCCTCCACACCCGACAGTACCCTACACATCTGTTCCATCTTGTCGTCCACCCTGCGCACCACATACGAGAGATTAGGGCGTACAAGTCCACGTCTGATAATGTTTGGTTCGGCAAAGGCCAAGTGGTGCATAACATCCTCGGCAACCCTCTCCGTAGCCGTGGCCGTGAGGGCCAACACAGGCGCATCGGGCACCAGACGACGTATCTCGGCAATTCGCAGGTAGGAGGGCCTAAAATCGTAGCCCCATTGGGATATGCAGTGGGCCTCGTCAACGGCCAGCAGCGACACCTTCATTTTGGCCACCCTCGCACGGAAAATCTCGCTCGCAAGCCTCTCCGGAGCCACATACAGAAACTTAACATCGCCATAGACACAGTTGTCCAAAGCGATGTCTATCTTGCGTGGCGAAAGACCGCTGTGGATGGCCACAGCGTTAATGCCCCTATCTCGCAGCGAATCTACTTGGTCTTTCATCAGCGACACCAACGGAGTAACCACCACACACACTCCCTCGCGCATCATCGTAGGGGTCTGATAGAGAATGGATTTACCACCACCCGTGGGCATCAACACAAGGGTATCACGTCCCGCAAGGACACTCTCGATAACCTCTTGTTGTCCTTGACGCAACTCCTTATAGCCCCACCATCGGGCAAGTGTGGAGAGTATTTCCTCTCTATGATTTGTCATAAACATTCTAACCAAGCACCTCTCGGAGGAAAGCACCCGTGTAGCTCTCTTCCACCTGTGCCACCTGTTCGGGTGTGCCTGTGGCTACCACATAACCACCTGCTTTTCCTCCCTCGGGGCCCATATCCACAATCCAATCGGCACACTTAATCACATCCAGATTGTGCTCGATTATTATCACGCTATTACCCCTTTCAACAAGTTTGTTGAACACAGCCAGCAGTTGGCGGATATCCTCGAAATGAAGGCCCGTAGTCGGTTCGTCGAAGATATACAAAGTGCGCCCCGTATCCCTCTTGGCCAGCTCCGAAGAGAGTTTTATTCGTTGGCTCTCACCGCCCGACAATGTGGTACAACTCTGGCCCAATTTGAGGTAACCAAGTCCCACATCCCTGATGGCCGCAAGTTTGGTCTTAATGGATGGAATGTTCTCGAAGAACTCAACCGCCTGATTGATTGTCATATTGAGCACATCGTTGATATTCTTGCCCTTATATTTCACTTCGAGCGTTTGGCGATTGTAGCGGTGGCCACCACAAGCCTTGCAGGTTACATATACATCCGGCAGGAAGTTCATCTCGATAGTCTGCACGCCCGCACCCTTACACTCCTCGCATCTTCCCCCCTTTACATTAAACGAGAAGCGACTCGCACCGAAGCCCCTAATCTGCGCATCGGGGGTTTTCTCAAAGAGCTTACGGATGTCGGCAAAGACATTGGAGTAGGTTGCGGGGTTGCTCCTCGGAGTGCGTCCGATAGGCGATTGGTCCACAACCACAATCTTGTCTATATGCTCCACACCCTCCAAGCCGTCAAACGGAAGATATTGGTCGAAGGAGCGATAGAATTTGCGTGTAAGATAGGGACGCAGGGTTTCGTTGATTAGCGAGCTTTTGCCACTTCCGCTCACACCCGTAACGCACACCATCACGCCCAGAGGTATCTCCACCGTAACATTTTTGAGATTATTGCCCCTTGCACCCACAATACGCAGACTCTCTGTCCACTCTCTTCTCTTCTCCGGCACCTCAATACGGCGGCGGCCTGCAAGGTAGTCGGCAGTGAGCGAATCGGCCTTCACAATGTCGTCATAGGTACCCTCGGCAACCACCTCGCCACCCTTACGGCCTGCCAGCGGGCCAATATCCACTATCCAATCGGCCGAGCGCATCATCTCCTCATCGTGCTCCACCACAATCACCGAGTTACCCTCATCTCGGAGGTTTTCCAGCGAGCGAATAAGTTTGCGGTTATCCCTCTGGTGCAGGCCAATACTCGGCTCATCGAGTATGTAGAGCACATTCACAAGTTTGCTACCCACCTGCGTTGCCAGCCTGATACGTTGGCTCTCGCCACCCGAAAGGCTCCTCGAAGCCCTGCTCAGCGACAAATAGCCCAAGCCAACGTCGCACAGAAAGCCCAAACGTTCGCTAATCTCCTTTATAATCTCCCTTGCAATGGTGCGCTCCTTGGCGGTCATCTGCTCAGGCACCGTGGCTATCCACTCCCTGAGCTCCTCAATGCTCATATCGCACACCTCGGCAATATTCTTGCCCGCGATGCGGAAGTAGAGCGCATCGCCTTTGAGCCTCGTACCTCCGCACACACTACACGGCCTGTGTTCGATGAATTGGCCGAGCCATTTGGCACCCGTACCCCGTGTGCTCTCTTCGGTGTTGTTCTCGATATATTGTGTGATACCCTGCCAAGAAATCATCCTCACACCGCCCCCTCCATAGAGTCCGCTAACGGCCAAAGGCTCTGCATCGCCATTGATGATGGCCGAGAGGGCCTCTTCGGACAGCGTACTCACCGGATCGTTGATAGTAAAGTCGTAGCGGTGGCCCAAAGCCGACATCATCGTCAAAAACCACTGGGAACGCAATTTGTAGAGAGGAGCAATAGCTCCGTCGGCAATACTCATACTTCCATCCGGAAGGAGTTTTTCCCTATCGAAGACAGCCTCCTCGCCCAAGCCGCCGCAGTGGGGGCAGGCTCCTTGTGGGGAGTTGAACGAGAAGGTGTGGGGTGCGGGCTCGTCGAACGATACACCCGTGGTGGGGCACATCAGGTGGCGCGAATAGTAGCGTGCCACATCGGCCTCAAAGTCATAGACCGAGATTGTGCCCTTACCCTGCCTCATTGCCTCTTTGAGGCTCTTAACAAGGCGGTCCCCGCTGCTCTCGCCCACAATAAGTCTATCCACAACGAGTTCGATGGTGTGGGTTTTGTAGCGGTCGAGCCTCATTCCGGAGGTAATCTCCTGCACCACGCCATCCACTCTCACGTGCAGAAAGCCACGTTTGGCGAAGCCCTCAAAGAGTTCCCTATAATGGCCCTTACGTCCCTTGACCACCGGAGTCAGCAGGGCGATTTTGTGGCCCGCAAAGTTCTCCTCAATCAGGGCTATAATCTGTTCATCGGTGTAGTGGATCATCTCCTCACCGGTGTTGGGCGAGTAGGCCCTCGAAGCACGTGCATAGAGAAGGCGCAGGAAGTCGTTAATCTCCGTAACGGTGCCCACCGTCGAGCGTGGGTTCTTGTTGGTGGTCTTTTGCTCGATGGCCACCACAGGGCTAAGCCCCTCTATCTTGTCCACATCGGGCCTCTCCATCGTGCCGATAAACTGGCGCGCATAGGCCGACAGAGTCTCCATATACCTCCTCTGTCCCTCGGCATAGATGGTGTCGAAGGCCAGCGAACTCTTGCCACTACCCGAAAGGCCCGTGATGACCACAAGGCTCTCGCGAGGCATCTCCAAACTCACATTTTTCAGGTTGTTAACCCTCGCACCCGTGATGACTATTTTTTCCTGTTCCTTTGTCATAAACGAAAAAACGGTGCAGACCACCGAGGCCCGCATTTTTTTATCTGACAAAAATAGTGATTTTCTCGCATTAAAACCATACATTTGCACAAAATATCACACACAAAAGAGTTATGATTGTTGCGGGAGAGTACCAAACCCTACGCATCGGCCGCATCGCTGAGCCGGGCATATATCTCACAGACGAGCAGGAGCAGGAAGTGTTGCTCCCCAATCGCTATGTGCACATCGACGACAAGATGGGCAACCTTGTGGAGGTATTCATCTACCACGACTCCGAAAACCGACTCATCGCCACCCGCGAGAGGCCACTCGCTGTGGTGGGTGAAGCTGCCGTATTGAAAGCTGTGGACCGCAACGCACACGGCGTGTTCCTCGATTGGGGCATCACCGCCAAAGACCTCTTCCTACCCAACCGCAACGTGCCATTTGAGGTGGAGATTGGTCGCAAGTATCTTGTGTGGCTCTACCGCGACAACCTCACCGGTCGTGTGGTGGCAACCACCAAGCTCAACCCTTATGTGAACAATACCGACATCTGCGTAAGGCCCAAAGAGCAGGTGGATATTTTGGTGGCCCGCCGTATGGAGGCAGGTTTCCGAGTGGTGGTCAACAACCGCAACTGGGGTATGATTTACAGCAACCAGATTTTCACTCCCGTAGCCGTTGGCGACCGACTCACTGCCTACGTTCACCGCATCAGCGAGGATGGGCGTATCGACCTGATGTTGCAGCAGGAGGGTAAGGATCAGACCGACAGCGCAGCCACAAAACTCCTTGAATTGTTGCGCAGCCACAAGGGCGCACTTCCCATTGGCGACAAGTCCTCGCCCGAGGAGATTGCCACCCTCACGGGATTGAGCAAGAAGAACTTCAAGCGTGCCGCAGGTGCCCTCTACAAGCAGCACCTCATCACCATTGGCGACACCACAACCACCCTCAACAAATAGGACCGATTATGAGCAAACCACACACCGCCGAGCGAGTATCGCAAAGGGACACCTCCGACAACTACGTCTTTCAGCGTTCCCTGCTGGCCTATGTCTATGCCGCAGGAAGGGTAAAGGGAAGGGTGTTGGAGATTGGCACCGGCAGTGGCTACGGCATTGAGCAGGTGGCCCCCGCAGCCGACCACTTCATCACCATAGACAAACACGTGCCCACAGCCGAACTGCTCACCGCCTACCCCAACGTGGAGTTCCGACAGCAGACCGTCCCCCCGCTCGCAGGCATTGCCGATGGGAGCGTCGATTGTGTCATCTCGTTCCAAGTGATTGAGCACATCAAGAGGGATGCGGAGTTTGTGGCCGAGGTGGCGAGGGTGCTCAAAAAGGGAGGCATTTTCATCTGCTCCACCCCCAACCGACCGATGTCGCTCACACGCAATCCGTGGCACGTGAGGGAGTACACCGCCGAGGAATTTTCGGCCCTGCTGGGACGTGAATTCGGCTCGGTGGAGGCCCTTGGCGTGGAGGGTAATACGAAGGTGTGGGACTACTATGAGCGCAACCGTCAGAGCGTGGCCCGCATAGCCCGCTTCGACATACTCGACTTCCAGCACCGCCTGCCGAGGTGGATACTGCAACTCCCCTACGACATTCTCAATCGCCTCAACCGCAAGAAGTTGCTGCGCCAAAACACCTCTCTCACGGAGGGTATCACAATGGACGACTACGCCGTTGTCCCCGTCCACAAAAAGTGCTTCGATTTGCTCTACGTGGCAACAAAATAGCACTAAAAAAAGCGATGCTAATTGCATCGCTTTTTTCATAGGGAGGTTAGGGAATTTAGGTAAACCCATTCTGAATTCTGAATTCTGAATTTTGAATTTTGAATTTTCAACTTTCTACTCCCAGAATGGAACGGCACAGTCCCTCAACATATGGGCGATGACCACATCGTCAAGTGAGGAGTTGATGGCTCCCCACACAAAGTTCTGCACCGAGCCAAACACATTGTCCACACCATTTGCCAAGCACATATAGTACTCCTTCTGCTGGTGGGTGGTCATCCCTGCGGGCAGCACCCCTGCACTAACAAGGCTTTCGTAGGGAAATAGGTAGCGCATATTGTGTGCGTTGGCCTTGATGTCGTTCGCAATGGTCGCAACAACCACCACCTCAACACTGTCGCCCACCATTGGCATCTCGATAAACTCCACATAGGAGGGCCAACGCTCTTCCAATATGTCGGCCACCTCGGCACTAAACATCTCAAACTCTGCCTCGGTGAGAGCATTAAGGTAGGCTATCTCCCGCCACTCGCGCAACATTTCACGAGCCTCCTTGCGCTGTTTCTCGTTCCACTTCTTCTGTGGCGAGCAGCTGCTAACACACAAACACACCGCCCCCACAACGACGAAGGTAGCCAATGTAACCACCGATTTCAAAAAATTCTTACGCATAATTTCTTTCTGGTTTTGGTAAAAAAATATTAAAAACACCACCACAACCACTGCGCAAATTTCGGGCCACAAAGGAATTTTTAGTTAGTGGAGAGCAGAAAGAGCAGAAAAAATAGGAAGGGATGGAAGGGCAGAGGTGTTATCTTGCTTGGCCCCACACAAAAAAAAGATGGAGAGTCTGTCTAACCCTCCATCTTGTCGTGCACCCAATTTGTGAGTGCCACATAGTCCTGCACCGACAGTGCCTCCGCTCGCAACGAGAAGAATTCGTGCTCCTCGCCTCCAAAGTCGCCAAAGGTCGCCTTCAAAGGGGTTTTGAGCATCTTGCGCCTCTGGCTGAATGCCGCCTTCACCACCTTCACAAAGAGTGCCTCGTCGCATCCCAAGTCGTGCACCCCGTTGCGCCTCATTCGCACCACCGCACTCTTTACCTTCGGGGGCGGATTGAAGACATTTTCGTGCACCGTGAAGAGGTACTCAATGTCGTACCACGCCTGCATCAACACACTCAGTATGCCGTAGTCGCGGTTGCCTGCGGGGGATGCAATCCTCAGCGCAACCTCCCTCTGTACCATACCCACCACTTCGGGTATCAAATCCTTGTAGTCGAGCACTTTGAAAAATATCTGTGAGGAGATATTGTAGGGGAAATTACCTATGACTTTGAGTCCATTGGGGAACATTTCGTCCAACGGCATATTCAGGAAGTCGCCAAAAATCAAGCGGGGTGTGAAATCGGGATAGTGGCGATGGAGGTAGTCAACACTCTCGCCGTCCACCTCGGCACCCCACGTGCGTATATCACCTCTTGCGAGCAGGAATTGGGTGAGCACACCCGTACCACAACCCACCTCCAACACATCGCCGCCCTCGCTCATTGCATCCGCAATGGCTCGTGCGATGTTCATATCGGTAAGGAAGTGCTGCCCGAGAGCCTTCTTGGGCTTCACATAATTGGGGTTGGAGCTTTGTGCCGAACGGCCCCCACCCTGCTGTCCACCTCTCGCGGAGTGCGACCTACTGCTGTTGTATCGTTTCGTTGCCAATGTTGTATTTCGCATTTTTAGTTACCCTGCTCGCACAAAAACTTGATACGCACCAAACGAATCTCCTCCTCCGTGTAGTCGCCACCAAGTTCCTCCACCGCCTCGTCAAGACTATCACTCTCGGCATCCTCTTTGAAATAGAGGTAGATATCCTCGGCCTTATCCTCGTCAACCACTTGGTTGATATAGTAGTCTATGTTGAGCCTCGTACCCGAATAGACAATGGATTCTATCTCGCCCAGCAGTTCGTCCATCTCCATATGTTTGGCACCAGCAATGTCCTCGAAGTCCATCTTACGGTCGATACTCTGGATGATAAAGACCTTGTTGCCACTCTTGTTCACCACGCTCTTCACAACCATATCCTGCGGGCGGATGATATCCTTCTCCTCCACATAGGCCTTGATGAGAGCCACAAACTCGGCACCAAACTTCTTAGCCTTGCCCGCTCCCACACCACTGATGTTCTGCAACTCCTCGATGGTGATGGGGTACTGCACCGACATATCCTCCAACGAAGGGTCTTGGAAGATGACAAACGGTGGCAGGTCGTGGCGTTTGGCCACCTTACGACGGAGGTCTTTCAGCATAGCGAAGAGCTCCTCGTCGGCAGCTCCGCCACCCTTGCCAAGATTGACAGTCGCAGCGTCCTCCTCCTGCATCTCGTCGTAGTTGTGGTCGAGAGTTACAGTTACAGGATAGGGCTTATTGAGGTAGGCTTCTCCCTTAGGACTAATAGACAGCAGGCCATAGTTTTCGATATTCTTGTCGATGAGTCCCTCAATCTGGCCCTTGCGAATGACTGCACCCCAGAACTTATCGTCCTGCTCGGCTCCAATGCCAAACCACTCGCTCTTGTGGTGGTTGTAGGACTTAATCAGCGCATTGTTCCGGCCCAACAACAGCGACACAATATAGTCGCTCTTGAACTTGCCACCCACGCCTTCCAGCACTTCCAGAATGGTACACATAGCCTTCTGAGCGTTGATTTTGGGTTTGGGATTGAGGCAGTTGTCGCAAGCTCCGCAATTCTCCTCGCCATACTCCTCACCAAAGTAGTGAAGGAGCGACTTACGACGGCAGATGGAGCTCTCGGCATAAGAGACCGTTTCGAGCAACAACAGTCGGCCAATCTCCTGCTCGGCCACGGGCTTGCCCTGCATAAACTTCTCCAACTTCTGGATGTCCTTATAACTATAAAAGGTAATGCACCTACCCTCGCCACCATCGCGGCCCGCACGGCCCGTCTCCTGATAGTAGCCTTCGAGGCTCTTGGGTATGTCGTAGTGGATGACATAGCGCACATCGGGCTTGTCGATACCCATACCGAAGGCTATGGTTGCCACAATCACATCGGCCTTTTCCATCAAAAAGGCGTCCTGATTGGCTGCCCTCGTAGCGGCATCCATACCCGCGTGGTAAGGCAGGGCCTTGATGTTGTTGGCCACCAACAACTCGGCCAACTCCTCCACCTTCTTACGCGAGAGGCAGTAGATGATGCCACTCTTGCCTTCGTTTTGTTTCACATAGCGGATGATATCGCGGTTTACGTCGTGCTTGGGGCGCAATTCGTAGTAGAGATTGGGACGGTTGAAGGAGGACTTGAAGACCTTTGCGTCCATCATACCGAGGTTTTTCTGGATGTCGAGTTGCACCTTCGGTGTAGCCGTAGCCGTGAGAGCAATGATTGGGGCACGGCCGATGTCGTTAACAATGGGACGTATGCGCCTATACTCAGGGCGGAAGTCGTGGCCCCACTCGGAGATACAGTGTGCCTCATCAATGGCATAGAACGAAATTTTGATTTTGCGCAAAAACGACACGTTCTCCTCTTTGGTAAGCGATTCGGGAGCAAAATAGAGAAGTTTTGTTTTGCCGGCCAGCACGTCGTTCTTCACCTGTGCAACAGCCGCCTTGTTGAGCGAAGAGTTTAAGAAGTGAGCAATGCCCTCCTCCATACTGAATGTACGCATCGCATCGACCTGATTCTTCATCAGTGCGATGAGCGGCGAGATGATAATGGCAACACCATCCATCATCAGTGCCGGCAGCTGATAGCAAAGGCTCTTACCTCCGCCCGTGGGCATTAATACAAAGGTATCGCCTCCTTCGAGCACATTTCGGATAACGCCCTCCTGATTTCCCTTGAAAGACGAAAAGCCGAAATACTCCTTTAACTTACTCAATAACAAGTCCTCTCGTACTCCCTTTTCCATATTCAAAATCACTTACTTACGCAAATTGCAATATAAAGGTACTATTTTTTTCGGAAAATACACTAACTTTGTGGAAAATTTTTTGAAAAAATGAGATTATACACTTCCGAACTGGTCAAGAAATACAAGAGTCGCACGGTGGTAAACCACGTCTCCATCGACGTAAATCAGGGTGAGATTGTAGGTTTGCTGGGCCCCAACGGTGCAGGCAAAACCACCACCTTTTATATGATAGTAGGACTCGTCAAACCCAACGACGGACAAATCTTTGTGGAGGAGAACGGCGTCGCTACCGAGATTACCAAACTGCCCGTTTTCAAACGCGCTCAAATGGGACTCGGCTACCTGCCACAGGAGGCTTCGGTGTTCCGTGGTATGACCGTGGAGGAGAACCTCAAAGCCGTGTTGGAGATGACCAACTACTCGAAGGAGTATCAGAGAGAGAGGGTGGAAAATCTGATTGAGGAGTTCCGCTTGCAGAAGGTACGTAAGAATAAAGGTATCCAACTGTCGGGTGGCGAGAGAAGGCGCACGGAGATTGCACGCGCGGTGGCCATAAACCCCAAGTTTATCCTGCTCGACGAGCCATTCGCAGGTGTGGACCCCATTGCTGTTGAGGATATTCAGAGCATTGTGGCCACGCTGAAAGACAAGAACATCGGGGTAATCATCACCGACCACAACGTACACGAAACACTCTCCATCACCGACCGCACCTACCTGCTCTTTGAGGGCAAGGTGCTCAAAGCAGGTAGCGCACAAGACCTCGCCGAGGACGAAGAGGTTAGGCGTGTCTATCTCGGTCAGGACTTCAAACTCGACCGATAAGTGCTACAAAAGTGCAATTTTGCTCGCAATTTTGAACTTTGAGTTTTGAGTTTTGAATTTTATTCGTATATTTGCGGGCTAATTTACGGCACTTATGAGCACAAACAAAGACTACGTCATCCCCTTTAAGGGCTACAAGACGGGCGTTTATGAGTTGGAGTTTCCGATTGATAACGCGCTTTTGGAGTCGGTGGGCGACGAGGAAATGATTGGAGCCGAGGCTGTTGCAAAGGTTACAATGACAAAGGGTGCAAGTTTGCTAACTTTGGATGGAACGGTCAGCGGCGAGGTTACGGTTGAGTGTGATAGGTGCTTGGACCCTCTCCGACTGCCGGTGGAGATTGAAGATTCTCTGGTGGTTAAGTTCAGTGAGGACGAGGAGGGATTCGACGGCGAAGTGATGTGGCTCAACCCCGCAGATGCCGAGCTCGATATGAGAGATTGGCTCTACGAAACGGTGTTGTTGGCACTCCCCTACCAGAGGGTGCACGAGTCGATTGAGGAGTGTAACCCGGAGATGGTCAAGAGGTTCAAAATCGTCAGCGAAGAGGAGTTCGACAGATTGGCAGAGCCCAAGAGCACCATTGCCGAGGGCGATACGGCGGATAAGTTGGCAGGACTTAAACGCCGTTTGGAAGAGAATAGTTAAGATTATAAACATACAAAAAAGTAAAACAGAGTTATGGCACATCCTAAACACAAGGTTTCGTCCACCAGAAGAGACAAGCGTAGGACTCACTACGTAGCAGCAGTTCCCACCGTAGCAGTTTGCTCGAACTGTGGTTCGCCCGTTCAGTACCACCGTGTATGCCCCGAGTGCGGTTTCTACCGTGGCAAATTGGCTATCGAGAAAAAAGCCGAGTAAATTCTGAACGATGCGTAATCTGCGCATAGGCATAGATGCAATGGGTGGCGACTTCGCCCCCGACGCTGTTGTCAAGGGAGTGGTTGAGTCCATCGACCTGCTCCAAGCGACAACACAGGTGGTTTTGTTCGGTGACAAGGAGCGCATTGAGTCGCTCTTGAAGGCCGAAGGTTACGAGGGTGACCGCATTGAGATTGTCCCCACGACCGAGGTTATCACTATGGGCGACCACCCTGCAAAAGCATTCCAGACCAAGCCCGATTCGAGTATCCGTAGGGGTTTTGAGTATTTGAAGGCCGGTAAGATTGACGGCTTTGCAAGTGCAGGCTCAACGGGTGCTATGATGGCAGGAGCGATGCTGACGGTTGGTGTTACCGAAGGCGTTATCCGCCCCGCAGTTTCGGCCGCAATCGCCAACGTAAGAGGTGGTTACACCCTACTGTTGGATGTGGGCCTGAATGTGGACTGCAAGCCCGAGGTACTTGCTCAGTATGGTCTGATGGGTAGCATCTATGCAAAAGACCTTTGGGGACTCGAAAATCCCAAGGTCGGCCTTCTCAACATTGGCGAGGAGGAGAGCAAAGGCAATGCGGCAAGCAAGGCAGCCTACCAGATGTTGGCCGAGACGGAGGGCATCAACTTCGTGGGCAACATTGAGGGTAAGGACTACTTCACAGGCAAGGCAGATGTGATTGTTTGTGATGGTTTTATGGGCAACGTCTTGTTGAAGATGTCGGAGAGCCTGCGCTACATTGCCAAGGCGAGGAAGATTGAGGACGAGTTCCTCGACAACCTCAACTACGAGATTAAGGGTGGCACCCCTGCGCTGGGAGTGAATAGTGTTGTGATTGTCGGCCACGGCAGTTCAACGGTGTTGGCACTACGCAATATGGTTCACCAGACGGAGTTGAGCATCCAAGCCGGTTATGCGGAGGATATCCGCAAAGCTTTCGCTCCCGCAGAGGAGGCATAAGAAAAAATAGGGCCGCAAGGCCGATTGGTTCCATAGTTCAACGGATAGAACGACAGTTTCCTAAACTGTAAATCTGGGTTCGATTCCCGGTGGGACTACAAGAGCGACTTATCTGCAAAGGTAGGTCGCTTTTGTTATATTGGCGACGGTTGACGGTCGACGGTCGACATTGTATTTTGGCACAAAGTTTGTTACTCAAAACAAAAAAAATAAACACCCACACACAATATGAGTACCAATCTTGCGTTTTGTAGGCAAACGGCACGAAAGCCGACAAATCAACAACCTAAAATAGTGAGTATGGGCAAAGAGCAGGCCGCACGAATACAAACATCAATTCTCAATGCGGCAGAAAAAAAGGCACTCACCTGGCTCGCCAAGAGGCAACCGGTGTGGATGACATCGGACATTCTGACCTATATCGGAGTGGCCGGTGCGCTCATTTGTGCGGTGGGTTTCGCACTATCGAGCATCAATATCAATTTCCTATGGCTATCATCATTCGGACTTGTTGTGAATTGGTATGGCGATAGTTTGGATGGAACACTTGCAAGGGTTAGGGGCACCCAAAGGCCCACCTACGGTTTCTTCATCGACCACACCATTGATGCACTGACCATTACGGCTATGTGTGTGGGCGCAGGTCTATCTCCAATGTTGCGCCTCGAAGTGGCACTCTTTGTGCTTGTTGCCTACCTAATCCTCTCCATCTACACCTACATCTGCACCCTCGTCAAGGAGGAGTTCCGACTGACCTACGGAAAACTCGGCCCCACCGAGTTCCGACTGATTGTCATCATCATAAACACCCTCTTCATCTACACCCCGTGGCGTTACCACACCTACGAAATCGGTGGCGAGCTATTTGGCATTTTCGACATCATCGGCACCGTCATAGCTGTCGTTATCTTCGTAATGCACCTTGTGCAGTGGTTCAAAGACCGCAAAGAACTATCGCTCAAAGACCCTGCAAAACCCTACAAACCAATCAAGTAGGTGCATCCCAAACGAAATGAAAATAAGGAAGAAACGTCCGTAGATTGATAGTTGCAGAGGTGGTGGTAAAGTATCTGAAATTTGTAGCCAGCAGGGGTATCGGCACCGTTGTTGATACGCTTGTGCTGTGGATTTGTTCCCACTTCATATTCGGTGGCGGCTATTGGGCCACCTATGTCATCTCGCCACTCATATCGTTTGAGTTTGCGGTGATGAGCAACTTCCTCTGCTCCTACTTTTGGATATGGAGCAGCCGAGTATCCCAAAAGAATAAGTCCTCATTTTGGCGACACTTTGTGGCCTTTAACCTCTCCTCCGTGGCGGGGTTTGTGGTCAAGATGTGTTTCCTGCTCTTGTTTGAGCGCATCTTCGGGTGGCACGTTGTGGTGTGTAACCTCGCAGCGTTGGCCATCTCGGGAGTGCTCAACTACTTCCTCTCCGAGTCGGTGGTGTTCCGCAAAACATCCCCACGCCCTGCGCACGAGCTACTATCCATTGAGGAGTTGGCCAATATGGCCCCCATCTTTCGTGGCACTATGGGGCAACTCTTCGGGCGTTTTGCTATGTGGGTGTGCGGCGTTGGCCGACTCAACCGCCTCTATGACAACATCTACCCTCACAAGGGTCCCGACTGCGCCACCGCAGCCCTTGACTACCTCGGCTGCGACTACCTCGTGGGTAACCCCGAGAGGCTCAACAATCTCCCCGAGGGAGCATTCATCACCATAAGCAACCACCCCTACGGGGCCATTGATGGGGTGATTGTGCTCGATATGGTGGGCCACCGCCGCCCCGACCTCAAAATTATGGTCAACCAAATTCTCACCCGAGTGGAGCCTATGAGAGAAAACTTCATTGCCGTAACTCCCACGGGAACAGAGCGTAAGAAGGCCGATGCAGCCACCCTTGCCGGAGTGCGCACCTCGCTTGGCCACCTACGTCAAGGACACCCTATGTCGTTCTTCCCCTCGGGTGCGGTGTCGGACCTCCACCCCCTGCGTGGCGACATCAGCGACAGGCCTTGGCAAGAGCCGCTTGTGAGGCTCATCCAGAGGGCCGAGGTACCCATTGTGCCCATCCGATTTGTGGACCGCAACTCGATGTTCTACTACCTGCTAGGGGTGATTGATTGGCGCATCAGACTCCTACGCCTGCCACGCGAGGTGTTCAACAAAGGGCGTGGCAAGCACCGAGTGGTGGTCGGCGAGCCCATCAGCGTGGAGCAACAGAGGGCGTGCAAAAGCGTGGAGGAACTCACCGCCCTGTTGCGTGGTGCGGTCTATGATATGCCCATTCCTGACGAGTTTACCCCATCGAGCGAGTTGCGCAATAGGCTTTGAGCGCAGGAATAATCACACCATCTAACGTGTTGTAGATACAGCAATTAGCCCACTTTTATCACAAGTTGGGCATCATATTTTTCTGCACCCACCGGCACACCTTTTAGCCATTATTTATACCTTTGTGAGGTTGAAACAAAAGCAACACAAACACACACAAACAAAAAGATTGAATATGAAAAAACTTATTCTTTCGCTGGCAATGGTGCTGATGGGCGCAGTTGCAGCATTCGGTCAGGCCGACAAATTTGTTGGCGAGTGGAAAACCATTGACGACAAAACCAACGAGCCCGCAGGCCTTGTGAACATCTATCAAGGTGAGGACGGCCTCTACTATGGCAAACTCGTTGGCGTGTTCGGTGAGGACAAGAGCAGCGTGGGCACTATGATCGTAAGGGGTATGAAGTATGAGGACGGCAAACTTGTGGGTGGCCGTGTTTACGATCCCGATGCCGACAAGCTCTACTACTGCACCATCAAGTACGATGCAGCCAAAAATGTGCTCAACCTCCGTGGCTCGCTCGACAAGAAGGGCCTTCTGGGCCGCACCCAAACTTGGGTGAAATAGTTGAGCATCAGACTACTTGGGAAAAGAAAAACGCACCGACACATTCGTCGGTGCGTTTTTGCTATCGGCAACAGAGTTGTCGGACTACTGGCGGGGGTCGCGCATAATGGCGGTTTTGTCAACGCGAAGTGTTACGTTGCCATCAACCTCCATAAGGATATCACGCTCGTTCACCTCCTTAACAACGCCGTAGATACCACCTGCGGTAACAACCTTCTGGCCCTTTGCAAGGCCGTTGCGGAAGTTGTCGAGTTCTTTCTGCTGTTTGCGCTGGGGACGAATCATAAAGAAATACATCACCACGAAGAGCATCACAATCATAATAATCGAGCTCATCATACTACCCTGTGCTGCGGGAGCAGCTGCGCCTGCTTGAAGCAATACATTCATCATAATTTTCACTTATATTAAAATTGTTACGGTTTTGTTTCTGACCTACAAATGTACTATTTTCCACCAATATAACAAATTCCCCTACTCCATTGTGGCCACAATCACAAGTTTTTTGGCCCTTTCGGAGAGGTTTGTCGTAATGTAGAACGCTCGGGGAACAAAATAAGTATATCCGGCCGAGTCAAAATTCATCTCCACAGCCACGCTCTCGCCTGCGCCCACGCTGCGGTCCTTCTCATAGTCTAACCACAGGCAGCCACACGAAGTGCTCGTGGAGGCCACCACCATCGGGCGTTGGGCTCCATTGTGCAGTGCAAAGGTGCGACTCAACACCTCGCCCTCCTTCACTCGGCCAAAGTCGATGGTGTCCACCGTGGCAGTATCGCTCACATCCACGCTCTGCAACGCCCCGATGTTAACCCCCTTCTCGGCCACACCCGCACTCCGGCCACTCCTCCGGCCACCACAACCCACACACAAAAGGCAGGCCACAAGTAGTGCCATCATAACCATCGTGGGCACACTGCAAAAACGGCCCGCCATCAGTGCAGCAGGCCGTTTTGTGTTGTTGTATGTTGGTTTTTCAACCCTCATTCGTCCTTGGCTCTAAATCTCCACCAATCCTCGGCCGCTCTTGTTAATCTTACCCTCGGCAGTGAATTTCTCCACAATCTTGTCCAAAATGCCGTTGATGAAGGTGCTGCTACCCGTAGTACTGTAATACTTGGCAATCTCAATATACTCGTCGAGAGTAACCTTTACGGGAATGGAGTCGAAGTTCTGCAACTCGGCAAGTGCGGTGGTCATAATCACGTTGTCCATAACTGCGATGCGCTCAATGTCCCAATTTTTGGTAAACTGCTCAACAATGTCGAGATTCTCCTTGTAGCCAACCACAGCCTCGGCAAACAGACGCTTCACAAAGGCCCTATCCTCATCGCCCTTGAATTGGGGTTGGAGGGGCAATTTATCCTGCGAAGGCTTCATTCCACCCAAAGTGCGCAACACCATAATCAGCACAAAATCAATGGCATCACCCCAAGTGAGGCTGTTCTCTTCGAGGATACCGCACAACATCTCGTCATCCTGCACTGTCTGGATGTAGAACTCCTCCACCAAGCGCCTGTCCTCCGCAAAGGAGTTCTTCTCGGAAGCCATATACTCCTTGTAGTACTCCGACTCGGTCATCTTCACGTAGAGGTGCTTGACGAGTTCGGGATAGGCAGCCCAACCGAGTTTTTTCACGGCCAAAATGTGGTCCAACTCCGCATCGGCCTCGATGCGTGCAACAACCTCATTGTGAACAAATTTCAGATTGGGATTGAGATCCTCCGCAGTGGGAAGATGTTTGTTACGAGCAATCTCAATACGTTCCTCGGCATAGCGTTTCACCTCGGCAATCAGCGAGAGGATGTAGTGATAAAGGTCATAGTCCTTATCGAGGCCTTTGAGGAGTTCTTTCTCCTCGATGGCGACAGTATCGGCGGCACCGGTCTGGTGCGCATAGAGTGCTTTGACAACCTTAATTCTCAAAAATCTTCTGCTGAACATAGTATAGAACGTATTTATTTCGGCCGCAAAGATACAATGTAAATTTGAGATTGGAAAATTGAAAATGGAAAATTATTCGGCATTTGCCGCAGCCTTTCGACATATTACTTCAAAAATAAATGTTTATTTTTGATAAATCTCTTTCACCAATTCCCAATTCTCGATTTTTATAGATACTTTTGTGGCACTTATGGAAATCAAAGAATACGACGTGGTAGTCATCGGCGGCGGTGCCGCAGGACTTATGGCCGCAGGAACGGCCGCCATCAACGGTAAACGAGTATTGCTGCTCGAAAAAATGGAGAAAACCGGACGCAAGGTGCGCATCTCCGGCAAAGGACGTTGCAACCTTACGAATATGTGTACCGACGAGGAGTTCTTCGCCAAAATACAAAACGGCGCAGGGTTCTTCAACTTCGCCTACACCCAATTCACAAACCGTGCTCTGGTACGATTCATGGAGCGCAAAGGAGTGAAACTTACCACAGAGAGGGGTGGCCGAGTTTTCCCCACCAGCGGCAAGGCTTGGGACATCGCACAAGCACTCGTGGACTGGTGTCGCGAAGAGGGCGTTGTGGTCGAATGTAACGCCAAAGTGGAGGCTCTCAACATCATAGCTGGCAAAGTTCGCAGCGTGGTCTATACCAACGCGCGAGGTTATAGGCGCAAGGTGGAAACCCCTGCCGTGATTCTCGCTACGGGTGGTGCATCCTACCCCGCAACCGGCTCCACCGGCGACGGCTACAAACTCGCTCACTCCGCAGGACACAACATCGTCCCCGTGCGTCCTTCGCTCGTACCACTCGAAACATCCTACGAGGAGGCCAAATTTATGGCAGGCTTATTGCTCAAAAACGTACAAGTGCAGTTGCTCGTTGAGGACGAGGTTGTACAGAGCGAGTTTGGCGAGATGCTCTTCTCCAAGCGAGGAGTGGAGGGTGCAGTGATATTGCGTATGAGTCGCAAGGCTGTCGATGCACTCATTGACGAAAAGCGTGTGGAACTCGAAATCGACCTCAAACACGCTATGAACCACGACGAACTCCGCGAGCGTATCCAGCGAGAGATTGCCGAACAACCCAACACACTCACCGTGGGCGAGCTGCTGCGTAAGATTATGCCACGCGAGCTCGTTGTACCTATGGCCAAAGCCATCGGTGCACACGCAAAACACTCAATGGGCGAACTCAAAGAGGAAAAGGTGGAGCGACTGACCAACACGCTCAAAGCGTTCCGTATCCCAATTAGCGACTACCGCCCATTCGAGGAAGCTATCGTTACGGCCGGAGGTGTGGACCTTGCAGAGATTAACCCACACACCCTCGAATCCACCCTTGTCAAGGGCCTCTATTTTGCAGGCGAGGTTATGGACTTGGACGCCAATACGGGTGGTTATAACCTCCAAATAGCCTTCTCAACGGGCCGATTGGCAGGACAGTTGAGAGGTGAGAATTAAAAAAAAGGTTGAAAGTTGAAATTAGAGAAGAGGTTTAGGCACAGTAGGGGCTATGGAGTACACTCCCCGTTTCTCTACAAGGTGGTGCGAGAGGCTATGATGCCACGCAGGGTGGCAGCTGCCGACACGAGGCTCTTTGAGGATCTGGTGGCGGTGGGAGTTGATAGGCGCACGGCCGTAAGACTCCAAAACTACCTCTCTCTTGTGGGACACACACATTGGGCCATCAACAAAGCCGAAGGCGTTGCGGAGGATACACTGTTTGTTGCAACCACCGATTGCAGGCAGGAGGTGATAGAACTGATGAGTGATATTTGTGGAAAGGATGATACTACGATGGCAACTCTGTGCGTTATCCATCACAGAGGTAGGAGGGGTAAAGTGTGGCGTCGTGAGCTTGTTGACAGCCACAAGGGAATGAGTGCCGAGAAGCCTCGCTTCACGCTTCTCTTTTTCAACCCTGCACTGCCCAAGCAACACATTATAATATAGGTGCGGGAATGATGTGTGCATTAGGGCCCGCACGAAATGTTTAGACACACAAGACAAGAGTAAACAATATGGCAAAGATTTACACTCGCTGCGGCGACAGCGGCACCACAGCTTTGATTGGTGGCGAGAGAGTGGACAAATACGACTCCCGAGTGGAGGCCTATGGCACTGTTGATGAACTCGGCGCACACGTTGCCCTGCTCACCGACTTGGCAGCCGAGGAGGGCCACACCGACACGGTTGTTTTTCTGGACGAGGTGGCTGTGAGGCTTATGATTATCGAATCGCAACTCGCTGTGGGACTCGGCTTCAAGGGCACACTCTCAAAGATTGGCGCAGACGATGTGGAACATTTGGAGCGGGAGATTGACCGCCTGACGGCAACACTGCCACCAATGAGGTGTTTCACCATTCCGGGTGGTGCGATGCTTGTGTCGCAATGCCACGTCTGTCGCACGGTGTGCCGTAGGGCCGAGAGGGAGTCCCTGAAAGTGAGGGCCGACCATAGCGTGGACGAGGCTCTATTGTGCTACCTGAACCGCCTCTCGGACTATTTCTATACCCTCGGTCGCAGCGCAGCACAAAGGCTCGGTGTGAAGGAAAAAGAGTGGAATGGGTAGATTTTTTTGGTGATATTGTATTTTTTTATACTTTTGCAACCTAAATAGAACTAATATAAACGCAAACAACTAATTTACAGAGAATTATGTATTGGACACTTGAATTAGCCTCAAAACTCGAAGATGCTCCGTGGCCTGCAACCAAGGAGGAGTTGATTGACTACGCTGTACGTTCGGGCCTTCCTTTGGAGGTTATTGAGAACTTGGAGGAGATTGAGGACGAGGGCGACATCTACGAGACCATCGAGGACGTGTGGCCCGACTACCCCAGCAAGGACGATTTTCTGTTTAACGAGGACGAATATTAGTCCCCTGCGCAGAGTCCCTGCTCACAAGTGATTGCATCACCACCCACACAACAGCCCCACCACAATGGGGCTGTTGTTTTGTTTGGTAGCGAAGAACTCTTGGGGATGGTGTCAAATAATTAATTCTATATCGAGTGCCCCTTCAATTTTCGCATATTAGAGTAAGCGAGAACAAAGAGTACGTGGAGGCTTTGCCGTGCGGGAGAATTTTGGAAAAAACTTTTGTATTTTCAATTTTATTCGTATCTTTGCACCCGCTCGGATGAGCACCATTGAGCCATGGTGTAATGGTAACACTGCAGATTTTGGTTCTGTCATTCTGAGTTCGAGTCTCGGTGGCTCAACAGTAGAGGAAATTCCGCAAAGAATTTCCTCTATTTTTTTGTTTCTCCGAAAATATTTCCTATCTTTGTCAAAACGGATATGGTGAATTGCACTCGTACATATCGTCTTTGGTGGCGCTTCTTACAACCCAACACGGTCGTAAGCAGCCAGACGTTTGTGTAGTTTTACCATCAAAAAAACAATCATTGCAACACACAAGTCCTGCCCTCTTACGGCAGGGCTTTTTTTATTCTCACCGCAAATCTTTAACCAACAAAACAACATAACACTATGAAATCCTACAACATTGACCACAACGGCTTCTATGGTGAGTTCGGTGGTGTTTACATCACAAATGAGATGCAAGCCTGCATAGACGAACTTGCAAGCATCTACCTCCCTATCATCAATTCGCCCCAATTTCAGCAGGAATTTCACACACTGCTGAGGGACTATGTGGGACGTCCGAGCCCTCTCTACCTCGCACGCAATCTCTCGCAACGATATGGTTGTAAGATATACCTCAAACGTGAGGACCTCAACCACACGGGAGCCCACAAAATAAACAACGCACTTGGGCAGATTCTCATAGCACAAAAGATGGGCAAAAAGCGTATCATTGCCGAAACAGGAGCCGGACAACACGGTGTGGCAGTAGCCACGGTGTGTGCGCTGATGGGTATGGAGTGCGAAATATTTATGGGTGCCACCGACATTGAGCGTCAGGAAATCAACGTAAAGAAGATGAGGATGTTGGGAGCAAAGGTGAGGGCCGTAACCGAAGGCAACCAAACCCTGACCGAAGCGTGTGATGCGGCAATCAAAGAGTGGTGTGAACATCCACACGACACCTACTATCTGATTGGCTCCGCAGTGGGACCACACCCCTACCCCGACATTGTGGCCAAATTACAGTCGGTCATAAGTGCCGAGATAAAGGAGCAGTTGGTTGCCCACGAAGGGCGAGACTACCCCGACAAACTCGTGGCCTGTGTGGGAGGAGGTAGCAATGCCGCAGGAACTGTCTATCACTACCTCGATGATGAACGGGTTGAAATCATACTCGCCGAAGCCGCAGGTAAAGGGGTTGATAGCGGACAGACGGCCGCATCGCTATCGGTGGGCAAACGAGGCATAATCCACGGATTCAGCACATTAACACTACAAGACGAGCAAGGAAAACCGATGGAAGCATACTCCATTTCGGCAGGATTGGACTACCCCGGCATCGGCCCTCTACTCGCGCACATATATTCTCAGGGACGTTCACAAGTGGTTGCTATCACCGACGAAGAGGCCATTGAGGGTGGATTTAGGCTCACCTTGCAGGAGGGAATCATCCCCGCTATCGAGTCGGCACATGCACTCGCTGCCCTTGAACACCTCTCTTTCAAGCAGAACGAGGTGGTTGTGGTTACCATCTCCGGACGTGGCGACAAAGATATGGAGACCTATTTGCGATTTATGTAGCACAAAAAAAACAGCCCAAGAGATAGGTTTCCCGCACAAAAAACTTAACTTTGTGGAAACCATTTATACCAATTTGAAAATGAAACGATACACCTTTGTTGTTTATGCCATCCTTGCCACCATTTGTCTGGCATCCTGCACACAGAATAGTGGGTGGACTCCCGAGGAGAGGGAACTCATCAACGCAGCCTCCTACTCACGTATGCGAGTTACGCAGACCGACAACGCAGCCGACTCCATACTCCTACGCACCACCTGCGCTCCACTAACCCACAAGCAGATAAAGTCTGTCGAGTTTGGCCGACTTGTAGCCTCAATGATGGAGACGGTCAACGACCCCTACCACGGAGGCGTGGGCATTGCCGCACCACAGGTGGGCATACTGCGCCGTATGGTTGTAGTGCAACGCTACGACAAGCCGGGTCGCCCCTTTGAGGTCTACGTCAACCCCACCATTACCCACTACGGAGAAGACAGAAAACTTGGACGCGAGGGATGTCTTTCGGTGCCCAACCGCCGTGGCGAAGTCGTGAGGTCGCAAGCCATCGAGATTGAGTGGAGGGATGCGCTGACGTTTGAGCTACGCAAGGAGCGCATTGAGGGATACACTGCCGTAATCTTCCAGCACGAGATAGACCATCTCGACGGAGTGCTCTATATTGATAGAATTGAGAATTGAGGCAAATGCGAGTAAGCGAGAGCAGAGATTGCTTGCAAGCTATGCCGAGCGGGAGCATTTTAGAGCAAGCGAAGCTTGGTCAATTGAGGCAAATGCGAGTAAGCGAGAGCAGAGGGTGCTTGCTGGCATCCAAAGGCTCGAAGAGGTGCAGACCTAACATCTACACAAAACAGGCAACGCCTGTGCCGAGCGGGAGCAACTAAAAGCCACCAAAGGTGGGTTAATTGAGGTGTGCCTACGGCACGGGTATTAAAAAAGATACCCGAGGGCAAGAAAGGGCTGAATGGGCACCAAAGGGCGGAAAGGGCAGAAAGAGCAAGACATTAAGGACCTAAAAAAAGACGTTAGACGTTAGACGTTGGACGTTAGACCGTAAAAAAAACGCAAAGTGTGCGGCAAATGCAAGGCACACAAGAAAACCACCTCCGCAGTTTACAAACGTAAATGAGGAGGTGGTTTATCGCTGTGTAACGCCGCAGTTGACGTGCAATCTGCGTTTTTTCGCAATCTGCGTTTTTTAATAGGTGCCGCCGCCGAGCGAGTAATAGAGGCTGATAATACCCTGAATCTCAGCATAGCGGTCGGAACTCTCCGACAACTCCGCATTGAGCAGGTTTTGCTGTGCGGTGAGCACTTCGAGGTAGCTTGCCGAACCATACTTCATCAGCAATTGGGTGTTATAGACCGCAGCACGCAAGGTTACCACCTGTTTGAGGTCGATGGCAAGGCGTTTCTGGGCCGACTGCCACAGCATCACAGCATTGTTAACCTCCTCGCCTGCATCCAGCAACGTCTGGCGATACTGCATAATGGCTGCATCCTGTTGTGCCTCGGCTATCTTCAAACGTGCCTTATTGGTACCCTTCGCAAAGATGGGCTGCACGATGCCTCCCACAAGGTTTAGTATGAAGTCGCCGGGGTTGGAGATGGCTGCACCGGATGCGGTACGCCAACCGGCAGAGCCGGAGAGAGTTATCGAAGGATAGAACGCTGCCTTTGCCTCATTGACGGCATAAAACTTTGTAGCCAACTCCGCCTCGGCAACCCTCACATCGGGACGCAAGGCCACCAACTCCAAAGGCACGCCCACCGAAAACTCCGAAGGGAATGTCTGGTCTTTGAGTGTACCACGCTCAATCTCAAATGGAAGTACACCCATAAGGGTTGCAAGAGCGTTCTCCTGCTCGGAAATCTGTCGTTCCAGAGTCAGCACCGAGCCCTCAATACTCAAACGATTGGCCTTTGCTTGCAACACTGCCGCCTCCGTAGCCTTACCTGCACGTTTGAGTGCCGTGAGGGTACGAATATTCTCCTCCCAAGTATCAAGAGTTCGTTGGCTTGTTTTGAGCTGCTCGTCAAGCATCAACAAGGTGTAGTAGCTATTGGCAATAGTTACCACAAGTTTGCTCTTGACGGCCTTCTCACGGAACAAGGTCGCCTCATAGGATGCCTGTGCTCCACGCTCGGCATTGCGCAACTTTCCAAACGCATCCACCTCCCACGACGCCGAAGGGGTGATGTCGAACGAGAAAGTTGTACCATCGCCACTACCACCTCCAAGTGAGGCGTTGAGCGCCGCCTTCACACTCGGCAGAAAGGCAAGTTTGGCCGCTTCGAGAGTAGCCTCGGCTTGCAGAACGTTGGCGTGTGCCTGACGCAGGTCGATATTATACTCCAAGCCCCTCTCGATATACCTCTGCAACAGAGTGTCGGTAAAGAACTCCTTCCATCCCAAGTCGGCCAAGCGACTATATGTAGTGTCGGCCTTGTAGAGTTCGTGGAGGTTGCGCACCTGCGGGCGTTCAAATTTGGTATAGAGGCTGCAACCGCTCACCAACAATGCCACAGCCATACTTGCTATTATATACAGTCCTCTTTTCATCTTCTTATATCTCCTTTTACTCAGTTATTTGGGGCTTTTCACGTTTGGGCATCACCCTCTCCTCTATGGTCTGGAAAACGATGAAGAGGGCCGGCACCACAAAGAGCAAAGCGATGGTACCGATGAGCATACCGCCAACAGTACCTACACCGATGGAGATATTACCATTCGCACCCACACCCGTAGCAAACATCATTGGCAACATACCAAATACCATCGTGAGCGAGGTCATCAAAATTGCCCTCAACCTTGCTTTGGCAGCAGACAAGGCAGCCATAGGTATAGACATACCCTCGGCCCTGCGAGCCGACGCATACTCGGTAATAAGGATTGCTGTTTTGGCCAACAGACCGATAAGCATCAGCAGACCGATTTGTAGGTAGATGTTGTTCTCCAATCCAAACATATTGGCAAACAAGAAACTACCGGCCAAACCAAACGGAACAGCCAAAATCACCACCATAGGGATAAAGATACTCTCATATAGTGCGCACAGAATGAGGTAGATAAACACCACGCAAATCACAAAAATAATAGCGGTGGAGCTACCCGACGATGCCTCCTCACGCGACATACCGCCAAACTCGTAGCCGTAGCCTGCCGGCAGCACATCGGCAGCAACCTCCCTCACGGCAGCAATCGCCTCACCCGACGAATAGCCGTTGGCAGCCTGACCATTGATTGAGATGGCCGAGAAGAGGTTGAACCTCGAAATGGACTGCGGACCATAGATACGTGTCAGAGTGATGTATTGGCTGATGGGCGACATCTCTCCCGAAGCGTTACGCACAAACATCTTGTTGAGTGCCTCCGTGTCGAGCCTACTCTCTGCCGACGACTGAACCATAACCCTATACAACTTGGAGAATCGGTTCATATTCGAAGCATAGGAACCACCCACATAGCCGGCAACTACACTGAGCACATCGCTGGGCGACACACCATTGCGTTTGCACCTTGCCGCATCAACCTCCAAAAGATATTGCGGATACTTGGTATCGAACGAAGTACTTGCCCTGCCAATTTCCGGCCTCTTATTGAGTTCCACGATGAGATTATCGGCAATGGTTTTAAGGTCATCGATGGAACCACCCTTCTGGTCCTGAACATAGAGCTCGAAACCGCTACTTGCACCATAACCGGGAATCATACCACGAGTAAAGACCATAATTTTGGCCGAAGTGATGTCGGACGTAACTGCGTAGATTTGCTCTATTACCGAGTCGATGTCATCGCCCTCATCGGTACGCTCCTCCCAGGGCATCAGCCTGATATTGAAGCCTCCGCACGAGGAACCCACGCCACTCATCATACCAAAACCGGTGGTGTAGGAATATGCCTCAATCTGCTCTATTCCATCGAGTCGGGTGGCAATCTGCTCCATAACCCTCACTGTCTCACCGAGGTTGGTACCCGGAGGTGTCTGCACATCAATATTGATGGAGCCCATATCCTCCTTCGGAACAAGGCCCGTCTTGGTATTCTCCATCATATAGAAAAGACCTCCAACGGCTGCAATGACGAGTATCCACGCCAACCAACGACGTTTAAGCATAAAGAACACGCCCTTCTTATAGCGGTTAACAAGTCCCTTGAAGCCGGCATCGAAAGCCACGTGGAAGCGAGCCGAGAAGCTCATCTTGCCATCCTCGCTCACCGTGTGGGGTTTCATCAACAGTGCACACAGCGCAGGGCTCAACGTCATAGAGTTCAACAACGAGATACCCACGGCCACGGCCATTGTAAGACCAAACTGGGTGTAGAACGTACCCGTCGTTCCTCCCATAAAGCACACGGGGATAAACACCGCCATAAACACAAACGTAGTTGCCACAAGTGCACTGCTGATACCCTTCATTGCATCAACCGTAGCAAGATAGGAGGACTTATAGCCTGCATCGAACTTGGCCTGCACCGCCTCGACAACCACAATCGCGTTGTCCACCACCGTACCGATAACCAGCACAAGGGCAAAGAGGGTAATCATATTAAGGCTAAATCCTGCCACCGAGAGGAATGCAAAAGTACCTATCAACGACACGATGATTGCCAACGAAGGTATCAACGTCGAACGGAAACTCTGCAAGAAGATGTAAACCACCAATATCACAAGCAGAATTGCCAGAATAAGTGTCTCTATAACGCTCGCAATCGAAGCATCCAAGAAGTCTTTGGTACTCATAAGGTCCACAATCTCCAAGCCTTTCGGAAGGCTCTGGCGAATCTCCTCAATCTCCTTATCCACAGCCTCGATAATCTCGTTGGCATTGGAGCCGGAAGTTTGCGAAATCATCAGCGTAGTACCCGGGTGGCCGTTCACCTTACCGATGTAGTCGTAGCTCATCGAGCCGAGTTCAACCCTCGCAACGTCTTTGAGCCTCAACACCGTACCGTCGCTCTCGGCCCTAACGACCATATTGGCATAGTCCTCCTCGCGGTCATAACGGCCCCTATATTTGAGCACATAACGGAACGTGTTCTCCGAATCGGCACCCAGCGTTCCCGTAGGGGCCTCCAAGTTCTGCTCCGAGAGCACCTTGCTGATATCCGCAGGCACGAGTGCATACTTTGCCATCTTTGCCGGGTCAAGCCAAATACGCAACGAGTAGTCGGCACCCCTCACGTCAACCTCACCCACACCCGCAATACGCGACAGACGAGGCTCAATATTAATTTTCAGATAGTTGCTAATAAACCTCTCGTCAAACGAGTCATCGGGACTGAAAATTGCAAGTGTCTTGATACGGCTGGTCTGTCTCTTACGGACATTCACACCGCTACGGGTTACCTCGGCAGGCAGAAGGCCCTGTGCCGACGCAATACGGTTCTGCACATTGACCATCGCCATATCCGCATCGGTACCCTGACGGAAATATATAGTTACATTCGCCGAGCCGTTGTTGGTGGCCGACGAGGTCATATACATCATATTCTCCACACCGTTGATGGCCTCCTCCAAAGGAATAACCACACTCCTCTGCACGGTCTCGGCGTTAGCACCCGCATAGTTGGCCGACACACTCACGGTTGGGGGCGCAATCTCGGGGAATTGCTCCACGGGGAGTCCCACAAGGCAGATGGCTCCGAGCAGTACAATGATGACGGAGATGACACCCGCAAAAATGGGACGGTCGATAAATGTTTTAATGTTCATAATCTGTACCTCCCTCTCTGTTTACTCGTTTATCTCGCTCAAACTATCGGCCAAGGCTTGGGCTGCTTGGGCTGCCGCAGCCTTCTCGGCTGCCACCTGCTCGGCGGTCTTGATGACTGCGCCCTCACGCACAAGACCTGCACCCTCGGCAATGATAACATCGCCGACCTCCAAGCCATCCAACACGATGTACTCCACACCGTTGTTCTGGGCCATAACCTTAATCTGGCTCGACACAGCCTTACCGTCAATCACTTTGTAAACAAAGATGCGCTCCTGCAACTCATAGGTTGCTGCCTGAGGAATAACAATAGCATCCTTCTGCACCGAAGGAATAACCACCTGACCACTACCACCATCTCTCAACAGTCGCTGGCGGTTGGGGAAGGATGCACGAAGGCTCACAGCACCGGTGGTGGCGCTAATGGTTCCACTCACGGCATCAATGCGTCCCTTGTGTTTGTAGATCTGGCCATTGCTCATCAGCAACTCCACGGGAGGCATCTCACGGATGGCCTCTTTGAGCGAGCCATACTGCTGAATCATATCAAGCATCACATTCTCGGCCATCGAAAAATATGCATACACCTCGCTATCGTCCGACACTGTTACCAGCGGGGTGTTGATATTGCTGCTTACCAACGCACCCACTCGGTAGGGAATCATACTTGCAACACCGTTCACAGGCGAGCGTACTTCCGTATAGGAGAGGTTGTTGGTTGCGTTAATCTCCTCCGCACGAGCAAGTGCCAAACGTGCCTCAGCCTCGGCAAGGTCGTTACGCGAAGTCATCAGGTCGAACTCCGACACCACATCCTGTGCAAAGAGCTCCTTATTACTATCCAGAATAAGTTGGGCTGTCGCAAGACTTGCCTCGGCACTCTTCACATTGGCCTGGGCAATCTCGTAGGCTGCCTTGTATGGCGTCTGGTCAATCACAAAGAGAACCTGACCTTTGCTCACAAAGTCGCCCTCATTAATGAGAATTTCGGTAATCATACCGCTCACCTGCGGACGGATTTCCACCGTCTGGCAACCATTGATGGTGGCACTATAACCTGTTTTAAGGGTTCGGTCTGCCGACTCAACAGTCATCACCTTGTAGGTTTTTTCAACGGCAACACGCTGTTGCTTGCGCTCCACACACGAAGTGAATGTTGCAACGGTTGACAATGCAACAAAAAATAGAATTACTCGTTTCATCAATATTTAACTTTTTGGATATATACTACTACTCCATTCTTCAACGTACAAATTGGGCAATATGTTATTTTACCAATAGGGTTTCTTCCTTATTGCACGTTGCCGTGCAAAGGTAATTTTTTCGGTGGGTTTATCCAACATATTATCCTCTCAATATGTAATTTTAAGCAAATTTTCTTACCTTTGTGTAAATATTAACCCGACACGAAAACCAAACATCCTTATATCGCTATGAAAAAATGTTGCAAAAGCATTCGCACCATCGTTGAGTGCGTACTCGTTGTACTTGTTGGCGGCCTTGCAATCGCCCTCATCAATCGTATTCCCGACAGCTCGGAACCAAAGGTTAAGAACATCATCTACCTCATTGGTGATGGTATGGGTATATCACACATCACCGCCACAATGATTGAACAACAATATGCACCTCTTGCTCTCGAAAGGGCAGAGTACGTCGGACTGCAAAAGACCTATTCATCCAACAACCTCATCACCGACTCCGCAGCGGCCGGCACAGCCCTCTCCGCAGGCACCAAGACCTACAACGGAGCAATCGGTGTGGACGACAACAAACAACCCGTGGAGAACATCCGCGAGGTGGCCGAGAAGATGGGTATGGCAACGGGCGTTGTGGCAACCTATGCCGTAACCCACGCTACCCCCGCCGCATTTATGGGACACACCGAGAGTCGCAACCAGCAGGACCTCATCGCAGAGCAATTCCTCGACACCAACGTGGATGTATTCTTCGGTGGTGGCCAGAAGTATTTTATGCAAAGAGCTGATAGTCTTGACCTTGTGGGCAAACTCCAAGAGAAGGGCTACACCATCGCAACCTCGCTCGAAGAGATTGCCGACATCAAAGAGGGTAAAGTTGGTGTGTTGGCCGCACGCAAAGGCCTCCCAACGATGCTCAAAGGTCGTGGTAACTTCCTCCCCGAAGCAACCACCAAAGCACTCGAAATCCTCACTGCCAACGCAAAGAAAAACAAAAGCGGTTTCTTCCTGATGGTCGAAGGCTCGCAGATTGACGGCGAGGCTCACGCCAACAACATCGAGGGTGTTGTGGCCGAAATCGTCGACTTCGACGCTGCGGTGAAAATCGCATTCGACTATGCCGACAGGCACCCCGGCACACTCGTTGTCGTTACCGCCGACCACGAAACAGGTGGTCTTACCATCATCAATAACAACAACAAGTTCGACGTGGCAGAAAATCCCATCGCATACCACTTCTCCACTGGTGGACACTCGGGCGGTATGGTGCCCATCTTCGCCTATGGCACCGGTGCCGATGCTTTCAGTCGCGTATTGGAAAACACCGACATTCCACTCATTATGAAGTCGCTACTCACCGAATAGAAGAACTAATAACCAACATACACAAACAATGAAACGCATCTTACTCCTATCGACACTCCTGCTCGGAGTGCTAACCGGTGCCCTCGGCGCCGACCAACGCAACCTACTGCAAAACTCTGTCGAGCAGCAACAACTGAAAACGCTGCTCGTTCCCAAGAGCGAGTGGGTGCCCTATCCCGCATATACCGACCGTACGGCGTGGGAAGCTCTTGTTGGAGATGCAAAATCCACACTCATAGAGAAGGGCGAAAAACTCCTCTCGCACGATTGGCCCACCGTTAAAGCCACAGACTACTTGGCCTTTGAGCGTACGGGCGACCGTAAGATTATGGAGAACATCCACTACCCCAACTGTAATGCCCTCGCAACCCTTGTATTGGCTGAGTTAGCCGAGGGTAACGGACGTTTCATCGACCAAATCATCAACGGTGCGTTCTACTTATGCGAGATGACCACGTGGTCCAACTCTGCCCACGCCCAGAGCATACAACGTCCTCGCACCCCGGTACCCATCAAAAACCAGCACGTCTTGGACCTCGTATCGTGCGAAGCAGGTTCTCTTATGGCTTGGGTGGACTACTTCTTCGGTGCCGAGATTGAGGCCATTTCGCCCATCATCAGTGAGCGAATCCGTACCGAAGTGAAGGAACGTATCATCGACCCCTACTTCTCTCGCCCCGAGGACTTCTGGTGGACCGGTGTAAAGCACTACTCCAACCACACCATCAACAACTGGACCCCGTGGTGCAACTGCAATGTACTCCAATGTATGCTCCTTATTGAAGAGGACCCCGATAGGTTGGCCGAAGGAGTTTACCGCACGATGAAGTCGGTGGATGTATTCCTCAACTACGTCAAAAGCGACGGAGCCTGCGAGGAAGGCCCTGCATATTGGGGACATGCGGCAGGCAAGCTCTACGACTACATTCGCCTGTTGCATTGGGCAACCAAAGGAGAGATTTCTCTATTCGAAAACCCGATGGTGAAGGCAATGGGTGAGTATATCGCTCGCTCCTATGTAGGCAACAATTGGGTGGTAAACTTTGCCGACGCAAGCGCATTGAGCAGCGCACCCGCTCCTGTAATCTACCGCTACGGACGTGATGTAGGCAGTCAAGAGATGTGCAATATGGGTGCCTATTTGGTACAGACACTCGGAGATTCGGCACTCGGTCAAGGACGTGATTTATTGCGTCGTTTAGAGAACATTGCCAACTACAATGAGCTTATGGCTGCCACACCCGCCATCCCCACCTACGATTTCACTTGGTATCCGCAGACCGAATTCTGCTACATCCGCCACGGCTCCATCTTCCTCGCCGCAAAGGGTGGCTATAACAACGAAAGCCACAACCACAACGACGTGGGAACCTTGTCGCTCTACGTTGACAACTCACCCGTGTTGATTGACGCAGGCGTTGGCACCTACACCCGTAAGACATTCGGCAAAGACCGCTACTCCATCTGGACAATGCAGAGCTGCTACCACAACCTGCCCAAAATCAACGGCTACGACCAAAAGTTCGGCCGAAAGTACACCTCGCGCAACGCCAAGGCCGACCAGCAGCGTAGAACCTTCTCCGTCGATATTGCCGGTGCCTACCCTGCCGAGGCCGGTATCCGTAGCTGGCAGCGCACCATAGCCGTTGGGGACAACAAAGTTAGACTTTCCGAGCAGTTCGACATTGCATCGCCCACCGTTGCCAACGAGCTTAACTTCCTCACTTGGGGCGACATTGACACCTCCAAAGCGGGTGTGGTACGCATCACCACCCCGGAGGGCAAAAGCATCAGTTTGAACTTCAACGCCAAACTGTTCACCCCCTCGGTCGAGGTCATTCCCCTGACCGACAGACGACTCTCCAAAGTGTGGGGTTCGGAAGTTAAACGTCTAACACTCACTGCCAAACGCATCACAGCCAAAGGCAAATACACACTCGATTTGAAAGTTGAATAATCTTCCGAAGGCGTGTCTAAAATCTTATTAGGCACGCCTTTTTTGTGGGTTGCAAGTGTGCAAGCACCCTCTGTGCTTGCACACTCCTCCGGCCTTCGGCCACCTCCCCCCCCACCTTAGGGGAGGAATATGCACAACTCCCACTCCCACTCCCACTCCCATCAAGGCAGGAAAGGGCAGAAAGGGCAGAAAGAGCAGAAAGGGCAAGAAAGGCAGGAAGGGCAAGGTGTGCAGGAAGGGGGGTAATTCCCGCTAAGGGATGTTATGGTTGATGGTTGACAGAAAAAAAGCGGACTCTTCCGATTGGAAGAGTCCGCTTTTGGTTTACACCGCTTTCTAACAAGAAATTACTTCCTGTAACGAGCGTAACGCTGCATAAACTTATCAACACGACCTGCGGTGTCAACAAGTTTCATCTTACCGGTGTAGAAGGGGTGCGAGGTGTTCGAAATCTCCATTTTGTAAACGGGATACTCAACACCGTCAACTACCAAAGTCTCTTTGGTGTTCACTGCCGAGCGGCAGAGAAATACGTGATCGTTGGACATATCTTTGAATGCAACGATACGATAGTTTTTAGGATGGATATCTTTTTTCATCGTCTTGTCTGTTTGTTAAAAAGTTACTCTGCTACAACCGAGAAGTGAACGGTTGCCTTAACCTCCCTGTGGAGTTTCACGCTGGCCTCATACTCGCCAAGAGTCTTCACTGCATCAAGAGTGATGGTCTTGCGATCAACCTCAATACCCTTCTCTGCCAATGCTGCTGCAAGGTCAGCCGAAGTGATGCTACCGAAGATTTTCTCCTCCTCTGCCTTTGCGGTGAGGGTGAATGCGAGATTCTCGATTTTCTCTGCCAATGCCTGAGCGTCTGCAAGGATCTTAGCCTCCTTGTGAGCCCTCTGGCGAAGGTTCTCTGCCAATACTTTCTTTGCCGACTCGGTTGCTACCTTTGCGTAGCCCTGGGGAAGAAGGTAGTTGTTAGCATAGCCGGGCTTTACGTCTACGATGTCGTTAGCGTAGCCCAATTTCTCAACGTCTTTAATAAGAATTACCTGCATAATTTTGTCCTCCTTCTCTTAATTATTTCATCAAATCGGTTACGAAAGGCAGAATAGCAAGGTGACGTGCACGCTTAACAGCCTGAGCCACTTTCTTCTGGTATTTCTGCGAAGTACCGGTCAAACGGCGGGGAAGAATCTTACCCTGCTCGTTGAGGAACTTTTTCAAGAACTCGCCATCCTTATAGTCGATGTACTTGATACCGCTCTTTTTGAAACGGCAATATTTTTTCTTCTTAACGTCCACTGCGACGGGATTCAGGTAGCGGATTTCGCTATCGTTTTTTACAGGTGCTGCCATAGTTTATGCCTCCTCTACTGCTACGGGTTCAACTTCTGCCTCGGCTGCTGCGGGAGCCTCCTCGGTGGTTACTTTGCCTGCAAGTTTATTGCGGCGTTTGATGCTGTAAGCAACGGCATCCTTGTCCTGACGGAACGAAAGGAAACGGATAACGCGCTCGTCGCGACGATACTGCTTCTCGAGCTTCTCTACAAGGCTGCCCTCGCCGGTGAACTCGATAAGGAAATAGTAGCCGGTGGTCTTCTTCTGGATAGCATAAGCGAGTTTTTTCAAACCCCAAGCCTCTGCATTTACGATTTGACCGCCGTTCTCGGTGATAACACCTTGGAATTTGCCAAACAGCTCTTCAAGCTGAACCTCCGACAACACGGGGGTAGCAATGAAAACGGTTTCGTAATTGTTCATAATGTTTTGTTAATTAGTTAATTGTTGTTGTTTGCATACCAAATGCGGGCGCAAAGATACAAATAAAATTGAGAATTGAAAATTGAGAATTGAAAATTTTTACTTTTTCTCCCTTTTTCATCCCCAAAAACGCATTTATGCAAATACGCAGGCAGCAATAGTATGCTCTTCAATACATTTCTTTGTGGTTTCAAAAAATATAATTCCTATTTTCCTTCAAAGCCGGGGGCGGTAAGGGGTAGTTCGCCGCCATCGGGGGTTACCAGCACTGCTCCCGACTTGGTAACGTGGCCAATGACATCCACGCCGCCAAAGTGCAGCACCTTATCCCTCATCTCCAACGGAACGGTGAACATCAGTTCGTAGTCCTCGCCACCGTTGAGCACCGCCACAATCGGGTCGGCATTGAGTTCCTCGGCCATAGCCCTCGTCTCGGCAGCGATGGGGATACGCTCCAAGTAGAGCCTCACGCCCACGCCCGAAGCCTTACAGATTTGCAGCGCATCCGAGGCAAGGCCGTCGGTGAGGTCAATCATCGACGTTGGCACAATGCCCTCCGCAGCGAGTGCGTCCACAATGTCGGCCCTCAAATCGGGTTTGAGCCAGCGGCGCAGGATATACTCGTGTCCCTTGAAGTCGGGTTGCGGATTGTCGTGGCCCTCGAAGGCTATCTTCTCCCTTTCGAGCAGGTGGAGTCCCATATAGGCAGCACCGAGGTCGCACGTGATGCAGACAAGGTCGTTCTCCTTGGCCCCGCTACGGCGCACAAGCCTATCCTTTGCCACCTCGCCCACAGCGGTAATGCCGATGGCAAGGCCATTGACGGAGGCGGTGGTGTCGCCACCCACAAGGTCCACACCCCACTCTTCGCACGCACTACGCACGCCTGCGTATAAATCTTCAAGGTGTTCCACCGCAAACTTGGCCGACACACCCAACGAAAGGGTTATCTGCGTGGGCTTGCCATTCATCGCCACAATGTCGCTACATCCTGCAACAACAGCCTTATAACCGAGGTATTTCAGGGGAAAGTAAGTGAGGTCGAAATGTACTCCCTCCAAAAACATCTCGGAAGATATGAGAATATATTTATCCCCTGCCTCCACAACGGCAGCATCGTCCCCCACTCCAAGAATGGTGGAATTGTTGCTGTTCTTAAAGTCCGCAGTAAGACGGTCGATGAGGCCAAAGTGGCCCAAAGTTGAAATTTGTGTAAGTTGTTTCATTTGAAAAAAAACCAATTTGGGACAAAGGTATAAAAATATTTTCGGATTACATTTTGTATTATCGTGGAAAATTGTATATTTGCGCTCGAAATTCGGGAATTAGTTTTAGTTTCACAGGTTAATGAAAAACATAGTATTATTTGGCCCTCCGGGAGCAGGTAAGGGCACTCAGGCCGAGAGGTTGGTTGAGCACTATGGTTTCAACCACATTTCAACAGGTCAGGTTATTCGCAACGAAATCAAAGCTCAAACACCCGCCGGCAAGCGTGTCGAAGAGCACATCGCTCGTGGGGAGTTTGCACCCGATTCGTTGGTCATTGAGATTGTCAAAGATTACATCGCCCAGCACAACTCCGGAGTGGGCAACATTTTTGACGGTTTTCCTCGCAACACCTATCAGGCAGAGCAATTTGACGTAATGTTGGCAGAGTGCGGACAGAAGGTCGATGTGATGCTTTCGCTGCGTGTTCCGGACGAGGAACTCATCAAAAGATTGTTGCTTCGTGGCGAGGTGAGCGGGCGAGCCGACGACGCAAACGAGGAGGTTATCGGCAACCGCATCCGCATCTACAAGGAGCAGACCGAGGTGGTTGAGAAGTTCTACGACGCACAGGGCAAGTTTGTTGCCATCGACGGAGTGGGCACCGTAGAGGAGATTTTCGAGAGGCTGAAAGAGGCTATTGACAAACTATAAAAAAAAGGAGCAGATGTCTGCTCCTTTTTCTTTTGTCAACCGACAACCGTCAACCGTCGACGGGATAACAGACCTCACCCGCCTTCGGCACCCTCTCCTAACTTAGGCGAGGGTGTGCACGGGGCCGTGCACGCAATTTCGACCACCCCTCCCAGCCTCCCCTTTCGTAGGGGAGGAGTACTATAATTGCAAGACCATAGGGTTTGCGTTCCTCAATTCTCAATTCTCAATTCTCAATTCCCTTTCTGACTTTATCGCAAAATTTTGAACGTTCCGTCCTCGTGGAGTATCATAATCGAGGAGGCTTTGCGGGTGGGCTCGCCCTCCACTGCGGGCGACACCACGTGGTCCACCCCACTCTTTATGCCCTCCGCTATCTCCTCGAAAGTTGTGGGTGTGGGCTCGCCGGAGAAGTTGGCCGAAGTGCTCACCAGCGGACGGCGCAGGCGACGCACCACCGAGCGGCAAAATTCGTGGTCGGCAACCCTCACAGCCAGAGAACCCTCCTCGGGAATGAGGTTGGGGGCCACCCCCACGGCTCCGTCGAGTATGAGCGTGAGGGGTTTGTCGGAGAGTTCCAACAGGTCCCACGCCACCTCGGGCACACGTCGTATGTAGCGCCCCACGGAGGTCGGCTCGTCGAGCAGGACAATCATACCTTTCTTGTTTACGGAGCCTTTCAGGTCGTAAATCTTCTGCACGGCTTCGGGATTGGTGGCATCGCACCCGATACCCCACACAGTGTCGGTGGGATAGAGGATAATCCCTCCTCTCTTCAACACCTCCACAGCTTTGTTTATCTCTTCGTGAATCATACCTTTTCCATTAAATAGTGGTACAAAGATAAAAAAATTTCAATTCTCAATTCTCAATTTTCAATTCTCAATTTTATTTCTTACTTTTGCGCACTTATGTATAAATAACAAAAGAATAACAAAACTAACAACAATACTATGGGAAGGGCATTTGAGTATCGCAAAGCGCGCAAACTGACACGTTGGGGCAATTTGGCTCGCACGTTCACCAAAATTGGCAAAGAAATTGAAATCGCCGTAAAGGCAGGTGGTCCCGACCCCTCGGGCAATACACGTCTGCGCGTGCTGTTGCAGAACGCAAAGGCTGAGAATATGCCCAAAGAGAACGTTGAGAGGGCCATCAAACGTGCTATCAGCAAAGATACTTCCGACTACAAGGAGATGGTTTACGAGGGCTATGGCCCCTTCGGTATCGCAATCCTCGTGGAGACCGCAACCGACAACACCACCCGTACAGTGGCCAACGTGCGCTCCTACTTCAACAAGTGTGGCGGTACACTCGGCACCAGCGGTAGCGTAACCTTCATGTTCGACCATCTCTGCGTGTTCAAAACCGCAAACAAGGAGAACATCGACCTCGAAGAGCTCGAATTGGACCTCATCGACCTCGACCTGACCGAGATGTTCGTGGACGACGACAACGTGATTAACATCTACGCCAAATATGAGGCTTTCGGTGCCATCCAGTCCTACCTCGACGAGCACCAGATGGAAATCGTCAGCGGTGAGTTCGTTCGCATCCCCACCGACACCAAGGAGGTTACCGCCGAGCAGCGCGAGGCTCTCAACAAACTCATTGAGAAACTCGAAGAGGACGACGACGTAACCAACGTATATACCACTATGGCCGAGGAGCCCGATGCCGAGTAGGGCAAGGCGCACCGCTCCCGACTAAAAGACAAATCGGATATGAACAAAGGAGGGCTCGGAGCAATATCCGAACTCTCCTTTCGTTTTTGGCCAACACCTAACGGCTAACTTAGTAAAGGGCAAGAAAGAGTAGAAAGGGCAAGAAAGGGCAATTAGTAATTGCTTTTTTGCGTTATAGTCGAAATGGCTAATAGTTAATGATTGAAGGCTAACTAAGGGCTTGAAATGAAAAAGTTTGCAATCATAGTGGCGATGGTGTTACTGGGAGCGCAAGGGCTCTCGGCGCAACAAACACGCACCTATGTACCCTATTCGCGCTACGGAGGCGGCTATATGGCAGGCTCCGAGGTGGACGAAATTACGGGCGACACGACCTATGTGGTGCAACTATCCGACGTCATAGCCTTCCGCAGCATTGGCGACATCAAGCGACATCGCAGGCTCATACGCAACGTCAAGGCCGTCTATCCCTACGCACTCGACGCTCGACGCTATTTCAACGACCTCAACGCACAACTCGACACCGTGAGTAACAAAAAAGAGCGTGAGCGCATAACCAAAAACCTCGAAAAGGAGATTATCAAACGCTACACCCCTGTTCTGGAAAATATGACCTACACGCAGGGTAAAATCCTCATCCGCCTGATAGACCGCGAAACCGAGCGCACCTCCTACCAACTCTTGGAGGACTTCCGAGGTAAGTTTTCGGCCAAGTTCTGGAACACCATAGCCAAGATTTTCCGCGCCAACCTCAAACAAGAGTACGACCCCACGCAAGGCGAAGATAAACTCATCGAGCAAATCATCATACTCTATGAGGCAGGATTGCTGTGATGGGATTTAGAAATTTAGAGGATATATTAAAAATTTTTAAGAAATAATTTATACCTTTGCGGTGCACACAAAGAGGCCCAATGGCCCTCGAAGGTGCCAATGAGTGGAATAAAACAACATTACAAATTCAAAACTTAATATAAATCGCTATGAAACAAGCAATCGCTATTCTCACAGGCGGCGGCCCCGCACCCGGTATGAACACCGTGGTTGGTTCCGTTGCAAAGACTTTCATCACCAAAGGCTATCGTGTTATCGGCCTTCACGAGGGTTACACAGGTCTGTTCAAGACCAACGCTCGTTATGAGGACATCGACTTCCGTCGTGCCGACGACATCTTCAATCAGGGCGGTTCCTACCTCCAAATGAGTCGTTTCAAACCCACCGATGCCGATTTTGAGAATAATTTCAATCTCAAATTCTTCCAAGACAACAACATCAAGTTGCTCGTAACCGTGGGTGGCGACGACACCGCTTCGACTGCAAACCGCATCGCTAAGTTCCTCGAAGCTAAACAATACCCCATTGCAAACATCCACGTTCCCAAAACCATCGACAACGACCTTCCTCTGCCCGCAGGTGCTCCCACCTTCGGTTATGAGTCGGCTATGGACAAGGGTGCAGTGATTGGTCGTGCTGTTTACTCGGATGCTCGCACCAGCGGCAACTGGTTCATCATCGCCGCTATGGGCCGTTCGGCCGGCCACTTGGCTTGCGGTATTGGTGCTGCTTGCCACTACCCTATGATTGTCATCCCCGAGATGTTCAACAAGACCGAGATTACCGTTGACAAGATTGTGAACCTCGTTATCTCGGCCATCATCAAACGCAAACTGATGGGTATGGACTACGGTGCTGCAATGGTATCGGAGGGCGTATTCCACAGCCTCTCGGACGAGGAGATTAAGAACGCCGGCGTGAACTTCACCTACGACGAACACGGCCACCCCGAGCTCGGTAAGGTATCGAAGGCTCACGTCTTCAACGAGATTTTGGAGAAGAAGCTCAAAGCTCTCAAAATCAAAGTTAAGTCGCGTCCCGTAGAGATTGGCTACGAGGTACGTTGCCAGACTCCCGTTGCAAGCGACCTGTTGTATTGCACCACCCTCGGTATGGGTGTATATAAACTGTTCAGCGAGGGTAAGACCGGCTGTATGGTATATGTTGCACAGGACGGCCAGATTAGCCAGCTCTATCTGAAAGACCTCCAAGACCCCACCACCGGCAAGATTCCTCCCCGTTTGGTTAACCCCGACGGCGACCAATTCCAGGGCCTTGTGAACAACATCCTCTGCTACATCACCCCCGAGGACTACGAGGCTGCAAAAGCCTATGTTGAGAACCCCGAGGAGTTCGATTTCAAGAAGATCTTGAATTGGTAGTGTAGCACGGACCATAGGCGGAGTCCTTTCCGCCGCAAACAACAAGGGCTTCCGAATCAATTCGGAAGCCCTTGTTGTTTGGATAATACACCCACCTATTGGAGAGTGAACTCCCTCTCGGCAGTGGGCAGCAGATACATCTCGCCCTTGCGACCACGAGCCAAGCGGCTGCGGGTGCCACCCTTCACGACCACGCCGCCCTTGTCGGTGGGCATTGTGGAGGGTGCCACGCTAAGAGGTGTGGGCACGACCGCACGGCTGGCAGGAGCAATCTCCTCGCCACTAATCTGGTCGGAGCCCTCCCACGGCAACACGATGGTAATGGGGGCGGTATCTCCGCCACTGTAATTGAAGCCTCCATTGGTGTTGCCAACCATATACCACGGTGCCACACAAATCACACCTTGCATCTTATTGGGGCTGTTCACATAGACATCGGCGCCCATCTCTCGCATAGGATATTTGAGTGCATTGGTGGCCGAATTGTAGGGGTGCTCGATGAATATCTCGCTACCATTGTACAGCAAGCCCGTACTATGGCGGTCATAGCAAACGTGGTAGGCAAAGTTGCCATCGCCCTTCGGGAGTTCATAGACAGCAAGTTCGAGGTAGTCGCCACAGTGTCCGATGTAGCCCTCCGAGTAGCGGCTCCAATAGCCTGCATAGGGTTTCACGATGCGGTAGTGGGCCGAGCCATCGCTGTCCTGCAAAATCTCCACAGCCGAGCGAGTGGCCTCGGTCTGACCAAAGAAGTGGCTTGCGTCCTGATAGCGACCAATGCCGAGCAAAGTCCACTGTGCGGCCGCATCGGTGGTTATGGTTTGGCGCACCACAGAGGAGTTGCCGAAGTCGTTGGTAAACCAGCCCACAACGAGGTACTCGGTGGAGGGTTGCAGTTTGGTGAACACCTCCGAGTAGCCTCTGTCGTTCACAAAGTCGAGGTAGCCCGTGAGGTAGTTGTAGCCATACTGCTCACACACTGCAATAAGGTCTGCATCCGATAGCGAGGCATATTCGGCATTGTTGGGCAGGCAGGAGTAGTAGGCAGAGGTGATGTTCGTGCCCTTCATCTTGACCACAATCTGGTCCTCGGGACGGAGGGAGTCCTTCTCGGCAGTGAAGGTAACCTCGCAGGGAAGTCCGCTCTCGCCGGGCTTGGTGTAGGAGTAGTTGCAGAAGTTGCGGCTCACAACATGATTTCCGTTACTGATACCCAGCACAATCATTCCGTAGCGGCCCGTCTGTTCGGGGGTCCAAGCCACGGCTGCCCACTCGTCTGCGTTCTCGTTGCTGTGTGTGAAGTTATAGACCAAAGCACTGCCGAGGTTGGCATCTATCAGCCCACTCACCTCCTCTTCGCTGATTTCGTTGGCGATGGGTATGATAGCAAAGGTCTGTGCATCCCTCTCGATGTAGATGTTGAAGATGCACTCCCCACTCTCTTCGTGCTGGCCGGCATATTCGATACCGACAAGGTTGTAGGAGGCATTATCCATCGAGGCACCGGGCAGCATATATGTAATCATTCCATTGCTCGAATTAGTACCCGTAAATGAGCCCAAACCTGCCAACGTGTAAAGCGGAGCGGTCTGCAAAAGACCCTCGCCCACCATTCTGTTGTATGGCACAGGAGAGATCACATTGGAGGATTGCAATTCGAGGTCATACCATTCACCATTGTAGTCGAACATCAGGCCGGGGTAGATGGTTTTCGAAGTGGGCGAAGAAGCTCGCACGGAGGTGTATTGAACACCATTGTATGTGTCAATCGAAGTGCTGACAAGCACATAGGCGGGCGGTGCCACACTCTCGGAGAGTTTCAAGTTGGGCATATTGCCATCGGCAACATATTTCAGAAGGTCCCCAAAGGGGGTAACATAGAGGTAAGAACCATTCATATCAGACATAACGTCCACATCCCAAACCACTCCGAAGACGCCACCTTCGTTTATCTGTCCTTGTCCCAAGTAGGAGAATTGTCCTCCCATTGTAAGCCACGGGGTGATGTCGAGTGTCATATCGGCAGTGTTGAGCCTCAACTTGTAGGCACCTGTGAAGGGGAAAAATATCTGCTCCTCACTACCCTCCTGCATCTCCATAGGGTAGATGGTCGAAATAAGTGTACCGCCATAGTTGATGGCACTTCCTTCGCTCGGAGTGTTCATCAGCGAGTAGCCAACCGAGGTGTCCTCCACAAGCAGGCTGACCTCGTAGGTGGTACCCTCCACCAACTTGAAGGCATCCGACTGCGAGCCATTGCTACCGCACACGATGAATACCACCTGCTGCTCGCCCTCGCCGGGTTGGTCATCGCCACCATCGTCGTTGCCATCATCTCCACCACCCTGTCCGGGTTGGTCTTTGAACTCCACATCGGGGTCGGCACTCCAATCGTTCACGATGGCGTCAAACTCGGCAGCAATGCTCTTGGGGGTGATGGTTACGGTGAGGTGGCGCACCTTGCTTGCGCCAAACTCAACCTCCGCCTCGGTGTTCTCAAAGGTGAGTTGCTCGCCCGCATCGGTTACGAAGGCCAACTTGGGAGCAACCTTCTGCGGGGGCACAATCAGCACGAAGGAGTTGGTGTAGCCCTCGGTGGGTGTGGCAAGTTCGCCCGCACGGATGGTGCCACGGTCGCCTGTGGCGTAGTATTGGGGAAATTCGAAGAGGATATTGCCCTGCACACCATCCACATAGGCACCCACAATCTTCTCCGTCCTCTCGTTCTTGACGTCGATGACAATCTTGGAAAGCAGGTGGATGAATTCGAGCTTCACGCTCTCCTCTGTGGGGGCCACGTCGCTCTTGGCTGCATACATCAGGTCGGAGGCGGTGTAGCCAGCGTGGGCAGACTGGTCGGTCTGCACGCAGAAAGTGATGGCATTTGTCAACACATCAATAGTGCTCCATTTCTCATTATAAGGGTAGAGGCCGAAGATTTGGCTCTTCTCCTCGCCCTCGTACCATTTGTACTCCTTGTCGCCCGAAAAGCCACTCTCGCCCTTGGTGAACTTACCATTGTCTATCCACGCCACAAAGTTGGCATCGAAACCTGCCGCCTCGGACGTTACGACACCACCCTTGTAGGCAAACACGCTGATTGCATCGCCCACCTCAAAGGCTGTGTCGGTTGCCCTTGAAGAGTAGGCCGAGGTGGTGGCAGTAATTTTGAAGATAGGACCTCCGTTGTTGATTGGGCCATCAACTCCCGGTGGTACTCCTTCACACGAAGCCAACGCAAACATCATTGCCACGTAGGCAAAAATTTTCAACATCCGTTTCATAGCAAAAAAGTTTTATGTAAACACCTTTTCAAGATTTCATCTCTTTTCAAAATTAGAAAAAAAAAAATCAAAATCAGCAACTTACGCTCAAAAAAAAGTATTATTAGCTGCATTATTTTGCTTTGCACAACATTTTGCATATCTTTGTGGAAAATGAACACATACGTTTTTTTAACCATAAACACATTTTCACAAACATTATGAAACACTACTTTACCGCCCTTATGCTTTTGTTGGCAGGCACACTGTGTGCACGTGCACAGGAAGAAGGTGGCGTCCTTGTTTCCAAGTATGGCTCCGAGCCGTTGAAGATTAACTCCGTGGAGGAGTGGGAGCAGGTTCACCGTCCCGTGATTATGAACTTCTTTGAGCAGGAGGTCTATGGAGTTATGCCCGACAAACAAGTTGCCATAACCTATGAAATCATCTCCGAGGAACAAGGCGCACTCGGTGGTATTGCAACCCGCAGGGAGGTGGCTATGAAGATTGCAGGTCTTGATACTCCCATTATTATTCTGATGTATCTGCCCGCCAATGCCAAAGGTCCTGTACCCGCATTCCTCGGTATGAATTTCAAGGGCAACCACCAAACACACATCGACGAAGGTATCACCCCCTCGCCCAACGCTCCCGTGACCAAAGGCGACCCCGAGCGTGGCGCAGCAGCACACCGTTGGCCGATGGAGTACATCGTATCCAATGGTTACGCCATTGTTACCCTCAACCGCGACAACGTGGACCCCGACTTTGACGACGGTTTCCAGAACAGCGTTCACCCTCTCTTCTATGCCAAAGGACAAACCTATCCCAAAGCCAACGAATGGGGCACCATTGGTGCTTGGGCTTGGAGCCTTTCGAGGGTGATGGACTACTTGGAGAGCGACAAAGATATCGACTCGGGCAAGGTGGCAGTGATTGGCCACTCACGCTTGGGTAAGACCGCCCTCTGGGCAGGCGCTACCGACAAACGCTTTGCAATGGCCATCTCCAACAACTCGGGTTGTGGCGGTGCAGCACTCTCCAACCGCGACGTAGGCGAGAGTGTAGAGGTTATCAACCGAGCATTCCCTCACTGGTTCTGCGACAACTACAACAAATATCGCAACAACGAGGAGGCTCTCTTTGTTGACCAACAGGGACTCATCGCACTGATGGCCCCCAGACCCGTCTATGTTGCAAGTGCCACCCTCGACCAATGGGCAGACCCCGAAGGCGAGTACCTCTCGGCACTCTATGCGTCGCCCGTCTATGAACTCTATGGCTTGCAGGGCCTCACAACACCTATGCCCGCTCCCGAACAGCCAATGAATAGCGGACACGTCGGCTACCACCTCCGCACCGGTAAGCACAACATTCTCCTCTACGATTGGCAGCAATACATCGACTTCGCCAACCGCCACTTCGGAATAAAATAGGCGAACGAGGAGTAGCAAGATAGACGCACTAAAAAAAATAGACGCTCAGTCGTGAGCGTCTATTTTTTTGTCTATCATCTACCGACAACATACCCCTCTGCCCTTCGGACAGCTCCTGCTCGGCGAGGCCGCCGAGCAGGAGGATGGGAGGGGTGGTCGTAATTGCGTGCACGGCCCCGTGCACACCCTCGCCTAAGTTAGGAGAGGGTGCCGAAGGCGGGTGAGGTCTGTTTAAGGGCAAGAAAGGGCAGAAAGGGCAGAAAGAGCAGAAAGGAAAAGCTGCTCCCCTAAGTTAGGGGAGCTGTCGCAAAGCGACTGAGGGGTATGTAAGACGGTCGACGGTTGACGGTCGACGGTTGACGGTCGACATTAAAAAGTGAGCTTCATAGCGAAGTGGGCACGACCATCGACCTTGCCCTGAATGTAACACACGCCTTGCTCCGCTGCGGTGTAGTAGAGCTCTACCTGCTGACCGCCACGCACCTCGGCATCGTAGTTGATAATCACATCCTTCAACTCGCCCGTGCAGAGTCCGGCCGCCATCAGCGCATCCATCGTCCAGACCAAATATTTCACATTATTGGCGTGTCCGACATAGTCCACATCCGACCAAGCAACGGTGTGGCTACCAATCATCTGCGCCGCCACACCCGCAGGTATGTTCACCTTGTCGGCAGGCTCGACAATGGCATCCTCCTTAACACACTTCTCGGCACTATCGGCCAACTCGGAGTTGCGGGAAGTTACCAAGCGGTGGGTGTTTACGTCAATAATAAGCCACGAGGTGGTGGCATCTGCCAACAACTCACCCTCGGCACTATGCAGGGTGAAATCACGCAAATAGAAGAGTCGGTTTGCCCCCTTGTGCCACGTCCTCAAAGTTACCTCCTCTCGCCACTTTGGATAGCTATGAAAGCGAACGTGGGTGCGAGAAAGTACCCACGTGGCGGAGGAACTAATCAAGTCGTCGTAGCCGAAACCAAGCGTGTCGGCGCTACATCCTGCCGCCTCCTGCATCCAATCCAACAGCGAAGTGGGGCGCAGTGTGTGCCTACTATCTGTTTCATAGCAGGCAATGGTGTATTTTCTTGTGTATTTTTCTGCCATAGCTTACTAATGTTTTTCTCTATTGCGTGTGCAAAGGTAAGCAAACACTCCCAAAAAATCAAGTTCACAACAACCACACAAAAAGTGGGGAGGATGGATAAATGAAAGAGATTTGCAAAAATATAACAAAGCCGTTCAAAACCAACACAGGGGCAATTTTCCTTGAATACAAATATATATATTTGTACGTAACTCACGACAAAATCACATTACAAACAGATAAAAATCGTATGAAAAAATCAATCAAAATCACACTCGCGGCACTATGCACAGCCATCGCATTTATGGTGAGTTCGTGTGAACAAGCACCCGAGATTATCCACCTCGACGAGCAAGAGGAGTACATCCCCACCCTTGCCTTAACTCTCAACTCTCCACTCAGTGAGAGTTACTTTCTCTCCGACGAAATCCGTTTTTCGGCCAAGGTAACCTCTCGCTTTGCTGCCATTGCAACACTGCAAGCACAAGTTATCCTAAACGACGAGGTGTTCGCCCAGACCACAATGAAAGCCCCCGCAGATGGCAACGGCAAGGAGGTTGTGTTTGAGGGAAAATTCGACATACCCTTTGTGGCAAATGCTCCCATAGGCGAGGCCACACTGCATTTTACCGCCACTAACGTCAATGGCGGCAAGCGAGATTTCGACTATAATTTCACCATCGAACGTCCACAATTCGACCACCTCGTTCTCGTTCACACACGAGGCAACTACAACATTCCCCACCTCTCGGAGGATATATACCACTTGGAGGCCAACATCCCCGACGATGGAAATGCCTACCTGCAAACACCTCCCTTTGGTGCAGACAACCGTGTAATCACCTTCAAACTATCGAGTCTGGGCGGTGTTCGTACCGACACGAGGGGAATGTATGGTATCCCTATGACTCTGCTGCCCAACGGCAAGAAGGCGGTAACGCTCAACACCGAGAATTTCCACTACTTCCTGCCCGAGTATGCCTATCTGCACAAAGTCCAAGCGAGTGTTTCGGATGGTACTCCTCCTGCCGAGAGCCCGTTCTACGATATAATTGTGTCGCGTAACAAGAAGGCCGTTGACAGCCACGGACGCACCGGTAACCGTATTACGGATGCTTCGGGCAATGTTGTTAACTTTAAGCTCAAAGCCGGCTCCACGGTGTTGGACGGCTATTCGGGCCGAGTGCGTGGTACAGTACTCAACCCAGAGAAGGGCGTGATGGTCAATATTGGCTCGAAGAGGATTGTTAACGGCAAACCTTGCTTCTTCGGTTTCAGCGTCAAAACCGACATGGGCGGAGCATCGGGTTGGATTTATGAGGAGAATGTTGACGACCCCGAAAATATGGCCCTCTATGGCGATGATTTCCGCATAGACCTCACCCCTGAGGCTGTTGTTGGCGACGCACCCATACAGTACCGAGTGGTGGCAGAGGACCCCAAGCCTTGGGCCGAGCTCAAAGTGCGCAGTGGTATCAGCAGGGCCGAGAACGTTGCCGTTTCCGACTACCTCGACAGGGGCGATGGCACCGTATATCTGCTCTATGCACTCCCCTATTTTGGCGGTTATGCCAACGATGCCATCATTGGTGATGGTCAGCCCATCTTCATCCCCGACGCAGGTGTGCCCCGTATGGTACTCAAAGTGTTCCTCCCCAGCGACCCCATCGAGGAGGACATCATAGCATACAGCGACCCTGCCAAACAGCAAATGGAGTGGGTATTTGGCCGCATCGGTGAGTGCCGTGGCTGGATTCCCGTTCTCGACCTCGAAGAGTACAAATAGTAACACAACAAGATAGACTATCATGAACAAAAGAACACATATTTTCATCGCCGCAGTGGTGGCAATGATGGTGGCCGGTTGTAGCCAGCCTGAGCCCATTTATGTCAAAAAACCAAATCCCTATAACGAAGAAGCAAAGCTCGAATTTCTTTCCGATAAGACGCATACCGTGAATGCAGAAAAACAAGAGGTCATCTTCGAGTTCAAGTCGAATATGGACCGTTTCGACATTCAGGTTGACAGAGATTGGTGTTCGGCAACGGTGGTGGACAACAATAAAGTTGTTGTGGAGGTGGAGAAGAACCAATATAACAACAATCGAATGGCCACCATTACCATCTCGGCTGGCATCTACGACAACATCACCGCACCCCAAGACCTTACGGTATATCAAGGTCGTGGCGAGATTGATTTGCCCAAAGTGGGCGACATCTACGGCACCGGAGTGGTCTATTGGGTTAGCACCGCCGCAGCCGATGCAGGCTTCCGAGTAATGAGCCTCAAAAGGGCCTATGGTATGCCGGCACAGTGGAGTATGGTTACTACACTTATGGGTATGAACGACACGAAATTTGGCAGCAAGAATGTGGAGAAAATCGACAATCTGGACAATTTCCCCGCATTCAACTACTGCGCCACCATGGCCGAAAACAAAGGTCAGGGTTGGTATCTGCCCGCCTTGAACGAGTGGAACGACATTCTGATTCTCTACAACGGCGGACTCACCCCCACCAAAGGTCTTCCCACCGCCGCAGAGATGGTCAAGAGAGCCGAGTTTGAGAGTTTCCTTGCAGCCAATGGCGGCGACCCCTTCAATGCCTTTGTCTATTCGAGCAACGGCGACAGCTATTGGACCAGCACCGAGATTGACGACATTGAGGCTTACTACATCGGAGTCTATAAGAACAACAAAACCGGCGGTAACAAGACAAGTACAAAACGCGGTGTAAGGTGTATTCAGCACTTCGATTTGAGGTAGGTATTTGCTGCGGTTAACACTCACTCAATAGAACTTCCGCAGAGATAACCACCACACACCAAAAACAAAGCCTCGGCTCCTTTTTCGGAGCCGAGGCTTTATCTATTTACCCAACTATCTATTGCAACTATTTAAGCGTAACATCCATAATGCAACGGGTGTAGCGTTGGGGATTGTCAGCCTTCTTGGCAGCATTCGAAGTACGAGGACCACCGGTGCAAATATAAGCTACTTGCGAAATTTTGGCGGTATTTACGGTACTGCTGAGATAGGTTGTACCATTTACATCGTCATCACCTTTCTGGTTGATTTTGGCACCACCCAAAGAAATCATAGCAGCCTCAAACCTGTTGCGTGCAGCAAGTGCAACAGCACCCATAGGGCAAAGTGTGGGATCGGCCATCTGCAAGGGAGTCTTGCAGTTGTCGGTACGGAGCTGGGTGTAGTCATCCACACCATAGTAGCCCTTCAACAGGTACTCCAACTCAACCTTCGAAGGCAGGTACCAACCCTCACCCTCGTTCTTACACGACTGGTAGGAGAGGAACTCGGTAATATCCGCACCGGCAGTAGTTGCGATAATCTCCATATTGGCCTTACCATCATTCTCGGTGGTAGCAATTTCAAGCTCCTCGAAGCCGGGGTTGCACCAGTTCTGGGGACCGTGGCATACGGTCGAAATAATCTTTGCCTTGGTCTCATCGTTGGGGTCAATCCAGAAGATAACACCCTTCACACCATCCTTGTCGTAGGGAGCACCAATAACAGAGCTAACTGTCTCTTCTTCCTTATTTGCCTCCTGACTTACAACATAGGTCTGTTTTTTGGGAGAAACACCCTCTTTGCTGAACTCAAACTCCACATTGGAGGTGCGTACCTCGGTGGTGGGGTTCAGCTCCTTAACGGTGAAGGTTACAAAAACACCATTCTTGGTAGCCTCCAACCAAGTGTCGGCAGCGGGAACAGTAACGGTAAAGTCGGACTCGCTGACCATAACCTCCATACTATCGCCTACCTTATTGAGCAGGTTAACGCTGGTGGGCGAGTAGGTAACAGTGATAGTCTCCACACCGGGAGTGGGATCGGGATCAGGTGTGGGAGTGGGAGTCTCGTTTGCAGGCTCGCAACCGATTACTGCAACAGCGGCAAGCATTGCCACTGCGCCATAAAGAATCTTTTTCATAAGTCTTTTTTTTAAGATTTAATTTTGTTGAATTTGGTTTTCGTTTTGACGGAGTCAAAAGTATCAATTCGCTTCTAAACCTCAAACAGACCTATTCCCTTTTGAAAGATTCTTATATCAATTTGAACTTTTTATCTATTTGGCGCCAAAATGTAACCCTAAAAAACACTCCTCCGGCCTTTGGCCACCTCCCCTAACTTAGGGGAGCGGTGGTCGGGAAGGGAATGGAGAATGGAGAATGGAGAATGGAGAATGGAGAATGGAGAATTGAGAATTGAGAATTGAGAATTATTTTCAGGAAGGCACGGGTATTAAAAAAGATACCCGAGAGCAACAAAGCAATTTACTAATTACTCTTTTGTGTGTAAGCGGGGCACGATGCCGAAGACATAGCGGCGCACGATGGGGATGCGGTGCAGCACCTCATAGAGGGCCACGGAGCCACCAAAGGTGCCCACTATTGCGAGTGCATAGGTGGCCACCACCGAGAGCCCACACCCCTGCAACCAATAGCAGAGGGCTGTGCATACGGTCATATGGACCACATAGAGCCCGAAACTACTGCGTCTCATATACTCCGCAAAGGGCCCCGTGGTGTCGGCCGTGCGCCCAAAGAGCCCCACGAGGGCGAGGGTTGCCACCCACGCAAAGAGGTTGTAGTCGGGGCTTTGCACCACCTCGGGGGCGGTGTAGTCTTGCCCAAAGCGGTGGGCGGTGAAGCCCGTGGCGCACACTGCGGCAGCCCCAACGAGCCACCACGCACCTTTGCGCAGCAGGTCGTGGATGCGCTCGGAGGAGAGCAGATAGTAGCCCATAAGGAAGGGTACAAAGTAGAACACGGGGCGGTAGAGGTTCAGGAGCCCCTGCGCTGCCGTGGGAGTGTCAATTTGGCTCTGCGCCACGCCCCAGAGGAGTGGAGCGATGAGGGCGAGAAGTGCCCACAAAGTGCCCTCGGAGCGTTTGGAGAGCCACTCATCCACCTGCTCGGCACTCACAATGCGCCTTGCGGGGAGCAGCAGGAGCGAGTAGAGAAAGAGGTCTTGCAGAAACCACAGCGGCCCCGTGCCACTTGCCACCCAAATAAGGTATCTTATGGGTAGCGGAATGTCGCCCGCAGGGAAATGTCCCGATACGGTGGCAATGTGGGTATTGAGCAGGCCAAGCACCCAGCCGAAGAGCAGGAGGCCTATGGTGGAGGGAATGAGCAACTTGCGGGTGCGCTCACGCCTGAACTCCTTGGCGGTGCGCCTACGCAGAGCATAGCGGCTCGATGCGCCCGCAAGCGCAAAGAGCAAGACCATAAACCACGGGTAGATGGGGTACATCACAATGTCGGCCCCACGGCTACCCTCCGGGCCACCAATGGCTCCGAATATGCCGAGTGAGTTGTAGTTGTAGAATACGTGGTAGAGGAGCACAAGCAGCACCACTACCCATCGTAGGTTGTCGATGAAATGGTAGCGTTGTTTCATAATCGTAATCTTTTTTTTGGGAAAGGGGGGGGTAAGTGCAGTGAGGTGGGCCTTGCCTACGCCTGTCCTGATGGTCGTGAGGCTTTCCAATGGGGGTGGTTGGTGAGCCTTTGCAGGGGGCAGTTGATGACGATTTTGGCCCCCTTGCGGGTGGTCAGCAGGAGCATATTGGCGGTGTCGGTGGTAATCATCTCGAAGTTGCCGAGCGTGGGGTTGTGGAACTTGCCCACCGAGAGTCTTATGCCCCCGATGCGAACTCCTGCGGCACGCCTTGCGCTCTTGTGTTCAAAGGGGACGGCGGTGGCTATCTCTCGCAGTGGGAAGCGCAGGGTGCGTGTGGCGGTGCGCACAAGGAGGGCTTCCTTTGTGATACCCACCCACTTGGGGGTACCCACGACGACGAGCGCGCCGGTGAGCATACCCACGCCGGCCATAATGTAGGGGGCACAGCGGTCCTCGCCCACGAAGTAGTCGGGATTGCAAAAGCCCCAAACGGCAAAGCCGAATAGCAGTGCGGCGGTGCCAATAAATAGAGCCACATCGGCCCAATGCAGACGATAGCGGTAGAGAAGTTCCATAGGAGTTTATTGTGTTTGAGTTTTTTTGAAAGGGTAATAAAGGGCAGAAAAAGCGGAAAGAGTATTAGAGGGTTGTGGTGTCGGTTGCCTTTGCACCCAACGATTGTTCGATGGTTGAGGTGAAGATGCGCTCACGCCTGCGGTCGTAGAGCCATAGGGCTACACACACCGTCAGCAGAGCCACCATACCGGCCACACCGGTCATTCCCGTTGTGGTTGCACTACCGGTGGGGTACCACAGCAGGAGCATACCGCTGCAAGCATTGAAGGTGCCGTGGATGATGGCCGAGGGCCACACCGAGCCGCTCTTGACCACAAAGTAGAGTTCCACCACGCCGAGCAACACACACATCACCACCATCATCGCCACGCCCAACACTCTGTCGTTGGGGTAGTTGTGGCCCATAAGCAGAATCATCGGAGCGTGCCAAATGCCCCACACTACACCAATAAACAGCGATGCGGGCAGGAATTTGTGGCCACGCAGCGCACCGACAAGGTAGTTGCGCCAGCCATACTCCTCGCCAAAGGCGGCAACGGCATTGATCGTGAAGCCGGCCAGCAGGCCCGAAATGAAGGTGCCCACAGCCATCACCCACGAGGGTACGGCCTCAATCTCGGCCATAGCCTCTGCCGCAGCAGGGGTATCTCCGAGGGTGGCAGCAATCTGCAAGCGCAAGGTGTCGGCCAACGACATAGGCTCGGCAAAGAGCATCGCAACGGCAGCACAAAGGAGCACGGTGGCGGGCACCAACAACGCACCCACCAGCCACGACCAGCGAGGACGGAAGCGCAGCAGCCCCAGAGTGTTGTCAAACGGTTTGTCGTCCTTGCTGATGAGCTGCATCGCAAGGGCAACCAACAGGGGTAGGAACATATATGCGGTGGCAAACAGCGTGTAGGCGCTGCGAGTGGCAATGTCGGCTTGGGTGCCATCGAAGCCCGTTATGTGGCAAAAAGCGAGTGCTGCAAGCCAACTGACGGCACACAGCACCACGGAATATATTACGGCCCTTTTCATACTAATCTTCTCTTTGTGATTTTTCGGTTTGTGTTGCCCTCGGCCCGCCCAATGTGTGGTGTGGGCCGAGGGCTGTTGATATTTTTTTTGTTGGGGGATTGGGGAGTATCTATTGCCTTTTGATTACTTTTTTCGCCCACTCTTGCGCAATGCCTCCGCAATTATCCACTGCAACTGTCCGTTGACACTGCGGAACTCGTCGGCTGCCCACTTTTCGAGAGCCTCCCACGTGTCGCTATCAACTCGCAGCACAAAATTTTTGGTGGTGTTTTCCTTTGGCATAATTTTTCGTCTAACGACTTTTGAAATGGAAAATGGAAAATGGAAAATTAAGGTGCGCCTTTGACGCAGGGTTTTCTCTTTTTTCTATTCCTATCACCCCTATTGCCATAAAGCCATTAGGGAGTGATTTTGAATTAGTTATACAGCGTTCCGGTGTTCACCACGGGTTGGGCCTGCTCATCGGCACACAGCACCACAAGGAGGTTGCTCACCATTGCAGCCTTGCGCTCCTCGTCGAGCGACACAACGCCCTCCTCTGCCAACTTATCCAGAGCCATCTTGACCATACCCACAGCACCGTCCACAATCTTCTCCCTTGCGCTGATGATTGCATCGGCCTGCTGACGGCGCAACATCACTGCGGCAATTTCGGGAGCATAGGCGAGGTAGTTGATGCGGGCCTCCACAGCCTCAATACCTGCGATGGAGAGTCGCTCATTGAGCGTCTCTTTGAGAAAATCATTGATTTCCTCGGCACCACTACGCAGAGTAAGCTCCTCGCTATCACCATTGGTGTCGTAGGCATAGCGGCCGGCCACCTGACGCAGAGCAGCATCCGACTGCACACGCACAAAACTCTCAAAAGCATTCATACGACTACCAACGGTGGCAACACCGGTACCATCCTGTGCACCCGCCATAGTCTGCGAGTCTATCTCGAAGAGTGCCTTGTAGGTGTCTTTGAGTTTCCACACCACCACAAGACCAATCATAATCGGGTTGCCGGTCTTGTCATTCACCTTGATTGCGTCGGCATTGAGGTTACGAGCACGCAGGGAGACCTTCTTGCGGGTATAGAAGGGATTTACCCAATAGAAACCCTCCTCGGTAAAAGTACCTTTATACTTACCAAAGAAGACCATCGCACGTGCCTCGTTGGGCTCCATTGTCATCAGACCAAAGAGCATAATGAAGCCTACCAACAGGATGATGATAAAGGCCACAATGTTGAGCCAATGGTAGGGGTTCTGCAACAACACCCACACCGAGCCGCCCATAATCGCAAAGCTCATCAATAGGCCCAAAAAGCCATTCATCCTAAAACCGCCAAATTTGTACTCTCTGTTTTCCATAATGTTTTTGTGTTTTTAGTTAGGGGTTAATGTTAAAGTTTGTTTTTTCAAAATAATATCATTTTGATATCACAAAGGTAGGGCATTTTTTCTTAATCCGCAACACTTTTCGGAAATTTTTTGTAATTTTGTTTACAACTATGAAACAGAACGCAAAGAAACACTATGAGTGTGTGCTCGTTACGGGCGCCACAAAGGGTATCGGTCTGGCCTTTGCAAGAGAGTTTGCCCACCAAAAGTGCAGGCTTGTGATTGTGGCCAGAGGAGAAGAGCTCCTCCATTCCGTGGCAGAACGCCTGCGTGCGGAGGGTGCTGCGGAGGTCATTCCTTTGGTGTGCGACCTCTCGGCAGAGGGCAGCGCAGGGTGGCTCTATGAGGAGTGCCGTAGGCGTGGATTGGGGATAGACCTATTGGTTAATAATGCCGGAATGTTCGCCTACTGCGACCAGACAAAAATGGAGCAGGAGCGGGTTGACAAGATGTTACAGCTGCACATTGTCTCCACCACGGAGTTGAGCCGTAGGTTTGGGGCCAATATGGCCGAGAGAGGCCACGGGGCGATTGTGAACCTTTCGTCCTATGCTGCCAATATGGCTTGGCCCGGATTGGCGGTGTATGGTGCCACAAAGGGATATATTGATATGTACACGCGTGCGCTCGCCCACGAGATGCGCGAGAGGGGCGTGAAAGTGTTGTCGGTTATGCCTGCGGGTGTTGCCACAGACCTGTATGGGCTACCGGAGAAGTGGCAACGAAGGGCACTGCGTTGGGGTGTGCTGTGGAGTGCGCAGAAGGTGGCAAAGGGCAGTTTGAGGGCCTTGCATAGGGGACAGGTGCGTTATGTTCCGGGGGTTATTAACCGACTAATGGCACCCATTGTGCGCCACGTGCCGAAGTGTGTTATTTCATTTTTGCGCCGCCGAACGCTTGTTTTTCAAAAATAAACCTCTATCTTTGCGGTGTCTTTAAGTTCGGGGCGTAGCGCAGTCCGGTTAGCGCACCTGCTTTGGGAGCAGGGGGTCGAGTGTTCGAATCACTTCACCCCGACAAGATAACAAAAGGGAAAGCCGCTTGCTTTGCAAGTGGCTTTTCTGCTTTATTAAAGGCCGTGGGAGTTTACTCACATAAGGCCTTTGATGAAGCAGAAAAACAACTCATACGGGCACGAGTTTTCCTTTTTTTATCTTAGTCTCCCCCACCAAGTGATCACAGGATGGAGAGCCACCTTGTGTGGCTCGCAATGACGTAATCACAAGAAGAGCAGAAAGGGCAGAAAGAGCAGAAAAAAAATAACGTTAGACGATTGGCGTTAGACGTTAGACAAAAAACAACAGACCTCTCTGGCACTTTGTGCCATCTCCCCTAACTTAGGGGAGAGAAACAGACGCCCCCGGCCTTCGGCCACCCCCTCTAACTCAGAGGGGGAATAATTTTCAATTTTCAATTTTCAATTCTCAATTCTCCATTTATATTACTACCTTTGCAGTCATCATACAACACATTGCAAACCTATGAAAAGATTAGTAGTTTTTACGGGTGCGGGAGTGAGTGCCGACAGCGGTATCGCCACATTCAGGGATAGCGACGGCCTGTGGGCCAACTACCGCATCGAGGACGTGTGCACCCCAGAAGCACTTGTGCGCAACAGAGCACAGGTGGTGGAGTTCTACAATATGCGCCGCCGAGAGGTGATAAGCAAGGAGCCCAACGCAGGCCACTACGCCATCGCCGCATTGGAGGAGCACTTCGACGTGGACGTTATCACACAAAACATCGACAACCTGCACGAAAGAGCCGGCAGCAGTCGCGTGTTGCACCTCCACGGCGAGGTTATGAAACTGCGCAGCGAGCGCGACCCCAACCTCATTGTACCCATCGACACGTGGGAGCAACCTCTTGATGCAGTGGGCCCCGATGGTGCACTGCTGCGCCCACACATCGTATTCTTTGGCGAGAGCGTGCCCAACTTCGACAGGGCCACAGAGATTGCCGCCGAGGCCGACCTGATGGTTGTGGTGGGTAGTTCGCTGGCGGTCTATCCTGCCGCCTCGTTGGTGAGGTATGTGAGGCCCGAGGTGCCGGTGTTTCTTGTGGACCCACACCTGCCCGCAGGCCACGGCATACGCAACCTCAAAGAGTACGTCCCAATGCGCTCGGCCGAAGGTACACCACTGTTGGTGGAGAAGTTGATAAGGGAGTACAAGAATTGAGAATTGAGAATTGAAAATTGAAAATTGAAATCGACGTTGGACAAAAAAATGAAAGAGAAGAAACCTAAATTTTCACGCGCCTTCTGGGTGGCCAACGTGGCCGAGATGTTCGAGAGGGCAGCCTACTATGGTGTGTTTGTGGTCATCACACTATATCTGAGCAACATTCTCGGATTCAGCGACATAGAGGCGGGTATCATCAGCGGACTCTACGCCTCGCTGCTCTATTTCCTACCACCCTTCACGGGTGCCTATGCCGACCGCATTGGTTTCCGCAAGTCGATGTTGTTGGCCTTCTCGCTGCTCACGGTGGGCTATGCGGGATTGGCACTGCTGCCCACAATGTTGGAGGGCGCAGGACTTGTGAGCTATGGCGAAAAGACCGTCTTTACGGGCCTTGTGGACAGCCCCTATCGCTATGGTATCGTGCCGGTGCTCATTCTGCTGATGGTGGGCGGCTCGTTCATCAAGGGCATCATCAGCGGCAGTGTGGCCAAAGAGACCGACGAGAGCAATCGCGCACGAGGGTTTGCAATCTTCTATGCAATGATTAACATCGGCTCCTTCTCTGGTAAGTTCCTTGTGGACCCCCTGCGTAGGTCGTTGGGCGACACGGGCCTCATCTACCTCAACTGGTTCTCGGTAGCGATGACCGCCGTGGCACTCGTAGCCATCTACATCTTCTACCGCAGCGACAAGGCACAGCCCGACCCCACCAAGACCGTGGGACACATCTTCCGCTCTTTCGGCAAACTCTGCCGCAATGGGCGTCTGGTGGCTCTCATACTGATTGTCAGCGGCTTCTGGATTGTCTATTACCAGCTCTACGCCACAATGCCCAAGTATGTCATCCGTCTGGCAGGCGAGGCCAGCACCATCGGTTGGTACACAATGCTCAACCCTCTGGTGGTCATCCTCACCGTCAACGGCCTCACCAAACTACTCTCCAAACGCTCGGCACTCTTCTCGATGATGTTGGGTATGTGCATCATCCCTCTGTCGGCACTCATTATGTCGTCGGGCCACCTGCTGTCGGGTAGCGTATTAGGGCTTCACCCCGTGGTCTTTATGATGCTGTGTGGCATTGTTGTTCAGGCACTTGCCGAGGCTCTCATCTCGCCACGTTATTTGGAATATTTCTCGCTCCAATCGCCCAAAGGCGAGGAGGGACTCTATCTTGGTTTTGCACAGTTGGAGTCGTTCGTAAGCACTCTTGTCGGCTTTGCGATGTCGGGATGGCTGTTGGATAAATACTGCCCCGACCCCAACCGCTTTGCCACCCACGAAGAGTGGCTCGCAGCCTCGGCTAATGCACACTACATATGGTACTACTTTGCCGCCATTGCTGCTGTTGCCGCCATTGCGCTTGTAATCTACCAGAGGGTTGTCAAGAGGCTGGACGAGAAGAAGATGAAACATTAACAGACCTCACCCGCCTTCGGCACCCTCTCCTAACTTAGGAGAGGGTAAATAAGGGGTGAAGAACAAAAACAATTCTCCTTCAAATAACCCTCCCCTAGGTTAGGGGAGGGTGCCCAACGGGCGGGAGAGGTCCGTAGAAAACAAGTAATAGTACACCAATAGAGAAACCTACAAGAAAAGAGTGTAAAGATACTCTCGGAAAGGCAAAACGAAGGCAAAACGAAAGCAAACCGAAAGCAAACCGAAAGCAAACGGGAAGCAAAGGAGAACGGGATGCAAAGCAGAATAACCGAAAGCAATTGTTGGTTAGACCAAGAGAATAGCCAAAGCCCAAGCTAATGAAAATGAAAATGATAATGATAATGAAAATGAAGATGATGATGTAAATGATAATGATAATGGAGTTTGCCTCCGAAGAGGCGAAACATTTTTTTCATCACACACACTCACACCACAGTTTTTATTTTTATTTGATTTTTCAAAAGGGCAGAAAGGGAATTGAGAATTGAGAATTGAGAATTGAGGGCAGAAAGAGCAGAAAAAGAAAATATTTACTAATTACTCTTTACTAATTACTAATTGAAAAAAAGACGTTGGACGTTAGACGATAGACGATAGACCACTAAAAAAGATATGCAGAAACTGACACAACAACAGATGGGGCGACTCTCGGTGGAGGAGTTCAAGGCAATGGACAAAACTCCCCTCGTGGCCATACTCGACAATGTGCGCTCGGCAGGCAACGTGGGCGCATTCTTCCGCACCTCCGATGCCTTTGGTACAGAGGGACTCGCATTGTGTGGCATAACCGCCACGCCTCCCCAAAAGGAGATACACAAAACCGCCCTCGGCGCCGAACTCACCGTGGGTTGGCAACACTACCCCACCACCCTCGCCGCCGTGGAAACACTCAAAGCCGAGGGGTATGAGGTGTGGGCAGTAGAGCAGGTGGAAGGCTCGGTAATGCTGGGCGACTTCACTCCACAAGAGGGCAAGAAATATGCGCTCGTCTTCGGCAACGAGGTGGACGGAGTGGCCCAAGAGGTGGTAGATGTTTGCGATGGCGCCATAGAGATTCCGCAGGTGGGCACCAAACACTCGCTCAACGTGGCCGTAACGGGTGGTGTCGTATTGTGGCACCTGTTCAGCCACATGCACAAATAGTCAGTTCCCAACTCTTTTGTGGCAGAAAAACGTGTCAGAAGTCTGCCAAAGTGTCAGCCTTTGGGTGGTGGCACACTGTTTGCTCCCTTGTGGTTCCGTAGGACAAAGGCAAACAATTAACAAAACAACATAATAATCACCGACGTTGGACGTTTGACGTTAGACGTTAGACAATTAAAAGAGTATGAAAAACGGAACCATTGGGGTAACAACCGAGAACATCTTCCCCGTAATCAAGAAATTTCTCTATTCGGACCACGAGATTTTCCTACGCGAAATCGTGGCAAATGCCGTTGACGCAACCCAGAAACTACGTACCCTTGCCGGTAGCGGCGTATTTCAGGGCGAGCTGGGCGAATTGAAGGTGAGGGTGAGCGTGGACAAAGAGGCACGCACACTCACCGTGTCCGACAGCGGTATCGGTATGACTGCCGACGAAATAGACCGTTACATCAACCAGATAGCCTTCTCCTCGGCCGAGGAGTTTATGGCCAAATACAAAGACCAAGCCATCATCGGCCACTTCGGTCTGGGCTTCTACTCGTCGTTTATGGTGAGCGACAAGGTGGAAATCCGCACCCAAAGCTACCACCTCGAAGAGCCCACAATGTTGTGGAGCTGCGACGGCACACCCGAGTACACCCTCGCCGAGAGCGACACCAAGAGGGAGCGTGGTACCGATATCATTATGCACCTCTCGGAGGATGCTATGGAGTTTGCCGACAAGGGGCGTATTGAGGATATGTTGCGCAAATACTGCCGCTTCCTGCCCGTGGAGATTGTGTGTGGCAAGAAGCAGGAGTGGAAGGACGGTAAGTATGTGGATACCGACGAGGACAACATCATCAACGACACCGACCCCCTCTGGACACGCAAGCCCAACGACATCACCGAGGAGCAGTACAAGGATTTCTATGCGGCACTCTACCCCACCGCCGAGGAGCCTCTGTTCAGCATCCACCTCAACATAGATTACCCCTTCAACCTCACGGGTATCCTCTATTTCCCAAAAATCAGAAACAACTTTGAGGTGCAGAAAAACCGCATCCAACTCTACTGCAATCAGGTATTCGTTACCGACTCGGTGGAAGGTATCGTGCCCGAGTATCTCACTCTGTTGCACGGCGTTATCGACTCGCCCGACATCCCTCTGAACGTGTCGAGGAGTTATCTCCAAAGCGACAGCAATGTGAAGAAAATCTCCGGCTACATCACCCGCAAGGTGGGCGACCGTTTGCAGGAGTTGTTCAACACAATGAGGCCCGAGTTTGAGAGCAAGTGGGACGACCTGAAAATCTTCATCGAGTATGGTATCGTTACCGACGAGAAGTTTGCCGAGAAGGCACAGAACTTTGTGTTGTTGAAGAACTCGGAGGGTAAATATTTCACCTTCGAAGAGTACCGCACACTCATCAAGGACAACCAGACCGACAAGAATGGTACCCTCGTCTATCTCTATGCCGATAGCGTGGAGGAAAAATATAGTTTCGTGGAGGCCGCCAAAGCCAAAGGCTACGACGTGCTCCTGATGGACGGCCCGCTCGACAGCCACTTCATCAACTGGGTGGAGAGCAAAAACGAAAAGACATCTTTCGTGAGGGTTGACTCCAACGTGGTAGAAAAGCTCATCCAAAAGGAGAACGACCTCAAAATGGCACTCACAACAGCCCAGCAGGAGTTGTTGCGTCCCGTATTTGAGAGCCAGCTGCCCACCGACGAGAAGATTCACTACAACATCGCCTTCGAGTCGATGGAGCCTACCGAAGTGCCCGTAACCATCACTCGCGACGAGTTTATGAGGCGTATGAAAGAGATGGCACAAATCAGCGGTGGAGGTATGAGCCAATTCTATGCACAGATGCCCGATGCCTACACCATTGCCGTCAACGGCAACCACCCCCTTGTGGCCGAAATCCTCGGCGATGTGGAGAAGGAGTGTGGCGACAAGGTTGCATCGGCCGACAAGAAAATTGCCGCCGCCGAGGGGCAACTCGCCAACCTCAACACCCTCCTCAAAGACAAAAAAGAGGAGGAAATCACCACCGAAGAGCGCAACCACCGCGAAGACCTCGAAAAGAAAATCGACTCGCTTCGTGCAAACCGCACCGAGCTGTTGCGTGGCGAAGGCAAGAAGAATGTGCTTGTAAAACAACTCGTTGACCTTGCGTTGCTCTCCAACGGTATGCTCAAAGGCGAGAGCCTCAACGCTTTCATCCGTCGCAGCGTGGAACTCATCCACAAGCAGTAGGAGGGAATGGAGAATTGAGAATGGAGAATTGAGAATTACTCCTCCCCTACGAAAGGGGAGGTAAGGGAGGGGTGGTCGTAATTGCGCTCGGCGGCCTCGCCGAGCAGGAGCTGTCCGAAGGACTGAGGGGTATGTAAGACGGTTGACGGTTGACGTTGGTCGGTTGACTTTTTTCCGTCCGTCGTGCATTGGCGGACGGAAAAATTTTATAACTTTGCGAAAATTTATAAGTTATGACTATAATCCAACTCGAATATCTGCTTGCCGTGGCAAGTTGTGGTAGTTTTTCCAAAGCAAGCGAATTGTGTTTCGTAACACAGCCCTCGCTGAGTATGCAAATCAAAAACCTCGAAGAGGAGCTCGGAGTGATTCTACTCGACCGCACAAAGAAACCCGTGGTGCCGACACAAGTGGGAGCCATCGTCATCGAGAAGGCCAAAGAGGCCCTGCTCGCCTACAACAACGTCAAAGAGTGTGTGGAGGAACTCAGGGGCAGTGTAACGGGTAAGATGCGACTTGGCGTAATCCCCACCATTGCACCCTATCTGCTTCCGCAAGTGTTGCAAACGTTTGCCGACAAATACCCCAAAGTGGAGTTGGAGATAAGGGAGATGACAACCCCCGAGATTATCAAAGCAATCGATAAGGACGAGTTGGACGCCGCCATACTCGCAGGCGGTACCTGCCCCGATCGCATCACCGAACACGAACTCTTCGACGACCGTTTCTACGCCTACGTGTCGCCCAACAATCCGCTCTTTGCACGCACCAATCTGCGCATCGAGGATATTGCACACAAAGACCTATTGCTGTTGGCCGAGGGACACTGCCTGCGCGACCAAGTGTTGGAGCTCTGCGGACGAAACAGCCAGCAGGAGCACCCCTACTCCTTCCAGAGCGGCTCACTCGAAACGCTGATGAGGATTGTGGACTCTACGGATATGATAACAGTCATTCCGGAGATGGCCATAGCCTACCTCTCGGAGAGCGCACGCAGCAGAGTGAAGACTCTCGCAAAGGGCGCAGCAAGTCGAAAAATAGTAATCGGCGTGAGGCGCACATACGCCAAAGAGAGCATTGTGGGGGCACTACGAGAAACAATCGTGGAGGTGGTGAAGAAAAATTCCGCTCCCTCCGGATGGATTTAGGAAGATTTATCTTATCTTTGTAAGATAAAACCCCTAAAAAACAGAGGGCCAAACAGGATTATAACAACACAAAAACGAATATGCAGAAACTTATCGACAACATCGTTGGGGCCATTCAAGACAAAAAAGGCCACAACATCGTATCTCTCGACCTGACCAAATTGGAAGGCACCATTTGCGATGCCTTCGTGATTTGTAATGCCGACTCCACAACACAGGTGGACGCCATTGCCGACGGTATCGTGGAGGAATTGGAAGAGAAACTCGGCGAAAAACCCCGCAGGGTGGAGGGTAAAACCAACGCTGCGTGGATTGCCATCGACTATGTGGACGTGATGGTCCACATCTTCCTCACCCCCCTGAGGGAGTACTATCGTTTGGAGCAACTCTGGGCCGATGCCCCCGCCACACACTACGAGAGCGAGGAGTAGAGAGAATATCAAAATTGAGAATTGAGAATTGAGAAAGTTGCGAGTAAGCGAGAGCAGAGGGTGCTTGACTGCATCCAAAGGCTCAAAGGTGTGCAGACCTAACATCTACACAAAACAGGCCACGCCTGTGCCGAGCGAGAGCAACTAAAAGCCACCAAAGGTGGGTTAATTGAAAATTGAAAATGACTGAGAACAACAACAATACTGATTACGAGAAACAACAGCAGCCCGAAGGTGGTGTGGGTGGATGCGAACAGCCCGA
>JAZNNC010000026.1:0-3131 GCA_045580045.1 Tidjanibacter sp.
AAGCCGAAAGTCTTGCGACTCTCGGCCTTTTGCGGTATGGACGGGACTCGAACCCGCGACCCCCTGCGTGACAGGCAGGTATTCTAACCAGCTGAACTACCACACCGTGTTTTGCTTAAAGCGGTACAAAAGTAGTACAAATTTTTATTTCTGCAAACTATTAAACATTTTTTTTCGCGCTTTTTTACTTTTTTTTGAAAAACGTAAACTGAACACTTCCGTAACTCCTTGATTGCCAAAAATTAGGATGTTCCGTAAAACTTTTGTCCTTCGAGTGCTCAAAAACCAAAAATCCATCCTCGCGCAGCAACTCTCGGCCCAACACCAAGTCGATAACCTCCTCGCTACCCTCCAAATCGTAGGGCGCATCCGAGAATATCAGGTCAAACTGTTTGCTGCAACTCTTCAAATAGAGAAACACATTGGCGTGGGTGGCATACAGATTCGCAAAGCCCAACTCACGTGCCGTCTTACGGATAAACGCATTGTGCACCGAATTGACCTCCACACTCGTAACACTCTTCGCTCCTCGCGAGCAAAACTCATAGCTGATGGAGCCGGTGCCGGAAAACAAATCCAACACATCAATCTCCTCAAAGTCCACCAAATTGCCCAGAACATTAAACAAATTCTCCTTCGCAAAGTCGGTTGTGGGCCTCGCTCGCAGGTTGCGTGGAGGCACAATGGTTCTGCCTCGATATTTGCCACTGATGATACGCATCTCTCCTCTCTATTCCTTCTTCTCTCTATACCTATTTATTATACACATCGGCCCAATCCTTCTCCCACTTACAATGGCGGAAGTAGCGACCGAGTAGTTTGGTGCGTTGTTTAGCCTCTATACCGGACACCAATATATCGGCCTTGCGCAAGTCGAAATCCTCGTTGAGCACTGCCATAAAGCGCAGCAGTTCCTCCTCACCGTCCATCATCACCACGTCGGCAAAGGCGAGTGCGCCATCCACACTCAGCGCCACATACACCTCCTCGCGACCAAATTGGAGAGCCAATGTCTTGGAACGGCGGCTCCCAACCACAGCCCTACGTACCGAAGCCGCAAGCGGAGTGGTAAACGCTACCTCAACGCCTTCGGGCAGCACCCCACGTATCGCATCGACATCCTCCTTGAACACCGTCAGCGCATAGCTCACAGGGCCATCGTTGCAACACACTATCACATCCTCACATTCCGCAACACTCACACCAACCGTTGCGAGGAGTCCCTCCACATCAACACTCTCGGTCAACGCCTTGGGGAAAGTGGCGCAATTGGCACCCTCCACAACCACTCGTATCTTTGTGGCATCCTGCAAGGATTGTGCAGACAACGGCTCATAAAAAGATTGTCCACCCTGCCTGAGCCAGATGGACAATCCCTTTTGTGTGTCGGAATCTCGTTTCCTACTCCCAGTTACCAGCATCGTTGGTTGCCTGATTAAGGTCGCCTACCTTGATACCGGGGTACTTATAGAGCACATTTTTCTGCTCGTCAATGAGGTTGATAAGCAACTGCTCGTTCAAGTCGAGAAGGAACATCTTGTAAGGTGCTCTTGCCTCGAATACGGGAATCTTCACATTACCCACCTCAACAACGCCTGCGCCCATAATGAACTCCTTAACCTCGCCTCCATTAGCCTGTGCCGAGAAGGGAACATAACGGAGCTGCTCAATCTGTGCAGGGGTGAGTTTCTTGGCACCAAACACGGTATCGATGGCCTTAACGGTGAATTTCTCGATGTTTTTCTTACGAGCCTTTTTCAGTTTTGCCAAACCTACCGAGTCATCCGACGATACCAACTGGCGCTCAAACTCCATCTCTGCCGTGAGGACGAAGTTGATGAGGGTGTCGAACGAGCCGGTGTATTTACCATACACCTGTTTGTAGCCACGCTGTGCCGAGCGGATGTCGCTGATACGCTCGATGACTGCCTTTTCGCGAGCAAGTCTTGTTTCATCAAAACGCACAGGAGTCATAATGCTGTCGTAGAGCACATAAGCCAAAACTACAACAACAATTGCGAGAACGATTTGAGTAATGGTCTTTTTCATTTCTATTTTTAATATTAAGTTTGTAGCGTAAAAAACGAACAAAATATGCTTAATGCACACATTGCGTCCCAAATTTACGGCAAATTTGCGTTTACTCCAACTTTTGGGCAAAAAAAAATAATAGAATCTTTATCCGAGTGGGTTTCGGACGAAGATTATGAGCGTATTTTCATCCTCAATGGCTATGCCGGAACGGGTAAAACAACCCTCATTGCGGCCTTTGTGGAGGTGCTCAAAGAGCTAAAAATCAAGCCCATTTTACTTGCACCCACCGGCCGTGCCGCAAAAGTGCTATCCAACCACACCGATTCAACCCCCGCCTACACCATACACAAACGCATATATCGCGAGCGCACTTCCACTTCGCTCGACAGCAAATTCGACCTCAACTTCAACCGCGAAAAAGATGCTTGTTTCATCGTGGACGAAGCTTCGATGATTGCCGACTACTCCGAGGAGGGTTCCATCTTCGGTTCCGGCTCGCTCTTGGACGACTTGTTTGAGTATGTTCGTCAGGGACAGAGGTGTAGGATAATGTTCGTGGGCGACTCGGCACAGTTGCCACCCGTAGGCCACGACCTATCACCTGCGCTCAATCCGCAGAAGATGGCTCTCTATGGCCCTGTGAGTTACAACACACTCGACGAAGTGGTACGTCAGGAACAGCAGAGCGGCATACTTTTCAACGCTACGATGGTGCGCCAAATGATTGAAAATCGCATCTACGAAACGCCACTCTTTGATATGAGTTACCCCGACTTTCAGGCAATCAAGGGAGGCGATTTTCTGGAAAAGGTGGAGGAGTGTTACTCGCGTTATGGCAAGGAGGAGGTCATCGTCATTACTCGCAGCAACAAGCGTGCGGTTCATTTCAATCAAGGCATTCGTGGGCGGGTACTCTTTGCCGAGGAGGAGATTGACTCGGGCGATATGGTAATGGTGGTCAAAAACAACTACCACTACACCGAGCGTGATGAGGATGCCAAAGCGGCCTTCATTGCCAATGGTGATGTGGCCTATCTGCGTCGCATACGCCGTTTTAAGGAAGTCGGAGGCCAAGCGGTCTTAGGAAGACAAGGTAG
>JAZNNC010000027.1:0-61319 GCA_045580045.1 Tidjanibacter sp.
CAGGCGTTTGGAAGCACCAAAAACGCATAGTGCGAGGCAAGTGCAAGGGCGTCAGAATCACGCTTCCCCCATTTTGGCGGCGGGGCTATCAGGCGTTTGGAAGCACCAAAAACGCATAGTGCGAGGCAAGTGCAAGGAATACAAGAAACCCCCTCCGCAGTTTACTGACGTAAATGAGGAGCGGCCACAGGCCGTTTTGTGTTTTTTGGTTGCGGTGCTATCAGGCGTTTGAAAGCGATAAAAACGCAGAGAGCGAGGGGAATTTTGTGCCAAACAAGAAAGCGGGCCCGCAGTTTGCTTTCGCAAATGAGGACCCGCTTATCGCAGTGCGGTGCAAAATTAGCCCGCAATATGCGTTTTTTACTCGTCTTTCTCTTCCTCTTGGTAAGCCTTCAACAGCTTGTCCTGAACATCGGCAGGTACCTGCTCGTAGGAGGCAAACTGCATAGTGTAGGAAGCACGGCCCAAAGTCAGAGCACTCAGAGTGGTCGAGTAGCGATACAGCTCTGCCAGAGGCACTTTGGCATCCAAGCGGCTATATTTACCCTCGGCGTTCATACCCATAATGGTTGCCCTACGGCCATTGAGGTCGCTCATAATATCACCCATATTCTCGCTGGGTACGAATACCTGTACGTCATAGATGGGCTCCAAAATCTTGGGACCTGCGTTGCGGAAGGCCTCCTTGAAGGCGTTGCGAGCAGCCAATACGAACGAAATCTCATTCGAATCTACGGGGTGCATCTTACCATCGTAGATGATAACGCGGATGTCGCGAGCATACGAACCGGGCAGAGGACCCTCGTTGAGTTTATCCTTGATACCTTTCAAGATGGCAGGCATAAAGCGAGCGTCGATAGCACCACCAACGATAGCGTTGCAGTAGATGAGTTTACCACCCCAATCGAGAGTGTACTCCTCTTTGCCTTTGATGTTAACGATGAGGTCGCGACCGTCAACTTTATACTTGCCGGGCTCGGGCATACCCTCATAGTAGGGCTCAACAATCATGTGAACCTCACCGAACTGGCCCGAACCACCCGACTGTTTCTTGTGGCGGTAGTTGGCAGCAGCAACTTTGGTGATGGTCTCGCGATAGGGAATCTTGGGAGCCGAGAACTCAACATCAATCTTCTGCGCAGCCACAAGGGTTTTCAGCAGGTTGATGTGGGTTTCGCCCTGACCCTGAACGATGGTCTGTTTGAGCTCTTTCGAGTACTCCACCTTGTAGGTCAAATCCTCCTGTTTGATACGGTTGAGAATCTCGCCCAATTTCTCCTCGTTGTTCTGGTCGGTGGCCTTGATGGCTGCACGGTAGCGAGGAGCGGGGAAGTTGATGGCCGAAATTTCGGCAACATCACCTGCGCCCAGAGTGTCGTTAGCCTTGGTGCCTTTGAGTTTCACGGTACAACCGATGTCGCCGGCGCACATCTCGGTAACTTTGATACGGTTCTTACCTGCGCAAGCAAAGATTTGGGAAATCTTCTCTTTGTTGCCATTGCGGGGGTTGGTAAGCTCCATACCCTCGGTCAACTTACCGGTAACTACGCGGAAGTAGCTAACCTCGCCCACGTGCTGCTCCACTGCGCTGCGGAACACAAAGATTGAGGTGGGTTTGTTCTCGTCTGCAACAACATCGTTACCCTCAACATCGGTCATAGCCTTGGCCTGTGCGGGGTTGGGAAGTACGTTGATGATGAACTCCAAGAAGCGTTTGATACCAAAGCTCTTCTTTGCCGAGCAGCAGAAAATGGGCATAAAGTCCCTGCCTGCAACACCATCCCTCAAACCCTGACGAATCTCATCGGGGGTGAGGTCGTTGGTCTCAAAGAATTTCTCCATCAAGGCCTCGTCGTTGATGGCGGCAGCCTCCAACAGAGCCGAGTGGAACTCCTCTGCACGGTCGGCCTCCGATGCGGGGATGTCGAGAATCTCAACATTGCCGTTCTCGTCCTTAGCCTTGTACATCTTCATAGTCAGAACGTCCACGATGGCATCGAAACCTGCGCCTGCGTTGACGGGATACTGAACGATTACGGGCATAATGGGCGAGTTGCTCTTCAAGGAGTCGTAAATCTGCTCCCAGTTGGCATTCTCACGGTCGAGCTGGCTTACCAAGCCTACAACGGGCATCTTGGCCTGTGCGGCATAGCGGCTGTGAATCTCGCTACCAACATCGAAACCGTTGTGGCTGATTACGAGGGCTGCAAGGTTGCACACCTTGTAGGCTGCAAACTCGCCACCACAAAGGTCGTCCACACCGGGGGTGTCGATGAAATTGAACTTGTGGTTCTGGAACTCGGTGAAGAGTACCGTGGGATAGATACTGCGTTTCTGCTGCTGTTCCAACTCGGTGTTGTCCGAGAGGGAGTTGCCTGCATCCACAGAGCCCTTACGGTCAATAATTTTGCTTTCGAAAGCAAGTGCTTCGGCAAGAGTGGTCTTGCCTGCGCCCGCACCGCCAACGATAGCGACATTGCGGAGGTCTTTTACCTGATAAGTTTTCATAAGTTGTAGTGTTGTTTATGTTAGTTTTCAGTTGTTACTCGTCAAAGAGCCCATAAAGGTAATTATATTTTTTTGAATTCTACAATCAATTTGGGTGTTTTCCAAATGTTTTTTATATCTTTGTTAGCGATATGCAGGAATTTTCGAACAAGATAGCCAAGCTCAAAGAGTTTTTGGCTGGCGCACCAAAGCGCATTGCGGTCGTTACACACACCAATCCCGATGGCGACGCTGTTGGCTCTTCGCTGGCGTGGGCCGAAGTTCTCACGAGGCTCGGCCACAGTGTTTCGTGCCTTGTGCCCAACCGCTACCCGTCGTTCTTGGGATGGATGCAGGGCATTGATAATGTGATTGTTGCAAAGGAAAAACCCGAGGTTGCCGCTGCGGAGGTTGCCGCTGCGGAGTTGGTTTTCATTATGGACCTCAACAAGATTGACCGCCTCGACACACTCACCGAGGCGATTGAGGCCAACACCACAGCTCCCCGCATCCTCATCGACCACCACCTCTCTCCTCCCACCGACTACGCACTGACGTTCTCCCACCCCGAACTCTGCTCGACAGCTTTTCTGACCTACAAGCTGATTGAGCACTTGAATGGTACCGAGGCGATAACCACCTCCATAGCCGAAAACCTCTATGCCGGCATTATGACCGACACGGGCAATTTTGCATTCAGCACCCTCACTCCCGACCTTATGCGTGCGGTAGCGGTGCTGTTGGAGCGAGGTTTGGACATCCCGAAGGTGAACACGGCGGTCTATAATTCCTACTCGGCCGACCGAGTACGCCTGCTGGGCTACTCACTATGCCACAAGATGGAGCTTTTGGAGAATGGCAGGGCTGCATACCTCAGCCTCTCGGAGAGGGAGATGCGCAGGCACAACTTCCAACTCGGTGATAGCGAAGGCTTTGTGAACTACCCTCTGACGATTGTGGGGGTGAAGATTTCGGCGATGTTCATCGAAACCCGCAAGTTCATACGCGTATCGTTGCGCTCTCGTGGCGACGAGGTGGATGTGAATGTCTTTGCACGCAAGTACTTTGGTGGTGGCGGCCACAAGAACGCTGCGGGGGGCAAGTCGTTTGTGTCGCTACGCGAAACCATCGAGAACTACAAAAAGGCGGTGGCGGAGTTTTTGTCCACCTGTAATCTCGACGAGTAGGTACAAAGTGCACCAACTTTTATAAACACAACTACAAAACCAACAAACCAATGAAAAGAGGACTCTTTTTACTTGCACTCATTGCGCTCCTTCCCATTGGAGCAAGCGCACAGTATCACTATCAGGACGGGGGCAATGTGGATATGTTGCGCCCCGTGGTGAAAAAACAATCGCCGCGCAAAGAGATTATCATCCCTAATGTGGAGGGCTACAAAGTCTATAAGGCCGACCTGCACACCCACACAATGTACTCCGACGGACACGTTCTGCCCGAAGTGCGAGTGAGGGAAGCCTTTGCTGATGGTCTTGATATTCTGGCTATTACCGACCACTTCGAGAGTCGCAAGTATGCCAACGATATGCTTGCCTTCCTCAAAGGACACGTCCCAGAGGGCGAGAAACATCCCAAGGGTGTTGTGAGCGACAAGATCGACTACAATCTGCCCCACAACTCCTCGGTTAAGGCCGCCGAAAGGGCCGGTTTGCTTCTTGTTCGTGGCATAGAGATTTCTCGCGACCCTGCCACCTACGGCCACTTTAACGCACTCTTTACCACCGACAACAACACCATCAACGACAAAGACCCCGAGGTTGCCATCCGCAACGCACGCGCACAGGGCGCAATCATTATGCACAACCACCCCGGTTGGCGTCGTGCAAGCCTTGACACTCACGCCTTTGAGGATAGGATTTACAGCGAAGGGCTGATTGACGGTATCGAGGTGATGAACAACAACGAGTTCTACCCCAAGGCCATCGACCGCGCCATCAATTTGGGCTTTTTCGTCTCGGCAAATACCGATATCCACGGCACCATCGCCGAGGTTTATAATGGCGAAATTCGCAACTTCACGATGATTATGGCCAACGAGCTGTCCGAAGAGGCCATCCGAGAGGCGCTCCTCGACCACCGCACCGTCGCATACTCCTATGGCACTTTGGCCGGCGAGGAGAAGTGGCTCAAACCGCTCTTTGAGGCGTGTGTGGATGTGGAGATTGTGCGCACCAACGACAATGGCTCTCAACTTGTCAGGCTTGTGAACAAGAGTTCGCTCCCCTTTGTGTTGAAAACCAAAGGCGGACGCGAAACACTCCTTGCACCATCCTCCTCGCAAAACTACACCATCCAACCCAATGGCCTCACCTTGACGGTGGATAATGCTTGGTGTGGTGCCGAAAAGAAACTGACGGTAACATTCTTCCCTGTGCAGAAGTAACCTGCGAGGGGGGGGCGTAGAATAGGATGCTGTCGAGCATCGCAGACACAAAAAAGGTTGGGGACTCCCAACCTTTTTTGTGTATCCGTGAGCAAGCGGTTGACACACGGACAACTCCCCTTTGTTTGCGATTATTACCCCCTTTGAGCGAGGTTGTTAAATCCCCTTTGTTTGTGGGCATTACCCCATTGTTTGCGGGTGTTAAAAAAGAAAAAAACTCCCCGCCAAAAAAAATCAAAAAAAAATTTTTTGTGGGGGATGCAACTTTTGGGATGGGTTGTGCATCTTATGTGTGAAGACGACACGAAAAATGCGTCAAAATATACTATGATTTCTGTCGGGGGTACTTCCCAGTAGAAGCTTATTGTGCGTGTGTTTGCTAAATTTAGCGAGAGGCTTCGAAGTGTTTCTCCCTTTAATATCTACCTCCGACGGGCTAACGGGGCATCCGATTGTGATAACGGTGCCTCGTTTTTTTGTGCGGTCGGCAGACCACAGACTCGCACCTCCAACCACCATATCAAATAGGCCGGACTTTCATTTTTTCGAAAAACCGTTGAGAAACCATTGGCCCCCTCTCTGCCCTTCGCTCCACAAAGAAACAAATGCCTTACCCAAATTGAAGACCAAATCACACTCAACTTTTTTGCGCTCACAATGAGTTAAAAACCAACCACTTACCCACCACGAGCAAGAAAAACGGGGTGTTGGGTGTGAAAAAATATAGTACTATGTATTGCAAAGTACTAAAATATTTTCATATATTTGCATTGCAAAACACTCTAATACTTTTACGACAGTGAACAAAACACTTAAAGTCAAAATCGGTCAAACCGTGTTTACAATCGAGGGCGATGCTCACAGAATTTTGGGCGACTACCTCGATGATATTGCCGCTCGTTGCGAGGAGTCGGCCCGCAAGGAGGTGCTCTACGACGTTGAGATGCGCATTGCAGACCTTTTCAGCGGATGGATTGGGAATCCTGCCAATGTGGTCGATACCTATATGGTACGTCGCGCGCAGGAGACCATCGGCCGCCCCGAAGATTTTGGAGAGCTCAAAGAACCCACTCGCAAGCCCGACGAAGAGAACACCATCAAGAGGCTCTTGCGCAGCAGAAACGACAAGGTTATCGGAGGTGTGTGTGGAGGTATTGCCAAGTTTACCAACATCGACCCCACCTTGTTGCGTATTGCAACTTTGCTGCTTGTGATATTTGGAGGCCTTAGCCTGTGGATTTACATCATTTTGTGGGCGTTCCTCCCAATGGAAGAAAGGGATAAATAGAGAAAAGAAAGGAGAATATTATGACTTTTTGGCAAGTGCTTTTAGCAATCATTTTTCCTCCGTTGGCCGTTATCGGTCGAGGCTGTGGCTCGTTTTTAATCACCCTTCTACTCACCGCAGCCGGGTGGGTGCCGGGTGTTATTGCGGCGCTCATCATCCTTAACAAGAACGAGAAATAACCCCCAACATCAACATAGAAACACAACTTAACAAACAAGACAATTATGGAAGTGATGAACGAACAACCCAAGAAACTCTATCGCAGCCGCAACCGTATGCTCGGTGGCGTGTGTGGCGGTTTGGCCGAATATTGGAACGTGGACCCCACCCTTATCCGTGTGGTTATTGCCGTGCTGTTTTTCGTGCCGATGATGCCCGTGGTGCTGCCCTATCTGATTATGTGGTTGCTGATTCCGGAGCGCAAGTAACGGATTGAAACACCGAAATTTATGGCAATAGACATCGACAACGCAAAGGCGCAGATGCGCAAGGGAATATTGGAGTACTGCATCCTCTCCATACTCTCTCGCGAGGACTCCTATGCTCCGAAGATTATTGCGGAGCTGAAAGAGGCCGAGATGATTGTGGTGGAGGGAACAATCTACCCCATTCTCACGCGCCTGAAAAATCAGGGCATCCTCGCCTACCGCTGGGAGGAGTCGCCTCAGGGCCCGCCACGCAAATACTACTCCCTCACGGTCGAGGGCAGGGAGGCCCTGCGCCAACTTGACGAGTCGTGGGACTCGCTGGTGGGGCAGATTGGCCAAATTCGCGGTTGTGCTCCCACCGAGGACAGCCAATAAACACAAACATCAGAACTACAACTATGGAGATTATTGAAGATAACAACAGCCCGAGCACCCAACCCCGGCAGTCGGAACAGTCAAGCAATGGTGGCGACACCACCACTACCCCACTCCACACCCTCGGACGCATTGTCGTCGTGTGTGGCAAGATTCTTCTGGGTTTCTTTTTTGTGGGTTGGATTTTGGCCGCACTTGCCATCCTGATTAGTTTTATTACGCTGATGGTTATGGGCACACTCGAATCAAGTGTTATTAGCATGGATGGTATGTCGCCCATTCTCTTTGCCGGCCTTGTGTGTGCGGTGGTTGTGCTGTTTATGGGCATCGTTGGCGATGTCGTGTTGTCGTTGTTGCGCAGCAAGCCCATAAATCTGCGCAAACTCGCCGTGGCAGCGGTGGTGTGGCTGATTTTCTTTGTGTGGCTCAGCATTGGTACTGTGCGCAACGCCGACAAATGGGCTCTCTGGGGATACCAAGTGGAGGCCCGCTTCGAACAATGGGAGGCGGAGTTGGAGGCTTGGGAAGAGGAGTTGGAAAGGAGTTTTGAGCTCAACGACGACTTTTGGAGCGGTATGAATGAGTGGGACAACTCGACAACTTTCACCCTCGACGGCGTGGACGGATTGAGTCGATGGGCCGTGTTGGAAGAGCACATAGACCAACTCGAAGACGTTGAGGACGAGGTGGAAAGAGCTCTTCTGAAAAACCAAAAGGTTACCATAAAGATTGAACACAGGCTCAACGATGGAGAGTGTCTGCGCACCACAACGGTCGAACTACCCCATCGCACAATCACAACGACTGGTGTATCCCCGGCCAAGAGAGCCGCAGAGGCCCTCCCCTACACCCCCGACAGACAAAACTAACAACTTGAAAAACAAAACATTAGATTATGGAAGTGATTAAAGAAGAGGAAAAGAAAAAGGAGATGAGCGACATTCGTCTTACCGCCTACCGCTTTGGTGGCGTGGCGATGATTGTGCTGGGCCTGTTGTGGCTGTGCTACAACAACGCCCTGCTGCCAATGAAGGTCTATGACATTGTGTTTTCGTGGCAGATGGGTGTGATGGTTGCCGGAGGATGGCTGCTGGCCACAAAGAATTGGCTCTCGGGAGGTATTGTGATGGGCATCGGAGCCTTCTGCCTGCTGATTGATGTGTTCAATATCCACATCTCGTTTACGGAATTGGTGTTGCCCATTGCACTCGTCGGAGCAGGCGTGGCCTGCCTCTTTGTGAAGCCCACAAAAGCAAACTAACCCCACCACAAAGTGGTGTTTTTTGGGAAAAGAGCGTTTTTCTGGCAGAAAAACGCTCTTTTTGTTGTATGCAATTCTCTTTTATTGTTAATTTTGTAGGTTAAAAAACTTATTACATTATGGCTTTAATCGAAAAAATCAACGACCTGCTTAATCGAATTGAAGAATTCAAACCCGCCAATGCTGCCGAAATTGAGGAGTTTCGCGTGAAAATCCTCGGCCGTAAGGGTGAGTTGAACGACATATTGGAGGAGTTCAAAACCGTACCCTCCGAAGAGAAACGAGTGCTCGGCCAAAAAATCAACGCCGTTAAGACTCGCGCCAACGAGCGTATCGCAGCCCTCAAAGAGGCTGCCGAAGAGGCTCCTGCTGCTGCGGCAGAGAGTGGCGACCTCACTCGCCCCGCCTTCGAGGAGGAGCTGGGTTCGAGGCACCCCATTTCGTTGGTGCGCAACGAGATTTGCGAGATATTCTCTCGTCTGGGCTACACTGTGGCCGACGGCCCCGAGATTGAGGACGATTGGCACGTCTTCTCCGCCCTTAACTTCGCCCCCGAGCACCCCGCAAGGGATATGCAGGACACCTTCTTCATTGAGAAAAACCCCGATGTGCTGTTGCGCACACACACCTCCTCCATTCAGGTACGCACAATGGAGCGTCAAAGGCCTCCCATCCGCGTAATTTGCCCCGGCAGGGTGTTCCGCAACGAGGCCATCTCGGCCCGTGCACACTGCATCTTCCACCAAATCGAGGGCCTCTACATCGACGAGAAGGTATCCTTCGCCGATATGAAACAGTCGTTGCTCTACTTCGCAAAGGAGCTCTTTGGCGAGCAAACACAGATACGTATGCGCCCCTCCTACTTCCCCTTCACCGAGCCTTCGGCCGAGGTGGATGTGTCGTGTAACCTCTGTGGTGGTAAGGGCTGCAATGTGTGCAAAGGCACCGGTTGGCTCGAAATTCTCGGTTGCGGTATGGTTGACCCCAATGTGTTGGAGGCCAGCGGTATCGACAGCACCAAGTATAGTGGCTTTGCCTTTGGTATGGGTGTTGAGCGTATTGCTATGTTGAAATTCGGCGTGAAAGACCTGAGGCTCTACTTTGAGAACGACCTCCGTTTCCTCTCGCAATTCGACTCGGTACTCTAAACGACTCCACACCAACAATTTAACAATGAGGAATTTCCGCACCGTCCTATGCCTACTTGTTGTTTTCCTGTTTGCCTCGTGCGCCAAGATGCCACAAAAAAGCAGGAACGAGGGCGGTATTGAAATCCCCGAAATATTCAACACCAACGACTCTCTACGTGTAGCCTACCTCTACTCCGAAGGGGTAAAGGAGGCTGCCAAGAGTGGCGTACCTGTGGCCGGCATTCCCTATTGGAGTGAAATTCTAAAAATCGACTCCCTTCACGGCCCCACCAACCACAAGATGTCGGAAATGGGTGTGGAGGCAAACCCACAACAAGCCTTCAAATACAGCAAGCGCGCAGTGGAGGCCGACACCACCAATGTCGAATTCCTCGGCCAATACGCCTACACTCAGGTTGCTACGGGCCAATATAAGGCTGCACTGCAAACCTTCAACAAACTCCTCAAAAAGGATTCGCGCAACCCATACAACTATCGTATGGCGGCGGCACTCTATGCCACCGAAGGTATGCCACATATGGCCATCTCAATCCTCGACTCGGCAGAGTATAAATTGGGACGCATCGACGAGTTGGCATCCTATAAGCGTGCGCTGCTGATGAGTGTGAAAAACTTTGACAGGGCTGTGAGCGAAACCCAATCTGCCATCGCAAACAACCCTTTTGACCACTCCAACTTCCGCTTTCTGGGTGAGATATACTCCCGTACAGGGAAAGATTCTCTCGCCTTGGCCAACTTCAATCGTGCGTTGGAATTGGCTCCGGAAGATGTGGAAAACATCTTGGCTGCCGGAGATTTTCACCTCTCGCGGGGCGACCAAGCGAGCTATTTGGAGCTAATCAAAAGACTTTTCCTACTCGACAACGTACAATTGGAGGGTAAGTTGGACATCTACGACAAGCTGATTGGAAACATTGATTTCTACCGCAACAACTTCTATTCCATCAACACGCTCAGCTCCATTCTACACATCAAGTATCCCGACTCCTATGATGTTACCTCTCGTTATGCCACACACCTCATAAGGGCCGGCGAGATTGACAAGGCGTTGGAGGTCTATAAGAAGGAGGTCGCAAAGGGGGCTGCCCCTCTTGATGCCCACCTGTCGTTGGTGGAGATTGAGAGCTATCTCGGTCTGCGAGATGATATGTTCGCTCACCTGAACCAAGCCATAAAACTTTTCCCCAACGAGGAGAACCTCTACCTACGCAAGGCTTTTGAGTTGCAACGCGGGGAGAGAGTGGGCAAACAGAGCGACATTGTTGCCCTCTACAAAAAGGCTATGGAGGCTGCCGACGACAGCGAGGCTAAGAGCGACACTGCGGCCGCTTTGGGCGACTACTACCACTCCATCGGCAAGCCCAACAAGTGTTTCAGGTGGTATGCCAAAGCTCTCGAATACAACCCCGATAATGCGTTGGTACTCAACAATTGGGCCTACTTTTTGAGCGAATACAACCAAGACCTCGAAAGAGCCCTTGTGATGAGTGTGCGTGCGTGCGAGTTGACTCCGTCCAACCCCACCTACCTCGACACACAAGCGTGGATTCTTCACCTGCTTGGACGCACCGCAGAGGCCAAAGTGATAATGCGACAAGCCATCTCGCTCGACACCACCGGCGACGACACCCTCCTACTCCACTATGCCGAAATCCTCGCCGCCGAGGGTGAAGATTTCATGGCCGAGATGTACTACAAAAGGGCTTTGGAGGCCGGAGGCGACAAAGAGTACATCAACAAAAAGATTGGCGAACTGAAAAACAAATAGCACGCAATGAAACCTATCCTGACAACAATATTGGCCATTTGTATAGGGTTGTCGACAGCCTTTGGGCAGTCGTCAATAGACCAACTCAATGCCGAAATTAAGCGTGCAGAGAGGGAGATTGCCAAGAACGAAAAACTACTCAAAGAGGTTACCAAATCGAAGAAAACCAACCAAATAGAGATTAAACTCCTACAAGTGAAAATCAACAACCGTACAAAGGTTGTGGGTGGACTCAACAAGCAGATGGCTCTCATTTCCAACGACATAAAACAAAAGGAGAGCGACATTGCCACAATGAACACCCAGATTGAGGAGCTTAAAAAAGAGTATGCAGAGGTTGTGAGGGTGGCCTACAAAAACCAAAAGGTGGCCTCTCCCCTACTCTTTCTTTTCTCTTCGGACGACCTCAATACGGCCACACGCAGGCTCTCGTTTATGCGTCGCTACAACAACTCCCTAAAACAGAAGGTTGTCGATATCGAACAGTTGATGAGTGATGTGTCAACTCAAGTGGAACTTCTTGGCAAACAACAACAAGAGCTCGACAACAAAAAGGCAGCCCACCAAAAAGAACTCAACACACTCAACAAGGAGCGCAAGGAGTTGCGAAATGCGGGCAAGAAACTCGACGCCAACGAGAAGAAAATAAGCAAGGAACTAAAAGCCAAGCGCAACCAAAAACGCGCCGCACAACAAGCCCTGCAACGCATAATCGACGAAGAGACACGCAAAGCCAAGCGCAAGATGACCGATGCCGAGCGTAGGGCCATCACCGAACTAAATGGCAAATTTGACCAAAACAGAGGGAAAATGCTAATGCCCGTAAACGGAGGCATTATCATAGAACGCTATGGCAAACACAAGCACCCCACCCAAAAACACATCACCGTTGTCAATAAGGGTGTAAACATCGCAGCATCAAAGGGTTCCGAGGTGTTTGCTGTGTTTGAGGGTGAAGTGGCAAGGGTGATGTTCATCAACGGACTCAACAACTGTGTGATGCTCAAACACGGCGACTACTTCACCATATATTCCAACCTTGCCTCTGTGGATGTAAAGGCCGGTCAACACGTCGGCACAAACAGCCGACTCGGACGCCTCTCCGATGGAGATAACCCCGACGACCATCAACTACATTTCGAGGTGTGGTTCCACACAATGAACCAAGATCCGGAGCTTTGGTTGGCACAATAAAATTCGTGGGAAAGCATTAACAATCAGCACATTATGGCGATACATTTCTACAACCAAGACACAGATTTTATGCCCAAAGGTAGAGTTAAAATCAACCGTTGGGTGAGAGAGTCCATACACAACGAGGGTTACAAGGTGGGGGAGATAAACTACATCTTCTGCTCCTCCGCAAACCACATCGAGATGAATCGTCAATATGTCGGCCACGACTACTACACCGACATCATCACCTTCGACTACTGCGACTTGGAGGGCAGGGGAGTGGTGTGTGGCGACGTCTTTATCGACCACGAAACTGTGGACGACAACGCCCGACAGCTCGGCACAGACCCCCAAGAAGAGCTTTTAAGGGTGATTATACACGGCATTATGCACCTTTGCGGCTACAAGGACAAGAGCGACAAAGAGGCCGCTCAAATGCGCCAAAAAGAGGATTTTTATCTCCAACGATTTCCACAATAGGGGAGAAGGTTGGCCAATGGTAACTTTCGGACGAAAACACTACCCACAAAAGAGAAACGGAACACTATGAGATTTGACTATGATGTGATAGTTGTCGGAGGTGGCCACGCTGGTTGCGAGGCTGCGGCTGCGGCTGCCAATCTTGGCGCCGAAACACTCCTGATCACAATGGATATGACCAAATATGCTTCTATGTCTTGTAATCCGGCCGTAGGAGGTGTCGCCAAAGGCCAGATTGTCAGGGAAATAGATGCTCTTGGCGGACAAATGGGCATAATCACAGACCGCAGCACCATACAATTTCGAATGCTCAACCGCTCAAAAGGAGCCGCAATGTGGAGCCCGAGGGCACAGTGTGATAAGGCCAAATTCTCTGCTCTGTGGCGAGAAACTCTCGAAAACACCCAGCACCTCAGACTATGGCAAGACACTGTAAATCAGCTCATTGTGGAAGATGTGGATGGTAAACCTACCGTTGTTGGAGTGAAAACAATGCTTGGCGTGGAATTCCAAGCAGGAGCAGTGGTCCTCACCGCAGGCACCTTCTTGGGAGGCCTGATGCACGTTGGACGCAATAGCGCCGAAGGGGGTAGGGCAGGGGATAGCGCCTCACACGGCGTTACAGAACAACTCACATCGCTCGGCTTTGAGGCCGGCAGGATGAAGACCGGTACACCTGTGAGGATTGATGCAAGGTCGCTCAATCTTGACCAATTTGAACGTCAGGATGGCGACGAGAAACCACAAAAATTCTCGTTTCTTTCGACCATCAGCCCTGTGGAAAAACAGATGCCCTGCTATCTTGTATATACCTCCGCAGAAGTGCACGATACCCTACGCACCGGATTTGCCGATTCGCCTCTGTTTCAGGGGCTTATAAAAGGCATTGGCCCCCGTTATTGCCCCAGCATCGAAGACAAATTACGCACCTTTGCCGACAAGGATTTTCACCAACTATTCCTCGAACCGGAGGGTGCCGACACCAACGAGTACTATCTCAACGGGTTTTCTTCGAGCCTGCCGTGGCAGGTGCAAATCAAGGCGCTTTCTCAAATCAAGGGTTTCGAGAATGTGGACATTTATCGCCCCGGATACGCCATCGAATATGACTATTTTCCACCCACGCAACTAAAACACACGCTCGAAACCAAGCTTGTCGAAAACCTCTATTTTGCGGGCCAAGTGAACGGCACCACAGGATATGAGGAGGCTGCCGCACAGGGCTTGGTTGCGGGAGTTAATGCTGTTCGTAAGGGTAGGGGAGAGAGCCCCTTTGTGCTTTCGAGGGACGAGGCCTACATTGGGGTATTGATTGACGACCTTGTAACCAAAGGGGTTGACGAGCCATACCGTATGTTCACAAGTCGCGCGGAGTATCGCATCCTGCTCCGACAGGACAATGCCGACCTGCGACTCACTCCCATTGCACAAAAAATAGGCCTTGCAACACCCGAAAGGATTGCAATTTTTGAGCAAAAAAAATCACTCGTAGAATCGCTTAAAAATTACGTGCAAAAGCAAGGGGTGGCTCCGGCCGAAATTTCACACTATTTAGAAAGTGTGAATTCCGCCCAACTTACACAAAAAAGAAAACTTTCAGAGCTACTAATTCGCAATGAAATTACACTTTTGGGATTAATCGACAACTTTCCGCCCCTGAAAAAATTCACAGAGAAGAACAACATAAACGAAGAAGTAACAGAGCAGGTGGAGATTGAGGTGAAATATAGCGGCTACATTGAGCGCGAAAGAGCCAACGCAGACAAACTGAAAAGGCTTGAAGAGATTAAGATTCCGACCAATTTCGACTTCACCGCCATCACATCCATAACAATCGAAGCTCGACAAAAGCTATCGCGCATCAGACCAACCACCATTGGCCAAGCATCCCGCATCCCCGGAGTGTCGCCCGCCGACATCAACATCCTACTCATCCATTTTGGCCGATAAATCACCAAACACCCACAATATGTTCCACGTGGAACACCCAACAAACACAAAAAAGGAGAGAACACAATTCTCTCCTTTTTTCATTGTTCCACGTGGAACAATTCAGCTATTTCTTCTGCAACTTAGCCCAAGTGTCTTTAAGGGTAACTGTGCGATTGAAAACAAGGTGGTCGGGCGTGGAGTCTTTGTCAACACAGAAGTAGCCCACACGCTCAAATTGGAACTTATCACCAACCTTCGCATTCCCCAAAGAGCGCTCACAATATGCGGTCTTGACAACAAGCGAGTCGGGGTTGAGATAATCCAAGAAAGTTTTACCCTCCTCAACATCGTCGGGACTCTCCTTTGCAAAGAGGTTCTCATAGAGCCTAACCTCGGCTTTGACAGCATCGGCAACCGACACCCAATGAATAACACCCTTAACCTTGCGACCGTCGGACGAGCCACCACCTGCCGACTCGGGGTCGTAGGTGCAGTGCAACTCCACAACATTACCCTCAGCATCCTTAACAACCTCCTCGCACTTGATTAGGTAGCCATAGCGCAACCTCACCTCACCACCGGGACGAAGGCGATAGTAGCCCTTGGGGGGCTCCTCCATAAAGTCGGCACGCTCGATGTAGATTTCCCTACCAAAGGGCACATCGCGACGACCGGCAGCCTCGTCTTCGGGGTTGTTAACACAGCTGAAACACTCGGTTTTGCCCTCGGGGTAATTGGTAATAACAACCTTCAATGGGTCAACAACAGCCATCCTACGCTCTGCCGTCTTGTTCAAATCCTCCCTCACACAATACTCCAACAACGAGAGGTCAATCACATTATCCCTCTTCGCAACACCAACCCTCTCGGCAAAAGCACGAATCGAGGCGGGTGTGTAACCCTTGCGACGAAGGGCGCAAATGGTCGGCATTCGGGGGTCATCCCAACCCGTAACAAATTGTTCCTTAACGAGTTGCAGCAGTTTACGCTTACTCATAACGGTATAAGTAAGGTTTAGTCTTGCGAATTCGTATTGGTGGCTGGGGAAGATGTCCAACTCCTGAATAAACCAATCGTAAAGGGGGCGATGAACGTCAAATTCGAGCGTACAGATCGAGTGGGTGATACGCTCAATGGAGTCGCTCTGGCCGTGGGCATAGTCATACATCGGGTAGATGCACCACTTGTTGCCCGTACAGTGGTGTTCGGTGTGGAGGATGCGGTAGAGAATGGGGTCGCGGAAGAGCATATTGGGGTGTGCCATATCAATTTTGGCCCTCAACACCTTCTCTCCGTCGGCATATTTTCCTGCCTTCATCTCCTCAAACAGTTGGAGGTTTTCCTCAACCGAACGATTGCGCCAAGGACTCTCGGTGCCGGGCTGCTGGATGGTACCACGTCCCAAACGAATCTGCTCCTGTGTCTGGTCGTCCACATAGGCTTTTCCCTTCTTAATCAAGGTGATAGCCCACTCATACAGTTGGTCGAAGTAGTCCGAAGCGTAACGCTCCACGGCCCACTCGAAGCCGAGCCACTTGATGTCCTCCTTGATGGAGTCCACATACTCGGTGTCCTCTTTCACGGGGTTGGTGTCGTCGAAACGCAGGTTACACTTACCACCATAGCGCTGTGCGAGTCCGAAGTTCAGGCAGATGCTCTTGGCGTGTCCGATGTGCAGATAGCCGTTAGGTTCGGGCGGGAAGCGTGTTTGGATGGTGTTTCCGGTCTCGGCGATATAGTTTTCGATAATCTCCTCAATGAAGTTGAGCGAGCGTTCTTTTACGGGTTCAGCTGTTTTTACCTCCATAAACCAACTAATGTATTTAGATTTAGAAAGCACAAAAATAATAAATAGAATTGAGAATTGAGAATTGAGAATTGAGAATTTTTGAATTTATGCCTATATTTATTGGAGGGGCTATCTATGCCAATGCTATTGTGGGCTACGATTTTTTAGGGCAGAAAGAGTAAAAAGGGCAGAAAGAGCAAAAAGGGAATTTAGGGAAAGTAGGGTGATTAGGGAAATAGCATTTGTAGCTCCTTAACCTCCCTAAACTCCCTAATCTCCCTAACAGCTAACAGCCTACAAAAAAACTCTCGGGTATCTTTTTTTTGTTACCCGAGAGTTTTTTGTCTATTGTCGGTCGACGGTCGACGGTCGACTTAAAAAGTCAACTCTGCATAGGATGTGGCGGTCTCGTGTAGGCGCAACGCTTTAAGGCTCACCGAGAAGGGGAGTGCGGGAGCAATGAGAGCCGCAAAGTGGTGCAGTAGGTTCTCGCACGTGGGCTGCCAATCGACAACGTGTATCTTCGTAAAGTGGCGTTGCAGCACATCCACAACCTCCTTGCTCTCCGGGGTGAGGCGTATCATAAACGAGTGGTCATAAGGCTCCACAACCGCCTCATTCACAGCCCTTTTGAGGTCGCCAAAATCGACAGCCATACCCAGCTTGGGGTCGCCATCCGCAGTGGAAGGCGCACCCTCCACCGTAACAAAGAGCCTATAACTGTGGCCGTGAATCTCCCTGCACGCACCATCGTAACCCACCAATGCGTGGGCCATCTCAAACGAAAACTCCTTGGTCAGTCTTATCTTTTCCATTCTCAATTTGTGCCTAACGTCAAAAGATTATTTTAATGGAAATTTAGAATCCCGAATGCTTCTGCAACACAACTATCCACATTACAGACGCCCCGACCTTCGGCCCCCTCTAACTTAGAGAGAGTATTTTCCATTTTCAAATTTCAAATTCCTCCTCCTACACCTCCATAATGTGGCGCACGTCCAACTGACGAGAGAAGGGCTCGCTGAGGCTGATGTAGGTCTCGGTGGCGATAACTCCGGGAATCTTCAACACACTCTCCGAGAGGGTGCGCATCAGGTGGTCGTTGTCGGTGCAGTACATCTTGATTTGGAGGTTGTACTGACCGGTGATGAAGTGGCACTCCACAACCTCGGGGATACTCTTCACAGCATCTACAATAACGCTATCCATAGAGGGGTTTTGCATCCTTATATTCACCAGAGCACACACATCGTAGCCCAAGCTACGAGGGTTTACCTCCAACCTCGAACCAAGAATAATGCCCTGCTCGTCGAGCTTTTTCACCCTCTGGTGAATGGCTGCACCCGATATGCCACACTCGCGTGCGATTTCGAGGTAGGGCATACGCGCATTGCGCAACAAGAGTTGAAGAATCTTACGGTCTATTTTGTCGATATTTACCTTTGTCATATAAAAAATGGTGTTTTGTGTTTGGTTTTGTATTTATTTGATAACACCAAGCTCTTTACCAATCTTGGTAAATGCGGCGATACATTTGTCGAGCTGCTCGCGGGTGTGGCCTGCCGACACCTGAACGCGAATGCGAGCCTGACCTTTGGGCACCACGGGGTAGTAGAAGCCGGTAACATAGATACCCTCGTCGAGCAACTTGGATGCCATAACCTGCGAGAGGGGCGCATCGTAGAGCATCACGGCACAAATGGCGCTCTGGGTGGGTTTGATGTCGAACCCTGCTGCCAGCATACGCTCGCGGAAATACTCCACATTCTCCACCAAGCGGTCGTGAATCTCGTTGCTCTCGGCAAGCATCTTGAAGACCTCTATGCTTGCGCCAACCACTGCGGGAGGCACGGAGTTGCTGAACAGATAGGGACGCGAACGCTGACGTAGCATTTCGATAATCTCCTTGCGACCGGTGGTAAAACCACCCACCGCACCACCAAAGGCCTTACCGAGGGTGCCGGTGATGATGTCCACCTCGCCACGCAGGTTGTAGAGTTCGGTTACACCCCTGCCTGTGGCACCAACAACGCCTGCCGAGTGGCACTCATCGACCATCACAAGGGCGTCATACTTCTCGGCCAAAGCGCAAATCTCGTCCATCTTGGCCACGTTGCCATCCATCGAGAACACACCATCGGTAACAATGATACGGAAACGCTGTGCCTGTGCGAGTTTAAGACAATTTTCGAGTTCCTCCATATCGGCGTTGGCATAGCGGTAACGCACAGCCTTGCAAAGCCTGACACCGTCAATGATGGAGGCGTGGTTGAGCGAGTCGCTGATGATTGCGTCCTGCTCGGTGAAGAGGGGCTCAAAAACACCTCCGTTGGCATCGAAACAAGCCGCATAGAGAATGGTGTCCTCTGTGCCAAAATAGTCGGCAATAGCCCTCTCCAACTGCTTGTGAATGTCCTGACAGCCACAGATAAACCTCACCGACGACATTCCGAAGCCACGCTCGTCCATCGCACGCTTGGCGGCCTCGATGAGTCGTGGGTTGTCGGAGAGTCCGAGGTAGTTGTTGGCGCAGAAGTTAAGCACCTCTTTGCCACCCACTTCGATTGCGGCACGCTGGGGCGATTCAATAATACGTTCCTGTTTGTAAAGACCTGCTTCGCGAATGCTGTCGAGCTCCGCTTGTAGGTGGTTTTTGATTTTTCCGTACATAGTTTTGTTATGGTTTTTGTGTTGCTATTGTGCGTTACTTACGAATTGGCAGACAAAGGTATATATTTTTTGCTTAACATTAAAACTTCGAATACAAAAAGAGAAATTCCTTAACTATTCGTGGGTTTCAAACAGCAACCCACACCACACCACAGGCGTGAAAAGAAGTCTATTTTGGGTTTCTTTTATCACAAAATTTTCTTACCTTGCGAAAAATTAAAATCGTTTTATTATGAAGCGCTTTTACTCTTTCGGTTTATTAGCCATCGTTCTTTTGTGTGGCTGTGCAACCACAAGACCACTACCCGTGCCCCACAAAAACGAACACACCTACATTTGGCACAAAGAGGGGGTAGATAGCATCTATTTCTACGAGTTTCGAAAAATCTTTCCCAACGACAGGGATCCCGAAACAATGGTAATACAAGAATCCCAAAAATTAAACAAGTGGGGATACCTTCTTTTTGAAGAACGCCATCTTGCGTTTAGTTTTGCCGACACCACTTTTCATAAGAAAACAAACACTTACAATGAGTTTGGTCAAATCATACAAAAGGAGTCTTTCTGCGACGATAGTTTGTCCAACTACACAGACTATACATATACCGCCAAAGGTCTAATTGCTTCCGAAACAAAGGCTTATTCCGACTGTATTCCCGTTACAATAAAATACTTTTACGACCGATACAACAACAACATTCGCAAAGAGTTCTACCAAGCCGACAGCCTTATAAGTTGGAATATATACAAATACAACAAACATGGTCTATTGCTTGAAGAAACACACCTTCGTGGTGCAGATGGTGCAACAACATATTCTATATCACACATCTACGACCGACACAATAGAAAGGTGAAAACCACAATTCTTTCTCGTTTTAGTAGTATAATAAAAATTCCTTGCGTTCCTATTGTAGAAGACTATAAAAACTCTTACTTAAATAAGGAAACGTGGGGAAAGATCAAGGATCCCGTCAACCCCATCAAGCTAGACACACTCATCGAGTGCTATTCATACACCAACACCGGAAAAATCTCCGAAGTGCAATCGTGGTGTTCTTCCCTTGGTGCGGAGTGGTACACCTCCGAAAAGAGAGAATACCACGACAACGGAAATGTTGCAAAGAAGATAACATGGGATCGTTGCATAACAAAAGACGGAATTAGGCCAATACAAGTTGAAATATACAACAAGCAGGGCTTGGTAATAGAAAAACAAGATTACTCCAACGATTTGAAAGCACTCCGCACAGTTGTCCGCACAGAGTACAACGATCAGGGCAAGGTAACCGCCCAAATGGAATACGATTGGAAAGGGAAACTCAATAGTGTTGAACACAACGTATACGATGACTATGGTAATCTGACTGAGCGGTGGTGTTTCCAGAGTAATGGGGAGGTGGACTACCGTCAGGAATCTGTTTATATAGGAGATGTTTTGGTGGAAGAAAAAATCTACTATGACGACACCCGCCTAAAATCCCTCTACACCAAAACTGCCGAAGGGGGAAAAAAGATAAACTACGATAAGAAAGGAAACATTGTCGAGACAACTATATACGTCCAAACTCCCGAACTTCAATGGAAGAGAGTCTATCGTGGTAGCAACACAGATGTGTTGATTCACGAGACACGTAAGGAGGTTTTCAAGCAATAGAACTCTTTGGGTGTGCTACTTTTCCCTTTGGGAATGGACAAATTTATCAATTCTTTCCTATCTTTGCGGAGCAAAAAAACGAACAAAAGTTATACAATCAGAATTATAAATACAATAATTTTATGCAAACGATTGACACTTACAACTTTAATGGCAAACGTGCCATTATCCGCGTGGACTTCAATGTGCCCCTTGACAAAGAGTTCAATGTAACCGACGACACCCGTATTCGTGCCGCCATTCCCACCATCAAGAAGGTTTTGGCCGGCGGTGGATCGGTAATTCTTATGTCGCACCTCGGTCGTCCCAAGAAAAACAATGACGAAAAATACTCCCTTTCGCACATCATCGGTGCTGTGGAGGCTCGTTTGGGCGTGAAGGTGCTCTTCGCTGGCGACTGTATGGGCGAGAAGGCTGCCGAGATGGCTGCTGCACTGAAACCCGGAGAGGTACTGTTGCTCGAAAACCTCCGCTTCTATGCCGAGGAGGAGGGCAAACCCCGTGGTTTGGCAGATGACGCTACCGACGAGGAGAAGAAAGAGGCCAAGAAAGCCGTTAAGGAGAGCCAGAAGGAGTTCGTGAAAAAACTCGCTTCCTATGCTGATTGCTACATCAATGATGCATTCGGTACTGCTCACCGTGCACACGCTTCCACCGCACTCATCGCCGACTACTTCCCCAATGACAAGATGTTCGGCTACGTTATGGAGGGCGAGTTGAAGGCCATTGAGGCTGTGATGGAGAATCCCCAGAGGCCCTTTGTGGCTATCGTTGGCGGCTCGAAAGTTTCGACCAAGATTTCCATCATCGAGACCTTGATGGAGAAGTGCGACAAGATTATCATCGGTGGTGGTATGACCTACACCTTCGCCGGCGCACTCGGTGGCAAGGTGGGCAAATCCATCTGCGAGCCCGATATGTTTGAGACCGCACTCGGCATCCTCAAAAAGGCCGAGGAGAAGGGTATCAAGTTTGTGATGTCGCCCGACGCACTCACCTGCGACGATTTCAGCAACGACGCCAACACTCAGGAGGCTCCCGTGAAGAACATCGACGATGCTTGGGAGGGTGTTGACATCGGTAGCGAGGGTAAAAAACTCTTCCGTAAGGAGATTTTGGAGTGCAAGACCATCCTCTGGAACGGCCCCGTTGGTGTGTTTGAGATTGACAAGTTCTCGACCGGCTCGCGTGCAGTGGCAGAGGCTATCGCCGAGGCTACCCAGACCAAAGGTGCCTATTCGCTCATCGGTGGTGGCGACAGCGTTGCCTGCATCAACAAGTTCGGTTTGGCCGACAAGGTTAGCTATGTTTCCACCGGTGGTGGGGCTCTGCTCGAATTCATCGAGGGCAAAGAGCTCCCCGGTGTTGCTGCCATCCGCAAGTAGAAGACACAAGGGGGCGCAAGCCCTTGACAACAACAAAAAAACACGGGTATCTTTTTCGATACCCGTGTTTTTTTGTTGGTCTTTACGACTTGACTATTTGATTGTCATTTCGTCTAACAGATAGCCTGCACCGCCAAGTTTGTCGATACACCACAGCACATAGCGCACATCCACATTGATAGTCCTTTGCAGGGCTGGCTCAAAGGCGATGTCGCCACTCATTGCCTCCCAGTTTCCGTCGAAAGCAAGTCCGATAAGTTCGCCACGGGAGTTCATAATGGGGCTGCCGGAATTACCTCCCGTAATGTCGTTGGTCGAGAGGAAGCAGGTGTGAAGCGTACCGTCGGCATCTGCATAACGGCCCCAATCTTGTGCTGCGTGGAGCTGTTTGAGTTTCTCGTCCACGGTAAAATCTACGGGGTTGGTGGGATCCTCTTTTGCCACCACACCATCAATGGTTGTGTAGTATTTATAGAGAACACCATCGGCAGGCGAGTAGGGGAGAACAGAGCCATAGGTCAAACGCAGAGTGAAGTTTGCATCCGGATAGTAACTCTTCTCGGGATTCATCTCCTGCAATCCACGCACAAAGAGTCGGTGTCCGGTCTTGAAGTCGTTCTGAATAGGAATTGCGCTCTTGTAGAGTTTGTTATAAACACCAACAGCGTCTTCCATAATAAGATATGCGACATCTTTCTTTATGGCATCCAAGCCACCCTCTGCGCTCACTGCTGCGAGGAATTTTTCCTCATTGGCAAACACCGAATTATCAAACAGGTTTTCGGTAAAGGCTTTTACATCGCCCCCAAATTCGGTGTCGATAACGGCCAAACTCTCCGGCCTGCGCTCCGCAGGAATCATCTCTCTGAGTACCTCGAACATACGGGCACTCACAACCCTATCGGTAGCCTCGTCGTAGTCCTTGTAGAACTTCTGCATTGCCTCCATAGCAACCTCAACATTTTCGCTGCGGCGCAACGCACTACGATACCTCATTGGAGCCACCACAATCTCGGCTGCACGGAAGAGTGTTTCGTTCAAAATCTGCATATCGCTCTCGATGGGGGTTACCTCCTTGATGGCTTTTTCAATCATCGGCAGTGCGTTTCCATAGAGATCTATGCGTTTCTTGTTCATATCGCCCCACACCCAAGCGGTGAAATCACTCTCAATCCTCTCTTTTTGGCCCTTAACACCGAGTTTTTTCACTCCGCGCGACATTCCGATAGAGTTCTTCCAATAGTTGGAAGAAGAGGCATATTTTGAGGCATATTTGATGCGGATGGCATCATCGGCCGCCATTCGCTCTTTGAGAATTGCCTGCCTCTCTCCACGAATATAAATTCGGTTAGGATTCTCTGTTTCCAACATCTGGTCAATCTCCCACGAAGTCATATAGCGAGTGGTCGAACCGGGGAAGCCCATAATCATTGCAAAGTCGCCCTCCTTGTATCCCTCGGTCGAAATGGTAAGGTGGGTGGGTGCCTTGTAGGGCACATTCTCCTTTGCATACTCCGCAGGTGTTACACCATCGGGTGCTGCATAAATCCTGAATACGGAAAAGTCGCCCGTATGGCGTGGCCACATCCAGTTGTCGGTCTCGCCACCAAACTTGCCCACAGCATAGGGAGGGGTACCAACAAGGCGCACATCCTTGTAGATCTCCATAACAAAAGCAAAGTATTGATTTCCGCCAAAGAACTCCTTGACCGACACACTCTTACCCTTGTTCTTTTTCTCCAACTTTGCTTGCAGAGCCTTCGAGTTGGCCATCACCTTCTCGCTCCTCTGCTCAAAAGTCATATCGTCCTTAACGCCTTTCAGCACCTGCTTGGTTACATCCTCGATACTCCTGATGAAAGTAACACTCAATCCGGGAGCCGGAAGTTCCTCTTGGCGATTCATTGCCCAAAATCCGTTTTTGAGGTAGTCGTGCTCCACACTACTGAGTGCCTGAATGGAGCCAAAACCGCAGTGGTGGTTGGTGAACAACAGACCATCGGCCGACACCACCTCGCCCGTACATCCGTTTCCAAAAATCACAATGGCGTCCTTCAACGACGTTCCGTTCACTTTGTAGATATCCTCGGCCGAGAGTTCCAAGCCCTTCGCCTGCATATCCTTAATGTTCAACTTCTGCAACAGAGGCAACAACCACATTCCCTCGTCTGCAAAGGTGTTGAGCGCAAAGAGCGACATCAACACGGTAGCTACAATTTTCTTCATCTTTCCTATCTATTTTTAACAATACAATAAAAATCAACAACCGAACAACAACGTCGTTGCTACTTACTCATTTCCAACATCCTTACAATGGCACCCTCGGCCTTGCGCCTAATCTCCTCATCGATAACCACTTCGGGGCTTTCGTGGAGAAGTGTTTGGTAGATGTTTTCGAGGGTTACCTTCTTCATATCAAGGCACGAAATACACCCGTTGCATCCCTTGTGAGGTACCGGGTAAAACTTCTTATGGGGTAGAGTGCGTTCCATCTCATAGAGGATACCGCTCTCGGTGGTAACAATAAATTCCTCCGCCTCGCTATTTTTGCAATAGGCAAGGATACCCGCCGTCGAGCCGGCATAGTCGGCCACCTCAACCACCTCCGCCTTACACTCGGGGTGCACAACAACCTTCGCCTGCGGATGAGCCTCTTTGAGCCTCACAATCTCCTCCACCGAGAACTCTTCGTGCACAAGGCAGGCTCCATTCCACAGTTTCATATCTCTCCCCGTACACTTATTAATATAAGAGCCCAAGTTTCGGTCGGGGATAAAGAGGATTTTCTGGTCGGCAGGCAGCCCCTCGATAATGTCGAGAGCATTGGAAGAGGTGCAGCAGATATCCGTGAGAGCCTTCACCTCCACCGATGTATTCACATACGCCACCACCAAACACTCCGGGCACTCCCTCTTCACTCTGGCAAGCTCTTCCGCATCGCACGAGTCGGCCAGCGAACACCCCGCCTCCACCACAGGCAGCAACACCTTCTTATCGGGCGAAAGCACCTTTGCAGTCTCGGCCATAAACCTCACGCCGGCAAAGAGAATGATGTCGGCATCCACGCCGGCAGCCTTCTGAGAGAGGGCCAAACTATCCCCCACAAAGTCGGCCACAGCCTGCACCTCTCCTGCGGTGTAGTAGTGGGCCAGAATGATGGCACGTTTGCTCTTTTTGAGCTCGGTGATTTTGTCGGCCAAAACAGAATTTTCAATTCGTCCCATACCTTTTTATTTTTATTATTTTCTTTCTTAAATTTTATAAATATAAATTAAAATAAGAATAATAAAAGGTGTTGAAAATGTCGATAACTTTTTCGTTTTCCCAACTCTGAAAACTTATCACTTTTTATCCCTCATCCCACACCTCGTAACTATCTAATAATGCGTTTGAGAAGAGGCTTTTTTAACGGTGTGTTAGTAACTTTATCAACACTCTAACACCTGCTGTTTTTGTTATGTTTTCACTCTGTGCGTGTTGATATTCTTGTGGTAAAAAATGAAAGATTTTTCTTGCTTTTTCAAAACGAGCTCGGCTTATACAACAAAACTCTTTTTGCAAATTTTTTACCCCTAAACTTATCTCTTTTTTTCAACCGTCGTTTGCACAGTTTACTAACACCCTTTTATCACCTTGTCAACAATTTTTCTACACACTTCGGCATAGTGTTTTCCCTCTTCTGTATCACCCAAAGCTACCGGAGTTCCGTTGTCGGAATTTTCCGCAATGCTCTGTATTAGAGGTATTTCGCCCAAGAAGTCAACACCTTCGTTTTCGGCCATTATGCGAGCCCCTCCGCGTCCAAAGATGTAGTAGCGGTTGTTGGGGAGTTCGGCAGGTGTGAAGTAGGCCATATTCTCCACAACACCCAACACGGGAACATCCACACCCTGTGTGCGAAACATCTTCATTCCCCTCACAACATCAGCCACTGCAACCTGCTGGGGGGTGCTTACGATGAGTGCTCCCGTAAGGCGCATATTTTCAGCCACTGCAATCTGCACGTCGCCTGTTCCGGGAGGCATATCTATTAACAAAAAGTCTAACTCTCCCCAAAGAGTTTGGTTAATAAGTTGTTTGAGTGCATTTGTGGCCATCGGTCCCCTCCAAATCAGCGCATCTCCGGAGTTGATATAGAAGCCTATGGAGTTGATTTTTATACCCTCGGATTCGGCCGGAATGATATAGTCAAGACCGTCATATTTTTCGGCCCAAGGAGCATAGTCCTCCACACCGAAAAGTTTTGGTTGGGAGGGGCCATAGATGTCGGCGTCCAAAACACCCACACGGTATCCCAATTTGTGCAACTCTACTGCTATGTTGGCCGTTACGGTGCTCTTTCCCACACCGCCCTTACCAGAGGCAACGGCAATGATGTTCTTCACTCCGGCAAGGCCTTCGTGCTGACGAGGCTTGGGGGCGTCCTCTCCCTCTTTGCTTATCACCTGCACCTCCAAGTCGCAGGCGGCATCCACCGCAACCTTTGCTCTTGCGGCAACCGACTTTGCAAAGGGATCTCTTTTGCGGCGGAAATTAAGAGTGATGACAACACCCTCCATACCAATCTCCACATTCTGCAAGATGCCCGCTTCGACAACATTTTGTCCTGTTTCGGGGTGGGTTATTCCTTTGAGAATATCAACAATCTCCTCTTTCGAAATCATATTTTCACTTTCTTATTGGTTCGTTTTGTCTGTTTTGTGGTTTTTTGCTCCCCGAGGGGGCGAATTTTTATGCACAAAGATACACTTTCTTTGGCGTAAAAACCATATCTTTGTAATAGAAACAAACATTTTTGTAAGGTATGAAAGGATTTTTTAAGACATTTTTAGCAGCACTTTTGGCAATGATTTTAGTCTCATTGCTACCTATATTCATATTTGCAGGCGTATTGTCCTCTTCGCTATCTTCTTCGGAGGTGGTTACAGTGGAGGAGGGTTCGGTGTTGGTTGTGGATTTTGCCGAGAGCATCTACGACTCGCCCCGTATGCCTACCTTTGATCTGTCGGGCCTCTCTTCGGGCACTATGGAGATGGTGCAGAGCATCACAACTCTCCAAGTTTTAGAGGCGCTCGAAGCTGCCGCTGCCGACCCCAAAATCAAGGCTCTCTACCTCAACCACACGGGCGTAGGCCTGATAGAGGGAACGGCGCAAATGGAGGAGTTGCGCAATCTGCTGGCGGAATTCAAAGCCTCGGGCAAGCCCATTGTGGCCTACAACGAAACCTATTCGCAGGGGCTCTATTGGCTCTGCTCGGTGGCAGACGAACTCTACCTCAACCCACAGGGCAGTTTGGATTGGCGTGGCCTTGCCTCGCAGGTGATGTTCTACAAGGGCCTTCTCGACAAACTCGACCTCGATGTGCAGATTGTTCGCCACGGCACCTACAAGTCGGCCGTTGAGCCCTACATCACCAAACAGATGAGCGAGGCCAACAGGCTCCAAACCCAAACAATGGTCAATTCGTTGTGGAATGTGGTTGTGGAGGATGTGGCTCTTGCCCGCAACCTCTCTCCCCACTACATCCACAAGGCCGCCGAGGGACTTCTTGTCGATTCTCCCGAGTCGGCCAAGACGTTGGGTTTTGTTGACGAGCTTCTTTATGAGGACCAAGTAGAGGCACGCTTGGCAGCCATTGTTGGAAAAGAAAAATTCGAGGATGTCAACACTATAACTCTTGGCGAGTACATATCCACGCTTGTTCCCACCAAGATTGCCCGCAACAAAGTTGCTGTTGTCTATGCCGACGGCGAGATTGTTGACGGTCAGGGAGCCGAAGGGATCATTGGCGGGGCCACCACCGCCGAGCAAATCCGCCGCGCAGCCGAGGACGACGACGTGAAGGCTGTTGTGTTGAGGGTAAACTCCCCGGGTGGCAGCGCACTCGCTTCGGAGGTTATGTGGCGCGAGTTGAAACTTCTGGCAGAAAAGAAACCCCTTGTGGTGTCGATGTCCAACTATGCGGCCTCGGGTGGATACTATATTTCATCACCTGCATCCACCATTCTTTCGGCCCGCACAACACTCACAGGCTCCATTGGTGTCTTTGGTATGATTCTCTCGACGGGCGACGCAATGAAAAACATCGGCATCACGGTAGATGTTGCCAAGAGCGCACCTCACGGCGATATGGGCTCTGCATTCCGCAAGCTCACCCCCACCGAGTTGGGCTATTTGCAGAAGTCGGTGGAGGATGTCTATGGAACCTTTGTTGCCCACGTTGCCGACGGCAGGGATATGACCACCGAGAGGGTTGACCAGATTGGACAGGGCCGCGTGTGGTGTGGCGTGGATGCCAAGAACATTGGGCTTGTAGATGACTTCGGAGGCCTTAAAGAGGCCCTTGTGCTTGCTGCCGAGAAGGCCGAGTTGGGCGACAACTATCGCATTGTGGAGATTCTTGAAGAGGAGGACAAGTTTACCGCTTTTATGAACTCCCTTATGTCGGCATCCTCTCGAACGGCCCTAAAAGAGGCGAGCGTGTTTGGTGTAAGCCTCGGTCGCTACAATGCTCTTCGTGCCACCATCGAGGAGGGTACGGGGGTTAAGGCTCGCATACCCTACGATATAACCATTTATTAGAACCCCGCGACCGGCTTGCTGCCACACAAAGAGGGGGCAAACGAAAAAACCTATGGAAAAACTATTCCTTGTTGATGCCTACGCACAGATATTCAGGGCCTACTATGCCTTTGCAGGTCGTCCTATGCGCAGTCGTGAGGGGTTGAACACTTCGCCCATTTTTGGGTTTACAAAGTTTTTGAGGGATATTATCATCAACGAACGCCCCCACTACCTCGGTGTGGCTTTTGACCCCAAAGGGGGCAATTTCCGAAACCGCCTCTTTCCCGACTACAAGGCAAATCGCAGCGAAACTCCGGAGGACATCATCGCCGCTGTGCCCTACATCAAGGAGATTTTGCGGGCGATGCGTATCCCCATTTTGGAGGTGCCCGACTATGAGGCCGATGATGTTATCGGCACCCTCTCCCACAAGGCGGCAGCCCGTGGGTTGGATGTCTATATGGTAACTCCCGACAAAGACTTCGGACAACTTGTAACACCTTCTGTGCGCATCTACAAGCAGCGCAAGGGTGGGGAGGGGGTAGAGATTATCGGCCCGGCCGAAATCAAGGAGCACTACGGCTTTGACGACCCCCGCAAGGTGATTGACATCTTGGCCCTCTGGGGTGATGCCTCGGACAACATTCCCGGTGTTAAGGGTGTGGGCGAAAAGGGGGCCATAAAACTTGTGAATGAGTTTGGTACGGTGGAGGAGATTTTGGCCGACACCGGCCGATTGAAGGGTAAGCAGAGGGAGAATGTGGAGGCCGGAGCAGAGCAGTTGAGGCTCTCGAAGGTGTTGGCCACCATCGCCCTCGACGCCCCCATCGACTTTGTTCCTTCGGAGCTGGCGATGTGTGCGCCCGATTGTGAGGCGCTCAAAGAGATTTACCGCAAGCTGGACTTCAATATGTTCCTGCGCGAGATGGAACTTTCGGCCCACTCGCCATTCAACGGGCTTGTGTGTCCCGAGGCCACGGCTTTCAAGGAGGCGAATTGTGTGGAAAGGGCCGGCAACGGTGGGGTTGAAGCTGCAACTCCCGCTGTGCCCTCCGCAACAGACCTTTTTGGCAATCCGATAGAGGCCCCCAAGCAATCCGCCCCTGCGAGCACAACCTCCTCGGACTCCTCGTTGGGCGGGGGCTTTGACCTCTTCTCGCAGAACACTCCGCTGTATAATACCATCGACACGGTGAAACACACCTACACCATTGTTTCCACTCCCGCAGAGGTTGCCGTGTTGGTGGAGCAATTGTTGAAGGCGGAGAGGGTGTCGTTTGACACCGAAACCTCGGGCCTCGACTACCACTCCGACCACATCGTGGGCATAGGCCTTGCAGCCACTCCCCACACGGCCTACTATGTCCCTATGGGCCCCGACAATCGGGCCGAGGTGCTTGCCGCCCTGCGTCCTTTGTTGGAGAGCGAGGCGGTGGAGAAGGTGGGGCAGAACATCAAGTTTGACCTGCTGATGTTGCGCCGCGAGGGTGTTGAGGTGAGGGGTAAGTTGTGGGACACGATGATTATGCACTACCTCATCAATCCCGAGAGTCGCCACGGAATGAATCACCTTGCCCAGACGCTATTGGGCTACCAACCCATAGAGATAGAGTCGCTCATTGGTCGTGGCGCAAACCAGCTCACTATGGACAGGGTGGCTGTGGAGAAGGTTGCGCCCTATTGTGCAGAGGATGCCGACATCACACTGCAACTCTACGAAACACTCTTGCCCCAACTTCGAGAGGCGGGTGCCGAGGAGTTGTATAACACCATAGAAGAACCCCTGATTGGCACTCTTGCCGATATGGAGTGGGAGGGGGTAAAGGTTGATGTGGTGCAACTTGCAGATTATGGACGGGAGTTGAATGTGCAACTTGCCGAGTTGGAGAGCGACATCCGCACCCTTGCGGGTATGCCGGCGCTCAATGTCAACTCCTCGCGCCAGCTTGGGGTTGCGCTCTTCGAGGTGCTCAAAATAGACTCCAAGCCCAAACGCACCAAGACCAAGCAATACAGCACCGAGGAGGAGTATCTGCAATTCCTATCGGAGCGCCACCCCATAGTGCCCAAGATTTTGGAGTATAGGGGAATCAAAAAACTTCTTTCGACCTATGTGGAGGCCCTGCCTGCGCTTGTAAATCCCGCCACAGGGCGCATCCACACCTCCTACAACCAAGCGGTAACGGCCACCGGCAGGCTCTCCTCAACCAACCCCAACCTGCAAAACATCCCCGTTAGGGACGAGTTGGGCAAACGCATCAGGGAGGCCTTTGTGGCATCCGACGACAACCACACTCTTTTGGCGGCCGACTACTCGCAGGTGGAACTTCGTCTTATGGCCCATATGAGCGGTGATGAGGCAATGATTGAGGCCTTCCGTAGCGGAGAGGATATTCACAGGGACACGGCTTCGAGGTTGTTCCACGTTGCCCCCAACGATGTTACCTCCGACCAGCGTCGCAAGGCCAAGACAGCCAACTTCGGCATCATCTACGGCATCTCTGCCTTTGGCCTGCGCCAGCGTATGGGTGGCGATATGTCGATGGGGGAGGCTAAGGCCATAATCGACGGCTACTTTGCATCCTATCCTCGCGTGAAGGAGTATATCGACAACACCATCGCCGAGGCCAAAAATAACGGTTTTGTGCAGACCATCTGTGGCCGCAAACGATACCTGCCCGACATCACCTCTGCTAATGCCAACGTGCGTTCGCTTGCCGAGCGCAATGCCATAAACGCACCCCTGCAAGGCTCCGCTGCCGACATCATCAAGATTGCTATGGCGGAGGTGGCTCGCCGCTTCCGAGAAGAGGGCCTTCGCTCGAAGATGATTCTACAAGTGCACGACGAGTTGATTGTGGATGCGGTGTTGAGCGAAAAGGCCCAAGTGGAGAAAATCCTGAGAGAGGCTATGGAGGGTGCGGCCACGCTGCGCGTTCCTCTTGTGGTTGACATTGGCGAGGGGGCCTCTTGGCTCGAAGCACATTGATTGTCGGATTAGCAATAGGGATAGAATATGAGAGCACTTGTACAACGTGTGGCCAATGCGAATGTGGTGATAGATGGCGAGGAGGTTGCCCGTATTGGAGGCGGCCTGCTGGTCTTTGTTGGTGTTGCCACCGACGACACTTCGGCCGATGTGGACTACCTTGTGCGTAAGGTGTCGCAATTGCGCATCTTCGATGACGAGCGAGGGGTGATGAATCTCGATATACGACAGGTGGATGGCGAGGTGCTTGTGGTGAGCCAATTCACACTCCAAGCGGCCACTCGCAAAGGCAATCGTCCAAGCTATATCCGTGCAGCCGGCGAAGCGGTGGCTGTGCCTCTCTATGAGGAGTTCAAACAGAAACTCGCCACAGCCATTGGTAAACCAATACCCTGTGGTCGCTTTGGTGCCGATATGAAGGTGTCGTTGCTCAACGACGGCCCCGTAACCATCTGGCTCGATAGCGGGGAGATGTAGCGCTCTTCAACACAAGTTTGCTCTTTTGCCCCCTGTGGGGCGACCTAAAACCCACCGAACCAACCACCCCCTTTGCCAAACAAAAGGCGAAGGGGGTGGTTGGTGTTTTGTGTGGGGAACCCACGTGGTATTTGTGGTCGCCGAAGGCGACAACTATGATTTTATCTGAATAGTGGCGGGCTGCTACTCTTTGGCGGCCTGCTTTTGCATCCAGAGGGTATTGAACGGCTGTGCGGGCAGACCGTCGCCACCGAGCAGGTTGTGGCCCGAAGCCTCATCCCAACCGAAGCACACATATTTGATGGGGGCACCCAGCCATTGGGAAGTTACCTCCACCTTGTTTTTGCCGACAATCTTACCCACAGCACCATAGAAACGTCCGCTCTCTCCCGCCAGACGGAAGAAGGTTACATAGGGGGTGCCTGTCTGAGTTTTCAGACCACTTCCCACGTTGTCAAACTCAACAATCACTCGTTTGCCATCTATGGTCGCGCTCTTAAAGACGGGACCCTCGGTTACGATACCCTCGCGACCATAGGTCTTTGAGAGAGCCAAATCGGCCAAACGGTGGCCTACAATCCATTTGTAGGGAGGGTGAATCTCCTTCACATCGTCCACCAAGTCGAGGGTTGTAATCATACCCGTATGAGGCTGTGCAAGAGCAGCCTTTTGCGCCTCCCAAAAGATTGGCAGTTCGTTCCACGTACGAGGCTCAATAATCGTTCTTTGCTGCGAATAGGCATAGGGAGCGAGTTGCACATAGTAGAACGGCATCTCGTTGTCGCCCCACAACTCACGCCAAGTATCTACCAACAACATCTGCTGTGCAGTGTAGGTGTCGGTCTGGCCCATAGTGAGGTTCTGCTCGCCCTGATACCACAGAAATCCTCGCAGAGTGTAGGGGATGATGGGTTGGAGGAATTTGCGGAAGCGGTTGCCCACAAGCGCATCACCCCTGAACCTACCCTGCTCATCCACATATTTGGAGAGTTCCTCCGACTTGCGATAAGCCTCCACGGGAGTCCACGCCTCCACGGGACTACCACCATAGGAGGTTGAAATAAGACCGATGGGCACCTTCAAACTATCGGCCAATTCTTTGGCGAAGAAATAGCCTGCTGCCGACACGGGTTTGATGTTCTCGGTGGTTACGGGCTTCCAACCGTTGGTGGGAAGAGTGTCGGCATACATAATCTTGCGGTTGACATAGAGCACCCTCACAAGTGGAGCCTCGGCCTCGTAGTACTCCTTCATAAGGATATCCCTATCGCCGCGAGTGGGGCGTGGGTAGTGTGTGTGGTTGCCCATCGAGTACTCCATATTGCTCTGTCCCGATGCGAGCCAAACTTCGCCCACAAGGACGTTTTTATAGACCTTCTTCTCCCTTCCGCTGCTAACAACAAGTGTTCGTGGTTCGGTTGAGGCGCTCATCTCTGCCAAATATAGGCGCCATTTTCCTTCGGTGTCGGCCACGGTTACCACCTTTTGGCCCGCAAACGAAGCCGTTACTTTTGCCTCGGGACGAGCCTCACCCCAAAGGCAAACCTTCTTGCCCTGTTGGAGCACCATATCGTTGCTGAATACGTTAGGCAGCGAAAGTTGCCCCCAAGTCATCAGTGTTGCCCCCAAGAGGCTCAACACAAAAAGAAAAAATCTCTTCATAATAAAAAAAGGTTATTTGTGATTAGTTGATAAGTTCTAATGTTTTTTTGTGGGGAGCCACACCCCGCAAGGGTTGGTGTGGACGTCCACACAAAGATAGTGTTTTTTTGTTGAAGGAAAAATCAGAAGCCGATTAAAATTTAGTTGCTGGTTTTGACAGACGTTTGACAAAGTGTGGTAAAGGGTGAAAATAATTGACACCTATTGTCATTTTTCCAAAACCATTTCTCTACCTTTGTAACACACAAAAGAGAAAACACCAATGGATCAACCGAAAATAGAGCGAGTGTTGCGATTGATGAAGCTCCTCACCGGCAACCTCAACTACACCGTCGAAAAACTTGCCGAACGTTTGGGAACTTCGCCACGCTCGGTCTATCGCTACATCGAAACCTTCAAGGAGGCCGGCTTTGTGGTGCACAAACTCGAAGGCGGCATCTACCGTCTCGGTAAGGAGAGCCGCTACTTCAAGGACATCTCCCAGCTCATCCACTTCACCGACGAGGAGGCGCACATTGTCAATCAACTCATTGAGGCTCTGGACAACACCAATGTCATCAAGCAGAATTTGCGCAAAAAGCTCACCTCTGTCTATAATTGCACCTCGCTGGCGGAGTGTGTTGTGGATGGTAGGAGTGCTGTGAATGTCAACCACTTGGTGGAGGCCATCGGCGGGCACAAGCAGGTTGTTCTGAAACGCTATGCCTCCTCCCACACGGGTGTGGTGAGGGATAGGTTGGTGGAGCCTTTCGGCTTCACCACAAACTATGTGCAGGTGTGGTGCTACGAGCCGGAGTCGGGACTCAACAAACTCTTCAACACCGCCCGCATCGGCTCGGTGGAGGTGCTCTCGGAGGGGTGGCGGTTTGAGGCCGAACACCACGAGGGCTACATCGACATCTTCCGCATCACGGGCTTTGAGCAGCGGAGGGTGCAACTCGAATTGGGCGTTATGGCTCACAACCTCTTGGTTGAGGAGTACCCGCTCTCCACGCGCGATATGACGCAGATTGACGAGGGGCATTGGCTTTTGGATACAATGGTGTGCGACTATGTGGGCATCGGTCGCTTCACCCTCGGCCTGATGCACGACATCCGCATCCTCACCCCCGAATTGGAGGAGTATATAGGCTCGCTTGTGGAACGCATAAGTAGAAAATTACCACAAAAATAACTTTTGACAGAAGTTGTCAAAACAGCCCAGTACCTTTGTCCCATAGAAGAATTGCACCAAAGTACGTTTCGGACGTAAGGAGTAGGGACGTAAGTCCACAACTCGTTGTGTTGCGTTCTTCCCAGCAGTCGGGACGGCAGTGCCTTTGAAAGGAACATCGTTCTCGGTAGCACGGCCCCGATTGCTGTTTTTTATGACTAATGGCATACCTCCGTGAGGCTGAAACGCTGCGGTTTGAAGGGTGTGCCTGTGTCGGGCGTAGGGCTGGAAAGGGCACCAGCCGCCTCTTCGGAGGATTGTATGAGTAGTTGCCCGTCCTCTCGCCCGACACTTTTTTAATGATAACTTACACAATTGACAGAAATTGTCAAAACTGCCCCATACCTTTGTCCCGACAATGCAGAGATAGCCTTGTCGGGACATTTTTTTAACCATCAAAAACAACAAACACTATGAAAAAATTTCTAACACTTATCCTCGGAGTTGTCGCACTATCAACAACCCTAAGGGCACAAGAATCCACCACCCCCACCACAGATTCGGTTACTGTGGTTAGGCACTATCAAATAAAAGAGCTCTACTCAGAGTCGGAGCAGTTGGAAAACACCATTGCAGATGGTGTCAGTAGGGGCACAGTCAACAACCCCGACAAGTTGCTCGAACGATATAAAATGTACCCAACGGAAAATATGTGGAATTTCCTCAAATTAGACACTTGTACCGGCAAGGTTTGGCAAGTGCAATTTGTTGTTAATGGCGAAAACCGCATGCAAAATCAATTTATCTACACTATGATTGATTGGAATGAGGATTGGAATCCACAATTAAATGTCGGACGCTTTGAGTTGTATCCGACACAAAACATGTACAACTTTCTCTTGTTGGACAAAAAAACGGGGCGGGTTTGGCAAATTCAGTGGTCCACTAATCCGGAGAACAGAGGTCTAATTGCCGAGATAGAATAGGTATCCTCTTTTTGATGACGTATGATAATCGGTTTGATTTTGGGAGGGTTGTGTTTTGCGGCAATAGGGGCCTATTATCAAGATGACAACGACATCCCACAGAGGCACAGCAGAACAGATTAGAGAAGATTAAGAGATAAAACTATGGGAGTATTGTACAAAATAAGGTGTGAGCGTTGCGGTGTGGTCTTTGAGCACCAAGCGGGTGTGGGGCTAATCTATGCCTGCGTGGGGTGTGGTGATGTGTTTGAGGAGCGCGCCCCCTTTTGGTGTCCCGTCTGCAACAAGCGCTACAATCCGGAGGACGAGCGTTTTGGCGACTACATAGAGGAGGTTGTAAGGTGGGACTGACCGAGATAACCTACGACACATTCCGCACCTTTCTGCGCACCGAAGGTTGCGAGGCTCAGTTCGACAGTGCGTTCCTGCTCCACAACGGCCACACCACACTCGATGCTGCTCTGTGGGAGTTGAGCGAAAAGGAGTGCATCTTTGCCCACGCCTTTGATTGGCGCGCCACCCCCGAAGGGCGAGAGTTTTGGGAAACGACCGACAAAAAGTGGTGCTCGCTGTGTGTTTCGTTGTAGCCCGATACCACACCGAACTCCACTCCCCCAACCAAACATATATCCGTATAAAAAAACAAAAAACCCTGCGCAAATGGCAGGGTTTTTTGTTGTATGAAAGTGCGGTCTATTTTAACGTCTGTTTTGCGAAACTCACACTTTTTTAGCTCCAAGAACCAACACTCTTGTCGGTGGTGCCCCAATCGGTGATGGTGTAGAGGCTCTCTTCGCCAATGACGAGGTCCTCTGTCTGATTCCACTTGCTGCTCCAATCAACAACACTCTTGTTGGGGTCCATACGGCAGAAGATAACATTGTCGCCAACGCCATAGCCAACGGGGATGTTCGCCTCATAAACACCGTCGCCATCACTATCGGTCATCTTAACCCAAGTGTTGCCTTCGGCATTAAAGAAGTAGGCAGCAAACCAAGCACCGTCGGAGCTCCACTGCCAGGGATTCAGGTAGAGAATATTCTCCGTAACCTCCGGCTCCTCAAATACGGGCTCTTTGCCATTCTCGGTCTGCTCGGTAGCCTCGGCGATGTCGGTACCTGCGGTCATAAGATAGACAACTTTGGTATTCACATTGTAGTAAATATCATAGGAACCTGCGGCCTCCACAAAGATATTACCCACACCCTCAGCATCCGAAGCGGTGAAATATTTGTTTGCCTGAATGTAGTTTACTGCGCCCACACCAACATTCACCTTATCCCAAACGCCAATAGTGCGAATCTTGAAAGAGTCATTGTCAATGAGTTCAATACCCTTTGCTACGAGCAGGCCCTCGGTGGGAGTGGTGTAGAGAACGGCATCATTAACCCAGCCGCTTGTTGCAAACGAGCCAACAACACCCAAATCGGTGGCTTCGGCAACAAAAGGCTCCTCGGGAACGATGGGGTCCTGACCACCCTCGGGGGTGTTGTCTTCGTCCGGATTGAACTCCAAGTCATCGTTGGTTTCCCAATCGCTGATTTCGGGAGAGAAGTTGGTGCTGATAAGCTCCTTGCTGATTGTGAGGTTGGCAGTTGCAACCTTACCTGCAACGAGATTGGTGGCAGCAATGATGTTGAAAGCATACTGACCACTTGTGGTGGTAACAATCAACTTCGGGTTGACATTCTGCTGGGGGACAACAATCATTGCCCACGTGTTCTGGCCGGCGGGGGCGCCTTTGATGGTTGTCAGCTCGCCACCAACGGTTGCGGTGCCATTTTTCATATCGAAAGTGGCAGCAGCATAGACGTTGCTGATATAGACATTCTCCACAGCCTCTTTCGATTCGTTGTTCACCTTAACCACTATTTTAGAACCTGCGTGCTTGAAGGGCAACACCACTGCATCGGCGGTGGGTTTCGAGGTTGTGGCGGCAATCAGAAGGTCGGAGGCGGCATAGGCACCCTCTTGGCTCTGGTCGGCCTGTACGGCGAAGTTGTAACCCTCGGAAGAGTATCCACCTTGTGCGTTGTAGGGGTAGTATGCCAATACATCGGAGGTCAACTCCTCGTCGTCGTACCACACATTCACACTCTCGGCAACAAGTTGGCCATTGGTGTAGGTATATTTTGCGTTGTTGAGGTAGGTGGCATTGGTGAGAATGTGCAGACCAATCTGGTCGCCCTCTTCAAAGGCGGTTGCGGTTGCGCGGTTGAAGGAGTAGAATGCGGGAGCCACAGAGATAACCTTTGCGCTCTGTTCGGGGTTGATAGCCTCGGGCTCGTTTTGGCAAGCGGTGGTTGCAACGGCAACCATCGCCAATGCTGCAAATACTTTTGTCAGTTTCATGGTTTTGTGTCTATTTTATTTCGATATTATTGTTTTCTACAAAGATGGTGCGGCCGAACCCACACTCTTAACCCACAGTTTGCCATTGGCCTTCACATTCTGGGTGTCATACCAGAAATAGACATCGTAGGTTCCGGCAGGAACGACACAGTTACCACCGTCGTTCGTAACGGTAGTTGCGCTCGATTGGTCAACGGTGATGGTGCTGGCCGAGCCGAAGTTGGTTGCCCACGACTCGTTTGCACGAATCTTAAACTCGCCGGCCAATGTTGCACTCTTGGCAACATACATTCCTATTGCAGCATCCCAACTCAGAGGAGTGTCGTTGGAGCCCCAGTTGTTGTGGACACCAACCAAACCCCACGACATTGTCGAAGCGTCGGGAGCAACGCCATTGGCGGTCTGTTTGCTTGCGGAGGTGTAGGGGGTACCGGCACTCATAACGTAGATGTTCAGAGTGTTTTGGTCGAAATAGATGTCATACGTGCCGGCAGCCTCAACAAAGACATTGTTTGTACTGTTGGAAACGCCGGTGATGTATTTGTTTGCCTGTATGTAGTTGATGTCGCCTGCGCCAACATTCACACCATCCCAACTCTCGGCGGTGCGAATTTTGAACGCATCATAGGCCTTGAATTCGATGTTTTTGGCCACCAACAAGCCTCCCTCGGCACCAACAAGAGCCACGTCTGTTTGCCAATTGCTTGCGGCAAACGAGCCAACAACACCAAGGTTCGAAGTTTGGACGGGGATGTCAACAACAAAGTCGGAGGTGTTCCACTCACCACCACTCTTGCCCTCTGCGCCACCGTCCCAGCTGGTGATGTAGAAGTGGTCGTTGGGGGCGACGCCAATGGTGAGGTCGGCGGTTTGGTTCCAAACGTGGCCTTCTTCCCAGCTGAACGAGGTGTATTCGGGGTTCATACGACAGAAGAGGATACCGGTTGTGCCTTCGGGAACGGCACACTCAAACACACCGTCGCCATCGTTGTCTGCGAGGGTTGCGTCCCCGTCGCCGGCACCCCAATAGTGGGCCGAGAACCACGCACCGTCAACGTTCCACACTCCGGGGTGGAAGAAGATGTTGGTGTAGGTGGTGGGGACATCACCGCCTTCGTTGCCTCCTTCATTGCCTCCTTCGTTACCACCGCCAATGTCGCCACCTCCATCGGGGTCTTGGCCAAACTGCAACTCGTTGTCGGCAACCCAATCGCTGATGGTGGGGGTGAAGTTGGTATAGACACTGTCGTTGGTGAGTGTGATGTTTGCGGTGCTGACCTTACCCGAAGAGAATGTTACTGCTCCTTTGAGTGCGAAGGTAAACTGTTTCTCCGACACGGTGGTGATAACCAGCTTGGGAGTAACGTCGGCCTGTGGGGCGAGAATTACTGCCCACGCGGGCTGTTCGGGGATTAGGGTTGTTGACGCAGCCTTGATGGTTCCTTTGCTGCCGGTGGCCACCACGCTGCCGTTGGTGAGGTCGAGAGTGGCGCTGCCATAGACCTCCGCAAACCACACATTGTCAATCTGTTCGCCCTCCAATTGGTTGTCGATGGTGATAACCACCTTTGAGAGTGCGTGTTTGAAGGGAAGTTCAATGGCCTCCGAAGTGGGTTTCGCGCTTGTGATTGCAACCATCAGGTCGGAAGCGGTGTACTTTGCATAGGAACTCTGGTCGGCATTCACCGAGAAGTTGTATTTCTCCTTGTAGGTCCCATTGGAAGAGTAGGGGTAGTAGCCGACAACGGTCGATGATTTATCCTCCGTGTACCAGTAGTTGGTCCTTGCGCCAACCAAAGTACCATTGGTGTAGGTGAACAGTGCGTTGTTGAGCCACGGGGTGTCGGTAACAACGTGCAGACCAATCTTATCACCCTCCTCAAAGGCGGTGTCGGTTGCGCGGTTGAAGTTGGCAAGCGAAGGTGTTACGCAGATCTCCTTAGCCTCGCCCTCGGGGGTGATGACTTCCGGTTCGTTTTGGCAGGCAGTGGTGGCGAATGCAACCATTGCCAACATTGCAAAAAATCTTCCCAATTTCATCTTGTTCGGTTATTGTGATTATGGTTTTTAGTTGTGTTTTCACCTCTCTCGCTTATTACATAAGCGGGACAAATATATTAATTTTTCGTCGGATTATGCCCTTTGTTGTTGAAAATTATAGAAATAGCGACCATTAAGCCTATTAAGGCGGGGTAGTAGAGGTGGGGGATGATTGTCAGGGGCGACACTCCTGCCAGCCCCGAAGCCATCAGCAATTGTGCTCCATAGGGCAGAAGGCCTTGCACAAAACAGGAGGTTGTGTCGATAATACTTGCCGAGCGGCGGGGCGAGATACCGAACTTTTGAGATATGTCGCGTGCAATGTCGCCAATGGTCAGGATGGCGATGGTGTTGTTTGCGGTGCACACGTTGGAGAGCATTGTGAGTAGGGCTATTGCTCCCTCTCCTGCTCGGCGGCTGTGGATGTTTTTGCTTATTCCGTCAATGATGTAGTCGAGTCCGCCACCCACCTTCACAAGTTCGAGCAAACCGCCAGCCAACATCGTAACGATGATGAGCTCCCCCATCGAATACATACCCTCACCAAGCGAGCCGGCGAAGGCGAAAAACTCTATGGCTCCGGTGCCGACACCGACTATTCCGGTGGCCAAAATGCCACACGCCAACACCACCAACACATTAACTCCTCCGAGGGCAAGGCCAATGACCACCGCATAGGGCAACATCTTCACCGCATCGCTCATCGTGTAGTCGATGGATGCAACCTCTCCAACCTCCGCACCGCAAAGGATGTAGATCAGCAGAGCCACAATGGCAGCGGGGGTTACGAGTCGCAGGTTGGTGTGGAACTTATCTCTCATTGCGCAGCCTTGTGTTTGGGTGGCAGCGATGGTGGTGTCGGAGATGAACGAGAGGTTGTCGCCAAAGAAGGCTCCGCCAACCACGATAGCCACCATCCACGCTGTGTCCACGCCCAGCTGTGTCGCCAAGCCCGTAACCACAGGTGTCAGAGCAACAATCGTTCCCACCGAGGTACCAATCGACATCGATATAAAGCACGAGGCCAAGAATATACCCGCGGGGACAAACCTGCTCGGAATGGCCCTCAGGGCCAACTCCACCGTCGCATCCACTGCACCCACAGCCTTTGCCGAGGTGGCAAATGCTCCGGCAAGTATAAATATCCAAATCATATAGAGGATGCGCGAAGAGCCTGCTCCTTGCGAGAACTTTTCGATGTTTTTGACAAGCCCTTTTTCGGGCGCAATCAGCAGGGCGTAGATTGTCGCCACAAGGAAGGCAAGTGATATGGGGATGCGGTAGAAGTCGCCCGCAATGATGGAGCCGACCAAAAATACCGCCAACATAACTATCAGAGGGGTGAGTGCCAAAAGCCCCCGTTTGTTACTTTTCATACACAACATATTTTCACAGCAAACCAGAGCGGGATCCCGCTCTGGTTCACAGGTTTTCGTTAGTCTTAAAGAAATCTCGGTTCTCTCTCTGCCGAAATTGACACTACGAGCACTTGCTCCAACCGCACGAGTGGCAGGTGGGACAGCCGTTCTGATAGACAAGGCTCTCGCTGCCGCAGTTGGGACATTTCTGTTTGCTCTTGGTGCCGTCTTTGATATACTGTTTCAGCGCACGAGCCACACCTGCTTTCCAGATGTTGATACCCTCGCTGGTGAATTGGAGACTGTCAACAAGGTTCACCACATCCACGATGGGCATACCATTTCTCAACACGCCCGAAATCAGTTTGGCATAGTTCCAGAACTCCATATCGAACAAGCGCGAGATACCACCGATAACGTGCGGGTAGCCCATCTTGTCGGTGAAGCGGAAGTCGTAGCGTTTGGTGCCATCCTCTTCCCTCACCTTCACAATCCAACCCTTCTTGATGGATTTGGGGATGTAGAGCGACTCCTCGTCGAGCTGTCCGGTGAAAATCTCATAGGGTTTGCCATTGTGCAGGCCCACAAAAGCAATCCACTCCTCCTTGCCGTTGCGGAAGCGCACCACATCGGCCTCCAACTCGGCGGGACGTTTGATGGGTGCGGTCGATTGCGACTCCTCGCTGCCACCCTTCTTGCTCTTGGTGTCGATGAGCACACCGCTACGCGAACCATCACGATAGACGGTGATACCCTTACAGCCGCACTCCCAAGCGGTCTTGTACACCTGTGCAACCAACTCCTCCGAAACGTCGTTGGGGAGGTTTACGGTAACAGAAATGGAGTGGTCCACCCACTTCTGAATAGCACCCTGCATCTTCACTTTGGCCACCCAATCGATGTCGTTGGCGGTGGCGTGGTTGTAGGGCGAGGCGGCAACAAGTGCATCCATCTCTGCGTCGGAAAGGTCGGCCAAATTGTCCACATTGTGGCCCGTTACCTTCAACCACTCAACAAACTTGTGGTGGAATACGTAGTACTCCTCGAAGCAATCGCCCACATCGTCTTTGTAGGTAATCTTCACATTCTGGTCGGTGGGGTTCACCTTCCTGCGGCGTTTATAGACGGGGCGGAACACCGGCTCGATACCGGAGGTGGTCTGCGACATCAGCGACACGGTACCCGTGGGAGCAATGGTCAGCATTGCGATATTCCTACGGCCAAACCGAACCATATCGGCATACAATTCGGGGTCAGCCTCGCGGATACGGCCAATCATCGGGTTGTTCTCCTCTTTGAGGTTGTCGTACATCGGGAACGAGCCCCTCTCTTTGGCGAGCTTCACCGAAGCACGGTAGGCGTTAAGGCACAACTCCTTCTGGATGCTTACTGCAAAGTCAATGGCCTCGTCGGAGCCGTAGGTCATACCCAATGCGGCCAACATATCGCCCTCGGCGGTAATGCCCAAACCGGTACGGCGGCCTTTGAGAGCCTTCTCCCTGATTTTCTCCCACAACGACAACTCAACCCTGCGAACATCCAACTCCTCAGGGTCTTTACCAATCTTCTTGTGGATGAGGTCAATCTTCTCCAACTCCAAGTCGATGATGTCGTCCATCATCCTCATTGCCATGTCCACGTGTTTTTGGAACTTCTCGTGGTTGAACGAAGCCTCGGGGGTGAATGGGTTATCGACATAGCTGTAAAGGTTGAGGGCCAGCAGGCGGCAGCTGTCGTAGGGGCACAGAGGAATCTCGCCACAAGGGTTGGTCGAAACGGTGCGGAAACCCTCGTCTGCATAGCAGTCGGGCACGCTCTCCCTCAACACAGTGTCCCAGAACAGACAGCCGGGCTCGGCGCTCTTCCAAGCGTTGTGGATAATCTTGTCCCACAGTGCGGTTGCATCAATCTCCTTCTCATAGAGGGGTTTGTCTGCATCAATCGGGAACTTTTGTATGTACTTCTCGCCGTTGATAACACAGCGCATAAACTCGTCGTCAATCTTGATGGACACGTTGGCACCCGTAACCTTACCCTGAACGGTCTTGGCGTCAATGAAACGCTCTGCGTCGGGGTGTTTAATCGAGAGGGTGAGCATCAGTGCACCCCTGCGGCCATCCTGAGCCACCTCGCGGGTGGAGTTGGAGTAGCGCTCCATAAAGGGAACAATACCGGTGGAGGTCAGCGCACTATTCAACACGGGACTGCCTGCGGGACGGAGGTGCGAGAGGTCGTGGCCCACACCACCCCTACGCTTCATCAACTGCACCTGCTCCTCGTCCATGCGGATAATACCGCCATAGGAGTCGGCAGGGTTGCGGTGGCCGATAACAAAGCAGTTCGACAGCGAGGCAATTTGCAGGTTGTTGCCGATACCGGTCATAGGGCCACCCTGAGGGATGATGTAGCGGAACTGGTCGAGCAGTCCGAACACCTCCTCTGCGCTCATAGGATTGGGGTAGTTGTTTTCGATACGAGCAATTTCGCCGGCTATACGGTGGTGCATTGCCTCGGGCGAAGCCTCATAGATGCGGTTGAACGAGTCCTTCAACGCATACTTGTTCACCCACACCATTGCGGCCAAATCATCACCCTTGAAATACTCTTTGGCGTTGGCCAAAACGTCCTCGTATTTCAACTCTTTGAGTTCGGGGGATACGCCCCCATTCTCCATCTTCTCAGACATAGTTTCCCTTGTTTTATATATTTTTTCGATTTTTTGCTCGCGTCAAAACTCTACCACACTGATAATCAGGTGCATAGATGAACAGAGTCGGGACGCCCGACTCTGCTACAAAGTTGAGGCTAATTTTTGGATAAAACAAGAGGTTTTTGTTGGTTTTTCAACAGGTTTTCAACAAAAATGTAAACACCTTATTTTGTTAGTGTTACACTCACCTTCTCAACTTTTCCGCCAAGAGGTGGCGCAAGTTTGGAAACCTTAATTTTTGAACTAACAATCTGATTAAAAGCACTATAAAGACACTCTTGGATGCGCCAAGCCACATTTTCGAGGGTGTCGGAAGGGTGTTGCATCTCTCTTTGGACGAGATTGTAAACGGTCAGGTAGTTGACACTTTTCAACAATTCGTCCTTCTCGGCCGCATCGCCAATTTCAACAATCAACATCACATCCACCAAAAAGCGGTTTCCAACCACCTTTTCGAGGTCATAACAGCCGTGTGGAGCGCGAAATTCGGCCCCTTCGAGTTCTATTGTTACCCTCATTTCAGAAGAGATATTTTTCGGTTTTTACCCTCTCGACCAACGTGAAAATCTCTTTCCACGCATCCTCGCCAAAGGTGGTTCCAACAACCTCGATAACCTTTCCTGCTGCGATGGCTCCGATGGTGCCGCATTGGCGCAAGTTCAACCCTTGACACAAGCTGGCCATAAAGCCTGCGGCATAGAAGTCGCCTGCACCGGTGGTGTCAACCCTCTTGGCGGCGGCCATAATTCCAACGTGTATCCTTTCGCCACCCTTCTCCTTGATGAGGGCCCCTTTGGTGCCAATCTTGACGATGGCAAGGTCGCATCGTGCAGCGATGAATTCGAGAGCTTTTTCGGGATCCTCTTCGCCGCTGAAAGCCGCAGCCTCTTGTTCGTTGGCAAAGATTATGTCCACATATTTGTCCACCAAATCCAGCAGGAACGCCCTGTTTTCCAGCACCACGTTGTAGCTTGCAAGGTCAATGGCCACCTTCAATCCACACTCTTTGGCGGTCTTGATGGCGTGGCGTATAACAGAATGACTCTGAACCATATAGCCTTCGATGTAGAGGCAGTCGTAGCCTTCGAATACCGAGTGTGTGATGTCGGCCTCACAGAGTTCGAGTGCGGCACCGAGGTAGGTTACCATTGTGCGCTCACCATCGGGCGACACAAGAGCCAAGCACCTTCCCGAGCGGTTGGTGCCGTGGTAGATGTGTGGGTCCACGCCGAGGTTTTCGAGAGCCTGTTCAAAAAAGTGTCCGGTGGAGTCCTTGCCCACCTTGCCAATAAGTCCCACCTCGGCACCGAGTCGTGCCATACAGCGGATGGTGTTGGAGGCACTTCCTCCGAGTGAGAGGGTGTGTGGCAGGTCGGCCGTTTCGCCCTGAATTCTACGTTGGAACTCCGAATCTACAAGGTTCATACTTCCTTTGCCGAGGTTGAGTCTTGTCAGAACGTCGTCGTTGTTCAGGTTTACCAAAAAGTCCGTCAGGGCATTACCGATGCCAATTACCTTTTTCACTTGCATATCGGGGGTGTGTTTGGGTTTGTAGGTGGTTTGTCAGCGAATTGATTTACAGTGCATTAATATCTTTTGTACACCCACACGTCGGGCTGAATTTTTTTGTACTCCTTGCGCATACGTTCCGCCTCGTTAAGGTTGTTTGTCGAGTGGGCAATCACCACCCACAATCCGCTGGGGAAGGGGCTGATGGTGTAGTTCTCTGCGCCGATGCCGAGGGGGTCTTGCTTCGCACACGCGCGCGCATTATACTTAATGGAGAAGACGCCCACTGCCACGTTGTATCGTTTGTCGGGTGCGGGAGGGTTGATGGCGGGCTTTTCGGGCTCGGCTACCACCTCCGACTCGACAACTTCGGGGGTTGCCTCGACAACTTCGGGGGCAACATCAACAACCCCAACCTTACACTCTCCCTTAACGCATCGGTTGTTGGGGCAGAGTGCAAAAACAGCCACGGCAGCCACAGCCACAACGGCCACCACCCACCACAGCCAGCCACAGCGGCAGCGTTTTTTGAGTGTAGGAACGGCCCTTTCTTCATCGACTCCGAGTGCGCGGCGCAACTCCTCCGCCATTTGGAAACTTTGGGGCAGGATGATGCCGACGCCCTCTACCCTAATAGAGCCATCCTCGCCTTTGGCCCCTTCGAGCCAATCGCCATAGAGGGATGCGGCCTGCTCGTCGGATAGCGCACCTTGCTCGGCGATGATGTCGGTTACGAGAATGTGGTTGTCGGAAATCTTGGTGGAAAAGGTTACCCTCTTGGGGCTGCCATTCACCTGCAACGAACCCACGTGTGGGAGTGCAACATTTCCATACTGCACAAGGCAATTAAATATCAGCTTGTTAACTACGTTACTCATGGTGTACAGGGTTGTTTGTTGTTCTTTATAGTGTTGTTATAGGATTGTCTATTTTTTGGCTTTCGGGGGTGCCACCTTTTTGGCTTTCGGCCTCTCCGGTTCTTCGGCCCACGCAATGCGTTGTGGCTTGTTTTTCAGGCCGATAAAAATGAGCACCACACCTGCAATCACGAATGGGATGCTGAGCAGTTGGCCCATATTCATACCGATAGCCGCCTTCATACCCTCCTCAAAGGCCACTTGGTCGTTCTTGATATACTCCAAGAGGAAACGCGAGAGGAAGATGCCGATGAGTCCCACGCCAAACATCAGGCCCGGGTGCTTGCGGCCAGCGTCTTTTTTGTAGTAGAGCCACAGCAGAATCACAAACACCAGCAGGTAGAAGAGTGCTTCGTAGATTTGCGTCGGGTGCATAGGTTCTGTTTCGCCGGCCCTGCGGAAGATGAAGCCCCACGGCAGGTCGGTGGGGCCGCCATAGATTTCGGAGTTCATCAGGTTGCCAATCCTCACCCCTGCGCCACCAACTGCTACGGGTACCATAATGCGGTCGGCAGCCCACCAGAAGGGCATCTTGTTTCTCCAAGCGAAGAGTGCCAAACCGAGCAGGAAGCCGAGTGCGGCTCCGTGGCTTGCCATACCACCCTCGCGGATGTTGAGGATGCGCAATGGGTTGGCGAGGTAAATCTCCGGCTCGTAGAAGAGGCAGTGTCCGAGCCTTGCTCCGAGGATGCCGAGGATGGTGGCATACCAGAACATAGAGTCCACAAGTCTGTCGGGTAACTTCTCACGCTTTGTGAAGTTGGTGAAGAAGTAGATGCCGGCGATGAAGGCCAGCGCCCAAAAGATACCATAGTATCGTATTTCGAGTCCGAAGAGGGAGATGAATGTGGGGTCCACATTCCATACAATCGAAGAAAAAATCGTCATTATCGTCTATGTTTACATTAGCTAACCGCCCGTAAAGGTAGTTAAAATTAGTTAATTCTTGCTGAGTGTGAAAGAAAAAGTACTTCCCTTGCCGAGTTCGCTGCGCAGATTGATGCTCTCGCCGTGGGCTTCAAGCACGTGTTTCACAATGGCAAGGCCGAGTCCTGTGCCTCCCTGTTCGCGCGAGCGGTGTTTGTCGGTGCGGTAGAAACGCTCAAACACGCGGGGAATATCCTCCTTGTCGATTCCACGTCCGTCGTCCCTCACTTCGATTAGGATTTTGTCGAAGAGGTCAATGAATTTGATTTGGGTGTGGCCACCCTGATTGCCGTAGCGTATGGAGTTGATTATCAGGTTGATTAGCACCTGTTCGATGTAGTATTTGTCTGCCTTCACCCACACCGGCGGATAGGGTTGTTGGGAGCGCCAGCCGATTTCAATTGAGATATCTTTTTTGGTGGCCTCAAACTCAATGGTGTCAACAATATCCCTTGTGAGCGAAGCGATGTCGAAGCGTTCATATTTGAGGTTGAGCACACCCGACTCCAACTTGGAGATTGCCTCCAAATCGTTGGTTATGTTTATCAGTCGGTCAATACTTTTTTCGGTGCGCTCCAAGTAGCGACGCATCATCACGGGGTCGTTCATCCCTCCGTCCAAGAGTGTTGAAATGTAGCCCTGAATGTTGAATATGGGGGTTTTTATCTCGTGCGACACGTTGCCCACAAACTCCTTGCGGTACTTTTCGTTCTCTTTGAGTCGTGCGATTTCTTTGCGGTTTTGTTCGGCCCAATGGTTGAGTTCGGAACTTATGGTGCGCTCGGTTTTGTTGTTTTGCTCCAACTCGGCGGCCAGCTCGGCGGTCTTCACATCGCGTCCCAACACCACGCGATAGAGGGGTTTGATGCGCTGGATGAAAAAGCCCTTGATGACTTGCTTGGTGCTGAAAAACAGCACCACACCGCAGCACAGCGCAAAGAGTACACACCACCACCAATTGTCAGAGTGGATGAACAGTCCGATGACGGCACCCACAGCCACACACAAGAGGGTTACCACGCCGACAATCAGCGAGGCGCCCTGTATTGTCTTAATTTTTATCATAATGCAGAGAGTTGCTTGGTTTTTGTTTAGAGCAAAACTACAAAAAACTTATGATGTTTCAAATAAAATTGCGACCTTTGTAGCTCTAAAAGCGAGCAGGCCCCGTAGTTTAATGGATAAAATGCGAGATTCCGGTTCTTGTGCTGGCGGTTCGATTCCGCCCGGGGCTACAATTGGGAATTGAAAATTGAGAATTAAGGTGCCTACGGCGCAGGCATTAAAAAAGACACCTGAGAATAAGAAAGTCCCCCACTAAGTTAGAAGGGCGGGTGTCTGTTTTGGAATTGATAATGGAAAATTGAAAGTTGTAGGAGAGGGTATTTTTAGTGTAACGCTCTATGGATTTTAAGTTGGTGGCAGACTATAAGCCAACCGGCGACCAGCCGGAGGCCATCGAGGGCTTGGTGCGCTCGGTGGAGAGTGGTATGCCCCACACCACTTTGTTGGGTGTTACGGGTTCGGGTAAGACCTTCACCATCGCAAACACCGTTGCAAGGCTCAATCGTCCGACACTCGTACTTTCGCACAACAAAACCCTTGCAGCACAACTATATAGCGAGTTCAAGGCCTTCTTCCCCGACAACGCCGTGGAGTATTTCGTCTCCTACTACGACTACTATCAGCCCGAAGCCTACCTCCCCGCAAGCGACACCTACATCGAAAAGGATCTCGCCATCAACGATGAGATTGAAAAACTGCGACTCCACACCACCGCCTCGCTCCTCTCGGGGCGCAGGGATGTGATTGTTGTGTCCAGCGTGTCGTGTCTGTATGGCATCGGCAACCCTTCCGATTTCCACGCCAACAGCATCACCCTCCGCGTGGGCGAAGAGATACCCCAGCGCAAACTCCTCTACCGATTGGTGGACGCTCTCTACATCCGTACGGAGCGCAACTTGGAGCCGGCAACATTCCGCGTGAAGGGCGACACCATCGATGTTATGCCCTCCTATGCCGAGAGCGAGGCGTTCCGTATATCGATGTTTGGCGACGAGGTGGAGGCTCTCTATCGCATCGACCCAATGACGGGCGCACGCACCGAGGAGTTGGACGAGATAACCATCTTCCCCGCCAATCTCTTCGTTACCACCAAAGAGCGCACCGAGAGGGCCATCCGAGAGATACAGCTCGACCTCGGACAGCGCATCGAGGAGTTCGAGAAGGAGGGGCGCACCACCGAGGCACAGCGCATCAAACAGAGGGTGGAGTATGACTTGGAGATGATTAAGGAGCTTGGCTACTGCTCCGGCATCGAGAACTACTCCCGCTATATGGATGGTCGCAAGCCGGGCGAGAGGCCCTTCTGTTTGTTGGACTACTTCCCGGAGGATTTTCTCCTTGTGATAGACGAGAGCCACGTTACCATCCCGCAGGTGAGGGCTATGTATGGAGGCGACCGCGCACGCAAGGAAAACCTTGTGGAATATGGTTTCCGTCTGCCGGCGGCAGTGGACAACAGACCGTTGACTTTCAGTGAGTTCGAAACATTTGGACACAGCGTGATTTACTGCTCGGCAACCCCCGCCGATTACGAACTTACCAAGTGCGAGGGTGCGGTGGTCGAGCAGCTCATCAGGCCCACCGGTTTGTTGGACCCCGAGATTGAGGTGCGACCTACGAACAATCAGGTGGACGACCTCTTGGAGGAGGTGAACAACTGTGTACACAAAGGACAAAGGGTGCTTATTACAACCCTCACAAAGCGTATGGCCGAGGAACTCTCTAAGTACTTCGACCGCATTGGTGTTCGCAACCGATACATCCACTCCGACGTGGACACCTTCGACCGAGTGCAGATTTTGGAGGATTTGAAGGCGGGTTCTTTCGATGTGTTGGTGGGTGTAAACCTGCTGCGCGAGGGCCCCGACCTGCCCGAAGTGGCCCTTGTGGCCATTCTGGATGCCGACAAAGAGGGATTTCTGCGCAACGAAAAGTCGCTCACACAGACGGCCGGACGAGCGGCCCGCAACGTGGAGGGCAGGGTTATTATGTATGCCGACAGGATTACCCCCGCAATGCAGGCCACGATAGCCGAGAGCACACGTCGTCGAAACAAACAGATTGCCTATAATGAGGCAAACGGCATAACGCCCACGCAGATTAAACGCTATTCACGTACGACCATCTCCGGTGCCACCTCGGCACAGACTCCGGAGCCCTATCCGTTGGGTGGCTCGGTTGTGCAGATGGCGGCAGACAACAAGGGTGTCTATTCGGCCTCGGAGAGGGAGAGTGCCATCGAGGATGCTCGCAGGCGAATGGAGGAGGCGGCCAAAGCACTCGACTTTGCGCAGGCGGCCTTGTGGCGCGACAGAATGTATGAGTTGCAGGGCAAAAAATATGGACGTTGATGCCTCCGCCCGAAGGTGTGCTGCCCACTAAAATCGGACAAAGAGAAACGATTAGAAACAACCCGAGAGATGAAATTATCAGACAAGATAACCCAAGCAATAGACTTTTTCTACATCAAGCCACTCCGCAAGGTTTTGCCTGTGCAGACCTTCCGCTATGCGGTGTGCGGTGGTGCCAACTTGGTTTTCAATTGGCTCCTCTATGCGCTTCTCTACGATGTGGTGTTGGGCTTTGACTACCTCAACCTCGGCTTTGTATATATCTCACGACACATTGCGGCACTCTGCATCACTTTCCCCATAACGCTCCTTACGGGCTATTGGCTCCAAAGCCGAATATCTTTTGCGGGCTCGCCTTTGGGCGACAAGGTTAGCGGCGTTCGCTACCTTATCACCACTCTCGGCTCGTTGGCAATCAACTATGTGTGTCTGAAATTGTTTGTGGAGTGGTGCGGCCTTCACGCTCCTGTGGCACAGGTGATTACCTCGTTGATTACGGTGGTGTATAGCTACCTCCTACAAAAACATTGGACTTTCCGAGGAGCATAAGGACTTCAACTGTCGCCACCCTCACCGAGAAATAGCTATTGACGACCGCCACGAAGGCGGTCGTTTTTTGCAAAATACAAAGTATTTTGTATTTTTACGTGCTAAATCTGCACATAAGAGTAACCACTCACAACGGCAACACAATGATTGACAGAGCAACAGTAGATAAAATATACGCCACCGCCAACGTGGTGGAGGTTATCAGCGACTTCATTTCGCTCCGCAAGCAGGGTGTGAACTACACCGCTTGTTGCCCGTTCCACAACGAAAAAACCCCCTCCTTTGTGGTCTCCCCCAGCAAGGGACTCTACAAATGTTTTGGTTGTGGCAAGGGTGGTAATGCCGTAACATTTGTGATGGAGCACGAAAAGCTCACCTATGCCGAGGCGCTCAAATGGGTGGCAAAAAAATATGGCATAACCGTTGAGGAGCGAGAGGAAACCCCCGAAGAGAAACAGCGCAACGACGACAGGGAGAGTATGATGATTGTCAATGCGTGGGCTTCGGACTACTTTATGAAGGCTCTCTACGACACCGACGAAGGGTTGAGTGTTGCCCGAAGCTACTTTGCAAGTCGAGGACTTACGGATGCAACCATCAAAAAATTCGGACTCGGATATTGTCCGGGGCGTGGCGACCAGATGACGCAGGCGGCCCTCACGGGTGGTTACAAGGAGCGTTTCCTTGTAGATACGGGCCTCACAATCAAGCGCGAAACGGGAGGCTATTATGACCGCTTCTGTGGCAGGGCGATGTTTCCCATTCAGACCATCAGCGGACGTGTTACGGCTTTTAGCGGACGTGCTCTTTCGGGCGACAACAAAGCCAAATATGTCAACTCGCCCGAGAGTGTGGTGTACAGCAAGAGCAACAACCTTTATGGTATCTACTTTGCAAAGGGTGCTATAACAAGGGAGGACCACTGTATCTTGGTCGAGGGTAACATCGACGTTGTGCAGATGCACCAGAAGGGCATCGAAAATGTGGTTGCTCCTCTCGGAACGGCCCTCACGGCGGAGCAAGTGAGGATTATCAGCCGCTTCACACGCAACATCACACTCCTCTTCGACGGTGATAACGCAGGTGTTAAGGCAGCCATCAAGGGTGTGGACTTGGTGTTGAAGGAGGGTATGAATGTGAGGGTTGTGGTGTTGCCCGAGGGTGAGGACCCCGACTCCTACGCACGCCACCACACAACCGACCAAATCCGCGAGTTTATTGCCCAAAACCGCAAGGACTTCATCTCCTTCAAGGCTTCGCTATATGCCGAGCAGGCGCAGAGGGATCCCATTCGTAAGGCCGAACTTATCAGCGATATGGTGAACAGCATTGCGCTCATTCCGGACGACATACAGCGTTCGGTGTTCATCAAGGAGTGCGCCAAGACGATGGATGTGGAGGAGAGTCTGCTCACAGGTGAGGTTATCCGCAAGCGTATGGGTACCCAATATGATCGCCACACCCACGAATTCATCCGCAATCAACAGGCTCGCCAGAGGGTGGAGGAGAAGACTTTGAAGGAGGTTGTGAGTGTCGGTAGGTACAAGACGGGCAGCAGTATGACCGAACTCGAAAAGGAGATTGCCGGCTACCTCATCAAATATGGGCACTGCTCGTTTAACTACCGCGACGGCAGGGTGGTAACCCCCTTCAATGTGGCAGAGACCATCTTTGCCGAGATAGAGGGCGAGGGGCTGCAATTTAGGGATGAGCGTTATAGGGCTATCATGGAGTGCTACAAGGCCAATCGCGGCAGTGTCCCCGAGGGAGAGAAGGTTCCCGAACACTTCTTTATCGAGATGAACAATCCGGAGGCGAGTAGTGCGGCGGTGGATATTCTCACCGAGAACGACCACTATAAGCAGTCGCAAATCTGGAAGGAACACGACATCTACATTGACACCGAAGAGGAGCGACTCGGTAAGATAATCCCCAAGAGTATCCTGCTCTACAAATCGAAAGCCATCGAGATTCTGATAGAGGAATTTAGTGTTAAGTTGGCCAAGATGGACGAGGAGGACGCAGAGTATATGTCGGTTGTTGAGAAGATTGCGCAATTCAATGCGATGCGTAAGGAGATGGCCGAAAAAATACAACGCAACATATTATGAGCGACTATAAGAACATATCCATAAAGAATAAGCGCGCATACTTCAACTACGAGATTTTGGAGGAGTATGTGGCGGGCATTGTGCTTGCCGGTACGGAGATAAAGTCGCTCCGTTTGGGCAAAGCGTCGCTGGTTGATTGTTATTGCTACTTTGCCAATCACGAACTCTTCATTCGAGGGATGAATATTGCCGAGTATGATTGGGGTAACCTCAACAACCACGCGCCCCGCAGGGACCGCAAACTGCTCCTCACGGGGCGTGAGCTTGCCAAGTTGGAGCGAGCCTCGCAGGACAAAGGAGTAACGATTGTGGGCCTGAGGATGTTCATCAACGAGAGGGGCTTTGCAAAGGTTGTCATCGGCCTTGCAAGGGGTAAGCACGAGTACGACAAGCGTGAAACAATCAAGGCGCGCGATACGAAACGTGAGTTGGATACGATAAAGAAACAATATAGAAGATAGAGTTGCGTCTTGAAGTTGGGTTAATTCTCAATTCTCAATTCTCAATTCTCAATTTTGACAATGGCTCTGATTTTATGTATTGAAACGGGCACCGACATCTGTTCGGTGGCATTGGCGAGGGACGGCGAGATGATAGCCCTCAGGGAGAGCGACCTCGGACACGACCACGCACGCAAGGTGGGTGTTTTCACACAAGAACTACTCCGTGAGCACGACATAGCACCCGACGAGTTGGATGCTGTGGCTGTGGGTAAAGGCCCCGGCTCATATACGGGCCTGCGTATTGGCGTGTCGTTTGCCAAAGGTTTGTGCTATGCGCTCGGTATTCCGCTCATTTCGGTAGATTCCCTCAGGTCGCTGGCGGCTTGTTTGGTGGAGGAATACGAGGCCGGAATTGTGGATGTGGAGGATTGGGACAACACGATGCTCTGCCCGATGATTGACGCACGTCGAATGGAGGTCTATGCCGAGCTGTTTGACACCAATTTGGTGCCGCAGAGTGAGGTGATGGCCGAGGTGGTTACAGACAAGAGTTTTTTTGAGGTGCAACTGATGCGCAAAAAACTCCTCATATTCGGCAGTGGTGCCGAGAAGTGTCAGGGTGTGTTGGAGTGGGCCGACTATGTGGCTCTTGCGCCTTCGGCACGAGGACTGTGTGTCGAGGCCGAGAGGAAACTGCAAGCCGGCGAGGTGGAAGACGTGGCCTACTTCGAGCCCTTCTACCTGAAAGACTTTATCGTTACGGCCTCCAAGAAAAAATTGATTTAAAGACGGCATTGCGACACACACAACAAATCGGTGGCGTTAGGATGGAAATTTAACTCAAACAACACAATGGGATATAAGGAAGACAAACAATTTCAACTCGATGACCGCTATATGCGTATGGCGCGAGTGTGGGCCGAAAATTCATACTGCATTCGCCGTCAGGTGGGCGCACTCATCGTTAAGGACAAGATGATCATCTCGGATGGCTACAATGGCACTCCTTCGGGTTTTGAGAACGTGTGTGAGGACGAGGGCGGAGTTACCAAGCCCTATGTTCTGCACGCTGAGGCCAATGCCATCACCAAGTTGGCCAAGAGCCACAATAGCGGCAACAACAGCACGCTCTATGTTACCGCTTCGCCGTGTATGGAGTGTTCGAAGTTGATAATCCAGTCGGGCATCAAGAGGGTTGTATATAGCGACCTCTACCACAATACGGACGGCATCGATTTGCTCAAAAGGAGCGGTATTGAGGTTGTTCAACACACGGTAGAGATGAATAAATAGTTGGACTGAGAATTTGAAATACCCGCATCGAAGATGCACCACAATTTTCCACTTTCAATTTTCAATTTTCAATTTGATAAGTCGTTAGACTTTCGACATTAGACGTTAGACAAAAGATATATGGCACAGGTTATTCCGACAGAGTTAGGTACGGAGGGTATTGGTAAGTTGTTGCGCAGGTATGCTGTGCCTGCGATTATTGCGATGACGGCTTCATCGTTGTACAATATGGTGGACAGCATATTCATTGGTCAGGGCGTTGGTCCGTTGGCCATTTCGGGTTTGGCTGTAACCTTTCCTTTGATGAACATTTCGGCGGCATTTGGCTCGTTGGTGGGTGTTGGTGCTGCGGCGATTGTGTCGATGTTGCTGGGCCAGAAGAACTATGGCGTTGCCCGCAGGGTGTTGGGCAATGTGATGACAATGAATGTGGTGCTCGGTGTGGTGCTGATGGTCTTTGGGTTGTTGTTTTTGGACCCCATTTTGTACTTCTTCGGGGCAAGCGAGAACACCATTGTTTATGCGAGGGAGTATATGATATACATCCTCTTGGGCAACATCGTTACCCACCTCTATTTGGGCCTGAATGCGGTGTTGAGGTCGGCGGGCAGGCCGAAGGTGGCGATGTGGCTGACGATATTGACCGTGGTGCTGAATGCTATTTTGGACCCCATCTTTATCTTTGTGTTCGATATGGGCATCAAGGGTGCGGCCATAGCCACAGTGTTGGCACAGACGGTGTCGCTGGTGTGGCAGCTGCGCCTGCTGACCAACAAGAACGAGGTGCTCCACTTTGAGAACGGCAAGGTGTTTACCTACGATGGCAAGATTGCTCGCGAGTCGCTTCGAATAGGCCTTTCGCCCTTCCTGATGAATTTGGCTTCGTGCTTTGTGGTGCTGCTGATTAACAACCAGCTGCGCCGCTATGGTGATGAGATGGGCCCCGGTGTGGGTGATATTGCCATTGGTGCCTATGGCATTGTAAACCGCATTTTGTTCTTGTTTGTGATGATTGTGATGGGCTTCAATCAGGGTATGCAACCCATTGCGGGCTACAACTACGGCGCAGGGCTCTACGACAGGGTGCTGAAAGTCTTTTGGCAGACGGTGGGCTGGGCCACGATGTGTACCACGTTGGGTTTTGTTGTGGGTGTGTTTGTGCCGGAGGTGGCAGTAAGGTTGTTCACGAGCGACGCAACAATGATTGATATTGCCGCAAAAGGATTCACCATTGCAATTGCAGCATTCCCCATTGTGGGTATAGGTATGGTGGCATCCAACTTCTTCCAGAGTATCGGTATGGCAGGCAAGGCTATCTTCCTCTCGCTATCGCGACAAGTCTTGTTCCTCATTCCGTGTTTGGTTGTGGTGCCGCTGTTCTTTGGCATCGAGGGTGTGTGGATGGCTTTGCCCATCTCGGACGCCATCTCGTCGGTGGTGGCATTGGTGCTGATTTTGGGGCTCATACGCACATTCAAGAAAAACCCTCAAAGCGTTGGTTTTAAGGGGGTTGAAGAGGAGAGCAAACAATAAAGGAGTGAGAGATATGGAGAAGAAGTTTGTGATAACCATCGGTCGTCAACTCGGCAGTGGTGGCAAGGAGATTGCAGAGAGGCTCGGAGCAAAGTTGGGCGTTCCTGTCTATGACAAGCAGATTATCAACGAGGCTGCCAAAGAGAGCGGCCTGCTACCCTCGCTCTTTGAGCAAGCCGACGAGAAGGAGAGCAAGGTGCGCCCGATGGGGTGGAGCACGTGGGGGCTCAACTCGCAGGTCTATTCGGGCTATATCAACAACGATACCCTGTTTGGCATACAGAGCCAAACCATCGAGAAGTTGGCCGAGAGGGGTAGTTGTGTGATTGTTGGCAGGTGCGCCGACTATGTGTTGCGAAATATGAAGGGCGTGTTGAGTGTCTTCATCACCGCCGATGAGAGCGACCGCATCAACCGCATCTGTGATTGTAGGGGGATGAGCAAGAAGGAGGCCGGACAGTGTGTTGCCAACACCGAAAAACGCCGCTCGGCATACTACAACTACTACACCTTCCAGACGTGGGGCGCGGCCGAGAGCTACGACCTCTGCCTGAACTCTTCGCTCTTGGGCGTGGAGGGCTGTGTGGAGGTTATCCTCGCCACACTCGACAGGCTCGGATAGCCAAGACATTAAACCATTGACTTGGGGAGAATGTCCCCCCCCCGCTCACGCCACTTTCCACCTTGCAGGGGGAGGGTGGCGTGAGCAGGTTTTGACAAAAAAGTGTGGTGAGCGTGTTACAAAATCGACGCTCAAACGTCTTATGGTTGAGCGAGGGAAATTAAGCCCCCCGCATTGACAACAAACCGACAACACAAAACCCAACACAAAAGCAATGACCTCCAAAGAGTTCCACAGTCAAATACTCCCCCTCGGCGACAAAATGTATCGCTTGGCACGAGCCATCGCGGGGGCAAGCAGCGCCGAGGATGTGGTGCAGGATGTGATGGAGCGTCTGTGGCGAGGAAGAGAGGCCCTACAACCCAACAACTGCGAAGCTTTTGTGATGCGCTCGGTGCGCAACCGCTCACTCGATGTGGTTGGTGGCGAGAGGTTGAGGAACAACAAAAAAGAGTCGGTGGCCTATGAACTCTACACAACAAGCACCATGCCCGAAGAGAACTTTGACCTGAGGGCACTTGCCGACCGCATCATAGCCACGCTGCCGGAACAACAACAAACCATCCTCCACCTGAGGGATGTCGAGGGCTACGATTTCGACACCATTGCCGAGGTGGTCGGTATGAAGGCGGACACCGTGAGGGTAAACCTCTCACGAGCACGCCGAGAGGTTAAGGAACAACTGCAAAGAGCAATAAACCACGGCCTTTGAGTGGCTCGGGGGCAATAAACGATAAAACAGAAGGCGCTATGATTATCAACAGAGAAAACATAGATGAATTGGTGGAGAGGTGGCTCGACGGAGAGAGCTCGCTCGAAGAGGAGCGTGCGTTGGGCGATTACTTTGCCGGTGAGAGCGAGATACCTTCACACCTCGCTTGGGCTGCAACTCTGTTTGCCCGCAATGCAGCCAAGCGTAACATCCACTCCCCCCAAAGGAGGCAGGCTGCGCCACGCCACACGTTGCGATATGGGCTGGTGGCCACGGTGTCCATTGCCGCAGCCATAGCGGTTGGGTTGTTTGTTACCACCCGCCAGCAAGCCACCCTCGGCCCGTGTGCCTACATAAATGGCGAGAAGGTGTGCGACAGGGCTGTTGTGGCAGAGATGACAGCCCCCGTGTTTGAGTACATAAGCCAAACAATGCAACCAATACACAAGGTTTATGATGGACTTTCAACGGTTAAGAGCTCGACCGAGAAAGCCGCAGAACTGCTAAATAAGTATAACATCGAAAAACTCCTACAACAATGAAACAGACAATTCTTACCCTTCTCTCGGTCTTGCTGGTAACGCTTTGCTCGGCCGAGGCCCAAACAACCAAGATGACCGTTGAGCGCATCTATGAAAAATATGGCGAGCGCGACAACATCGTAACGATGAATATGCCCGGCGAAATGCTCACCGAGCAGGGTGGTGGGCTATCCAATGTGGAACAATTCATAATGATTGTGAGCGAAGCCCCGCTTGCCGACCTTGCCGAGGACGTTGATACACTCATTAAAGATGGTGGATTTCGTACTCTGATGAAAGTCAAAAGCGATGGCAACCGAGTGGGCTTCTACCTGAGCAAAAACAAAGAAGAGTTCCTGATGGTCGTTCACAGCTCCGATGGTGGCACCGTGCTGATGTGTGCCCAAGGAGAGGACTTGAAGATGCAGGATATGATGGAACTCAGCAAGAGTGCCGCCAATATGGGAAAGTAGCCCCTCCCGACTCTGCACACAATAAATATTAAAAATAGGAATGTACACGTGCGCGCGCCTGCGATTACGCGGGCGCGCGTTTGCGTATGCGCGCGCGTTATATCGCGCGCACGCGCGAGGAAACATCCGATGTTGCGTTCTTTGGTCAGGGTGTAGTTTTTGCTTTTTGCAAAAATGTTTGTATATTTGCCAAAAGGGAGAAATGTGTTTAACTAAAATCGAACCTATGACAAAAGAACTTTCGCCTCGTAAACCCGGTATTCCTGCCAAAATTTTCAGGGGATATCTCAAAGTTTTGCACGATAAGTTGTATTATCGTCGTATCTATGTTGAGGGGCGTGAGAATATGCCCGCCGATGGCATACCCACCGTTGCGGTGTCGCAGCACCAGAACTGTCTGAACGACCCTCTGCTGTTGGGTTTCTCACTCTCCGACCGCAAACCCCGCTTCTTGGCAAGGGCCAATGTGTTCAAGAACCCTCTGTTCAATTGGGCCATTCGTGGATTGGGAGCACTGCCTGCCTACCGAATGAAATATGACGGCTATGCCGCTGTGGGTAAGAACCAGCAGACCTTCCAAGAGGTTGCCTATGCATTGCGTCGTGGCGAGACCGTAATCCTCTACCCCGAGGCAGGACACCAAGACAAGCGTTGGCTTGGCAACTTCTCGCCCGCCTACCTCAAAATGGCCTTCAACGCCGCCGAGGAGAGCGAGTTCCAGAGGGAGGTCTTTGTGATGCCCTCGGCACACCACTACTCTGTTTATTCCCACGCAAGGGAGGATGCTTTGATGATGTTCGGTGAGCCTATCTCGCTGAAACCATACTATGAGCTCTACAAGGAGCAACCTCGTGTGGCCATCCGCGAGGTAAACCTCTTGGTGCGTAAGCAGATTGAGCAGATGATGCTCAACATCACCGACTTGGAACACTACGAGCAGGTTGACTTCTTGCGCGATGGTGTCTATGGCAACTACTACGCCAAGTTGCAGGGATTCAACCCCAAGCACCTTCCTTCCAAGCTCAAATCTGACAAGGAGTTTGTCAAAAAGCTGGATGACGCCACTGTGGCCGAGCCGGAGAAGATGGAAAAGATTTACGACAAGGTGAGGAAACTCGCCAAGGGAATCAGGAAACTCAATGTGAGGGAGTGGCTCTTTGAGAAGAAGAACACAGGCCTCGCCGGCCTCATCGGTAGGGCTTTGTTGTTGCTGCTTGGTTTGCCGCTTTTTGTGGTGAGCATCATCCCCACCTTTGCAATGTTCCTTGTTCCCGAGCTGTTCTTGAAGAAGTTCATCAAAGACCAAATGTTCCGCAGTTCGGTGAGGGTGGGTGTGCTGTTGCTGATAGTCTTCCCGCTCTTCTGCATTATTCCTGTGATTGTGATGCTGTGCTGTGGTAATTGGATTTCGGCGTTGTGCTACCTTGTAGCCTACCCGCTGATGGCTCTCTATGCCTACAACTACATCATCTACTTTGTGAAGTATAAGGGCTATGTTCGCTTTGTCAAGCCCAGCAATCGCGACAAGGTGGAGAAACTGCGTGCAATGAGGGAGGATATCTACCTCGAATTGGATAAGATTTTGGCCAGCCACGAGGAGCTTGCCGAGAGGGCTGCTGCTATTCGTGAGGAGATTGCTGCTGCCAAAGAGGCTGCTGCACAAGGCATTGAGGCATCGGTTGCCACCGAGTAGGGCTGTCGTTAGTAGATAGCAACTATTAAATATTCAGGACGGCCCCCAATGTTGGGG
>JAZNNC010000028.1:0-16427 GCA_045580045.1 Tidjanibacter sp.
GTTGGTCGTCGGAAATCTTGCTCGTCGTGGCCTCGTGCTCCACCACCGCCGAAGGATTCTGCGCATCAATGTAGGGGAAGGTGTGAGCACCGCACCTGTCGCCAATCAGCAACGAGTCGCACTGCGAGAAGTTCCTCGCACCCTCGGCCCCTGCTACCACCTTCACCAAGCCGCGGTAGCTGTTCTGACTGCGGCCTGCCGAGATGCCTTTCGACACTATGCGGCTGCGGGTGTTCTTGCCTATGTGTATCATCTTCGTACCCGTGTCGGCCTGCTGGAAGTTGTTGGTCAGCGCCACCGAGTAGAACTCGCCCACGGAGTTGTCGCCTTTGAGCACACAGCTGGGATATTTCCACGTGATGGCCGAACCCGTCTCGACCTGTGTCCACGAGAGTCTTGCGTTGTCGCCACGACAAATGCCCCTCTTGGTTACGAAGTTGTAGATACCACCCTTACCCTCGGCATTACCGGGGTACCAGTTCTGCACCGTGGAGTACTTCACCTCTGCGTCCTTCTCCACCACAATCTCCACCACAGCGGCGTGGAGTTGGTTCTCATCCCTCATAGGGGCCGTACATCCCTCCAAGTAGCTCACATAGGCGCCCTCGTCGGCCACGATGAGTGTACGCTCAAACTGTCCCGTGCCGGCGGCATTGATGCGAAAATAGGTGGATAGCTCCATAGGGCAACGAACACCTTTGGGGATGTAGCAGAACGAGCCGTCGGAAAAGACAGCCGAGTTGAGTGCCGAGTAGTAGTTGTCGGTGTAGGGCACCACACTGCCGAGGTACTTACGTACCAAGTCGGGATACTCCCTGATAGCCTCGCTCATCGAGCAGAATATAATGCCCTTCTCGGCGAGGGTTTCGCGGAAGGTGGTCTTGACCGACACCGAGTCCATCACAGCATCCACAGCCACTCCCGCCAGAGCCATCTGCTCTTCGAGCGGAATACCCAACTTGTCGAATGTTTCGCGCAATTTGGGGTCCACCTCGTCCATCGACTTCTTGTCGGGTTGTTTCTTGGGCGCTGCAAAATAGATGATGTCCTGAAAATCAATCGGTGGGATATTGAGATGCGCCCAAGTGGGTAGCTCCATAGTGAGCCACTTGCGGTAGGCTTTGAGCCTATATTCGAGCATCCATTCCGGCTCCTCTTTGAGTGCCGAGATTTGGCGCACAATATCCTCATTCAAACCTTTGGGGAGCGTGTGGGTTTCGATGTCCGTAACGAAGCCATATTCATACTCCTTGGAGGTGATATCGGAAAGTATTTTATCTTGTTCTGACATAGTCCTATTATTTACAAAATCTATCAATCTACAAATATACGAAAAGAATTGAGAATTGAGAATTAAGAATTGAGAATTCTTACTCCATAAGGAGTAAATAGGCAAAAATTAGGCCCAACCAAAGCAGTTTTGGTTGGGCCCACATTTACATTCAGCACTATGTACTCTTAAAGGCTGCCACAAAGCAACAAACCGAGGCCAATGAGTAGAATGGCAAGTGCCAAGGCTTTGGACTTGATATTACGCTCCTTGAAGAAGATGGCTCCCAGCGTGAACGACACTATCACCGAGCCACGCCTGATGAGCGACACCACAGCCAGCAGCGCACCCTCTTGCGAGAGCGCATTGAAGTAGCAAAAGTCGGCAATGGAGAGGAATACCGAGATGAGCACAATGCTCCACGTCCAATGGAACGGCTGCTCTTTTCTGTGCGGCCACCACACCGCAAACATCAGCAGGCAGTTGAGCAAAGCAATGTAGAGATTGCACCACGACTGCATAGAGGCCGCCTCGATACCTTTCATCAGTATCTTGTCGCAAAACGCACTACCCACACCCAACAACACCGCCGCAAAGAGATACATCATACCCTTGTTATTGGTGAATTTGATGCCCTCTTTAAGTCCGGAACGATTCATCAGATAGAAGGCCACAAAGGCTACCACCACGCCTACCCACTGATAGATGTTGAGCCTCTCGCCAAAGATGAGAATGGAGCCGAGCAACACCAATACGGGGCGCAAGGCATAGACGGGCGAGGTAATGGTCAGCGGTAGGTATTTGACCGCCAAGTAGCCACACAGCCACGCAGCAGCCACTATGGCCGCTTTCAGAGCCACCAAAAGATGCTGCTCCACACTCATTGGCTCAACGGCAAACGTAGTGCCTTCAAACCACCCGAGCGAGAACTCCGACGAGAGTATTACGGGGAAGAAAATAAGAGCCGAAATGGAGGTGGCAATAGTCAACACCGGCAACACGGCATTGCCCGTAACAGAGCGCTTTTTGGCCACGTCATAGAAGCCAAGCAGAACCGACGAAATGAGCGCCAACCAAATCCACATAAGTCTATTTTTTCTTTAAGTTTTGAATAGTGCGGGCAAATGTAGTGATAAAATTCATAATTCAAAATTCAAAATTCAAAATTAGAGGGCTGCGAGGGCAAGAAGGGCCGACACATTGCGTGTCGGCCCTTCTTTGGTAGCACACTCGGCTACGAGCGTTTGAGCCTCGTCGTCAACGTGATAGTGTGACCAGACTCAACTGCCTCTCTGAAAAAAACGAGGGTGTTTTCATCGAGGGTCTGGATCTCGAAGTTGGCAGTGTCGCCCTCAAGCGTTATACCCAAAATCTGCTTGTCGCCACTGGTGAAAACCGAGTAGGTGAAGGTATAGCTCTTTTTCTCATCGCCAATTTCCTCTGTAGTCTCGCCGGTGCCATCAGCTTTGAAGGTGTAGGTAGCACCTACCCCCTCCTCCATGGGATTTTTTTCCTCTGTAACACCGTCCACCGTAAAACTCACAGAGGTCACAGTCCACTTGCCAACGATGAGCTCCGCAGGGTCAGGGTCCTTCTCACACGAGGTGAGTGCAAACAGCGACACGAGGGCCGCCACCATCATAGTAAAAATGTTTCTTTTCATAGTCGTTTGGTTTTAGAGGTTAATATTGTATTTTCTAATATTTCTGTCGCCTATCTATTCACGAGCCATCCGGCTATCTATTCACAGGCCCTCCGGCCCTCCCATTTTTGCCACACATACGAAGGTACGAATTTATTATACGACTTGCAAGTTTTTTTGTAAAATTTTTGTAATAATTACAAAATTAAAGGCAATATAAAAGAGAATTAGGAAGAATAAGAGGGATATGAAGAGTAGGGATTATAGGAGGATGGGCTATCGTTCCTATCAATGGTAATCGGCAGATGCCAACCGCCTGCCTCTCGGCAGTCGTGGCAAGACGGGGCCACGGGCCCTTTTGTGCAGCGGTCAGGTCGGCACACTCCCAAACCTTGCGATGCCATCCGACCACTACTCCCCTAAGTTGCTCCTCCTCTACGAAAGGGGAGGTCGGGAGGGGTGGTCGAAATTGTGCTCGGCGGCCTCGCCGAGCAGGAGCTGTCGCAAAGCGACTGAGGGGTATGCAGGCGGTTGACGGTCGACGGTTGACGGTCGACGTTAAAAAAACGCAAAGTGCGGAGGGAATTTTGTACCAGCGTCAGAATGACGCTTCCCCCATTTTGGTAGCGGTGCTATCAAACGTTCGAAAGCCGTAAAAAAGTAAAAGAGCGGTGCAAATGCAAGGCACACAAGAAAGCGGGCCCGCAGTTTGCTTGTCGCAAATGAGGAGCCCGCTTATCGCAGTGTAACGCAGCAGTTGCCCGCTATCTTACTTTTTTTTCACCTCTACTTGGTCGTAGGACTCAATAATATCACCCACCTTGATATCGTTGTAGGACTCGATGTTCAGACCACACTCCATATTGAGTGTAACCTCCTTAACATCGTCTTTGAATCGTTTGAGCGAACCCAGACGACCGGTGAAGATAACGATACCGTCGCGGATGACACGCACAGGCGAGGTGCGGGTAATCTTACCCTCACGCACGATACCACCTGCGATGGTGCCCACCTTGCTGATTTTGAAGGTTTCGAGAACCTCCACAGTACCCATAATCTCCTCCTTCATTTCGGGCTCCAACATACCCTCAATAGCATCCTTGATATCGTTGATGGCGTCGTAGATGATGGAGTAGAGTCGGATTTCGATGGACTCGTTCTCTGCAATCTTCCTTGCGCCTGCGCTGGGACGTACTTGGAAACCGACAATTACCGCATTGGAAGCGGCAGCGAGGAGCACATCGCCCTCGGTAATCTGTCCCACAGCTTTGTGGATGACGTTGACCTGTACGGTTTCGGTGGATAGTTTCAGCAGCGAGTCGGTCATAGCCTCAATGGAGCCATCCACATCGCCCTTGACGATGATGTTGAGTTCCTTGAAGTTGCCGATGGCAATACGACGTCCAATCTCGTCGAGGGTAACGTGTTTCTGGGTTTTGATGCCCTGAATACGCTGCAACTGCTCCCTCTTGGTGGCAATCTCCCTTGCGCTGCGGTCGTCGTCCATCACGTTGAACTTGTCGCCAGCCTGAGGAGCGCCGTTCAGACCGAGCACCAACACGGGGGTTGAAGGACCGGCCTCGCTCACCTTCTTGCCGTGCTCGTTGAACATAGCCTTCACACGGCCGGTGTGGGTGCCCGAGAGGATGACGTCGCCGGTGCGCAGTGTACCGCTCTCAACGAGGATGGTGGCAACATAGCCACGTCCCTTATCGAGCGCCGACTCGATAACCGTACCGACAGCCTTTTTGTTGGGGTTGGCCTTCAAGTCGAGCAACTCGGCCTCCAAGAGCACTTTTTCGAGGAGTTTGTCGAGGTTGATGCCCTGCTTGGCCGAAATCTCCTGCGATTGGTACTTACCGCCCCAATCCTCCACGAGGTAGTTCATATTGGCCAACTGCTCCTTGATAGCGTCGGGGTTGGCCGAAGGTTTGTCAATCTTGTTGATGGCGAACACCATAGGCACACCTGCGGCCACGGCGTGGTTGATAGCCTCAACGGTCTGTGGCATCACCTTGTCGTCGGCAGCCACGATGATGATAGCAACGTCGGTAACCTGTGCACCACGAGCACGCATAGCGGTAAAGGCCTCGTGTCCGGGAGTGTCAAGGAAGGTGATGGTCTTACCCTCATACTTAACGCTGTATGCGCCAATGTGCTGTGTGATACCACCCGCCTCACCGGCAATGACGTTGGTCTTACGTATGTTATCCAACAGCGAGGTCTTACCGTGGTCAACGTGGCCCATAACGGTAACAATGGGAGGACGCTCCATGAGGTCTTCCTCCTTGTCGGCAGCCTCCTCGATGGCCTCCTGAATGTCCACGCTCACAAATTCCACCTTGAAGCCATACTCCTCGGCCACAATCACGAGAGCCTCTGCATCCAACCTCTGGTTGATAGACACCATCAGGCCCAGATTCATACAGGTTGTGATGACGTCCGTAACACCCACGCTCATCATCGTAGCCAGATCGCTAACGGTTACAAACTCGGTGAGTTTGAGCACCTTGCTCTCGCTCATCGACTGTTCAAACTCGGCCTCCATACGCTCGGCAACAGCCTGACGTTTCTCCTTGCGATATACGGAGCCTTTGCTCTTGGCACCCTTGGAAGTGAGCCTTGCAAGGGTGTCCTTAATCTGCTTCTGTACTTTCTCGTCGCTCACCTCCGGGCGAACAACGGGTTTTGGAGCATTCTTCTGCTTGTTCTTTTTGTCCTTCTTACCGATGGGCTGTCCCTGCTGCTGGCCGCCACCCTGTTGGGGCTTACCACCCTGCTGTGGCTTACCACCGCCCTGCTGGGGCTTGGTTACGTCCACCTTGTCTTTGATGCGTTTGCGTTTCTCGCGGTGCGAATCGCCACCCTTGCGGAACGAGTCAACATCAATCTTACCCAACACCTTGGGGCCCGACAACTCGGTGCTCTCCACACGGAACACCTCTTTGCTCTCGGCCACCCTTTCGTCGTAGGTCTTGGCTTGTGCCTCCTGACTTGCCACGGGTGCCTTCTCCTCTTTGGGGGCTACCGTTTTGGCAGGCTCGGCTTGTGGTTCAACTTTGGGTTTAGCCTCCACGGGTGTCCTTTTCACCACAGGGGTTTCCACCTTGGGCTCCGCTTTTTTCTCTTCCTTTACAGGTGCGGCGGGTTGCTCGCCGGCAGCCTTCACTTCGGGCTGCTTCACCTGCTCGGCGGGTGCGGTTTTTTTCTTCGGTTCGAGATCAATCTTACCCAACACTTTTGGGCCGCCCACCTCCACATGGGTTGCGGGCGCAGCAACGGGAGCAGTAGCCACAGGGGTAGCCGCGGGAGTTACCGTGGTGCTCTTGATGACCACCTCGTCCTTGAATGATTCTGTTTGTGCAGGAGCATCTTTGCGGTCGTGGAGCGACACACTCTCTTGTTTGAGATTGATGCGTTCGCGAATGTTATCCCTCTCACCACCGAGGCGGTTACCACCAAACTCCTTCTCCAACAAGGCATACACGTCGCTTTCCACCAATGTATTGGGTGCTACCTCCTTAATGCCTTTTTTGTTCAAAAACTCTGTGATGGTTCCCAACCCCACTTTGAACTCTCTTGCAACCTGTACGAGTCTCAGTTTTTTCTCCATTTGTTATTTTTTTATGTTTTTGTATCTAATATCACAGAGCTGCCTCACAGCCCTTTGCCGCCGAAGCCTGTCCTGCTCCTTTTTAGGCGGGGTTTGTTATTCAAACTCTGCACGCAGAATTCGCATCACCTCCTCGATGGTCTCCTCTTCGAGGTCGGTACGCTTTGCAAGCTCCTCTTTGGAGAGCTCCAACACGCTCTTTGCAGTGTCGCATCCAACCTTCTTGAATGCGTCCAGAATCCACTGGTCAATCTCATCTGCAAACTCATTGAGGTCAACATCCTCCTCTTCGCTATCGCGGAACACATCAATATCGTAGCCGGTGAGCATCACAGCCAAACGAATGTTCAAACCGCCCTTACCGATTGCCAACGACACCTCGCTGGGTTTGAGGTAAACCGAAGCAGTCTTCTTGGCCTCGTCAATGGTGATGGAGGTAATCTTTGCCGGATTGAGCGCCCTTTGGATAAGGAGCGAGGTGTTGCTGGTCCAATTCACAACGTCAATATTCTCGTTGCGCAACTCCTTAACCACAGAGTAGATACGCGAACCCTTCATACCCACGCAAGCGCCTACGGGATCGATGCGGTCATCGTAGGACTCCACTGCCACCTTTGCCCTCTCGCCGGGGATGCGAACAATCTTCTTGATGGTAATCAGGCCGTCGAAAATCTCGGGCACCTCCTGCTCGAAGAGCCTTTCGAGGAACTCGGGCACGGTACGCGACAGAATGATTACGGGGTTGTTGTTGCGCATCTCCACCTTCGACACGATAGCCTTGATGGGGTCGCCCTTGCGGAAGAAGTCGCTGGGAATCTGCTCGCTCTTGGGCAGAACAAGTTCGTTGTCGTCATCGTCCAACACGAGCATCTCCTTTTTCCACACCTGATATACCTCGCCGGTAATAATCTCGCCCACCTTCTCGCTGTACTTCTCAAAGAGGTTGGCTTTCTCCAAATCGAGGATGCGCGATGCAAGGTTCTGACGGAGCGACAAGACAGCCCTACGACCAAACGACGACATTTCAAGCTGGTCGGCCACCTCTTCGCCCACCTCGTAGGTGGGGTCCAACTTGCGTGCCTCGGAGAGAGCGATTTGCTGGTTGGGATTCTCCACAGCACCGTCCTCCACGATTACGCGGTTGCGCCAAATTTCAAGGTCGCCCTTTTCGGGGTTGATGATGACGTCGAAATTCTCGTCCGTTTCATAGGTTTTTTGGAGGTAGTGGCGAAACACATCCTCCAACACTCCGATCATCGTACTTTTGTCAATGTTTTTCAGTTCTTTGAACTCTGCAAAGTTGCTAATCAAATTCTCCATTGTTGTTCTTTGTATGTTTTTAGTTTTTCGCTTCTCTTTTTTTTAAGCCATTAGCCATTCAAGATTATTTAGACTTACTTGAAATCCAAATACTCTTTCACCCACCTAATCTGGTCAAAAGTGTAGCTCTCCTCCACCTCGACCTCCACCTTGCGCTTCTTGCCCTCCAAGAGTCGCTTCTCGGTGTAGGTAACGGTAATGGCCTCGGGGGTGGCCTCCTTCAAGGTAGCCAGCACCTTCACGCCACTCACGAGTAGCACCTCCACGGGCTGCCCCACGAGTTTTTGGTATTGGCGCAGGAGTTTGAGAGGCTGGCCCACACCTGCCGAATAGACACTCAGCTCGAAGTCCTCAACCTCTCTGTCGAAATGCGCCTCCACAGCACGACTCAACTCCACACAGGCGTCCAAATCGACCGCGCTGTCTGCATCAATCACAATCTCAATCTCGTTGGCGGGCGAACACTTAACATCGACCACAAAGCGGTCGGTACCCTCCAATGCGGCCTCGGCGGCCTGCCTTATCTCCTTTACGTCAATCATTCGTAATAAGTGTTATTATACTACGAAATTCGGGGACTCATCTGGTCCCCGAATAACGCTTTGCTGCCACAAAGGTAGCAATTATGTTTGACATTGCAAACATTTTCACCTATTTTAATATGTTTTTCACCATTTTTTTAACATAGACGGCAAACTCTGCAAATGTTTTGGCTCCGCTGGCAGCTGTGGCGTTTTCCAGATAGCTCCAAAATTCCACGCCACAGACAAAGCCTGTGAAGATATTTGCGAGTCGCAGGTTGGCGATGGGCAACAGTAGCGAGTCCATCATCCACGCCAACACAATACCAGCCATCACAAAGCATAGTTTGGTGATGGTATGCCACGCTTTGCGGCTTTCGAAGTGCCACTCTCCACCCTCGGTGCGCACCCTACGGCGGTCGGCCAACACTCCCGTGAGGAAGTCCACCGCCACAAAGGTCATTGCACACAGTAGGAGTGGCTCCACAGGGGCAAAGAACGACATTACCCCGGCAATGATTCCTGAAATGTATTTTTCCATTGTTTTTCTTGTCGTCGGCCGTCAACCGTCGACCGTCTGTCAATTTTGAATTTTGAATTTCCTGTCGCCTACAACACAATCCCCGAATCAATGTTCACCTTGTTGCGGATGTTGTTGGCGGCATTGTAGGAGGGGAAACTCTGGGGGTTGAGTTCCACATAGTCCACCGCCGCATCAACAATCACATCGGCATCGGCTTTGGAGCGACGCATCAGGCGACACAACGTTGCTGCATCCACCTCCGTATAACCCTCGCCGATGTACCTGACCACACCGGCCACACCCACTCTGGCAGCCAACACAGGCAACATCAACCGCTTGACATAGAGCGCGAGTGCCCTCTTCACATACTCCTCCAAGAGGGCTGTGTGTTGGCCGGCAGCCAACTCCGCCAAGAGAGCCTCTCCAAACACCGGAAGGAGATATTTGCGTTGTGCCGCCATAATGGTTGCCTCCGACACCTCCTCCGGGTGCAGATTGTTGGAGCCGCCAAAGGCCAAATCCACGACCTCGGCAGCCGTAATAAGAATGTTGTTCATAGTTGTATCAGTCGATGTTTTTGAGTCCATATTTTGTTACCTGCGCCACATATATCTGCTGATTGGGGTCCTCCGGATCGTAGTCGAGTCCGTCGGCACGCCTTGCCTCCCACACCTTCATATAGAGCGGTTTGGAGCGCGAAGGCGGACGGTTGACAATTTCCACACCTTTTCCGTCCTCTCCCAACACCGAAGATATGAGTCCTCTGATGGGCTCCATAAGCTCGGCCTGCTCGCCGAGTATCACGGTGTTGAGAGCCACCTCGTATTCGTGGAGGATGCGCTCGGCAGAGAAGCCTGTGGAGTAGTCCAGTCCGCTCAGGGAGCGAAACCACGAATGGGCAACCACAATGTCGGTGGTGGCTTGGTCGTGCAACGCCTTCCAATCGCCCTCGTTGGAGGAGGTGATGGGGATGAAGCGAGAGCTGTCGCCCTCGTCGCACTCCTTAATCATAAACATAACCTGACCGGGCTGACCGGCAAACCTCTTCTGTGCCGCAGCCATCAACTCTGCCGCTTGTTCTTCGCTATCCACGCCACCATCCAAGAGCATCACACCGGAGAGTTGAAATGAGTTTTCGAGGCGTGAGATGTTCCAATCGTCGGTTTTGTAGGCTATGGACGACACACCCAAGCCGGCGATGTAGGGAGGTACGCCATAGTGTGAGAACATAGGCTCGTAGTCTTTGTAGTGGATAAGGGAGTGGAGGTTGCCGTCGGCCCCTTCTTCGAAGAGTGGATAGAGCGGAAGAGCCACCGCATCGGCAGCGGTGAAGTGTGCCCAATCGTGGTGCAGCATCACGTGTGCGCCATCCTTTGCGATTCGACACTTGGAGGCGTCCTGATGGAAGAGTGCGAGGAAGGAGTGCTGCTCGTCGGTAACGACCTCCACAAAGGCGTTGCCGAAGAGCGCCTTATCGAAGGCCAGCAGGTTGAGCACCTGTCGCAAACTCTCGCCGTGCGAGTTGGCCTTGTCCAGAAAGGCTCGGGTACGCACCGCCTCTTCGGGGCACGAGAATCCCTTGCCGGAGATGTAATCGGCCTTGTCGTTGATGATTCGTCGGTGGGTGGTGGAGCGACGAGCCAGCAGAGAGAGTGCATTGGGGAAGAGGTTGTCCGACCCCCAACGCCACCACTCGCCACCACTACGTGATGATGCCGCACCGCCTACGATTCCCACCCTATCGAGCGACGAAAGTGCCCGTGGTGAGAATAGTTTCGGGGTGTATGGTTTCATTTTCTTTTCCATTGCGTTGTATTTCTATGTGTGAATGTAATTATACTTCGGTTTCGCAAAGCTCACGTTGAAGATGGGCGGGTGTGCCCGCACGGGATGACACCCACCCATCGAAAAACCGTGAGTTGCACCTACCACTCCGAGCAGGCCACCCCTCTCTCTACAACTGCCAACAGTTGGGAATGAAGAGGTTGGAGTTGTAGGTGATGTTGAACTCGACAGCCGCCACATCCGAAATGCCATCGGCCTCGAAAGAGACCACACCATCGCTAATCTCCATAGGCTCACTGTCGAACAGCAAAGCACCCTTCGAGTTGTAGATGGAGATTTCCAACGCCTTCACCGAGGCATCGGCCACGGAGATACCGGCAAGGAAGGAGAACCTGCCATCTTCCAGAGTCCACTGTGGAGTCATCAGGGGCAAACCGAAACCCACACTCATCAGTTCGGGCAACAGATAGTCGCAACCGGCCATAAAGATTGCCCTCTGGCGATTCTCCATCTCGTCGGGATTGTACCACATACGCACCTCCGTACCGGGATAGTCGCTGGTGTTGACTGCGAGTGCGAGGTTGCGACGGTCGGTGAGGATTGCAAACGAGTTGGGCATATCGTGTACAATGTTCTTGTAGCCGTTGAGCTGCACGTCAATCACGGGGATACCTCGGAAGTAGAGTCCATCCCTACCGGTCTGTTTTGCCAGATAGGCTGCTTCGAGGGCCACATTATCCAGACACTCCTCATAGGCGTTATAGACATCGGTGGTTACGAAGTAGGCCAACTGTCCCTCCGAGCGCAGCGCCTGCAACTCACAGGGGGCCTTCTCCCAGAGGTTTTTCAAGAGCCTCTCGGCCCACTCGGGCGAATTTTCACTCTTCAAGTAGCCCTCGATGTGGAAGCCTTCGGAGGAGGCAAAGTCGTGCATAACCTTCTTCAACAGACCATCGAACGAGCCCAGACGGCCCTCGCCACGCGCTTGGTTGCCATACCACATAGTGGCACGGATACTCTCGGCAATAGAGGCGCGGAAGATGTCGGTTTCGGCTGCTTCAAGCTCGGTGCCGGAGAGGTCGTCGAGGTTCACATCGGGACGTGCAGCGATGAGTTCATAGACTGTGGAGAAGTAGTCCTCGGCGGCATAGGCCATCTCGGCCTTCACTTTCGTCAGGTCGATTTTCTTTTGGAACTTCGCCGAGGGGTCGCCACCATTCCAACCGCGTGTGGTGTACTTTTGGAGCACGTCGCCGCTACCACGCCAAAAGTGGAGTGTGCTGGTGCCGGGCACGTTGTAGAGCACTCTGATACCGAGTTGCTCGGCACTCTTGCCGGTGAGCATAGGGCGGAAAAAGATGGTGTCAAGGGTATTACCCTCATACTGTTTGATACTTTCAATTTTTGCCATAGTTTTTTGTGTGTTTTAAGTTGTTAATTGTTTTGTCTAACGTCCAACGTCGAACGTCGAACGTCTTAGGGAATGTAGGGAGCATCCCTCAATTCTCAATTCTCTTACGCCCTTGTTACCGCATCTCGGAAGCTGCGCGCATCAATCTCATAGGCATTCTGATTGGCCGTACCTGCGCCCCCGCTATCCCTGAATGGAGGATCCTCACACTCTTTGGTGCGAGTGGGCTCGGCGGTGTGTAGCCTTGACGGTGGGATTGTGGGCTTTGCGGGGGTGCGCTGCGAAATCTTGTCGGCCACCGAAGGCTCGACCATTGCGGCAGGCTTGGCCACTCTGCCCAAACCTATTTTGTCCATCAACCCCCTCAACCACGCGCCTTTTTGCTTCTCCGCCACAGGCAGTGGCGGCAGGCCCAGCGAAGAGATGATGTCGGAAGCCGAAGCCGTGATTGGAGCTGCGGGAATGATGCGATCGACGAGTCCGGCTGCGAGAGCCTCCTCGGGAGTGAGCCAACGCCCCTTGCCTGCATTCTCGTTCATCAGGAGTCGGAACTCCTCGGCAGGCCTGCCGGAGGCTTCGGCATAGATTTCGGCAAGCCTTTGGTCGCTCCTTTCGAGCAGCTCTTTGGTGAGAGTGAGCGACTGCGAGTTGCCCTCCACGCTGCTCTCGCAGCAGTGGATGAGATAGAAACCGTTGGCCGAGATTTCGCGACACCCTTTGGAGGCTGCCTGTGCAATGACCGTTGCGGCCGAAGCCACATAGCCGTAGCATCGCGTTACGACCTCCACACCGAGTCCGACGGCGGCATCGTGAATAAGAAGCGCATCGCCCAAATCGCCTCCCGTAGAGCGGATATTAATGACCACCCTGTCGGGTCCTCCTTCGCCAATCTCTGCCACAGCCTGTTCGAAACGCTCGTAGGTTGCCACCGAGCTGCTCTCCTCGCCAAACTGCTCCTCCTCGTTCACGCCTATAACCCCATCGATATCGATGGAGATAATCTTCGCCGAGGAGGTGATTTTAGTCTTTTCTGTCTGCATAAAAGTTGGTTTGTTGTGTTTAGTGATTATTTGTAGTTGGGATTATTTGTAGGTGGTGTAGATATACTTGCGCACCGTGAAGAAACTCAGGGCCATCTGCTCTGCAACCACCTCCATTGCATCCAATTTGCTATACCCCTCTGCCAACAGCCTATCTACTGCTCCACGCACTGCCCACGCCCTGACGTGTGTGGCATCCAGTAGCGACTCTCGGAGCAACCAATCAACCACCGCGTCGGTATCTCCATTGGGGCCGTTGAGTTTTCCCAAAGCCTGACGCAGCGCCTCTACCGGCAACGATTTTTCAGGCATCATTGCTCCACAAGTGTTGCCTGTTGAACCACGGTGCGTACGGATTGCTGTGCTGCGCTGATGTCGCTTTCGAGCACATATACCCTCACCTCTCCGAGTGCCATACGCAGAGCCTCGGCAAGTTCCTCAATGGTGAGCGTAACGGTTTGTGTTTGATTGTTGTAAGTCATTTTCAATTCTTAATTTTGAATTTTGAATTTTCAATTTCTCGGGTATCTTTTTTAATACCCAAGATAAAAATGCGCCGCAGGCACCCTAATTTTCCATTTTCAATTTTCAATTCCCTTTCTGCCACACCTCCCCTGAGTCAGGGGAGGTGCCGTTAGGCGGAGGGGTATGTCAATCGCCCCCAAGATGCGCTCGCCCTATGCGTTCGTAACAAAGACACACTTGGTCGAAGGAGCCAAAGGGTTGTAGTCGCACACCTCCTCCAAACGACACAACACACTCTCGCCTTCGAGTTTCAAGCGATAGAGGGCCCTGAAATCGTGGCCTGTGGAGTTGGGGAAGGCTATGGACTCCACCTCGTCGGGCGAAAGGTGCAAATGGAGTGTTATACGCTTGGCATTGTTGAGTGCGTCCACCCTCTCCTGCCAATACTCTCCACCGAGGCCCGCCACCCCCTCTCGCTCTTCGAAGAGTAGCGACAAAGGGATTTCTGCATCGGGGGCAAAGAACTCCATCAGCGGGCATTTTCCCGTGTGTTCCGGGGGCCAAGCCCACTGCTCACCTTCGGCAATGGGTTGCATTGTGCGATAGGCGACAATCTTGGTGTCGAAGGAGGAACGCAACACCACACCCCCATCCTCCGCATCCTTGTCGCCCACAGCTATCAGGCTCACCGAGGGAGCCGTGGGTACACTCCCGACCACCGATACCGACGTGGCAAAGAGCGGATTTTCGTTGCGCTCCACCCCTTGTGTGGCAAAGCGATTGTGGAGTGGTGCGCTCCACTCGCCATAGGGGACACCCTCGCTCTCGGCCAACAGCGAGGATGCTTTGTCGGTGTGGCGATAGGCAACCGCAAGTGAGGATGCTTCGTTGGCTCCCAACTCCTCCACCAACACAGCGTGGCTAAAATCGATTTTGTCGCTCCAATCCACCACAACATCCTTGTTGCAGAAGGTGCCGTGTGGTTCGATATAGACACGTTTTGTGGAGGTGTCGGTGTAGATTTGCAGGTCGAAGAGGTTTTTCACGGCAGCGATGAGCTCCATCTGTGAGAAGGAGTAGTCTGCCACATCTCCCCACCCCACACTGTCGCCCTCAATCGGGGTGTTGACAAAGAGCGGCCTCATCCACGTTCCTTCGAGCAGTTGCATAGTCATACCTTCCTCGGCACCTCCGAAGCAGAACATATCGAAGTACTGACTCTCGCCTGCCGAGAGCCTTTTGGGTGCCGAGCGCACGGTAATCTCCACCAGCTTGTTACCACGCTCCTGCACATAGCCATCATAGAGTGCCCAATCCTCTGTGGCATCCACCATCAAGATTCCGTTCTGTTTGCGCAGTCGCAGATCTACCACTCGGCCCGAATCACACATCACTCTCGAAAATGGCTGTGTGGTTGTGGCCAAGACCACACCGTCCACACCATCCACCGTGGCCTCCAATATGTAGGTTGCCCCCTCTGTGGCGCCAAATATGGCCAACGTGTAGATTCTGCCCGACACGAAAACATTGTCCCTACGGTCAACATACGGATTGGTTGACTCAAAAGATATGCTGTCGCCAAAGGTCGGCCTCACCTCGTTAAAACACAACATCTGCGAGCGCGAGATAATGCGTGTGTCGGTAAGATAGCGGAGGTGATACTCGAATGCCACCGCCACAGCACTCTCGGCCGTAAAGCAGATACGCCCCGTGTGGTCGAGGTGAAAGGCCTCCGAAGAGTCTCCGTCCTCCACCTCCACAACCCCATCCACAAGGTTACCCACGGTGTGGTAGTTGGCCAAATGGTCGGCATAGACACGCCCAAACTCGTTTGCCTCCACCGTGTCGCTTGCCACCGAGCGCACCGCCTTGAAATTCATCGCTGCGGCCACATCATCCACACTGCGCTCACTCCAACGACCACTGATGTAGAGCGACAAGAAGAACTCCGAAGAGAGGAACGACGAAGAGATTGTGTAGCCCGACTGCGCAAAGATGGCATCCAACAGCGAGCGCAGGTGGAGCATCGGGTGGTAGTCGTCGAGGCAGATACGACGCACATAGTGGCTCTGGTCGCCCTCTACCCTACGCCCTCTCTCCACGGGGAGATACCTGACCATTGCCGGATTCCAATCGTGCCAACTATGGTAAACCGTTGGCGAGTCCAACGTGGCCGTGTAGTCCACCGGAAGTGAGCGTAGCGGGGATGATGCTGCACGCACCCACTCCTTTGCCGGGCCAATAATGTTGAAACGATAGTAGCCACCCTCGCCCAACACACAAGCGGTAAGCATCACCACACCCTCGATAATCACACTGCCACCACACTCCACCCTTGCGGTGTGCAGTCCGTGATTGAAGATGTGTGCCGCGTGTGGCTGCTCACAGTCGCCCATCAGTGCACGATTATTGGGCGTCTGCGGAATGGTTATACTCTTGGAATAGGATGCCCGTCCCCACTGTGTGGAGCTCAACGAAGCAATGGATAGCGACACCGAAAGGTCGGTTCGTTGGTCAATATCAGCCACTTGACCATCAATGAAAAGTTGTAACATAAATCCTTTGTCCAACGTCTAACGTCTAACGACTAACGACTTTTTAATTAGTAATTAATAGAGAGTAATTTTCAATTTTCAATGCCTACTTTATTGTCAAGACATACCCGAACATTGTTTTTCGCCATTCGGCGAGTTGCAATTTCGACCACCCCTCCCGACCTCCTACTCGGCGAGGCCGCCGAGTGCAATTTCGACCACCCCTCCCGACCTCCTGCTCGGCGAGGCCGCCGAGCGCAATTACGACCACCCCTCCCGACCTCCCCTTTCGTAGGGGAGGAG
>JAZNNC010000029.1:0-40583 GCA_045580045.1 Tidjanibacter sp.
GCAAATGAGGAACTCGCCTATCGAAGTGCGGTGCAAAATTCACCCGCAATCTGCGTTTTTTCGCAATCTGCGTTTTTTTTACATTCGCTCGGGCACGGCAATACCCATCAAAGCCATACCCCTGCCAATAACCTCACTGACAAGACGACTCAGTGCCACACGGAACGACCTCACAGAGGCATCCTCCTCGCGCAGGATGGAGTGGTCGTGATAGTAGCTGTTGTACATCTTGGCAAGGTCATACACATAGGCACCAATAACGCTGGGCGAGTAGGTAGCACCAGCCTGCAAGACCGTCTGGGGGAAGTCGGCAAGATATTTAACCAACTCGATTTCCTCGGGCAGCAACTCCACGCCTACACCTGCGCTCTCCACCACGCCTGCCTCGGCAGCCTTACGCAACACCGAGCGGATACGGGCATAGGTGTACTGTATGAAGGGGCCTGTGTTGCCGTTGAAGTCGATACTCTCCCTCGGGTTGAAGAGCATAGTCTTTTTGGGGTCCACTTTGAGGATGAAGTATTTGAGCGCACCGAGGCCCACCATATGGCAAATCTCGTCTTGCTCCTCTGCACTCAGGCCGTCGAGTTTGCCGAGTTCGGCACTCATCTCCCTTGCGGTGGCCACCATATCGTCAATCAAATCGTCGGCATCCACAACGGTACCCTCCCTCGATTTCATCTTACCCTCGGGCAGCTCCACCATACCATAGGAGAGGTGGAAGATGTTGTCGCTCCACTCATAGCCCAACTTTTTGAGCACGAGTTTAAGCACTTGGAAGTGGTAGTTTTGCTCGTTGCCCACAACGTAAATCATACCATCGAGGCTGTTGTCGTTGTGGCGGCTGAGGGCTGTACCGAGGTCTTGTGTCATATAGACGCTGGTGCCGTCGCCACGCAGCAGGAGTTTCTCGTCCAGACCATCGCCCGTGAGGTCAATCCACACCGAGCCATCCTCACGGCGGTAGAACACACCCTTCTCCAAGCCTTCGGCCACAATGTCCTTGCCCAGCAGGTAGGTCTGCGACTCATAATAGACCTTATCGAAGCTCACGCCCATAGCTTTGTAGGTGGCATCGAAACCCTCATACACCCAGCCGTTCATCTTCTCCCAGAGGGCATAGACCTCCTCGTCGTGGGCCTCCCACTTTTGGAGCATCGTGCGGGCCTCCTTCATAATGGGGGCCTCCTTCTTGGCCTCCTCTTCGTCCATACCGCCTGCCACAAGCTCCTTGATTTGGGCTTTGTAGTGTTTGTCGAACTCAACGTAGTATTTGCCCACAAGGTGATCGCCTTTCATTCCGCTCGACTCGGGAGTCTCGCCCTCGCCATAGAGCTGCCACGCAAGCATACTCTTACAGATGTGGATACCCCTATCGTTCACCAAGTTGGCCTTGATGACGTTGTAGCCACAGGCCGAGAGAATCTGCGACACCGAGTAGCCCAGCAGGTTGTTGCGGATGTGTCCGAGGTGGAGAGGTTTGTTGGTGTTGGGCGAGGAGTACTCCACCATCACGGTCTTACCGTTGGAGGGAGCAATGCCATAGTTGTCGGCCTCCACCATAGCACCAAACTGCGAGAGCCAGAAGTCGGCACGGAGTTCGATGTTCAGAAAACCCTTTATCACGTTGTAGCCCTTCACATAGGGGCACTCGGCTGCCAACACCTCGCCAATCTCGGCGGCGGTGGCATCGGGCGACTTGCGGCTGCGTTTGAGCAGAGGGAACACCACGAGTGTATAGTCGCCTGCAAACTCCTTACGAGTCTTTTGCAACTGCAATTCCAAGCCTTCCAGAGGGCCGTAGAGTTTTTCGACACAGCCATTGATTGCTGTGAGAAGAGTCTGTTCGATTGTCATATCTTATTCTTTTAGTCAACCGTCGACCGTCCATATATGTATTTTAGTTATTTCACTGCTTTGAGCCACCTATCCAACGAGGTGAGGAACTCGTCGTGGTAGGGTGCGAATTTCTCTCCATTGAAGCCCCAACCGTGGCCACCCTTGGGGTAGATGTGCATCTCCACGGGTACCTTGTTGGCATAGAGTGCATCGTAGAAGAGGGTGCTGTTGGCGTTGTGCACTCCCCTATCGTCGTTGGAGAGGGCTATGAAGCAGGTGGGAGTCTGGGGAGTTACCCACTCTTCCAGCGACCACTCCCTAACCTTGTCATACTTGGGCCTCTCTCCGATGAGCCTCACACGTGAGCCAACGTGGGTGTACTGTTCCTTCATTGTGATAACGGGGTAGATGAGCACACCAAAGTTGGGCCTATTAGCCTCGGAGGTATATTTCGTGAGGGCCGTAGCTGCCACGTGGCCACCTGCCGAAAATCCCATCACTCCCACCTTCGAGGGATTAATGTTCCACTCCTCAGCCTTGCTGCGCACCAACTCCACAGCAGTCAGCACATCCTTACGAGGAATCTCGCTGTGGCCGTTGGGCATTCGATAGTAGAGTATCACAGCCGTAATGCCCCTCTGGTTGAACCACTCGGCAAACATCCAACCCTCGTGGTCCACCGCCAAACGAGCATAGCCACCACCCGGGCAGATAATCACCGCCTGACCGTTGGGCTTCTCGGGCAAGAAAACATCCACCCTCGGGTTGCTCACATCACACACCCTATTACCATCGATGGTAACCTCCTTACCTTCAAGACCGTTGCTCTCGGCAGGGCCTTCGGGATAGAGGTAAATGGTCTGTTGTGGTGTCTGTGCAAAGGTTGCAAGTGAGGCCATAAGGGTCAGCATAAGCAGAAAAAATCTTTTCATAGTGGAGTGTTATCTTTTGTTTCGTGCGCAAATATAACTATTTTTGGGGCAAAATTTGCAATTAGTGAAAATAGGTAACATAGATTTTGGCCCAAAGCCTCTTTTTTTGGCCCCGATGGAGGACGTAACCGACCCTTCGTTCCGCCGTTTGTGCAAGGAGTTCGGGGCCGATATGGTAACCACCGAGTTCGTTAGTTCGGACGGGTTGTTCCACGGTGCCGAAAAGACTTTCCGCAAGCTCAACGTGAGCGACTCCGAGCGTCCCGTGGCAATACAAATCTACGGACATCTGATTGAACCGATGGTGGCAGCAGCCAAACTCGCCGAGAAAGCGGGACCCGATGTGATTGACATCAACTTCGGTTGCCCGATGAAGAAGATTGCGGGCCGAGGTGCAGGTAGCGGTATGATGAAGGATGTGCCCCTGATGGTGGAGATGACGCGCAGGATTGTGGAGGCCGTAGAGCTACCCGTAACGGTCAAGACAAGGCTCGGCTGGGACGACGACAACAAGAACATCGAAGAGATTGCACTACGTCTGCAAGATGTTGGTATTCAGGCCCTAACCATTCACGGTCGCACCCGCTCGCAGATGTATCGAGGCGAGGCCGATTGGACCCTCATCGGTAAGGTCAAAAACAACCCCGCCATACACATACCCATCATAGGTAACGGCGATGTTACCACCCCACAGAGGGCTGCCGAGTGTTTCGACCGCTACGGGGTGGATGCGGTGATGATTGGGCGTGCCACCTATGGCCGTCCGTGGATATTCCGCGAGTGTAGGCACTTCATCGACACGGGCGAACTCCTACCCCAACCCTCCGTGGCCGAGAGGGTGAAGATTGCCAAGCACCACCTCGACCTATCGTTGGCTGCCAAAGGCGACTATGTGGGCATAATAGAGATGCGCCGCCACTTCTCCAACTACTTCAAGGGGCTGCCCGATTTCAAACAAACGCGCATAAAACTCGTAACCTCCTACGACCCCGATGAGATACGCTCCCTGTTGGACTACACCGCCGAGCGTTGGGCCGACTACGACTTCTCGGAGGTTGTTCCCCCACCACTCTCACACGACATTTAGGGTAAAAGGGTAAATTTGAATCAATGAAAGGAATTATCACAATCGGAATGTTGCTGCTCTCGAATGTCTTTATGACCTTCGCGTGGTATGGCAACCTCAAACTGCGGGATATGAATGGTGGCAAAGACCCCTTCCCGCTCTTCATTATCATACTGCTCAGTTGGGGCGTGGCCTTCTTTGAGTATTGCCTCACCATACCTGCCAACCGCATCGGTTTTGTGGGCGGAGGCGGCCCGTTCAGTCTTTTTCAGTTGAAGATTATTCAGGAGTGTATCTCGCTGGTGGTCTTTACGGTGCTGGCCCTCGTGCTGTTCAAAACCGAGACCTTCCGTTGGAACTACGTTGTGTCGTTCCTCTTCATCCTCGCAGCGGTCTATTTTGCCTTCAAAAAATAGAGAGGGGGAATTGAGAATTGAGAATTGAGAATTGAGAATTGAGAATTGAGAATTGAGAATTGAATCGTCGGTCGTCGGTTGACGGTTGACGGTCGACAAAAAAAGACTCGGCAGAGGTGCCGAGTCCTTTTTTTAAGCAAGTATCTTCTTGACCATCTCGCTGATGGCTCTACCATCCGCCAAGCCCGCCAATCGTTTGGTTGCCACGCCCATAACACGCCCCATCTGCTGTGGAGAGTCCACACCGAGTTCGGCCACAAGGGCCCTCAGTTGAGCCTCCAACTCCTCTGGCGAGAGTTGCTTGGGCAGATATTCTTCGATGGCGGCAGCCTGTGCGAGTTCGGCTTCGGCCAACTCGGGGCGGCCTGCCGAGGTGTACATCTCGGCCGACTCACGGCGTTGTTTGACCTGCTTCTGCATAATCTTCACAATGTCGGCATCGGTGAGTTCGATGCCCGCACCTGCGGTTTTGGCGATGAGGATTGCCGACTTCACAGCACGTAGTGCGTCGAGTTTCACTTGGTTGCGAGCCTTCATTGCGGCTGCAATATCGTTCTGGATTTGTTGTTCGAGTGCCATAGGTCTATATGTTTTTAGTTCCGAGTACAAAGATACAAATTTTGTGGCAGCCACACACCTCGGCAGCAAAAAAATCTACATTCACCCATCCGCAAGGCTTTGTTGGTTCGTTTTTTGGTCGTACCTTTGGCGGTAACAATGTTTTAGATTATGAGCCAACTGTCGCAGTTCGTGGGTGCCAAAGTGGAGGCACAGCGAGCATTCTTCGCCTCGGGAGCCACACTCCCCTACAAGTTTCGCATACAACAACTTAAACGCCTTGCCGAAGCCCTCGACGAGTGGGAAGCCCCGTTGTGCGAGGCTCTATGGAAGGACCTGCACAAGTCGCCCGAAGAGGCCATACTCACCGAGTTGAGTATCGTCAGGGGCGAGATTCGCAACCACCTGCGCCACCTGCGACGTTGGATGCGTACACGCAAGGTCCCCTCCCCACTCAAAATGTTCCCCTCACGCACCCGCATACAGACCGAGCCACTCGGCACTGCCCTCATAATATCTCCGTGGAACTACCCCATACAACTCCTCCTCAACCCGCTCGTGGGTGCAATCTCGGCAGGCTGTACAGCAGTGCTCAAAACCTCGCCCGCCGTACCACACACCTCGCAGGTGTTGGAGAGAATGATTGGACTCACATTTGACGAAAGGTATGTGGTTGCCTTCGGTGGCCACAGGGATATGAACACCGCACTCTTGGAGCAACACTTCGACCTGATATTCTTCACCGGCAGTCCCTCGCTGGGACGTACGGTTATGGAGGCCGCCGCAAAACATCTCACCCCCGTAGTGTTGGAGCTGGGAGGCAAGAGCCCCTCCATTGTGAGCCGCAAGGCCGATGTGGAGTTGGCCGCAAAGCGCATCGCGTGGGGTAAAACCCTCAACGCAGGACAGACCTGCATCGCTCCCGACTACCTGCTCATCCACTCCTCCCAAAAGGCTCGTTTTGTGGAGGCTTTCCGTAGGGCACTCCGCCAACTGCACGGCGAGGATGTTGCCCAGAGCCAACACTATGGGCGGCTTGTGAGCGATAGGGCCTTTGACAGAGTGGCCAGCTACCTGAACGACGGCAAGGTGCTCGTGGGTGGCACCACAGACCGCACCGAAAGATACATCGAACCCACCCTGTTGGAGGTGCGCTCGGCAGATGTGGCTGTGATGAAGGAGGAGATTTTCGGCCCCGTGCTGCCATTGATAACTTTCGAGAGTCTGGACGAGGTCATTGACTTTGTGAACGAGCGTCCCAAGCCCCTTGCGCTCTACTTTTTCGGCTCGACCGAGGAGAGCCGCAGGGTGCTGCGCCACACCTCGTCGGGCGGAGCGTGTGTGAACGATACGATTATGCACATCGCCAACGAGAGGGCCCCCTTTGGTGGTGTGGGCAATTCGGGTATGGGCCACTACCACGGCAAGCGCAGCTTTGACGCTTTCAGCCACGAGCGCACCGTTGTTTCCACCCCCACCTGCATCGACCTACCGCTGCGCTATATGCCCTACAAGATGTTCGCTTTGGTGAAGAAAATGTTGTAGCCGAATGCCCTCTTTTGCGTAAATATTACTAACTTTGTAATCACACACGGGTTGCACCGCCATTGCGGTATGCAACCATACCAACAAATACCCGCCTGACCATGAAACGATTTCTGCTACTGCTCATCGCCCTGCTCCTCGCTTTGGGCATTTTTTGTGTTGCCACCCAAGATGTTGAAATTCCATTCCTCACCGAACTGATATCCAAGAAACCGACACCCGCTGTTGCCCCAAATCAACAACCTGCACCCAAACCCACAGATACCAACCACCTAACATTCAAAGGTGTCCACATTACGGGTACCCTGCGCGACTATGTCAACTCGATGAAGAGTGTCGGTTTTCGTTTGGTTAGTAGCGACAACGGTGTGGCTCGTATGAGTGGCGATTTTGCAGGCTTTAAGGGATGTACCCTGCTCGTGTCAACCATCGACAACCACGACCTTGTGTGCACCATCGATGTTCTCTTCCCCGAACAGGAGCAGTGGAGCGAACTCCACGGCGACTACTCCACCCTCAAAAAGATGCTCACACAAAAGTATGGCTCCCCCTCCTCGTGCGTGGAGAAATTTCAGGGTATGATGACAAAGATTAACAGTGATGATAACAGCAAAATGTTTGACGTTAAACACGATGGATGCAAGTACATCACGACATTCAACGCCCCCAAGGGTAGGATTACGCTTCGTATAGACCACGAAGATTACGACTGTTTTGTGCGCCTGACCTATGCCGACAAAGTCAACTCCGCCGCCGTTCTCTCAACAGCAATGGACGACTTGTAGGTGGTGAGTAGAAAAGAGGCCGTTGGTCTTCTCTCTTCACGGGTATCTTTTTGAGTACCCGTGTACGAAGCACGCCCAAATCAACCCTATTCCGATATGTGTGTGATTGCGCTCACCTCCCCTCACATTTTCCCTCGCTCCTGCTCTTACTGACACCTATTTCCCCACGCAGTTGCGCACGCGAAACGATGAGCCGAGGATGCGTTTCTTGATGGTGTGGTTACACTCCGCCTCAATGATGCCCGTAAGCACATCGGGTGCGTCGTGCCAACGGTTGGAGCGAAAACGGCGGTTGTAGTTCACAAGATGTACCGCCAACTCCGGCCACCTCTCACGCCAATCCTTCGGCCAGCGCAACATACGAAGCACCGTGGATGCATTCGACAAGATGCGCGACTCCTTGTTGGCGCTCTGGTGGAACCACCCCACCGTAACGCCCTGCGCAAGTCGCTGAATATTGCGGGCAAAACCCCTTCCTCCATTGTTACTCTCAATGAGAGCCTCGCGCGTACCACACCGCATCAACATCTCGGCTACCATAGGCTCGGTCTGCTCCATATGCTGGCGCGAATAGACCACATCCTCCACATAGATTACCCCATCGGGGCCCACAACATAACACACCGAGCAGAGATAGTCGTCGCCCGTATCGGCAGTGTCGGTATAGTTGGCCTTGCGAATGTAGTCGGCAGGGATGCTGTCGTAGGTGCTCCACCCGTCGCCATACAACAGACCGGCCGCATCCGAAGGTCGCCCCTGATACATTGCCTCAAATTGCAGCGCATCCAACCTGCGTTTCTCCTCCAACAACTCCGCCGAATGGCGTTCGGGCCAAAGCGCCTCGCCAATATCGCGCGGATCAAACTCGGTGGGAGGGGTGGTTTTGAGCGCTTCGAGGTTGAGCAGGAGCCAATCGTTGGGCCCGATGGTGTCGAGTTGGTCGAGAGAGGTCAACTCCACCACCCTCTCTTTCTGCATAATGCGCCCCACAAGGTCTTCCTTGTGCCAACGGGTAAAGACGATGAGCTCCTGCGAAAGGTTGTGCTCTCGGGTGCGCACAACAGAGGTGTACCACTCCCAACAGTTCTCCCTGATGGTGGGCGAGTTGGCCTCCATTGCATCCTTGTAGAGGTCGTCAATAATGAATACATCCACCGGGTTACCCGTGAGTGCACCCTCACGCCCCACCGCCACAAGATCGCCACCCGTGCCCACAATCTCTGTGAGTTCGGAGGTGCGCTGATAACCGCCACTACGACCTGCCGCCTTGATGGTGGTGTCGGGGAAAAGCCCGCCATAAGCCGAGGTGTCGATGAGTCGTTGAATACGTTTGTTGAACTTCTGGGCCAACGAGGCACTATACGAAGCTATGGCAACGTGGAGCGAGGGGTTGAGTCCGAGCATATAGGCCGGCAACAACACACTCGACCCCAACGACTTGCCGTGCTGGGGAGGCAGAGTAATTATGAGCCTGCGCACACGCCCCTCGGCAAAGGCTTCGAGGAGAGCATAGTATCGTGTGTGAAAAGGCGTTGCGCTGAACGAAGGGTACATAGCCTTCGCAAAATCTATCAAAGACATTTCTGAATTGAAAATGGAAAATGGAAAATGGAAAATGGAAGCAAATGCGAGTAAGCGAGAGCAAAGGCCACTTGTGGACTATGCAGAGCGGGAGCATTTTAGAGCAAGCAAAGCTTGGTCAATTAACAGACCTCTCTGGCACTACGTGCCATCTCCTGCTCGGCGAGGCCGCCGAGCAGGAGGTCGGGAGGGGTGGTCGAAATTGTGCTCGGCCCCGTGCAAACTCCTCCCCTAAGTTAGGGGAGGTGTCGCAGAGCGACGGAGGGGTATGCTGTCTGTTGTCTGTCGTCGGTTGACGGTTGTCGGTAGCTGAAAAATGATTTTTCAGCTAACAGCCAACAACCCTCTCAATTCTCCAAACGAAAAGTCGTTGAGCCACTCCTCACCGTCGGCAAGGTCGCAGGTGTGCATCTCCCACCACACGGGCACAACATCGCGAATGTTGCCCTCCGGAGTGCGATAGATGATGAGCGTTGCAATGAGTGTGGCATCGAATGTGTCGAAGGTAACCGAAAGGGTTGTCGATAGGAAATCCCTCTCACCGATAGCCTCCCGAAGGCGTTCGGCCACCTGCGAGTAGTCGTTGGGAGAGAATTCACAGATGCGGTTGTTTGTGTATTTTTCAGTCGGATTCATAAAAAATTGGATTTTATAAATAAATTTCTTAACTTTGTCGCAAATATAAGTTCATTTTTTGAATTTTGTATTTCAAAATATCAGAAAAATTTCAAATAAATTTCTATATGGCTGGCAATAAAGGAGTAAGAGTAAAGCAGGTTCGCAAGGAGTTGGGGCTCACCCAAGACCTCTTTGCAAAGGCACTCGGAGTGGGTAAGAGCGCACTCTCGATGATTGAAACGGGCAAGAGCGCACTATCGGAGCGCAACAAGAACATCCTTGTTCAAGAATTGAACGTAAACCCCGACTGGATTGACACCGGCAAGGGCGAAATGTTCAACGGCCCACGGGACGAGTGGCAAAAATTCACCAAGCGCACCGACAACACCATTCCACACCAAAGCGTACCTCTGTATAATATGGAGGGTACGGCAGGCCTCGTGCCGCTCTTTTTGGACCCCTCGAAGGTGAAACCAGTGGACTACATCCACATCCCCAACCTGCCCAAATGCGATGGTGCGATTTATGTGGTGGGCGACAGTATGTACCCACTGTTGAAGAGTGGCGACATTGTACTCTACAAGCAGATGAACGATTGGAACAACATTTTTTGGGGCGATATGTACCTACTCTCCATCGACATTGAGGGCGAAGAGTACATCTGCGTCAAATATATCCAGAAGTCGGAACGCCCGGGGTGTATCAAACTTGTGAGCCAAAACCCCCACCACGCCGACAAGGAGATAGAGATTGAGCGCATCCGAGCTCTGGCCTTCATCAAGGCAAGTATCCGTATGAACTCAATCAAGTAGATTGCAGGCCCGCCTATGCCGAGCCGGAGCAACTAAAAGCCACCAAAGGTGGGTTAATTCAAAATTCAAAATTCAAAATTGACATACCCTCACCAGCTCCTCTAACTTAGGGGAGGAGTAGTCGGGAAGGCACAGGTATTAAAAAAGATACCCGCAAAGAAGTAAGAAAAAGATTTACTCTTTTGTGCGTAAGCAGTAGGAGCCATCCAACCACTCTCCCCCTAAGTTAGGGGGAGTGGCTGAAAGCCGAGGGGGTTTGTAAGGGCAGAAAGAGTAGAAAGAGTAGAAAGAGTAGAAAGGTCAACAGTTGCCACAAGCCGTTGAACTCTAAACAAAGTTTATGAAAAGGAAGATATGTTTGTTTGTTGCTATGGTGGTAGCCATAGCAACAACAAGAGGTGAAGGGAGCCTCTTGCCAAAATCGCTCGCCTTTAACTTGGAGCCATACTCCACCGAGGGCGTGTGGGCTCCTTCCCGATTGCAAGTGGACGGGGTTACTCCGTTGCAGATGAGCACACCAACCATCGCACCAACCGCTTCCACAGGCCAACCAATGACCTTCTGGCAACGCAGGAATGTGCAGGTGGGTGCAGGGTTGTTGGGTGTGGGAGCCATTGCCGCCTCGGCCGACCTGCAAACACGTCAGCTGCGCCAAGACTACATCCCCACCTTCCGACTACACCACGATGACTTCCTGCAATTTGCGCCCCTTGCAGCCACCGTTGCTCTGAAAGCCTTTGGGGTGGAGAGTCGCAGTTCGTGGGAGAGGATGTTGTTGTCGGGCAGTTTGGGTGTCGGTTCCACAATGGCGGTGGTCTATGCGGGTAAGTTCGGCATCGGTCGCCTCAGGCCCGACAACAGTCGCCACAACTCCTTCCCTTCGGGCCATACGGCAATGGCCTTCTCGTCGGCCACCATACTCCATCGTGAGTATGGGCACCTCTCGCCGTGGGTGAGTGTTGTGGGCTACTCGGCCGCCACGATTACGGGCATCTCTCGTATGCTCAACAACCGCCACTGGCTCACGGACGTTATCGTGGGAGCAAGTGTGGGTATCCTCGGCACCGAACTCGGCTACCTCATAGCCGACAAATGGCTCGGCAACCGAGGACTCCTACGTCCCGAAGACGACGAGTGGAAGCCCGTACAAATCGGTCGCAACCCGTCGTATGTGGGTGTGGCTCTGGGCGGTAATATGCTCCTGTGGGACAAAAAACGATACGACAAGGTCGCCCCTTCGGGTGTGGGATTCAACATTGAGGGAGCGTGGTTTTTCACTCCCACCCTCGGTGTTGGCGGACAAGCAAAGGTGGGACGTTATGCCGACCTTGTGGAGAAGGGTGCGCTGGGTGGCGGACACATCACCAACCCCAAGCCACTCAACAGCCTCGCCTTGCAAGGTGGACTATTCTACCACCACCCGCTCGACAGCGGGGAGCGTTGGAGTTTTGGTGCAAAGGCTCTGGCAGGTGTGGCCAAAAACCACTACCAAAAGAACGAAGTGGTGGATAATGATGGCAACCTCATCGGCCACCTCGAACACTCGCCCATCGAACACCTCACCGCCACGTTGGGCCTTTCGTTGCGCTATGTTGCTGCGGACAACCTCGGTGTGAGGCTCTTTGTGGACTACAATTGGATGCGCACGGGTGCGACCTACACCCCCACCACGGGTAGCCCCAAGAGTTTTGCCGCCTACCGCACACCGCTCTCCGCAGGCATTGCCTTCGATGCGATGCTGTGGTAGAAAGGGGTATTCAAAATTCAAAATTCAAAATTCAAAATTCAAAATTCAAAATTGAGGGCAGAAAGGGCAGAAAGGGCAGAAAAGGGAAAACTCAAAGTCCTTGATGGTAGTCGGTTGGTGGCTGACGGTTGACGGTTGACACTGACTATCAAATAGTTCAACAAACGTAGAAACCATTTTTCGACCACCGCACTCTATCTTTGTTACCAAAAAAAAGTTATGGTAACAGAGAGAGATTTTCAGGAGTGTGCCGAGGCTCTGGGAGTGGAGGTAGCGGCACTCAAAGCGGTAGTGGAGGTGGAGTGTAGCAGTAGGGGTGGTTTTCTTGCAGACGGCCGTCCGAGGATACTATTCGAGGGGCATATCTTTTGGCGCAGGTTGGCACTGCGTGGCATAGACCCGGAGCCACTCGCACCACTCCATCCCGACATCATCTACCCTCGTTGGGTGCGTACCCACTACCGAGGCGGCAGTGGCGAGTGGGAGCGTTTTGGGCGTGCTTCGGCCATCTGCCACGGTGCTGCCATAGAGTCGGCAAGTTGGGGTATGTTTCAGATTATGGGCTTCCATTGGAAGACGTGCGGATGCTCCTCGGCAGAGGATTTTGCCGAGCGTATGAGCCGCAGCGAGGGCGAACAAATGAGGCTTGCGATGTGTTTTCTGCAAAAAACAGGCATTGCAGAGTACCTAAAAACCAAAGATTGGACTACCTTTGCAAAACGCTACAACGGTAGTGGCTACAAAGCCAACCGCTACGACATCCGCTTGCAAAGAGCGTATGAGAAATTCAAAATAGAAAAATGAAAAAGATAGAACTCCTTGCACCGGCAAAAGACCTACGCACAGCACGCGCCGCCATCGACAGCGGTGCCGATGCTGTGTATATGGGTGGGCCGAGTCTGGGGGCGAGGGCTGCTGCCACCAACTCGTTGGAAGATGTGAGAGCAGCGGCCGAGTATGCACACCTCTTTGGCGCAAGGCTCTATCTGACGCTCAACACCATAGTCTATGAGCACGAACTCTCCGAGGCACGCCGCATAGCACAAGAGGCCATCGACGCAGGCGTGGATGCGCTCATCATTCAAGACCCCGCCTACCTGCGTATGGGCCTTGTGGGGGCCGAGTGGCACGCCTCCACACAATTGTACAACGCCACACCCGAGGGGGTTGCTTTCCTCGGAGGTGCCGGTTTCAGCCGAGTGGTACTCGAAAGGGGCCTGACAAGAGATGAGGTTAAATCTATCTGTGAGGCTACGGATGCCGAAATTGAGGTTTTTGTGCACGGCGCAATATGTGTATGCGGTAGCGGCAGGTGCTATATGAGTCGTTCGCAGAGCCATCGTAGCGGCAACAGGGGTGAGTGTAGCCAGCCCTGCCGACAGACCTACGACCTTGTGGATGGCAACGGTAAAATCATACGCAAGGGAGCACATCTGCTCTCGGTGAAGGATATGGATATGTCGGCCCACGTGGGCGACCTCTTGGATATGGGTGTGGTGTCGTTCAAGATTGAGGGCAGGCACAAAGATGAGGCCTATGTGCGCAACATCACGGCCCACTACAACCGACTCCTAAACGATGCACTCGCCACACGACCACACCTCACAAGAGCTTCGCAAGGCACCTCGACAGTGGATTTCATACCCTCGCCTGCCAAGACCTTCACCCGCAATGGCGGCCCCTACATCTTTGGCGGCAAACGTGCAGGTCTTGCCACCTTCGACACTCCGAAGGCTATGGGCGAGCCTCTCGGCAAGGTTAAGGAGATTGGCAAGGGGTGGTTTACCCTCTCCACAAAGGCCACACTACACTCCGGCGACGGAGTGTGCTACACCCACGAGGGGCAACTCTATGGTACCAACATCAACTCCGTGGAGGGTGGACGCATCAGGCCCAACCGTATGGAGGCACTCACCGTGGGCGCACAACTCTTCCGCAACCACGACAAAGCCTTCCACGACACCCTTGCGAGCACTCGCACACGTCGCTCCCTACCACTGTGGCTCACCCTGTCGGGCGACACCGAAGGGGTAACCCTTACTGCCTACGACAAGAGCGGCAGGAGTGTGCAGGCTGCAATCACACAGCACTTCGATATCGCCACAAAACCCGAAACTGCTCTGGCAAACATACGCACCTCGCTCGCCAAGAGTGGAGGCTCACCCTTTGATATTGAGGGCGTGGAGATTGACTTTGTGGGCGCAGTACCCTTCCTACCCACCTCTCTCCTCAACTCTCTCCGCAGGGATGTTTTGGAGAGTATGGAGAGGGTGCTGAGGGCCACACAGCCCCCCAAGAACATAGCCACCGAGAAGGGCTCGCTGCCATACCCCACTACCACCCTGCGAGGCGATCACAACGTGGTCAACTCGCTCGCCCGCAAGTTCTACACCGACCACGGCGTGGAGCACATCGACGAGGGCTACGACCTGCTGCCCGACTTGTCGGGTGTGGAGATTATGCGCACTCCATATTGTATCCGCAGGGAGATTGGGCAGTGCCTGCTGAAAGGCTCCTCGTTGAGAGAACCGCTCACGCTGCGCCACGGCGAGGATGAGTACCGCCTGCGCTTCGACTGCAAACGGTGTATGATGTATGTGGTGAAGAATTGAGAATTGAGAATTGAGAATTGAGAATTGAGAAAGTTGCGAGTAAGCGAGAGCAGAGGGTGCTCGCCTGCATCCAAAGGCTCGAAGAGGTGCAGACCTAACATCTACACAAAACAGGCAACGCCTGTGCCGAGCGAGAGCAACTAAAAGACGCTGAAAGCGGATTAATTGAGAATTGAGAATTGACGTTGGACGTTAGACAAAAGAATATGAAACACCCCGAACTGCTTACCCCTGCGTGGGAAGACTATGAACTCATTGATTGCGGCGACTTCGAAAAACTCGAACGCTTCGGTCGCTACATCACTCGCCGCCCCGAGCCACAAGCCATTTGGCACCGCACCCTCTCCAACGAAGAGTGGACCAAATTGGCCACAGCTTCCTTTGTGCGCGAGAAAGGAGCCGGCAGCGACGAGCGTGGTCGCTGGCACCAGCGTCCCACACAACCCGACCAATGGTTCATCAGCCAAAGGGTTGGAGGTAAGCAAATTAGGATGCGCTTGGGACTTACCTCCTTCAAGCACGTGGGCGTCTTTCCGGAGCAGGCCGAGAATTGGAACTTCATCTTCGAAAGGGTGCAGTCGCTCTCGAAACGTGCCACAGAGAGCCGTCCCAAAGTGCTCAATATGTTTGCCTACACAGGCGGTGCTTCGCTCGCAGCCGCAGCCGCAGGTGCCGAGGTAACCCACGTGGATAGTGTCAAACAATGCATCACTTGGGCGAAGGAAAACATGGAGGCCAGCCACCTCGAAGGCATACGTTGGGTGGTGGAAGATGCCCTCAAATTTGCACGCCGAGAGGTTAAACGAGGACACCGCTACGATGGCATCATCCTCGACCCTCCCGCCTATGGACGCGGCCCCGAAGGTGAAAAATGGGTGCTCGAACAGAACATCGCCGAAATGCTATCCCTGTGTGCCGAGTTGCTTTCCGATGGTGGTTTCTTGGTGCTCAACCTCTACTCTATGGGACTGTCGGCAACACTCGCCAAGAGTGCTGTAAACCAACTCATTCCCAATCCTTCGTTCGAACAATTCGGCGAGTTGTTCTTCACCGACCGAGCAGGCAAGTCGCTACCGCTGGGAGTATATTATAGGTGTGTAAAATAGACTTACGACCGTGAATTCCGAACTCGTTGCCTACATCAAGGAGCACATTCTGCCCCGCTACGACAGCCACGATGCCGCCCATCGTAGGGACCACGCCGAGGGTGTCATCGAGCGTAGCCTTGCCCTTGCGGAGTACTACGATGTGAACCTCGATATGGTCTATACCATCGCTGCGTGGCACGATGTGGGACTCTGTGAGGGCCGTGAACAACACCACCTCTCCTCAGGGCGTATGCTATTGGAAGACAGCAATATGCAGAGGTGGTTCACCCCCGAACAACTCAACACTATGAGGGAGGCCATCGAGGACCACCGAGCCTCCTCCTCCCACCCTCCTCGCACTATCTATGGAGCCATTGTGGCCGAAGCCGACAGGGAAATAGTACCGGAGGTGGTGATGCGTCGCACGGTGCAATATGGCCTTGCGCACTACCCCACGCTCACTCGCGAGGAGCATTGGCAACGATTTCTCTCCCATATGCACGAAAAATATGACCACGGGGGCTACCTTAAACTCTACATTCCACAATCGGACAACGCAACACGTCTGGCCGAGTTGCGCGAACTCATCGCACAACCCAACCTGCTCCGAGCCCACTTTGAGGCTCTCTTTGCAGAGGAGCTAAAAGGGATATAGAAGGGCAGAAAGAGTAGAATGGGCAGAATGGGTAGAGAAAAAAAGGGGGCGTTAAGCTGGGCCATCAGCGCACCAGCGGCCAACGCTCATCTCTACCATCGACCGTCGGACATTGGCCCCATCTATCTGCCGATGATGAAAATCGTGGGACGTTTGTGCATATCGGGCATAGGCCCTTTGCGCCATTGCTCCACTGTGAGAGTTCGAATACATTGAGAGGGCGAGGTGATATCCACCCCCACCGTAAGCCTCGTGGTGCCCGACAAGACCGACAGCATATCCGAAAAGAGTTTCTCGTTACGATAGGGGGCCTCAATGAAAATCTGGCTCTGCCCCTCCGAGAGTGCCCTACGCTCGAAGTGGCGCAGTGCTTTGGCTCGCTCGGCGGGTTTGATGGGCAGATAGCCGTTGAATGCAAAACTCTGGCCGTTTTGCCCGCTGGCCATCAGCGCCATCATCAGGCTCGAAGGGCCCACAAGTGGGACAACCTCAATGCCCCTACGTTGGGCAGCAGCCACCACATCAGCCCCGGGGTCGGCCACACCCGGCAGTCCGGCCTCGCTGATGATGCCTGCACTACGCCCCTCCAACACAGGGCCAAGCAAGGGTTCGATATCCAAAGCTGTGGTGTGTTCGTTGCACTCGGCAAACTCCAACTCCTCAATCGGGCGGCCAATCTTTGCTGCGCTCAAAAAGCGTCGAGCCGTGCGCACGTTCTCCACGATGAAATAGTCCAACCCGGCCATCACCATTCGGTTGTACTCAGGCAACACATCGTAGGGGTTGCCCTCGCTGATGGGGCAAGGAAGCATATAGATTTTTCCGCAGGCCATCACTCTTTTATATATATACGTTTCACCCTCTTTGATACGGAGGTCATAACCTCATAGGGGATAGTGCCGAGCAATGTGGCCATCTCCTCCACGCTGCCGCCCTCGCCACCGAAGATGACAACCTCGTCGCCCTCTTTGACGTTGAGGCCTGTGGTGTCAATCATACAACTGTCCATACACACCCTGCCGATGATTGGAGCCATCTGTCCTGCCACACACACACTCCACGCTCCGCCTCCAAGCCTACGGTCGAGTCCGTCGGCATAGCCTATGGGGATGGTGGCTACCTGTGTGGTGTGGTCAATCACTCCCGCACGACCATAGCCAACGGTTTCGCCCTCGGTGAGGGTTTTCACCTGCACGATACGTGTGGTAAGCCTTGCGATGGGCTTTGCGCCCTTTGCTCCCACACCATAGAGTCCGATACCGAGGCGGCACATATCGTAGTGCGAGTCGGGGTAGTGCTCTATGGCTGCGCTGTTGTTAAGGTGGCGCAGGGGAGTGTAGGGAAGTCCCTCTATGATGGCCTCCGATACCTCCTTGAAGGTCTGCTGTTGTGAGTGTACAAAGTCCTCCTCTTCGGGCATATCGGCCGTTGCGAGGTGGGAGAATATGGTCCTCACTGTTATCACACTGCGCAGTCGCTGCAACTCGCCCTTCAACACCTCCACATCCTCCATACGGAAGCCGAGGCGGTGCATACCGCTGTCTATTTTCAGGTGTATGGGGTAGTCGCTCTCACCAGCTTTGGTTACAGCCTCCGCAAAGGCATGCAAGGAGGTGAGGTTGTATATCTCCGGCTCCAAGCGGTAGGTGGTCATCAGCAGGAAACTGTCGGCATCGGCATTGAGTACCACAATAGGCATCGTAATACCCTTCTTACGCAGCTCCACACCCTCGTCGGCAAAGGCAACAGCAAGGTAATCCACGCCCTCGTGTGCCAATGTGGAGGCAATTTCGTAGTCGCCGTGGCCATAGCTCGAAGCCTTCACCATAGCCATCAGGCGCACCCCTTCGGGCAACATCCTACGATAGAGGTTGAGGTTTGCGACCATTGTGGAGAGGTTGACCTCCAATACCGTGGTGTGGCTTTGGCGCGAGAGGGCGTGCACAAGGCGGTCGAAGCCCGACATCTGGTGTCCCTTGACAAGCAGTGCCGCACCCTCAATCTTATCCTGCGAGAAAGCTCCCAGCAGCTCGTCCACCGAGGCATAGAACTCGCTCTCCATCTCGAAATACTCCCTATGGGCCGAGATGTGTTCGCCAACGCCAATGAGTCGGCTAACACCTGCTTGGTCGAGCAGTTCGCCCACCCTCGAATAGAGTCTTTCGTCGGGCAGGGTGCTAAACGGAATGTCCGACAAAATTACAATCCTGCGCCTTGCTGCTGCAACTCTGTCCAGCTCGTCCAGAGCGATAGCTAGAGAGTTGGTGTCGGAGTTGTAGGTGTCGGAGAGGATGACCGACTCGCCAAGTCCTTCACTCAACGACAGTTTCAGCCTAACGGGCTGTGCCTCTTTGAGTTGCTCCTCGATGGTGTCGGTGTTGTATCCCAACGAACGATAGAGGGCCGCCACCATAGACCGAAGGTCGGTTGCCGGAATTTTTTCCCTCACGCCAATCACCGCCTCCGAAATATAGGGATTGGTTGCATCATAGATAACCCTCGCGCAACGGCTGAACAGAACCGCTTTTTCGGAGGCCTTATGACTGCGGTCAATGAAGTTCTCGTCGTGCTGTGGGCCCAGAGAGGTGAAGATTCCCACGTCAGGCCTAATCATTGCCTCCAAGCGGGCCATCTCATCGGGACGCGATATACCCGCCTCAATCACCGCCACATCCTCGTCGCCCTCAATCATCAGCAGCGACAAGGCCACACCGAGTTGGGAGTTGTAACTCCTCGGCGAGCGGAAGATGCGCAAGCCCTTGGGGGCAACCTCTGCGATGAGCTCCTTTGTTGTGGTCTTACCCGTTGAGCCTGTGATGGCTACCACTGTGCCTCGGAAGTGGCTGCGGTGGTCGGTGGCAACCTTTTGGAGTGCATAGAGAGAGCGCTCCACCACCACAAAACCTGCCTCTGGCCAAGCCCCAAAGTCCACTTCGCGTTCCACCATAAAGGCCCTCAGGCCCCTTCGGTAGAGGTCGTCGATGAAGGCGTGGCCGTCGTGATTTACGCCACCGATAGCCACAAACATAGGACTCTGCTCGGTGGCAAAGCTGTGGCGGCTATCGGTCATAACACGCCCCACACGAAGGTCTGCTCCTTCGAGTCGTCCGCCGGTAATGGCCGCTATTTCGCTCAACGTATAGTTCATCGCAAAACGTGAATTTAGGAAAAATCAAAAAAAATTACATTTTCAATTTTCCATTTCCAATTCTATGTTATTTCTTCCTCGGAACAATCTCGTCGATGAGAGCCTGTGTTGCGGGCTTGTGGCCACGGAAAGCTACGTAGAGCTCCATCGGGTGTTTGGTGCCGCCCTTCGAGAGGATGTTGTCCCTGAACGACTGTGCAACCTCGCGCGAGAAGATACCCTTCTCTTTGAAGAGTGCGAACGCATCGGCATCCAACACCTCGGCCCACTTGTAGCCATAGTAGCCCGCAGCGTAGCCACCCGAGAAGATGTGAGTAAAGGCGGGAGCCATTGCGGTACCCTCCACCACAGGCAGAGTCTTGGTGGGCTTCATAGCCTCACGCTCGATGGCCAAAGCGTCGCCCTCAATGGGGGACTTGATGGTGTGGTAGGCCATATCGGTCAGGCCAAACGACACTTGGCGCACGTTGGCGTAGGCTTTCAGGAACGCTTTCGACTTGATAACTTTCTCCCTCAACTCCTCCGGCATCTTCTCGCCGGTCTGGTAGTGTACGGCCACGATGTCGAGGAATTCGGGCTCAACTGCCCAATTTTCCAAAATCTGGCTGGGGAGTTCCACAAAGTCGCGGTAAACCGAGGTACCCGTTTGCGAGGCATAGGTGCCCTGCGCAAGGAGTCCGTGCAAGCAGTGGCCGAACTCGTGTAGGAAGGTTTCGAACTCGTCGAAGGTCAACAGCGAAGGTGTGTTCTCGGTGGGTTTGGTGAAGTTGCCGCACAGCGAGATGTGGGGCCTTACCTCCTCACCGTCCTCGGTGGTGTACATATCGCGGAACGAGGTCATCCACGCTCCACCACGCTTGGTGGCACGGGGGAAGAAGTCCATATAGAGGATGCCCAACAACTCGTCATTGGCCTCCCTAACCTCATAGACCTGCACGTCGGGGTGGTAAACATCCACCTCTTTGTTCTCTACGAATTTGATGCCATAGAGCCTCTCGGCAAGGGTGAAGATACCATTCTTCACATTGTTGAGTTCAAAGTATGGCTTAACCTCCTCCTCGTTGAAGCTGTATGTTGCAACCTTGTATTTTTCGTTCCAATAGGCCCAATCCCAAGGCATAATCTCACCCTTGAAGCCCTGTTTGTGTGCAAACTTCTCCACATCCTTCACCTCCTTGCGGGCATATTTGATGGTGGCAGTGAGGAGCTCGTCAAGAAAACTCTCCACCGTTGCGGTGTTCTCGGCCATACGCCTTTCGAGTACCCTGTCGGCAAAGCACTCATAGCCGAAAAGTTGAGCCTCCTGCAAGCGCAGGTTGGCAATCTTGCGAAGCACCTCCACGTTGTCCAGCTCGCCACCGATACAGCGCGAGTTGTAGGCTTTCCACACCTGCTCTTTGTAGCCCCTATTGGAGGAGTAGGTCAGGAAGGGGTACATACTTGCAGCGTGCAGTGTTACAGTCCAGCCCTCCTCGCCACGGGCCTTAGCATCGGCTGCCATAGCATCCCTCACAAAGGCGGGCAACTCGGCAACCTCGGCCTCGTCGGTGATGTTGAGCGAGAAGGCGTTGGTGGCTGCCAAGACGTTCTGCTCAAAGAGGAGTGTGAGGTTCGACAGCTCGGTGGAGAGTGCACGATAGACCTCCTTCTGCTCGTCGTTGAGGTTGGCACCCGAACGCACGAAACCATCGTAGGTGTCGTCCAGAAGTTTTGCCTGCTCGGTGGTAAGGTCGAGCGCATCCTTGCCCTCATAGACCTTCTTCACTCGCTCCCAGAGGGTGGGATTGAGGTTGATGTCGTTGTAGAACTCCACGAGTTTGGGCTGCACCTCCATTGCGAGTGCCTGCATCTGGTCGCTGGTCTCGTTGCTGTTGAGCACAAAGAAGATGGTGCTTACACGATTGAGCAACTCGCCACCACGCTCCATAGCCACGATGGTATTCTCAAAAGTGGGTTCCTCGGGGTTGTTTATGACAGCCTCCATTTCGGCCCTTGCCTCGGAGAGAGCGTGGTCGAATGCGGGCATATAGTGTTCTATTTTGATTTTGGAGAATTCGGCTGTACCATAGGGGGTGTTGCCGGGATTAACCAAGGGGTTGTTGCGAAGCGAGTCGCAACTTGTCAGTACAGTTGCTACCATAGCCAATGAGAATAAAAACTTTTTCATCCTTTTTCTTTTATTTAAGTTTTTTTTGTTGTTTTTCGTTCAGATTATTCTCTCCTAAAACTCCCACTCTTCGGGATTGCGCACCTGCCACATATTGCTCACAGCCAACACAGCGGCCTTTTGGGCAATGGGTGCGGTGGTGTCGGTGATGTTCTTCACACCGGGCAACGACTCATCCAAGTCGGTCTGGCGATAGGTGTTGCCCAAGATGCTCACACCAAATCGGGGACCAAAGAGGGCTTGGAAGTAACAACACGAAGCCACATAGTCGCCCAAGCCGGTGGCCATATGTGTACCATCGTGTGAAAATTCGTTTTTGTCGCAAAGCGATGTGGCTCGCAGGTTTTGCACTGCTGTTCCATAGGGGATAACAAAGTCGATACCATAGCTCTCCATAAACTGTTTGGTGGCGCCGGCAATGTTTATCCACCTTTTCAGCGAACTGCGCTCGGTGTTTTTCTCCCAATCGGCTCTGTAACTATGAATCATCAGATAGCCAATGGATGCCTGCGGATTGGTGCGGCGCAAAATCTCAATAAACTCGTTGAGATAGCCACCCTTGTCGTGCTCGCCCCAGAGGGAGAAGTCGTTGGAGAAGTCGCTCACCTGATGGATGATAATAACATCCCACTTGGTGTTTGTTATGGTTTGGCGGAAGAGTTCTCCTTCGCCGGCCTCTGCTTTGCCGCCCACGCCCTCCAATTCGGCACCGGCGCATTTGTAAACACGATAGTGCTTGGTGTCGCGGTCGTGGTAGATGTCCACCCAATTTTTGAACGAGCCACCGCCACGGTAGGCTGTGTATAGGCTGTAATTATCTTCCAGCCCTGCCGCCTCGGCCAATCTCGCCACATAGGTCTGCGAATCGATGGTGTAGCTATTGCCTATGTCGAGAATCTTTAAATCGGGCTTATCCCAATCGATGGGTGGGTTGTAGAAACAGGGGGCTTGGGGTGCCTGCTCCACCACGGAGGCCACAATGGGGTTGGTCCTTTTGTCGGCATTGTTGTTCTCTTGCCCCATAGTGCTCCACCAGCCTGTTGTGGCAAGCAGAGTGATGAGTAGTAGTGCAATACGTTTCATATAGTGATTGTATTATTCGTTAGTTCTTTCGTTTTTGTTTTAGCCTGTTGGCACGTGCAGAGGAGGCCATCCCGGTTGTAGCGTTTGCGGAGTTGCGCCAATCTCACAACTTTTTCAAGTGTCAGTTCCCCTTACAGACCCCGTCCTTCGTCGGACACCCAATCCAACTCAGAGGGAGGGGGATTTTTCAATTAACTCTCCTGTATTCGCCCCCTTTGAGCACCACCACAAAGGCACCTTTGAAGCCCTTTTTGTCGGCTTCGGCGGCCAACTTGTGGGCGGCTTGTGAATTCTCGGCCGCCACCAAACAGCGCCACTTACCCGATGATGTTTGGGACTGAATGATGCGTCCTTTGTAGGGGCCGAACTTGGCGTCGTTGGGATTACTCTTGGCCGAGAGAGTACACAGTTGGACGAAATATTTCACCCCTTCGGTTTTCTTTACCGCGGGTTTTACCTCTGCCTTTTCCGCAGGCTTGGCTTCTGCCTTCTGTTCGGTCTTTGCCGCTGGTTTAGACTCCACTTTCTGTTCCACTTTCTGCTCCGCCTTCTGTTCCGCCTTTGCGCTCACCTCCTTTGCGGCAGGCTCAGGCTCCGACTTTGGTGTCTCGTTTGCAGTGGGTTGTTGTTGCTCTGCCTTCGACTCCTCTGCGGGTGCAGGTGCAAGCTCGTCCTTGATGACAGGTTTCACATCCACCCAAGAGACACTTTCGCCGGCCTTGGTGTTGCAACGGATGCGATATTCGCTAAATGCATCGAAGAGCGCCTGACAAACCGCCGCTTGGCCCTCCTTGCTGTGCAGATACTCCCTGTCTTTCTTGTTGGTCATAAAACCCACCTCGGTCAACACCGAAGGCATAGCCGTACGCCACAGCACCAGATAGGGGCCTTGACGAGCACCCCTATCCACAATGGCAGTGGTCTTGGCATAGTGTTTCTGCACCATCTCCGCAAAGACCATACTCTGCTCGGCGTGGGCATACTGCATCAGCGAGAAGATGATGAAACTCTCTGCACTGTTGGGGTCGTAGCCCTCATACTTAGCCTCGTAGTCGCCCTCCATCACAATAACGGAGTTCTCCCTCTGGGCCACAGCAAGATTCTTTTCGCTCTTGTCGTTACCCATAATATAGGTGCTGCTACCGTGTGCATCGGTGTTGCTCACAGCGTCGGTGTGTACCGAGATGAAGAGGTCTGCATTTGCTCGGTTTGCAATATTGCCCCTCTCGTGGAGTTCGACAAAACGGTCGTCCTTGCGGGTATAGACAACCTTCACATCGGGATAGGCCCTTTCAATCATATCGCCCAGAGTGAGGACTATGTTGAGGTTGAGATTTTTTTCGAGTTTGTTGCCCCACGAACACCCCGGATCCTTACCTCCATGGCCCGCATCGAGTACAACGGTGTGCAATCCCCTCTCCGGCATATCTTTTTTCACCTGTGCCGACACCATAAAAGGCAAACAAATCGTTAATATGATTGTGAGAAAGGCTGTGGGTTTCATTTTTTTTGTTACTTTTGCTGAATAATTGGACAAGGTAAATCGGCTCCCTGCCTACTTTTGAGGCGGTTTTGCCGACTTGTCGGCAAAGATAATGATTTTTTGTTGGATTTTGGACTCTAAGAGCATAAAATATCACCTTCTGGTTGTCATTTTTTTGCTGATGGCAACTTCGTTGGGCGCACAAAATGTGGCCGAGGGGCAAAAAAATCTGCTCCCCGCAGCGGATAGTGTGCGCACGGCTCGCACGTTTGTTGCCGACTCGCTCCGCACGAAGCGCAACTTTGAGGGTGAAGCAGCCTTCAATGGTCCCGACTCACTCCAAATGCGCTCCTCACAGTTGGGCATCGACAGCCTCCTTACGGCACAACCCGACACCACCCTGAATGGCGGACGAAAACAACGCAATTTCCTCGAAGAGGTCATCAGCGGTAAGAACAAAGACTCGCTCTACTATGACGTGCGTGGCAAGATGGTGCACATCTACGAGCAGGGTGATGTAACCTATGGCAATATGAACATCAAGGCCGACTATATGCGAGTGTCGATGGACTCCAAAGAGATTCTCGCCTATGGTAAGGCCGACACCTCCGCCTATGGACACACCCGCCCGGAGTTTACCGAGGCCGGCTCCACCTACACGATGGACACCGTAACCTATAACATCGACTCCAAGAGGGCCAAAATCTATGGCGTGGTAACCAAAGACGGCGAAGGATACCTAACGGGTAAGGAGGTGAAGATGATGGACGACAAGTCGTTCAACATCAAGGGCGGTGTCTATACCACCTGCGAACACACCGACCATCCGCACTTCTATATCAATATGACAAAAGCGAAGTTCATCCCCGGCAAGAAGATTGTGTCGGGCCCCTTGTACCTTGTCATTGCCGATGTGCCGTTGCCGTTGGTCATTCCGGAGATTTTCTTCCCGATGAATATGGAGCGTAAGACGGGTTTCATAATGCCCTCCTATGGCGAGGATGCCACCCGAGGCTTCTTCCTGAGGGATGGTGGATACTATTTTGCATTCAATGACTATGTTGACCTGAAACTTACCGGCGGTATCTACACCCTCGGCTCGTGGGAGGTCAACGCTGCTTCGACCTACCGTGTGCGCTACAAATTCAACGGCTCGGTGGGTGTCAACTTCGCAAAGACAATCATCGGCGAGAAGGGCTCGGCCGACTACACCAATCAGGACAACTTCCGAGTAACGTGGACACACTCGCAGGACGCCAAGTACAATCCCAACTCCACCTTCTCGGCCAACGTGAACTTCTCCACGAGTGGCTACAATAAACTCGCTTCCAACTCGCTCAGCGACTACCTTTCGGCACAGACCAACTCCTCGATTGCCTATTCGCACTCGTGGAAAGGTACCCCTATGTCGATGACGGCCAATATGCAGTATTCGCAGAACCTCAACACGGGCGATGTGTCGCTCAGCCTTCCCTCCATCAACTTCAACGTGAGCCGCTTCTACCCCTTCAAACGTAAGGTTATGGTCGGCAAGGAGAGGTGGTATGAGAAGATTACGATGACCTATAAGGCACAGATGCAGAACTCCGTGAACACCAAATTCGAACAACTCGCCAAGCCCGAAACACTCGGCGAGTTCAAAAACGGTATCAAGCACTCATTACCCATCAGCGCCTCGTTCAATGTATTGGGCTACATCAACCTCTCCCCCTCGGTCAACTACACGGAGAGGTGGTATTTCCGCCGTATTGACCAGAGGTGGGATGATGCTGTGCAAAACATCGTTGCCGACACCACAAGGGGTTTCTATCGTGTGTATGACTACAACGCCTCCGTGTCGGCCAACACCACCATCTATGGCTCCTATCAGATGAAAAATCCCAATGCCTATCTCAAAGCCGTGCGACACACCATCAACCTGAGTGTCAGCGGCTCCATTGCGCCCGATTTCAGCAAGGAGAAATATGGCTATTGGAAGACCATACAGGCAACCCCCGATGGACGCACCAAGAAATACTCACCCTATTCGGGCGAGATGTATGGTGTGCCGAGCAGTGGTCGCAATGCCAGCCTCTCGGTGTCGGTGGGACAAACCCTCGAAGCAAAGGTCAAGAGCGACCAAGACACTACGGGTATGAAGAAGGTCAAGATTATTGACGACTTCTCCTTCTCGTTCAGCTACAACTTCTTGGCCGACTCAATGAAACTATCCAATATCCCCGTGCGCATCCGTTCCAGCATCATACCCAAGTTCGGTATCAATATCTCAATGACTCTCGACCCCTATGAGGTGGATAAGACGACCGGCGTGAAGTATGACAAACTGCTACTCAAACGAGGTATCCCCGGACGTATTGCCTCTACGGGTTGGTCGTGTGGCTACACTTTCAACTCCTCCGACCTCTACACCGAGGCCACCATCAACGACATCTCGAAACAGTATCCGGAGTACTCCAACCCCTATTTCTACGACCCCAACGACCCGTTGGACCCCGCACTGCGCCGACAGTTGATGACCTCGCAATACTATGATTTCTCGATGCCGTGGAACTTCTCGTTCAACTACTCCATCAACTACACCAACAACGGTATCAAGGCAAGGGTGGTCAACACGTTGGGCTTCAACGGCTCCATAACGCTGGACAAGGATAGCAATTGGGCAATATCCTACACGGGAGGTTTCGACTTCGACCGCAAGGAGTTGACACCGGGTGTGGTAACTCTTGTGAGGGACCTCCACTGTTGGCAGATGAACTTCTCGTGTGTGCCGTTTGGCTATCGAAAGAGTTGGAGTTTCAACATCAGCGTTAAGTCGTCGCTGTTGCAGGACTTGAAGTATGAGAAGAGTTCGTCGCATTACGACAACCTCTACGAATAGAACAGGGATTGGAGCATTGCGGTCGCAGGCTGTCTGGTGTTTTTTGGGTTGGAGTTCTGTTTGACTTTTTGCAGGGCAGGAAAGGGCAGAAAGAGCAACAAAGGGCAACAAAGGAAAACACAAAGGCTCAGAGAGCCTATTGACGTTAGACGTTGGACGTTGGACCACAATCACAAGGAATACAAGAAGGCGAGTCCGCAGCGGCCACAGGCCGTTTTGTGTAGATGATAGGTAGCACCACACCCAAACGTCAGCAAGCCCCACAACCTAAAAAACGCAAAGTGCGGAGGGAATTTTGTGCCAAAAGAAGGAGCGAGTCCGCAGCCTACCGACGTAGGTGAGGAACTCGCTCTCTGAATTTTGGTGCAAAATTCACCCGCAATTTGAGTTTTTTACTCGGAGTCAGCTACCGCCGCAATACTATAAGGCTTCAAAATACCACGCTTCGACTCGCGAATGAAGTTCACAACCTGATCGCGAATCTCACTCTCTGGGAATTGGGCCATAACAATATCGCACGCCGTCGAGTAGGAATGGCCGTCCTGAAAGAGCACACGGAAGATATCCTGAATCTGCTTTATCTCCTCATTGGAGAAGCCCCTGCGACGAAGGCCCAAAAAGTTGGCACCAACGTAGGTGATGGGGGTGTGAGCTGCCTTCACATAGGGAGGTACGTCTTTGTTTACAAAGGTGTTGGCTGCAATCATTGCGTGGTCGCCAATGCGACTGAATTGGTGTGCGCCCGAGTGGCCACCAAAGACAACATAGTTACCCAACTCAACCTCACCGGCGAGCGACACATTGTTGACAATCACACAGTTGTTGCCAATCACGCAGTCGTGTGCGATGTGCGCATAGGCCATCACAAGGTTGTTGTTACCGATAACGGTCTTTCCCCTCGCATCGGTACCGCGATTAACAGTGCAGCACTCACGAAACATATTGTTATCGCCAATCTCACAGGTGGTATATTCGCCGTGGAATTTCAAATCCTGAGGCACACCACCGATGACTGCGCCACTGTGCACCTTGCAGTTTTTACCCATACGGGTACCTGCCATAACGCTGGCGTGGGGGCCAATCCAGCAGCCGTCGCCGATGACAACGTCGTCCTCAATGTATGCAAAAGGCTCAACCACCACATTCTCACCCAACTTGGCCGTTGGAGCCACGTATGCCATATTACTTACCATAGTTGTATCTTTTTTCTTTTTTAACGTATTTTTCTCAATCTATATTGCCCTCCGCTAAGCCATAAGTTTGGAGAGCTTCAAAGCCATCTGTGTATTGGCCAAATGGCCGGGGCGCAGGGCCGTAACCCTACCCTTGAAGCGCACTCCGAGCAGTGCAAGGTCGCCGAGAATGTCGAGCAACTTGTGTCGCGCAATCTCGTCGGGAAAACGAAGCGGGCTGTGGTTAAGATAGCCGTTCTCCACCTCGACACTCTCCCTCTTGAAAGCCTTACAGATGCGCCTCTTCGACCGGTCGGAGATGGGTTTTTCCACCACCACAATAGCACTCTCTACACTACCACCCTTGATGAGGCCAAGACGAAGGAGAATCTCAATCTCGTGAAGGAAGACAAAAGTACGGCAAGGAGCAACCTCCGTGGCAAAATCCACACTCTTGTCGAAGTGTGTAAACTGCCTACCCACAACCTGCGAGCTGTAATCGACCGTGAGGTCAACGGAAAACTCCTCTGCGGGGTCCACCACAATCTCCACACCCTTCTTCTCGATGGCGAATGTAACCCTCTCCGGCACCTCAAAATAGCGCCTTTCAGCCTCCAACTCCACAATACCCACCTTTGCAATCTCTGCAACATAGGCACTTGCCGAGCCATCCATAATGGGAACCTCCGGAGCGTCAATCTCCACCACTGCATTATCAACCCCCATCATCCACAGCGAAGCCATCAAGTGCTCGATGGTCGACACCTTCGCTTTGCCCTGTTTGATGGTTGTACCCCTCGCTGTGTCGGTAACGAAACGAGCAAGAGCCGGCACTTCGGGCCTACCTTTGAGGTCGGTACGCCTAAAAACAATACCTCTGCCTGCTTCGGCAGGAAGGACAACCATGTTCACCAAGGCTCCCGTGTGAAGTCCCTTACCGCTGAAAGCAATGGACGCGCTCAATGTGGTTTGTTTGCAAGGCATATCTCTATCTCTTCGCTCTATTCGTCGCAAATGGTCAAAAATTAGTCCACAAAGGTAGGCATTTTCTCAAATAAAGCAGTATCTTTGTTCGATTTTTTAATCAAAAAGGCACATATTATTGCAAAATATCTCAAAAATGTCGGAAAACGCAAAGAGTACAAAACACCCAAAACTCGATTTGCCCTTCAAAAAGAAGAGGGTTGAGCCCGTAATTTGGGTATATGAGCACCGTACCGCTATACTCATAACGGTACTTGCCTATGTGCTCTTCGGCATAGCCTTTGTTACGGCCGACATTGTGATAAGCCGCCAGAGTGACGAGGGCGAAATTATGATTGACCTCTCCGACTTGGAAAAGTTGCAGGAGGAGCTCGAAAGGGCACAGGAGCTCAACCGACTGCTCAACGAGCAGTATGAGGAGAGTGAGGTGAGCAACGACATCTCCAACGAGAACGCCCTCGACGAAACCCTCGAAGACCACCGTACCGACGCCTCCAAACTCTATGGCGAGGCCGAGAGAGTGCAGGAGCGTGTGCGACAAAATGCTCAGGCATACCAACAGGGACTCGAAGCCGAGCGTAAGCTCCTCGACCGACACTATGAGGGTGAAGGCGAGGTTGAGAACAAAAAGGTGAAGGGGCGTGTTACGGTTTCCTACTCACTCAACAATCCCGTTCGCCACGCACTGAGAATGCCCGTACCGGCCTATATGTGTCAGGGAGGAGGCGAAGTGGTTGTAAACATCGTGGTCAACCGCAACGGCGATGTTCTCTCGGCCGAGATTGACGAGTCGCTCTCGGAGCCAAACAACTGTCTGAAAGAGGCAGCGATAGCCAAAGCCTCACTCTCGGTATTCAATGCCGACCCTTCGGCTCCCGCCCGACAGAAGGGGACAATCTCCTACCTGTTCATTTCACAGTAGCACACCCCCCGATTATGATTTTAAGCACAGGAAACATTCTACTCATAGGCTCAATCCTACTCTTTGCAGGCATCTTGGCAGGCAAAGCAAGCGGCCGCTTCGGTACCCCGATGCTGCTCCTGTTCCTTATTGTGGGTATGCTCTTCGGAACAGATGGCGTGGGTATCGAATTTGACAACTTTGAGGTTACTCAGTTTGTCGGGATGATTGCACTGAGCATTATCCTCTTTTCGGGCGGTATGGACACCTCCGTAGGCGACATCCGTCCCGTGCTGAAAGAGGGTATCATACTTGCCACCGTGGGCGTGATGCTCACAGCCCTGCTGACGGGTACGTTCATCTACTTTGTGGGCGGATGGCTCGGATTGAATGTACCATTCCCCATCGCACTACTCACTGCGGCTGTGATGTCCTCCACCGACTCGGCATCGGTGTTTGCCATACTGAGGAGCAAAAAGCAGGGCCTCTCACAAAACATACGCCCGCTGTTGGAGTTGGAGAGCGGTAGTAACGACCCGATGGCCTACATTCTGACCATTATGCTCATCCAGATTGCCACGGGCACCGACAGCAGCGCAGGTGAGGTCGTTGTTACATTCCTCAAACAGATGGGCATAGGTGCGGTGTCGGGCTTCCTGCTGGCGCAGTTGGCCGTGAGGATTATCAACCACATCAACATAGGCAACAAGTCGCTCTACTCCACCCTGCTCCTCTCGCTGGTGTTCTTCATATCCTCATTCACAGACCTTCTGGACGGCAACGGCTACCTTGCGGTCTATATTGCGGGTATCGTTATGGGCAACAAAAAGTTGAGCTACAAGCGCACCCTTTCGACCTTCTTTGATGGCGTAACGTGGTTGTTCCAGATTGTGATGTTCCTGATGTTGGGCCTGCTTGTCAACCCACACGAACTCATCGACATTGCCCCCATCGGCCTGCTTATCGGTCTGTTTATGATTGTTGTGGCAAGGCCCGTGGCGGTACTGATATCCCTACTCCCCTCACCACATAAGTTTACCGGCAAGGCCAAGGCCTACATTTCGTGGGTTGGCCTGCGAGGTGCGGCACCCATTTTGTTTGCCACCTACCCTAAATTGGCAGGTATCGACCCCGACAACACCATCTTCAACATCGTATTCTTCATCACCATCATTTCGCTATTGGTGCAGGGAACGACGGTGAGCAGTATGGCCGAGGTGTTGGGTGTGGGTGAGGCGAGCCCCGAGAAGGGTTTTGACATCGACCTGCCTGATGAGATTAAGGCCAACCTTACCGAGGTGGAGGTTATGGAGGATAATCACGAGGGTAAAACGCTCAAAGAGATTACCCTTCCGGCCAACACACTGATTATGATGATACGCCGCGAGGGACGATACATCATCCCCAACGGCAGCACCACAATCAAGAGGGGCGACCGCCTACTGCTAATCTCGGAGGATGAGCAGAAAGAGCACGCCGACGAGATAAAACGCAAAGGCCGCTTTGCCCTCTGGCAACACTTTAAGGACTTTGTGAAGAATTGACAAAACAACGTTTTGTCTAAAATGCTCCCGCTCGGCAAAGTCTGCAAGCAGCCTCTGCTCTCGCTTACTCGCATTTGCGAGAATTGAGAATTGAGAATTATTCCTCTTTTCCTTAATCTCACTAAGCTCACTAATCTCCCTCACCTCACGGGTAACAAAAAAGACACCCAAGGGCAAGAAAGGGAAAATATTTACTAATTACTAATTTAAAAGTCGGTTGACGGTTGACGGTCGACGGTTGACGTTAGACAAAAAAAACTATGGATAAAAGTTTTCTATTACGTTGGATGACCGACCTGCTCGGATGGCTCGGTCTTAACTCCTCCGATGGAGGTTTCAAATCCCTTGCGGCTTCGTTGGTGGTCATTGTGTGCTGCCTGTTGGTGTGGTGGATTGTGCGCTTTGTGCTGCTGCGCACCGTGAGGCTCAAAGAGAAGATATCGGCGCCCTACACACACCTCATCTTCGATGCCGGCAACCTCAAAAAGATTGCTCTCACGGTGGCCGTCATCACCTTCTACATACTTCTGCCGCTGGCCTTTGACCCCGCCAGCGACCTCGGACGTTTGGTCAAGAAGGGACTCGACATTATCCTCGTGTGGATGTTTGCAAGCGTGATAAACGCGGCCGTGCGCACCATCTTCGAGATTGTCTATAAGAAGCGCAAATCGACCGGTAAGCCACTCAAAGGCTTTATGCAGGTCATCCAGATAATCCTGTGGCTGTTTACCGGCATAATCATCATCTCCATCCTCATTGGCAAGTCGCCCGTAAAACTACTCACCGGTCTGGGTGCCAGCTTTGCGGTATTGAGCTTTGTGTTCAAAGACGCCATCCTCAACCTCGTGTCGGGCATTCTGCTTTCGAGCGACAAGATGATAAAGGTTGGCGACTGGATAGAGATGCCATCGGCCGGCATCGACGGCGTGGTTATAGATATGACTCTCAACACCGTGAAGGTGCGTGGCTGGGACAACACCATCTCCAATGTGAGCCCCTATACGCTCACCTCGGGTACCTTCAAGAATTGGCAGGGAATGGTCGCTTCGGGCGGCAGACGCATTGCCCGCTATGTGGAGGTGGATATCAACACCGTTAAGTTCTGTTCGCCGGAGCTGTTGGAACGCATCGGCAAGGTTGAGCTTATGAGCGAGGTTGTGGCCTCCCTCCCCGAGCCCCGCATCCAGACCTCCAACCTCGAACTCTTCCGCATCTACATCGACCGCTACATTGATGCCCAACCTTGGCTCAACCGCGATATGACTCATATGGTGCGCCACCTGCAATCGTCCGACACGGGTGTACCCTTGCAGGTCTATGCCTTCACGAACACCACCGTATGGGTGGAGTATGAGCGCATCCAAGCCTCGCTCTTTGAGCACCTTATGGCCATTGCACCCTTGTTCGACATCAAGATATTCCAGCGTCCTTCGGGTGGCGACCTCGAGAAGAAGGCCACCATTGAGGAGATTGAGGCAATAGTCGGTTGACGGTCGACGGTTGACGGTTGACAAAAGAAGAAATGGTAGTTAGTTTCACAGGACACAGGCCCGACAAGATTGCGGGGTGGGCACACTCGCCCGAGGTGGTCGAAAAGGCCATCCGAGAGGCTGTGGCCCGCGAGATTGTGCGCCAAAGCGAGCAGGGAGCCGAGGAGTTTGTCAGCGGTATGGCCCCGGGCTTCGACCTCTGGGCTGCCGATGAGGTGGTGCGCCTGCGTAGCGAGGGAGCCATCAGCCCCACCACAAAACTCACCCTCGCCATACCCTACCCCCACTTCGAGCGCTCCTTTGAGGAGTGTTACCACCCTCTCTACAACCACCTCGTGGAGGTGGCCGACGAGGTTGTCTATGTGAGCGAACACTACCACCGAGGGTGCTATGCAATGCGTAACGACTACCTTGTCGAACAAGCCGACACACTCATAGCCTACTACGAAGGCACCGATGGCGGCACACGCTACACCCTGCGCAAGGGACAACACAAAGGTTGCAAGTGTATCAATCTGCACCAAGGCGACCTTTTTTGATATTTCCGACAAAAGTAGTACCTTTGTATGCAAAGGTAAGACCATCAAATGCACAGCAACTATGTTTGACTTCCTGAAAAAGAAGATATATCTACGCGACCTGTTGGAGGATTTTCACGACATCCACTCCCACCTGCTGTGGGGTGTGGATGATGGCTCCCCCACACAGAAGGCAACCGACCACTTGGCCGATGAATTGGCCGAGATGGGTTTCTCGCACGCCTACCTCACACCACACATCATCTATGGATGCTATGGCAACCACAACGAAGAGAGCCTGCGGGCAAGGTTTGCCGAGATGACTCCCCACAACAAAGTGGAGTACCGCTTGGCTGCGGAGTATTTCCTCGACGAGAAATTCTTGGAGCACATCCAAAAGCCCGAAGAGATGCTGACTCTGGCCGACAAACACATCCTCGTTGAGTATGGCCTGCAAACCACTCGTGTGGAGCGACTCGATATGCTCTTTGAGGCTGCTCTGCAAGGTTTCCAAATCATCATAGCCCACCCCGAGAGGTATGCGTTTGCCTTCGACGGACGAGATATGCATCAGGTGGAAAAACTGACCAACAAGGGCTATGCCCTCCAACTCAACCTCCCCTCGTTGCTCGGTAGCAACGGCACAAAGGTGAAACGCATCGCCGAGGAGATGCTGCTGGACGGACGCTACACCTTCGTAGGTAGCGACACACACTCCCGACACTACACAGCCGCTCTGCACGAGGGCACCCTCTCGCCCAAAGTTGCCGATGCGCTCAAACAACTCATCACAAACAACAAAGAAATCCTATGGAAATAAACATCCTATACCTCCTCTTAACCCTTGTGGGAGCCTACCTTCTTGGTTCCATACCGAGTGCCGTGTGGATTGGCAAGGCCTTCTATGGCGTGGATGTGAGGGAACACGGCAGCGGTAATGCCGGCACGACCAATGTGATGCGTGTGCTGGGCAAGAAGGCCGCACTGCCCGTCTTTGCTATTGATGTGCTGAAAGGCTACGCAGCCGTTGCGTTGGCAGGATGGAGTTCGGTGCCGGCGGATAGCAGTGGCTACCTCTATGTGAAGATTGCCCTCTGTTTGTTGGTCGTTGTGGGCCATATGTTCCCCGTGTTTGCGGGCTTCAAGGGTGGCAAGGGTGTTGCCACGCTGGTTGGCGCAATGTTTGGATTCTCCGTGGGAGGTATTCTGTTGGCCTTCGCCACCTTCTTGGTGGTTGTGGCCCGCACCAAATATGTGTCGGTGGGTAGCCTCACGGGAGGCACGCTGCTACCGTTCTATGCTGCGCTGTGTGGACAGAGCGATTGGCGACTGATGGTCTTCTTCTCGCTCATTGCCCTGCTGCTCTTCTACACCCACCGCTCCAACATCCGGCGCCTTTTGGCCGGCAAGGAGAACAAAACATACCTTTTCGGCAAAAAACGATAACATTGTTGCAACGACGATAGACTTCATTACAACATAAAACCTATTAAAAACATCTTTTATGCTGCAAGAAAACCTTATCAGGATTTATCAGGAGAGCTTTCGAAACAATCGTGAGCTGCCTGCCCTGACCGACTATTTCAAGAAAGAGACCTTTTCATATTACGAGATGGCCAAGGAGATTGCCAAACTGCATATGCTCTTTGAGCAGTGCGGCATCCAAAAGGGCGACAAGATAGCCCTCATAGGTCGTAACAACCCACGCTGGGTTATTGCCTACATTGCCACCATCACCTATGGCGCAGTGATTGTGCCCATATTGCAGGACTTCAACCCCAATGATATCAACCACATCATCAACCACTCCGAGTCGAAACTCATCTTCCTCGGCGACAACTATTGGGATGTGATTGACGAGGATAGGGTTGTGGGTATCAAGGCTGCCTTCTCGCTGACCGACTATCGATGCATCTTCGAGAGGGATGGCGAGGCTATTTCCTCCTTCCAACGCAACATCATCAAACACTACCGCGTGCGCTATCCACAGGGATTTTCGGCCGCCGACATCATCTATCCCGAGGTGGGCAACGACGAGGTATGCCTATTGAGTTACACCAGCGGCTCGACAGGTTTCAGCAAAGGTGTGATGCTCACTGTCAACAACCTCACCACCCAGCTGATGTATGTGTTGCCCAAGCAGTACCACTTCCGCGGTTCGAGGGTACTCTGTTTCCTACCCCTCGCCCACGCCTTTGGTGCAGCTATTGATATGCTCTGCTCGCTCGGAGCAGGCACCCACATCACGCTTCTGGGCCGTATTCCCTCCCCGAAAATATTGATTGAAGCTATGGCAGAGGTCAGGCCCCACGTCATCTGCTCGGTGCCTATGATTATCGAAAAGGTGGTTAAGAAACAGATTTTCCCCATCATCGGTAGCGGCCTGATGAAGACGGCGCTCCAAATACCCATCATCGACAATGTGCTCTACGGCCAGATACGCAAAAAACTCGTAACCACCCTCGGTGGCGAGTTTTATGAGTTCATCGTGGGTGGCGCTGCGCTGAATGCCGAGGTTGAGGAGTTCCTCCACCGAATCAAATTCCCCATCACGGTGGGCTATGGTATGACCGAGTGCGGCCCTCTCATCAGCCACAGGCTCTACACCGACGGCTACGTTCCCGGCTCGGCAGGCCGACTTCTGACCGACTTCTGCGAGTGCAAAGTGCTCTCGCCCGACCCCGCACACATCCCCGGAGAGATTCTCATCCGTGGCGAGCAGGTAATGAAGGGATACTACAAAAACCCCAAAGCCACCGCCGAAGCCATTGACGAGGAAGGGTGGTTGCACACGGGCGATATGGGTACCATCGATGCCGAGGGCAACATCTTCCTGCGTGGTAGGAGCAAAACGATGATTTTGATGGCCGGAGGACAGAACATCTACCCCGAGGAGATTGAGGCCAAACTCAACAACCTCGCCTATGTGTTGGAGAGCCTCGTTGTGGAGCGTGATGGTAAGCTTGTGGCTATTGTGGTGCCCGACTATGAGCAGCTCGATGCGGCAAACATCCCCAACTCACAGTTGGAGGAAATAATGAACGACACTCTCAAAGAGCTCAACACTCTGGTTGGTAACTACGAGAAGGTGTCGCAAATCGAGCTTCGCCCCACGGAGTTCGAAAAGACACCAAAGAAATCCATCCGACGTTTCTTGTACCGATAGTAAAAACAACAGAGGGCTTCTCGCAATGAGAAGCCCTCTGTTGTTTTTGTCGGTTGACGGTCTATATCCTGCTCTGGTGGTCGATACTCTCGGCGTGAATGGCATACAACACCGTACGCACAAAACCCTCGCTGAGGCCCAGCTCCTTGCAACGACCAACCACACGCTCCACAATGGAGTCCCAACGACCACTCTGCAAAATCACCACACCATTCTCCTTCTTGATGTGGCCAATCCTCTCGGCCACACTCATACGCTTGGCCAACAGGTCGAAGAGCTCGTTGTCTATCTGGTCTATCTCCTCACGACACAATGCAAGTTCACGCTTATACTCCTCGTCGGCACTGTCGGCACCACGCCAATCGATGCTCTGCAAGAGTTCTCCCAACGCATCGGGCGTTAGTTGTTGCGCAGCATCGCTGAGTGCCTTTTCGGGGCAGATGTGGCTCTCAATGATAAGTCCGTCGTAGTTCATATTGGCTGCCGTCTGCGACACCTCCAACAGATACTCCCTGCATCCGCACATATGCGACGGATCGCACAGCATAACCATATCGGGGAACTTGCGCTGCATATCAAGTACCAAGTGCCACATAGGCTCGTTGCGGTATTTCCACGCCGAAGAGGTTGCAAATCCCCTGTGAATCAGTCCGATGCGCTCACGCTCCACACCACATTTAAGCATACGGGCCACAGCACCCGCCCACAACTCCACGTCGGGGTTCATCGGGTTTTTGATGAGCACATTGAGCGACGTACCCGCCACAGCTTCGGCAATCTCCTGCACAAGGAATGGGTTTGTGGTGGTGCGAGCACCAAGCCACACCACCTCCAAGCCGTTCCTCAACGCAGCCTCCACGTGTTTGGCCGAAGCCACCTCCGTAGCGGTCGGCAGCGAGGCCTTCGCTCCCGCCTCGGCGAGCCACTCCAAACCGACCTCACCAACCCCCTCGAAGGTGTCGGGGCGTGTGCGAGGTTTCCAAATGCCTGCACGAAGAATGTGTACGCCACCGCCTCTGACAATGGCATCACACGTTTCGAGCAGCTGTTCACGGCTCTCGGCACTACACGGTCCGGCAATAACGATGGGCTTGCGCCCTTTGAGAGAGTTGATAGGTTGCATTGAATTATCTTTTCGGTCTATTGAGTTCTACTTTTTGACATATTTTGCCTTCACCCTTGCGGTAGCCTCGCGGAGTACATCCTCGGGGGTGCAGAGGGTGATGCGGATATACTTACGTCCGGCCTCGCCAAAGATAGCACCGGGGGTTACGAAGAGGTCGCACAGCTCCACAAGGTAGTCGCTGAAAGCATAGCTGTCGCCCTCGAACCACTCCGGCATCTTGGCCCACAAGAAGAGGCCTGCCTGCTTGGGCTCATACTCACAGCCCAGCGCATCGAGAAGCTCCATACCTACGGCCTCCCTGCCACGATAGAGCGCATTGAGGTCGCTATACCATTGGTCGTCCAACTCCAAGGCAGCCACAGCAGCCACCTGCATAGGCAAGAATTGGCCCGAGTCCATATTGCTCTTGAAACGCATCACAGCCTCAACCCACTCCTTGCGGCCACACAAGACACCGATACGCCAGCCGGCCATATTATGACTCTTGGAGAGGGAGTTCATCTCCATAGCACACTCCCTCGCTCCGGGGATGGAGAGAAGGCTCACGGGCTTGTCGTTACGCACAAAGCTGTATGGGTTGTCGTGGATGAGGAGGATGTTGTGTTTGGTTGCAAACTCCACAGCGCGGTGGAACATCTCCATAGTGGGGAAGGCACCGGTGGGCATCTGCGGATAGTTCATAATCATCATCTTCACGCGACTCAAATCCCACGTCTCCATCTCGTCGAAGTCGGGCAACCAACCCTTCTCAGGCGAGAGGGTGTAGGCCAAAGACTCGCCACCCGAGAGGGTAACGGCCGAACGATAGGTGGGATAGCCGGGGTTGGGAATGAGCACCTGCTCTCCCTGACGAACAAAGGTCATACAGAGGTGCATAAGTCCCTCCTTCGAGCCAATCAGGGGCAGAACCTCGGTGTTGGTGTTGAGCTCCACTCCATAGTATCTCTTGTACCACGCACCGAAAGCCTCCCTCAGGCACTCGGCACCCTTGTAGGGCTGATAGACGTGCACATCGGGACGTTTGGCACACTCGTAGAGAGCCTTCACCACCGAGGGGTGAGGTGGTTGGTCGGGCGAGCCGATACCGAGGCTGATGATGGGACGACCTGCTTTGCGCAACTCTGCAATCTCGCGCAGCTTTTTGGAAAAATAATACTCTTCCACGCCTTCCAGACGCTCCGAAAGGGTGATGTTGATTGGACTATTGCTCATCGTTGTAAATATATTGGTTTATTGCTTTCTTATATACTCCATAGACGTGCAGTTGGGTGGTTTCGCCCTGCAAGCGGTCGAGTGCCGAGATGTAGTCGTCCATACACTCAAACTCCATATCCACGTGGAAAGAGTAGTGCCACGGTTGGCTCGGCACGGGGTAGGACTGCAACTTCGAGAGGTTCACACCTTCGAGTGTCAAGAGGGCCTTCAACAGCGCACCTTGCCGGTGTGGAGTGCGGAAGTAGAGCGAAGCCTTGTCAGCATCGGCAGGGAAGGAGTGGTCATAGCGTTTGAGAATCATAAAACGGGTGTAGTTGTTCTTCACGGTGTTGATGGCCGGTGCCACAATCTCCAACCCAAACAACTCTGCTGCCCTGCGGGATGCGATGGCAGCCGTGTGTCGCAATCCGTTCTCGGCTATGTGCCTTGCGCTGAGTGCCGTATCGTCGCTCTCTATCGCCCTCCACGGGTGTTCGTCCAGATACTCCACACACTGCAACAGAGCCATAGGATGCGACTCCACCTCCCTGATATCCTCCAACTTAACACCCGGCAGCACCATCAGGTTCTGCTCGATGGGGAGATAGTACTCGCCCTCCACTTGGAGGTTCTCGTCTTGAAGAATCTGATAGTTTGCAATGATACTTCCTGCAATGGAGTTCTCGATGGCCATCACACCATAGTCGGCCTCACCGTGCTTAACGGCCTCGGCCACACGACGGAAGGTGGCGCACGGAAGAATCTCCACCCCGCGACCGAAATACTCCTCGGCCACAATCTGGTGGAAACACCCTTCGTATCCCTGAATTGCAATCCTCATTACCGCCCTAATCTCTTCGTTTGTTCCAAACGATATGGTTTAACAAACAAAGTTACAAAAAACTTGGGGAAACTAATATTCTTAGCCCCACATTTTTTCCACTTTATGCAATTTTGTACTTTTCATCCATCAATGTGTACTATTATTCCAAGAACTTTTGCACTTTTTGTCTACCTTTGTAAAGATTCACAACCCCACACTACTTCCCGATGAAACGAGTACCTACAATCCTACTAACCCTCCTTCTCTCCATCACCTTCGCCCACAGCGAAAGCAACACCCCCACGCACCCCACAAACGAGGGTACAAAGAGGTGTTATACCATTGTGTGGCAGGATGAGTTTGAGGGCGATGCTCTCAACGAGGAGGTGTGGAACATCGAAGTCAACGACCACGGTGGTGGCAACCGAGAGTTGCAATACTACCGTAGGGAGAACGTGACAGTCGAGGTGGAGCCTCACAGTGGCGAGCGTTGCCTTGTCCTCACCGCACGCCGTGAGGATGTGGAGGGTAGGCACTTCACTTCGGGGCGTGTCAACACCCTACACAAGCGCCATTTCACTTATGGGAGGGTGGAGGCATCCATCCTGTTGCCCAAGACAGCCGATGGATTGTGGCCTGCGTTCTGGATGAT
>JAZNNC010000030.1:0-11906 GCA_045580045.1 Tidjanibacter sp.
AGCAGCGAGGTTCCACCTCTTCCCATTCCGAACAGAGAAGTTAAGCTCGCTTACGCCGATGGTACTGCATTTAGTTGTGGGAGAGTAGGTAGCCGCCATCATTTGTGTTACCTATCCTCCAAACCCTGCTCGGCGAGGCCGCCGAGCGCAAATACGACCACCCCTCCCGACCTCCCCTGTCGTAGGGGAGGAGTTATTTTTTGTGGTGCTACCAATCGTGTGAATATGTTTTGATGTGAGTGTTATGAGGTTGCCCCATACACTCGGAGTGCCCGAAGGCACCTTGAAGAGTCGGCTGTTGCCGCCACCATTTGTGTTACCTATCCCCCAAACCCCCTTTCTGTAAAGGGAGCTTACTGTTTTTTTTGTGGTGCTGCCAATCGTATGAGAGTGTTGTGATGTGAGTGTTATGAGGTTGCCCCATACACTCGGAGTGCCCGAAGGCACCTTGAAGAGTCGGCTATTGCCGCCACCGATATAGACAATCCTCCCCAACCTCTCCTTTAATCCACCTTCGGTGTCTTTTCCTCCTACTTGCAGGGCATAGTCTGCAAGCAGCCTCTGCTCCTGCTTCGTGCGTCGGTTGATAAGGAGGGGCTTTCTATTTTATCGCATAGTCAGGAAACACTCGGAGTGCCCGTCGGCACCTTGAATATGTACCTAATACTTGCGCCATGAAGACGTTATTTTATTTATTGTGATGATTTCGCGCGAGTTAGAGAGTTTTTTCTTATATTTGCACAAACCAATAAATTGTAAATAACAAGGAAGATAATATAACTTAAAATATAATAGAGCTTTGTGCTCTTATTCTCTAAACGATAAAATCTGGTAAATTTTTTGGTACACGAGAATAAGTTGACAGGAAGTTCACGCCAACGGGCGTGGATTGTCTGTGCTTATTGGTGTACCGGGTTTACCAGAGCCAATCGTTTTCAATAAGCAAATCAGGGCAATCGCGCCTGTTTTTGTTTTGGAATAAGGGTGGCTCTCAACCTTTATTACCGATGTGGACAATTCAAAACGAGCTGAACTTCTTTAATGATGCCATTAAATTTGCTAGTATAGAGCAACTAATGGTTCGCGTTGAAGGCCTTTATTATGCTTTTAAACCAAAAAATATCAATTGGAGAGTAACGACTCCACAAGCACGCAACGGCCTAATAGGTCATCGTACCGAAAAATGGTGTAAAGAGTTTTTTGAGACGACCGCTAGTAAACACAATCTATATGCAGTTAATGGGGTGGTTTGTGAGGAAATAGGCCTTACTCGTCATAGTCCAGCAGATTTGGCTTTTTGTGTTACAGAAGAGCAAGTTCAAAAGCCGGAGAATATTAAATTGCTCTTTGAAATTAAAATGGGTATTGTAAATAACTACTCATTTAATGGCGATTCCTTTGAATATTGCGGAGATTTTAACACTCACACAGGGTGCCCTTCCTTATTGCGTTCGGATAGTATGTTAAAGGCAATTGGTAAGGCTGTTAATATTCGTGTTGATAGTCGAATGGGGAAAAGAATCCCAATCATTATTGCAGGTAATTCTCCAATCTCTGAAGGATACATGGAAAAAGTGGATAGTTTGTGTAAGAGTGGTATTGTTCAAAAGTTTATATCATTATATCCGAACCCAACTAACCAACCTTTTGTTAGCCAATCGCCCGAAAAAGGTTTTGAAACTTATGATTCACACCAGCAGGTTGAACTTTATATTTCACAATTGCTCGCAGATGAAATGAATTATTTTAGCTCCTCGAAGAGTAACAAAGAGTTGGGTGAGATTATATCTATTGCAAACCGAGAGTTCACGGACGAATTGAAGGGACAGAAATTCATAGAACTATTAGAACGATGAGAGAACGAAAAACCAAAGAGACCCAAACTTCTTCATTTGGAGTATCTATGCGTCAAGGGCATAACGCATCACAATTTTATAATTCAAACCTATATTCTGGTATAGGAATTAATGAAACGAAAGACAAATCTACACATTTAATAAATCCAGATGTGCTGAATAGAATATTTGTTCATTCATCAGAGCAAATGGTAGAACTCCCAAATAATAGCATACATTTAATGGTTACATCTCCGCCATATAATGTAACCAAAGAATATGATCAGAATTTAACATTGCACCAGTATCTTGATTTGATAAGTCGAGTGATGTCAGAGGTTTATCGAGTGCTAGTTGATGGCGGACGAGCGTGTATTAATATAGCTAATGTGGGGCGCAAACCATATATACCTCTTTCTGATTATATTGGTGATATTATGACAAAAATAGGGTTTAATTATCGAGGGGAAATAATTTGGGATAAGGCAGCTTCTGCGGGTGGCTCGTGTGCATGGGGTAGTTGGATGTCAGCATCTAATCCAAGTTTACGCGATGTTCATGAGTATATCTTGGTTTTTAGTAAGGGATCGTTAAAAAGACAGAAAGGAGAAGATACAATTGGAAGAGATGATTTCTTAGAATGGACTAAGAGTATTTGGAAAATGTCCACAGAGAGTGCTCGAAGAGTGAAGCACCCTGCACCATTCCCAGAAGAATTACCGCACCGATTAATTAATCTATTTAGTTTCAAGGATGATGTTGTATTGGACCCTTTTATGGGTTCGGGAACAACCGCCGTAGCAGCTTTAAAGAATTGCCGCAGTTATGTGGGATATGATATAAGTGAGGATTACTCTCGTATCGCAGAGGAGAGGATTGCACAGTGCAGATGCTTTCTTGAAAAGAAATAATCTTTTTGTAGTGGATAACGTTAATACGGCTTATAAGTGGTGCCAATGGAGCCGTTTTGGGAGTCGAGGCGCACGGGTATTAAAAAAGATACCCATGGGAATATGGGACTATCCCCCACCTTAGGGGAGGAATACGCACCACTTCCCTTTCCATTAAGCGTCCCTTACGATAGGAGAGGGTTGGTTGTAGCAGACAAGAGAGGTGGCTTGCAAGTTTGCAGGCCACCTCTCTTGTTGGTGAAAATATATACTCCTTTGTTGTTGAGTCTCTTACTCCGCAATGATGATATAGTAGTTCTTCTTACCCTTCTGCACGAGAAGATATTTGCCGGCGATGAGGCTCTCGGCATTGACAATCATATAGGGGTCGGTTACTTTCTCCTTGTTGAGCGACACGCCACCGCCCTGAATGAGTTTTCGCAACTCGCCCTTCGAGGGGAAAATATTGCTCTTCTCGGCACACAGGGCGAGGAAGTCAACGCCTGCGGCCAACTCCTCGGCAGGCACCTTAAACTGAGGCACACCCTCAAACACCTGCAAGAAGGTTTGCTCGTCGATGGTATGGAGAGCTTCGGCAGCATTAGCACCAAAGAGGATTCCGCTCGCAGCAACAGCCTTCTCATACTCCTCTTTGGAGTGTATCATACACGTAACCTCCTTTGCCAGACACTTTTGGAGTTTGCGCTCGTGGGGTGCTGCTTCGTGCTCTGCGATGAGTGTCTCCACGGTCTGGCGGTCGAGCAGAGTGAAGATGCGGATGTAGCTCTTGGCGTCCTCGTCGCTCACATTGAGCCAGAATTGGTAGAACTTGTAGGGCGAGGTGTATTTGGGCGAGAGCCACACATTGCCACTCTCGGTCTTGCCGAATTTGGTGCCGTCGGCTTTCTTGATGAGGGGGCAGGTGAGCGCATAGGCGTCGTCCTTACCGAGTTTACGGCGGATAAGCTCGGTGCCGGTGGTGATGTTGCCCCATTGGTCGCTACCGCCGAGCTGGAGCTTACAGCCATACGCCTCGTAGAGGTGGAAGAAGTCGTAGCCCTGCACGAGCTGATAGGTGAACTCCGTGAACGACATACCTTCGCCCTCGCCATTAAAGCGTTTCTTTACGGAGTCTTTGGCCATCATATAGTTTACGGTGATGTGCTTGCCGATGTCGCGAATGAATGCAAGGAACGAGAAATCCTTCATCCAGTTGTAGTTGTTGACCATAATGGCAGCATTGGGGGCGTCGCTGTCGAAGTCGATGAGTTTGGAGAGTTGCTGTTTGATACACTCCTGATTGTGGCGCAAAGTGGCCTCATCGAGCAGGTTACGCTCCTGCGACTTGCCCGAAGGGTCGCCAATCATACCCGTAGCACCGCCCACCAGAGCGATGGGTTTGTGGCCACATCTTTGGAGGTGTTTGAGAATCATCACACCCACGAGGTGGCCTATGTGGAGCGAGTCGGCGGTGGGGTCAATACCCAGATATGCCGTCGTCATCTCCTTGTTGAGTTGTTCCTCTGTGCCAGGCATCATATCGTGAATCATGCCCCTCCATTTGAGTTCTTCTACAAAATTCATTTTCTACCTTAATTATTCTGTGTTAAATTGTTACAATCTTGGTTTGGTTGCTCCCACTCGTCCCTACTCGATGTTCAGGTCGAGTTCCTTGATGAGGTTGAGCAACTCTGGATTCTCTTTGGTGAGGTACTTCACCTTGTCTTCCGTCTTGATAGGCAGCGTGGTGGCCTTCTCTTTGGTTATGGCAATGTCGAGAATGATGCCTCCGTCGATGCCGCACGTGCGTTGCAGTATGGTTGTAATCTCCGGACTGTGGCGGAGGATATCTTCGCGCAACATATCGGTCATTACGGTTGCCGAGATTGTGTGTTCGCTCACTTTCATACCCTTCAAAGCATAGGAGAGTCGTGGAAAATCTGCCGCTAATTCGCTGATGAAAGCCTCCATACCGGCAGTGATTTTACTCTCCGTATGGGGGTCGTAGTGGGTGATGGTTGGCTCCTCTTCGCTCGTTTGTGCCGTTCCGCTCATAATGGCCGCAATGGAACCTCCTCCGAAGAGTGATTTGCGTGGTGCGGGAGCGGCACTTGACTGCACGGGGGATACACTTCGGGGTGCAGGAGCGGCGCTCGGTTGGGTGGGGGCCACACTTTGGGGGGCGGCAGTAACACTTGGTTGGGTGGGTTGTGTCGCCACGTTCGGCTGTGGGTTCGCCATTGCCTGCGGAGCCACACTTGGTTGCGGTGTCTGCTGTGGTGCAACCGGCTGTGCTACACTTTGTTGCGATGTTTGCTGTGGTGTAGGTACGTTCTCCTTAATCAGTGGAGGGAGTGTGGGGGTGGTTACATCAGGGCTTTTTTTTTGCTCCATACCGCAGAGCTTCATCAGTCCCAATTCCACGTGGAGCCTCTGGTTGGTGGCGGTGCGGAAGCCGCCATCGAGTGTGCCAAGCAATGAGATGGCCCCGAAGAGGAAGGGGACTTCACACACGGCACTCTGCTGTTTGTAGCGCTCCAACACCGAGCCGGTGGTTTCGAGCAACGGCAGCGTTTGGGCATCCTTACACATCAGCAGGTCGCGGAAGTGGCTTGCAAGTCCGCTCATAAAAGTTTGGCCCGAGAATCCCTTTTTGAGCACATCGTCGAAGAGCAACAAGGCGCTCTTGTAATTGCCGTCGAGGATGTGCTGTGTGATACCGAAATAGGTGTCGTAGTCGAGCACATTGAGTGTTTCGGCCACCTCCTTGAAGGCGAGGTTGCCACCGCAGAACGATACCGCCTTGTCGAACATCGACAGTGCGTCCCTCATACCGCCATCGGCCTTGCGAGCAATCAGGTGCAACGATTCGTCGTCGTAGCTGACGCCCTCCTTGCCTGCGATGTATTTGAGGTAACTCACAGTGTCCTCTATGCGTATGCGGTTGAAATCGTAGATTTGGCAACGCGAGAGGATGGTAGGTATGATTTTGTGTTTTTCGGTGGTCGCGAGGATAAAGATGGCGTGGTGTGGCGGCTCTTCGAGTGTTTTGAGGAATGCGTTGAAAGCGGCCTGCGAGAGCATATGCACCTCGTCGATGATATAGACGCTGTATTGTCCCACCTGCGGCGGAACCCTCACTTGGTCGGTCAGGTCGCGTATGTTCTCCACGGAGTTGTTGGATGCGGCGTCGAGTTCGTGGATGGAAAAACTCCTACCCTCGTTGAAACTCTTGCACGACTCACACTCGCCGCAAGCGTCGCCTTCGGCGTTGGGGTTCAGACAGTTGATGGTCTTGGCAAAGATTCGGGCGCAGGTGGTCTTTCCCACACCCCTCGGGCCACAGAAAAGGTAGGCGTGTGCCAACTGTCCGCGTGCTATGGCGTTTTTGAGTGTGTCGGTGATGTGGCTTTGTCCCACCACCGATTCGAAGGTCATGGGGCGATATTTGCGTGCCGAAACAATAAAGTTGTTGTCCATCTCAGTTTTTTTGTTCTCCGTGTGAGGTGTATATACCTCACAAAGGTATATATAAAATTAAGAAACAGCAAAACAACTTTCGTTAAAATGCACAATGCTCGGCATTGTTTGCAAGCAGCCTCTGTTGTTGCTTCGGGCATCGGTTGGTAAGGTGGTCGTTCCGTCAAAGAGTCGCAAAGCGGCTCTTTAAGGATGCGGATGTTTCGGAATATCAACCTGTTGAAATTTGTATCGACTCCGTTTGTTTATTGCCGATTACTCTCGGCAAGGAGCCTTCGGATGCGCTCCACTCCGTGCTCGTCGAAGGTTATGGTGTGAAATCCGAGCGCGCTTGCTGCGGCCGTATTGACACTCTTGTCATCGACAAACAGCGACTCCTCCGGACGGAGGTTGTAGCGCTCCAACAGGCAGGTGTAGATACCCTCGTCGGGTTTGTTGATGTGTTCGTAGCACGACACCACCTCGCCGTCGAAATTGTCAAACACGGGGAAACGACTGATGTGGGCATAGAACTCCCTCGACATATTCGACAACACATACATCCTAATCCCTCGCTCTTTCAGCTCCTCAATCAACTCCACGGTCTCTGCCACGGGTTGCAGCAATTCGAGCAGGTCTTGAATACTCCTCTGGGCCTCCTCCACACCACACCCCTTGTCGGCAGCCAGCATCTCGGCCACCTCTTCACGGGTGTACATCCCTCGGTCGAACTCGCTCCAATAGGCCGGAAAATCGTTGCCTGCAATGAACGAGAAGGTGTCGCCCAATAGCTCCGCAAGGCGTGCAAAATCACGCCCGAGAACCACTCCTCCGAGGTCGAAAACCACATTCTTAATCATAGCGCGCGAAAGGTTTTTTCTTCGTTTGGGACCGAATGGAACGATTAGTCGATGGTAATAATCCTGCGGGAGTTGCTCGTGGGGGTGATGGTTACCTTCATCACATCATCCGGTAGCAGCTCTTCCACCTTCTCGGGCCACTCCACAAGGCACAATCCATCCGAGTAGAAATACTCCTCATAGCCCATATCGAAGGCCTCTTCTTGTTGCTCAATGCGGTAGAAATCGAAGTGGAAAATGGCGTTTCCTTCGGCAGTGTCGTAGCGGTTGATGAGTGCAAAGGTGGGGCTGGTAACAGTGTCTTCGCTACCCAAACGGGCGCAAATCTCCCTCACAAGGGTTGTCTTGCCGGCACCCATAGGGCCATAAAGCGCCACCACATTACGCCCATCGAGGGCGTTCAAAATCTCTTCGGCCGCATCGGGTAGGTCGCCCAAACCATTTACGTTAATCTCTTTCATCTAATATATTTACTAATTACTTTTCTAATTGCTATTTTCTCTTTCTGCCCTTTCTGCCCTTTCGTGCCCTTCTCTACTCTCGGGTATCTTTTCTAATACCCGTGCCATAGGCACCTTAATTTTCAATTTTCAATTCAGCTCTATGTTTTGGGACGGAGCACTATGTAGGGTACACACATCTCCTCCAACGAAATGCCGCCGTGCTGGAACGTATCACGGTAGTAGCGGATGAATTGGTTGGCATTGTTGGGGTAGGAGAAAAAATCCCTGCCGAGAGCAAAAATGTAGCTGCTTGTGAGGTTACCCTGAGGCAGTTGCGCCTCTGCGGGACGGGTAATCTCATAGACCTCTTTGGGGTTGTATGAGAGGTTACGCCCCGTCTTGTAGCGCAGGTTGGGCGATGTCTCCCTGTCGCCCACAACTTTTATGGGGTTATCCACACGAGTTGTGCCGTGGTCGGAGGTGATGATGACCGTGTGGCCCGCCTCGGCGAGCATCTTCAACATCGTGTACAACTCCGAGTGCTCAAACCACGAGCGTGTGAGCGAACGGAAAGCGGCCTCGTCTTCGGTCAGCTCCCTGATTATTTCGGTCTCGGTGCGTGCGTGGGAGAGGATGTCGAGAAAGTTGTAGATGATGACCGAGAAATCGGCCTCCCTCACTCGACCAAAGTTTTCCACCAATTTTCTGCCTGCTTCGGGCTTTACAAGTTTGTCGAACGAGAGTTTCCAACTCTTGCCCGCACGGGATAGTTGACGGCGCAGAAAATCCTCCTCATACTTGTTTTTGCCCCCCTCTTCGTTGTCGTTGAGCCACTTGTCCGGCATTAGTTTGTCGATGGCCAAAGGCATCAGTCCTGCAAATATGGCGTTGCGTGCATATTGGGTTGCGGTGGGTAGGATGCTGCAATAGAACTCCTCGCTGTGGAGGTCAAAGGATGAAATCAGCAGAGGCCAAATGGTGCGCCATTGGTCATATCGGAAGTTGTCAATCAGCAATAGCGTGGTCTTACCCTCGCTCTGCTCCACCGTGGGTATAATCTTGTTTTTGAACAACGTGTGCGACATTGTAGGGCGTTCTTCGGTGCGCACGTTAACCCAATCGAGGTAGTTGCGCTTGACAAACTTGCCAAACTCGCCACTCGCCTCGCCCTTCTGCATCAACAATATCTCCTTGATACTGCGGTCGCTCGACTCGGTGAGCTCCATCTCCCACCCAACCAACTTGCGGTATATGGCACACCAATCGTCAAACGTGCGGGCCGCCCCCAGCAGGGAGCTGATGCTCCCGAACTCTGCCCTGTAATCGGCAGTGGTCTGCTCCGTAACGAGCCTCTCACGGTGTATGTTCTTTTTGATGGAGAGGAGTACCTGATTGGGATTTATGGGCTTGATGAGATAGTCGGCAATCTTGGAGCCAATGGCTTTGTCCATAATGTTCTCCTCCTCGCTCTTGGTTACCATAATCACAGGCGTAGAGGGCCTCGCTTCCTTAATCTGAGGAAGTGTTTCGAGTCCCGTCATACCGGGCATCATCTCGTCGAGGATTATCAAATCGAACGGCTCCGAGCGCACCATCTCCACGGCATCGTAGCCGTTGTTGCACGTGGTTACCTCATAGCCCTTCGACTGCAAAAAGAGGATGTGCGGTTTGAGTAGTTCAATCTCGTCATCCACCCAGAGTATGTTCACATCGTTATTATTCATAGTAATCCCTGTGAGTACAAAGTTAGCGATTGTCTTTGAATAATAAATGCAAACAACCCCTTTTTTATTGTGTCCTTCTGTGGTGTTTCCGCCGAAATAGTGCTATTTCGTGTCCTTGTCGCTACGTACCTTGCGGGCCTCCCTCTCCGGCCTGCGGCGGCGCAAGGCCATCTTCACAGCCGGCACAGCGTGGCCCACAACCACCTCGTCAATGGCCATCATGGTCTTGTCGATAAACTTCTTGAATGGCGCAGCACCTTTGGTAATACCCTTTGTGTGTCGCTCCACTTTGTGGGGATACATATCGGGGATGGTTACCATAATGCCGGTCTCCTCCACGTCGCCAAAGTCGGGGTTGGTTACGGTGGCAAAGGTCTGCATCGAGGGCGACACGTTCATGTAGGAACTAATCATCGGTGGGATAAACTCGCCCCTCTCTTTGAGCTCGTGTACCAATATTTTGTGGTCGTCGTTGTAGTTGCCGGCGGTGAAAATCTTCTCCATGGCAGCCGTGTCGATGTTCAAATCAATGGGGTATATCGGCTCCAAAAGTCCCTCCTTAGCAGGGAAATATTTGTGCAGGAAGTACATCAGAATGTTCCTTGCTTCGGTGTTGTAGTGGGTGTACATGGTCACCTTGCCGATGAAATATTTTTTCGTCGGATGGTTGACAATGATAGCTCCGAGGCCGTCCCAGATGTTGTCCATCACATAAAGACTCTTGGGGTTGGTGCGTGTGCTCTGGTAGTTGGGGTGCACATAGCTGCGGCCCAGCTCTATGGCGTGGGGCAGATACTCCTTGCGGAACTCGTCGCTGAAACGGAAGTAGTGCTCGGTGGAGAGGTGGCTCTCGTCCTCGCTCTCACACACGATGAATCGGTAGCCTCCCATAATTTCCTCGGCAGCGGGGTCCCACACCACCAACTGCTTGTAGCCGCCCTCCGCGAGGTCCAACTCGTCGATATCGACCTCCTCGCCCGTGCCGCCACCCGCACTGCGGAATGCCCACTCGCGCAGACGTCCGATTTCACGCATCACATTGGGTGCTTCGGCAGCCGTTACTACATATATCTCATTGCCCGCACGATTGGTCTCGCGCAGAAAGAACTCCTTGCGAAGCTCGCTCTTCAATACCTCTTTGGGTACGGGTTTTATGATGGGTTTAATGTTAGTCATGATGTTTTCGTTTTTTTCTGTGTGTGTGGATTTGTTCTGTGCTCCTCTCCGTGCGCGGGCTACTTGCCCTCGGCGGCGTTGGGTGCCAACGCGTAGGACTTGGCCCTCACATACTCGGTCTGCTGGCGAGGATTGCCCACAGCTTTGAGCTCCTCGGGAGAGATGGGTGTGCCAATCCTTACCTCAAAATCTTTGCCCCTCTGACGGAACATCTCATCAACAAGGTAGAGCATCTCGATGTTGGCCTTTATGCCGAAAATCTGACGGAAGCGATAGATGTTGTAGAAACGGTTGCTGAGTCGGCCTTCGAAGTGCACGGGGACAATGTGCCTGTTGTGCTGAATGGCTTTCTTTACGAAATTGGTTTTCCACTCCAAGTCGGTGATTTTGCCCTTGATACGCCTCGAACAAAGGCCTGCGGGGAAGGTCTGGATGGGAGTGTTGCTGGCGAAGGTGTTTTCGAAAATCTCGGCTGCCACCCTCGACTGTGCACCGTGTTTGTTGACGGGCAGCAGAATGGGTGCCAGCGGTTCGAGCACCATGAGAATGTCGTTACTGATGGAGCGCACATCGCCCAAGTGTGCAATGACCTCCGAGGCGAGTATGATACCGTCCATGCCACCGAAGGGGTGGTTGGAAGCGAATAGATAACGACCGTCTTTTGGGATGTTTTCCATGCCCACGATGTGCCAACTCACACCCATAAATTCGAGTGCGTTGTGAATAAACTCGTAGGGTTCCATCTGGCCGTAGTGGCCCATGATGTGGTTAATTTCATCTTGGTGCACGATTTTTTTCAGATACCTGATAAGAAATCGTGGTAGTTTTTTTGCAAGTTTTGGAGCCTTGTCGGCCAAAACTTTCTCTACATCGACCTGCATAACTTCGATGGTTTAGTGCTTATATACCATGTATTTACGTTGGCACTTCCGAGGTGTGTGACTCATTGTGCCCTATTTCTCCGATACAAAAATAATAATTTTTGTCGAAAAAGCGAACATTGCCCATAATAATTCGTCGTCCGTCGTCCGTCGCCCGTCAACCGACGACCGTCAATGAGTAGCTAATGGCTGATTATGACAGACGCCCCCGTCACTTCGTGACACCCCCTCTAACTCAGAGGGGGAGTTTAATCCGTCGCCCGCAGCCTAAGGCTGATTTGGACAGGACGGGATGTCGGTACTCTACCTAATCATAGTAAGCTCCTCAACCTCTGCTCCCCTAAGTTAGGGGAGCTGTCGCAACGCGACTGAGGGGTCTGTAAAAACGTCGTCCGACGACCGTAAAACGTCAACCGACGTCCGTCGTCCGTCAACCGTCTGACAGACCCCTCCGGCTTTCAGCCACCTCCCCTAACTTAGGGGAGGAGTGGTTGAAGAATTACCCAACCTCGGTAAGCTCCGCCAATTCCCCCTCTGAGTTAGAGGGGGTGCCCGAAGGGCGGGGGCGTATGTAAAACCGGCAACCGTCGCCCGACAACCGTCTGACAGACCCCTCCGGCTTTCAGCCACCTCCCCTA
>JAZNNC010000031.1:0-8766 GCA_045580045.1 Tidjanibacter sp.
GCGTAGCCCACCCCGTGTTGAGCAACCTTGCCAACGATAACCTGCGAGCCTCCATTCCGATTGGTCGCTCGGCTTCGGCCAAGGCCAGCAGTCGCGAGTTCATTACCCATATGGAGTCGGTGGGACGCACCATTGCGGGCATAGCCCCGTGGCTCGAACTCGGTCCCGATGACACCCCCGAGGGACAACTCAGGGCCAAGTATATCGACCTCACCTGCCGTGCCATTGCCAATTCGGTGGACCCCAATGCCAAAGACTATTTCAACAGCACCGCCACACGTCAGATTTTGGTCAATAGTGCCTTCCTCATACAGGGCCTGCTGCGTGCTCCCACCCAGCTGTGGGGCAATCTGGACGAACTCACTCGCCAGAGGCTCTTCGAGCAGTGGAAGTCAACGCGCACTATGAAACCCGGCCACAACAATTGGTATTTTTTCTGTGCTATGGTGGAGTGTGGCCTGAAAGAGTTTGCAGGCGAGTGGGACTTCCCCATTGTGGAGAGGGCCATCAACTACCACAAGGAGTGGTATGTGGGCGATGGCATCTATGGCGATGGCGAAGTTTTCCACCTCGACTACTACAATAGCTACGTCATCCAACCGATGATGATGCAGGTGCTGCGCACGATGGATAAGTTTGGAGTGGGCGACAGCGAGTTCCACGCCGAGCAGTTGCGCCGCTTCCGCAGGTTTGCCGCCATACAGGAGCGTATGATTGCTCCCGATGGCACCTATCCCCTGATAGGTCGCTCCATCACCTACCGCCTCGGAGCCTTCCAAGTGTTGGCCCAATGTGCACAAGAAAAACTCCTTCCCGAAGGACTCTCGGAGGGACAAGTCAGGGCAGCCCTCACAGCAGCAATGCACCGAGTGATGGATGCCGAGGGCACCTTCGACAAAGACGGGTGGCTCACTATCGGTGTGTGTGGCGAGCAGCCCGAGGCAGGCGACACCTACCTCTCCACCCCTTGTGTCTATCTCACCTCGCTGGTATTCCTACCTTTGGGCCTCCCTGCCGAGGACTCCTTCTGGACAGCCCCTGCGGAGCCGTGGACGGGTTGTAAGGCCTTTGCAGGCGAGGAGTTTCCCATCGACTCATTCCTCAAAAAACCCAAGGCAGGCGCAAAGCAAACCACAGTGGCAACACCTTCTGTGGCTACTACCCCAACCACTACCCCTGCAACACAGCAACCTATCGTTGCGGCCCACACCCCTGCGCCTGCTCCGATACTCGCCCCTATGCCCACCACCGGTGCGGAGGATAGGGCTATGTGGGTGAGCCGAATGATTGAGATTGTGGACCCCGTGTTGGAGAATATGAGCCGTGGGGAGTTGCGCAAAAATATGCCTGTGGAGACACCGCCACGCAAAAACACCCCCACCAACCACCTCACCACCCACCTCGAAGCACTCGGCCGTACAGTGGTGGGCATTGCCCCGTGGCTCGAACTCGGGCCCGATGATACGCCCGAAGGACAGTTGAGGGCCAAGTACATACGCCTCACGTGCGAGTCCATAAAGAACGGCTTTGACCCCAACTCGCCCGACTACCTCAACTTCACCATCAGGCGACAGCCTCTGGTGGATGCAGCCTTCTTGTGTCAGGGTATGTTGCGTGCTCCCAAGCAGATTTGGGGCAATTTGGACGAGCAGACCAAAGAGAACTTCGTGCGCGAGATGAACAACATCCGCAAAATCAAACCCCTCGAAAGCAATTGGCTTCTGTTTGCGGCCACGGTTGAGGCGGCCCTCTTGGAGTTCACGGGCGAGTGGAACCCCGCTCCGGTGGAGTATGCTCTGATGCGCTTCAAGGAGTGGTACAAGGGCGATGGTTGGTATGCCGATGGCCCCGAACTACATATGGACTACTACAATAGCTACGTCATCCACCCGATGCTCTACGACGTGTTGGCCACAATGCAACGCCACGGCAAGGGCGAGGCCGAACTCTTTGAGTTGGAGAAGGTGCGCCTGCGTCGCTATGCACAGCAGTTGGAATTGTTCATTTCGCCCGACGGAGCCTACCCCGTGGTGGGTCGCTCGATTGCCTACCGCTTTGGCTCGATGCAGGTGTTGGCCCAATCGGCTCTGTTGGAGGACCTTCCCTCCACCCTCACCAATGGCTCGGTGCGTGCGGCACTCACAGCCGTAATCAACCGCCACTTGGCCGTTGAGGGCAACTTCGACGAGAATGGTTGGCTCACGCTCGGCTTTGCGGGCCACCAGATTGGCTGTGCCGAAACCTACATCTCCACCGGTAGCCTCTACCTCTGCACCCCCGTCTTTTTGCCACTCGGACTGCCTGCCGACCACCCCTTCTGGACCTCGGATTGGGAGCCGTGGAGCGGTTTGAAGGCTTGGAGTGGGAGCAAGGATATAACACTCGACAAGGCCATCAAGCAGTAGGCCTAAACTACCGACAATAAACAACAATAACTCTATTAATACAATGAAACAATTTTTAGCACTCTTATCCGCTCTGGCAACCACCGTATGGTCGCTCTCGGCACAACAGCCCCAAGCGGTTGGCAAAACCTACTGGAACGAACACACAATGTTACAACCCTTCCGTGTACCCCTGCCCGCAGAGGGGGTAAAGCCCGAATTTCTCGACCTCAATGGCGATGGCCGTCAGGATGCTGTCAAGAGCGCAATACACGCAGGCACAGTGCCCATCCTTTGGCTCGATGACGACGGAAATATGAAGGAAGGCGACATTGAGGGCGACACCGTCAACGACTGTCTGTTGGTGGACCGCGATGCCAACGGCGAGTATGACCTTGTGGTGAAACACGTTGATATGAACGAGGACGGCAAGGCCGACATTCAGCTCATCTTGGACTACCCTGTGGGAAAGGAAAATGGGCCCAAAGGGTGGAATGCGCCCCACTATATGTGGGTGTTTGACGACGATGGCGACGGAGTGTTCAACTACATCGATTGGACAACCATCACATTGAAGTGCTGGGAGAAGAATGGTATTTCCGACTTCTACACCGATTACAGCGGCGACAGCTCCTTCATCAAAGCACACCGAGTAACCAACTCGTTCCAAGATCTCCGTATCAATTGGGAAAACCCATTCATCTTCTACGACTACGACAAGGACGGCCTTTCGGAGATTGCACTCCGTTTCTGCGACTCTCGTCGTCCCCACCCCGAAGCTGCCGAGAAGGGTTTCAGTCCCACGCAGTATGACGGCGGTATGACTTGGTTCTCCATAGGTATCGATATGGACAACGACAACTGCCCCGGCAACGACTTCGACTTCGATATGACTCTCCACTACAAGGCCCCCAATGCTGTAACCTACCTCGAATATGTCCACCCACTGAAAAATATGCGTGGCCTGCCCGAAGCCGACTGTTTCTTCCCCGACACTCGCATCCGCCACCTTACGGAGCTTATCTATCCCGACCGTAACGAGGCTTTCGACTTGGCTTGGAGAGGCAAATGGGAAGAGGCCCGCTTCTGCTATGACGAGGACGACGATTGTGGCCGTTGGGAGAGGGTTGAGCTCTATGAGGATAGGGACGCCTTCATTCAGGGTACCAAGAAGGGTGGCGTTGACAACCACACCCAAGCCGACCCCGCAGGCGATAGGGGCGAGTGGGATACCGACTTTTCGGGCGGTGGCGACATCTATGTTGCCCCCTTCGATGGTCGCATCCACCTGCTCGGAGCCGAGAGAGGTGTGTGGCGTATTGACCAGAACACCAACTACTATCAGGGCTACGACCGAGCATTCCAGAAGAGCGCTCCCGAAAAGTTCGCCACCATTGAGGCTCTCGACACCGATGGCAACGGTTTCTTCGACACCTTCAACTACGACCTCGATGGCGACAAAGAGTATGAAACAACCGTATCGCTCGCTGCGCTTGGTATAGACGACAAGGCAGGTTGTAAGACCTACGACGTGTCGAAAATGAAATATAAGGACTACACCCGCCTCTTTGAAAAGGTGCGTAAGGATATGTGGAAACAGGCTGCTCTGGCCCAGAAGGTGGCCGAGAAATACCACCTCACCACATTCTGGTATGCCAAAATGCTCACCCCCAAGTCGCCCCGTGAGGAGTATCACTACGGCTGGTGGTTGCAGTTCTACATCTACAAAGACCTCGAACATTGCTTCACCTTGCAGGGCAATACCCAAGAGTTGGAACAGCTCCACAAGGCATACTATTCGGGCAACTGGAAATTGATGTTATAGGACTATACTATGAGATTGACACTACTTTGCATCGCCACACTCTTCGTCCTCCACACTCCACCCTCGGCGGCGAAAACCCACACCATTCCGTTGGCCGAGAATGGGCGTGCCTTGTGCCACATTGTTGACCGAGGTGGCGACTGCACAAGTAGCCTTGCCGTGGAGGAGTTGCAGCACTACCTCGGAACAATCAGTGGTGCCGACTTTTCGGCCCCCAGACACAACAGCCGTATTGTGGTGCGCTACGACAGCCGCCTCTCCGAAGAGGAGTGGCGCATCGAACCACGCAAGAACACAATCACCCTGAGTGGTGGCAGCCCTCGTGGGTTGCTCTATGCCACCTACACCTTCTTGGAGCAGCTGGGTTGCCGATGGCTCGCTCCCGACTTTGAGTTCTACCCCGAGGGTAAGCACGAAGTGGTACCCCACACCCCCACCCTGCACTACACCGCCGAGGGCCCCACAAGCGGACAACCGGCAATGAAGTATCGCAAACTCTACATCGAGGAGGGCCACTCACATACCCCGCAGAACACCCTCGCACTCATCGAGTGGATGGCCAAGTTGCAGTACAACACGCTTGTCTATCCCATTGACTATCAGGGCAAGGACCGTGTGAGGTGGGATGCCGTAAGGGAGCTACTCACCCCCGCACTGCGCCAGCGAGGCATTGTGATTGAGGTGGGTGGCCACGGCTACCAGAACTTCCTCAACGCCACAATGGAAGAGGGACGTTTGTGGGACAACCACCCCGAGTGGTTTGCGCTCCACGAGGGAGAGCGCAGCAGGGAACAGAAGCGTGTCTTTTGCACCTCCTCCGAGGAGGCCACCGAGTATATGATTGGCCGCCTGCTCGCCTACATTGAGGCTCACCCCGAGATTGACATCTTCGACTTTTGGCCACCCGATGGAGCGAGGTGGTGCGAGTGCGAGAAGTGTAGAGCCATCGGTAACGACTCCGACAAACACGCCCTGCTGGTGGAGAAGGTGGCCGCACGCATCGCCACCCTGCGCCCCGAACTGAAAATCGAGTGCTTGGGCTACTCACACTACAAAAACCCCTCACGCAAACACACCATCAACCCCCGAGTGCTGCTCGACTTCTGCCCCATAAACCAGAGTTTCGAGGGGCAGATTTATGAGCCCTTCGGGAGCAACCCCACCTACACCTCCGCACTTGCCGAGTGGAGAGAGTGCTTTGGGGGCGAAATCAGCATCTACTCCTATTACCGTAAGTATGCTTGGCACAGCCTGCCGATTTTGCTGCCCCACTATATGCAGCGCGATGTGCAGTGGTACAGGGAGCAGGGCGTGAGTGGCATTTCGATTTACTGCGAGCCGGGCGATTGGGGCACCTATGAAGTGAACCTCTACACACTCGGCAAGGTGGCCCAAAATCCCGATGTGGATGTTGACCTACTCCTGCGCGAGTTTGCACAAGGACGCTACGGCTCCGCTTGGCGCACTGCACTCGCCACCATCGACACCCTCGAACAACTCGCACGCAAGGGGTGTAGCATCCCTGGCACAAGCGTCAAGAGCGAAGAGTGGTACACAGAGGCCATTGCACGCCTCGACCTCCACGGTGGCGAGGTGGCAACAGCCACCACCATTGAGGGAGCCGAGCGGGAGGCGTTGGAGGACTTGGAACTTATGGTGGAGTTTGTCCGCAGGGACTTTGAGATACAACGCCGCCGTGGGCAGGGAGCCAGCGTGGAGGAGCGCAGAGAACTGGCCGATGAGCTTGTTGGATGGCTGCGCGAACACCTCGACGAGGGTGTTTTCCTCGATGCCAAAGCCCGCCCCGCCCTCTTCTACAAACAGTATGGCGCAAGGCGGTAAGCAACCCAACCAATCCCGCACTCTGCACCATATCCACCAAACAAAACGAGTTGGCGCCTATCCCCATAGACGCCAACTCGTTTGTCCATATTACTTTTTGTGTGGTTATTCCTAAAAAATGAGCGTCGCTCCGAGGCCTACGCTTGCCGATGTGCCCGCAGCAAAGGTGTTGTTCACCTGCACACTCGGGCCCACCCTGAGCCACCTATCACCACCAAGCGCAAAGCCGTTCTGCTCGTTGTAGCGACTTGCGTAGATGGGTGCCTGAATGATGGAATAGAGCCTTATGCCCAAAGCCCCAAGCAACGACACAAAGGCCACTCCTTCACCACCATAACCCTCGCCCGACACTGTTCCGGCAACCATACATGTCGCCAAGCAGGCGGCATTACCCACACACAAGAGCAAACCCTTGCGCACCTCGCCATTGATGACCTGTCCCAAACCCGTGATGCAGAACGAGCCTACGGCCGACCAAAAAGGACTCTTCCTATTGGCCACATTACCATAGTCGTCGTAGCGATGGCGAGCATTCTCCTTGTAGTAGTTCCTCACGGGAGGCTCTTTGGTTATACGCTCCACCTTCAAAGCATCATAGACGAATATGTTACCACCCTCGGTGGCAATCTTGTAGCTCACACCCGGCACCTGCTCGATGATGGTACCACGCACCACCGACCCATCGGTGCCATAAATCACATCGTCATAGTTTTTGTAGTCCTGCGCCAACACCAAGCCCACATTTGCAACCACAAAGGCCAACAAAACAACCAAACGTTTCATATCCATAAAGTGTGTTTACGATTAGAAATTAACGAAATAGCCCAAATTTGTAAGACCCTTACTACCAAAACCCATCTCGTAGAAGAAGCCCTGCCTACGGCCCCAACGCAAACCTATGGGGTAGAACTCGGCAAAATAGTTTCTCACCTTAACCACAGGTGCCGGCCTCCAATAGTAGTCCTCCAAGACAATCATCAGAGTTGTCCCCAGACCATAAAGACCATAGAACTCAAACTCGCTACCGACAAAATAGGACAACTTACTCGTCAACACCACCGTTGTCGGCAGTCCCACAAAACGCCCAAGCAAATCCTCGTTTCCATTGAAACACTCAATCTGCTTGTGGCCTAATGTAGTACGCAAGCCCAACGAAAAACGGTCGGAAAAACGATAATAGACATCTGCGCTGGCACATAAAGCGAAGTTGCTGATATTCCTATGTGTGGTACCACCCGGGACAATAGCCTCTTCATTGTGAACTCCCGACAGGAAGAGCTCTTGAAACAACGCTATTCCGGCCGAAAGGTCCACGGTCCACCTTGCATCACCGAGCCTTGAAATCTTCTTGGGAGTAGCACTTTCCACACTTTGAGCCGACTGCGCCCACATTGTAACCTGCGCACCCACCACAAATGCCAAAATCAGAAGTAACTTTTTCATAGCACACGAAGGTTAGTTTGCACAAAGATACAAAAAGGAATGGAAAATGGAAAATGGAAAATGGAAAATTACTCCTCCCCTACGATAGGGGAGGTAAGGGAGGGGTGGTCATAATTGCGTGCACGGCCCCGTGCACTCCCTCGCCTAAGTTAGGAGAGGGTGCCCAATGGGCGGGTGAGGTCTGTCAAAAGGGCAAGGAAGGGCAGGAAGAGCAGAAAGGGAATTGAAAATGGAAAATGGAAAATGGAAATTTGAAAAAGTTGCGAGTAAGCGATGATAAGAAAGAGCAACAAAGGGCAGAAAGGGGATTTGAAAATTGACATACCCCTCCGCCCTTCGGGCACCTCCCCTAACTTAGGGGAGGAGTGGTCGGGAAGGTGTGGGTATTAAAAAAGATACCCAAGAGTCCCAACAGACGTTGGACGTTAGACGTTAGACCACAATAAAAAAAACGCAAAGAACGAGATGAATGCAAGGGCGTCAGAATGACGCTTTCCCCATTTTGGTCGAAATTCTATTGAGCGTTAGTAAGCAGTAAAAAACGCAAAGTGCGAGGTGAATTTTGTGCCAAACAAGAAAGCGGCCCCGCAGTTTGCTTTCGCAAATGAGGAGCCGCTTATCGAAGTGCGGTGCAAAATTCGCCCGCAATCTGCGTTTTTTTTATTTGTTGTTGTAAGCAAACATCTTCTCAATCAACATCAAAACCTTGTTCGAGTAACCCCACTCGTTGTCATACCACGAAACGAGTTTCACGAACTTGGGCGAGAGCTGGATACCAGCACCTGCGTCGAAAATCGAAGTGCGTGCATCGTCAATGAAGTCGCTCGATACAACTGCGTCCTCGGTGTAGCCAAGAATGCCTTTCAACTCGCCCTCGGAAGCCTCTTTGATTGCGTTGCAAATCTCAGCGTAGGTAGCCTCTTTTGCGAGGGTACAGGTGAGGTCAACAACCGAAACATCGAGGGTAGGAACGCGGAACGACATACCGGTGAGTTTGCCATTCAAGCTGGGGATAACTTTGCCCACAGCCTTAGCAGCGCCAGTCGAGGAGGGGATGATGTTGCCAGCAGCAGCGCGGCCACCACGCCAGTCTTTTACCGAAGGACCGTCAACAGTCTTCTGAGTAGCGGTGGTTGCGTGAACGGTGGTCATAAGACCCTCTACCATACCGAACTTGTCGTTGATAACTTTTGCAAGGGGAGCCAAGCAGTTGGTGGTGCAAGAAGCATTCGAAACGATGGTCTGACCTGCGTAGGTGTCGGTATTAACACC
>JAZNNC010000032.1:0-59799 GCA_045580045.1 Tidjanibacter sp.
CAACACCGGAGGGGTATGCCGTCGGTCGACGGTTGACGGTTGACGGTCGACGGTCGACATTAATTACCTACTTTTGAGTATTGACGAGTGGGCGGAGTAGTATTAATTTTGCACTCGTGCAAAATCGTTAGTAGCAAGCCAATGAAACTTTCGCAACTACATACCGGCCAAGAGGCCGTAATCATAAAGGTAGCCGGCCACGGAGGCTTCCGCAAGCGCATAATGGAGATGGGCTTTGTGCGTGGTCAGGTGGTGCGTTCCGAGCAGAACTCACCTCTCAACGACCCCGTGAAGTACAACATTATGGGATATGATGTCTCCCTCCGACTCAGCGAGGCTGCAATGATCGAAGTGCTCCCCCGTGAGGAGGCCGACCTACATTTGGAACCTGTGGGTGGCTTTGCCTGCAACAACGCTTGTGCGGGGTGCAACATTGCCGACTGCGCACACCGCTCCACCAACACTCCTCGTCGCAACGAGATAAACGTGGCCCTCGTGGGCAACCCCAACAGCGGTAAGACCTCGCTCTTCAACGCCCTGTCGGGCAGTAGCGAGCACGTGGGTAATTACAGTGGTGTTACCGTTGATGCCAAGCGCACACGTTTCTCCTACAAGGGCTATCGTATAAACCTCACCGACCTACCGGGCACATACTCCCTCTCGGCCTACTCGCCCGAGGAGGTCTATGTGCGTCGCCATCTCTTTGAGCAGATGCCCGACGTGATTGTCAACGCCGTGGTTGCCAGCAACCTCGAACGCAACCTCTTCCTCACCACCGAACTCATCGACCTCAACCAGCGTACGGTGGTCGCCCTGAATATGTATGACGAGTTGCAGGCCGAGGGAGCGGTGTTGGACTACGAGGCTTTGGGAGCAATGGTCGGTATTCCGATGATACCCACCATAGCTAAAAATGGGTATGGACTCACAGAGCTGCTGGACACCATCATTGAACTCTTCGAGGGACGCAACTCGGTGGCCCGCCACGTGCACATCAACTATGGTAACCACATCGAGGAGGCCATACGCACCCTCTCGGACGAGATACGCTCCATGGGCGAGGCTCCCAAGCAGTTCCCCATTCGCTATTGGGCCCTGAAAATGCTCGAAGGCGACAAGGAGGCCATGGGGTTGTTGAAGAAAGATTGTCCCTCCTACCCTCGCTGGGAGGAGTTGGCAAAGGGGTTATCCCAGAGGCTGACCAAAGTATTGGGAGCCGATGTGGAGGGTGTGCTCAACGACCGCAAATATGGTTTCATTGCGGGTGCTCTGGAAGAGACACTCCAAGAGGGCAGTGTGGACACCTCGCGTCGCACCCGTCGCATCGACCGCCTTGTGGCCAACAAGTGGCTCGGTTTTCCCATATTCATCGCCCTTGTGTGGCTGATGTTCTACTCCACCTTCGCCCTCGGAGCCTATCCGCAGGAGTGGATTGAAAACGGATTTAATTGGTTGGGCGAGAGGCTGTGGGCCATTATGCCTGCTGGTGCGCTGAGGGATTTGGTGGTCAACGGCATCATCGGAGGTGTGGGTAGCGTGGCGGTATTCCTGCCCAATATCCTCATCCTCTACCTCTTCATCTCGCTAATGGAGGACTCGGGCTACATGGCTCGTGCGGCCTTCATTATGGACCGCCTGATGCACCGTATGGGCCTACACGGAAAGTCGTTCATTCCACTCATTATGGGCTTCGGTTGCAACGTACCCGCAATTATGGCCGCACGCACCATCGAGAGTCGTAGCAGCAGGCTCATAACCATACTTGTTACACCTTTTATGTCGTGTAGCGCGCGCCTGCCGGTGTTCATACTCCTCGCCGGCACTTTCTTCCCCAAGCACGCCGCCACGGTGCTCATTGGTCTATATCTGGGCGGTATGTTGGTGGCATTCCTCACCGCCAAGCTACTACGTCTTGTGAAGTTCAAAAAGGACGAGACTCCCTTTGTTATGGAGCTCCCGCCCTACCGTTGGCCCACCCTGCGTGCAACGCTGCAACATATGTGGGACAAGTGCGCACAGTATGTGCGTAAGATTGGAACAACCATACTGCTGGCTACCATCGTGATATGGTTCCTGAGCTACTTCCCGAGGCCCGCATCGGAATCTACGGTGGGGGAGATTGACACCACCAGCGAGTATGTGGCCGAGGCCAACACTGCGGCAGAGCAGTTTGAAAACTCATTTATGGGACGTATGGGCAAGGCTGTCGAGCCTATAATGCGACCGTTGGGATTGGATTGGAGAGCAAGCGCTGCGCTCATCACAAGTATTCCGGCCAAGGAGTTGGTGGTGAGCACAATGGCCGTGTTGTATGGTGGAGAGAACAGGGCTTCGCTGTCGGACAACATCATCACTCGCAGCGGGTTCACTCCTCGCTCGGCCCTATCGTTTATGGTCTTTATCCTGCTCTTCTTCCCCTGCATCGCCACCCTTGCGACCATCAAGTCCGAGACGGGAAGCAGAGGTTGGATGTGGTTCACACTGCTCTACAACACAGCCATTGCGTGGTTGTTGGCGTGGGTGGTCTATATCATATAAGGGAAAAAAGAGCAGAAAGCGCAGAATGGGCTGAAAGGGCTGAAAGGGAAAAAAAGGAGGGATATTTAATAATCTCTACTGACCGTTAGTGTCGCTATGGTCGGCGCATCGCCTTGTGGTTGTGGGCTCCGCACAACAAGCAACACCGCGCCCTCCACCTGTGGGATACGGCACGACACCACCGCGCCACCACACCCAACACCTTTGTTGTCGTGGATATACTCATTGCGTATGCTCACCCCCTGTGGCAAGCGGTCCCATCTGCGAAACCACTCCACCCTAACGCCATCCTCCTCGGGCACCACGCCTCTCATCTTGCCGATGCGGCATTCGTGGCACTCGACCAGCTCTCCTGCGGCATTGTACCACTCAAAAAGTACGCTACGCTCCGCCTCCGGATTGCGCCACTCCACATCCAGCGACAACTGCCAACACTCGGCCCTCTTGTCGCCCAACTCAACACGCCACAATTTGCCCTCCTTGCGGAAAGGTTTAATACGCCTCAGCAGCACCTCCTCCTTGCGAAGTGCGCCTGCGAGGGTGGTCTGCACAAGCCTCATATCTCTCACCACGCCCTCCACTTGCGATTCATCGGTGGTGTGGTGCAACGCAATCTTTGCACAACGAGTCAGCGGGTGGGTGGTGAAATCAAACGCCCCCTCGCCCACGCCATCCAACGTGTGTGAGATGGTTGCAACAACTTCCCTTGCGTCGTCATAGAGTGTAGCTACAAGCCGTAGTGGAGCGGGAGTTGTCGTCCTCAACGCCTCCACATCATAGCGCACCGAGTAGCCCGTGGAGGGTTGCACGACAATAAACTTCTGGAAGCCAAACAATCGGCCCTTGCGCTCGGAGTGTATGTTCATCACCACCGACGGCACTCCTCCCCTCTCCGAAGGCTCAAAGTGTGCTTCGCCCTTGTTGGCCACACGCATATTTGCCGATGAGAGAAGTAGCTCGTCGCCACATCCATACAGCGAGTAGTTGTAGTGTTGACGAGGGTAGAGCTCGCTACCATCGGCCCTCTGCGCCCACAGGTGTAGCGAGGAGCCAAATAGCAAGGCACACAAAAGTAGAGCATATCGGACCCTCATTTTCGACCTCCTTTCTCGCCAAAAATGTCGTTATATTTGTAGGTTCCCTTCAATGGGGCCACCTTTTGCTGCTCTGTCTTCATTGTCTGAATCATCTGTGGTTCGTAGGACTGCTGGGTGAGTTCCTCTGCCCACGCCTTGTAGGAGTTCAGCAGGTCGTTGTAAATCTCAGGATGGTCGGTACTCCTATCCACCATCTCGCCAGCATCCTCACGCAGGTTGAAAAGTCCCACACAACCCACCGTAGAGACCAATTTCCAATCGCCCTTCCTCACCGCAAAGTCGCCCTTCTCAAACGGATAGCCGAAGAGTTCGGGGGTGTTTTCCCTACTCCACCCCTCGCTTTCATATTCGGGCTCGTCGCCGTTGGTCCAACACAACACCTCGTGTGGTGCACCCACCTTCTTGCCTTGCAGATATGGAAGTAGATCTACTCCATCGTGGGCTTGTTGGGGAGCGATACCAGCAGCTGAAATGATGGTAGGAAGGAAGTCGAGGTTGACAACGGGCCTATTGAAGATGCGCCCTGCGGGTATCTCTCTGGGCCAACTGACAATCATAGGCACACGCAAACCACCCTCCGAGAGGGTGAACTTACCACCTCGACAGGTATTGTTCAACTGCCCATCGGTCTCTCCACCTCCATTGTCGCTGGCAAAGATTATCAATGTGTTCTCCCCTATTCCATAGCCATCGAGTTTGTCGAGCAGTTGTCCCACGAAATCGTCCAAAACCTCATACATAGCCCTCGAAGCCGTCAGTCCCCTCTCGTGGCCCAACTCGGCATACTTATCATAGAGCTCTCGCGACACCTGCAATGGACGGTGGGAGCAGTGGTGGCATACATAGAGAAAGAATGGATGTTGATGGTTGGCATCCACAAAGTCGAGTGTGTGTTTGGCAATATCTGTGGTCAGATAGCCCGTATCGTAATCCTCAATGGGAGTGCCCTGATTGTAGATTGGCGCATAGCCCACGGCACCCCAAGTGTTGGTACGTCCCGTGTCGGCCGACCAATAGTCGTGGGTGGAGTCGTGCCAATAGAATGTGCGCTCGAAGCCCCTATTTTCGGGCCTTTGCCACTCAACAAACTCTCCTCCTGCGTGCCACTTACCAATCATTGCCGTAGCATAGCCACCCTCGTGCATATACTCTCCGAGGGTTGTACCCTCTTGTGGCAGTCCCTGCACAGAGTCAACCTTGTAGGCTCCGTTGTGTGCAGGATAGCACCCCGTCAGCAGGCCCACGCGAGAAGGAAGCGACATTGGCGCACTCGCATAGGCTTGGGTGCAGGTTACGCCCCTCTCGGCCAGGCGTGCGATATTGGGAGTGTGTGCCACGGCAAGGTGTGGCATTGGGGATATATCGGCCGAGCCCATATCGTCGGTCATAATGACAATCACATTGGGGCGTTGTTGGGCATAGCACCCACCCACGCCTGTCAGCGCGGCCACCGCCACCAAGGAACAATATTTGGTTTTCGGAGTCATCAATCCTACAAGCCACGATGGGCCAACACCCACGCTAATTTGTTATATGTATGATGTGCCCAACTACGCATACAGCGAGGCAAAGCAAGCAACACTTTCAACTTACGCAACCCCCTACGGTAGTGTTCCGTGTATCCAAAGTTACGCACCACCCTACGGCCAAACTCCTCGTCGCCTTTTGCGGTGAGCGTTAGTGCCTTACCTATGGCACACTTGGCCACAAATTCCCTGCGCCAATAGTTCTGTTCCTCGTCCCAAAGAGATTCTTTGAGGAAATCCTCCAATCGGTAGGGGGTTTGTTCTGGGGTGTAGATAGCCCCCGAACGGTTGCTTGCCACCATAGAGTAGAGGCACAGAGCCTCCGGCGAGAAGCACACTCCATAGCGAGTGGCCACCTTTATCCACATAAATTGGTCGCCGCCCATCTTCATCCCCTCCGGAAAACCGCCGACCTCCTCCACAGCCCTGCGCGAAAGCACCGTGGCCGATGGAATGGTAACATAGGAGGTCATACTCTCCTTCCAGAAGTTCTCCACAGGCCCGCGCACAGTGGGTGTCTTGGCCCTCACGGTGCCCGTGGGACTCACGATGTCGAAGGCGGTGGAGTAGATACCGCAATGGGGCCAAAGGTCAATCATCCCTGCCACCTCCTCCAAGAATTGTGGCTTCCACCTATCGTCGGCATCCACCAGAGCAAACCAATCGCCGGTGGCCTCGGCCATAGCCCTGTTGCGTGCGGCACACTCGCCTGCATTGGCCTGACGGATGAGCTTCACAAGGGGCGAGCCAATGGACTCCACAATGGCGGCAGAGGAGTCGGTGGAGCCGTCATCGACCACCACAATCTCAACGGGTTGGAGCGTTTGGGCCAACACTGAGCGAATGGTAGCCTCCACCTCTTGTTCCTTGTTATAGAGTGGTATGATGACCGAAAAACGATGTTTGGACACGCTATTCATAGGTTTGTTCATTGCGGGTATCAAAGGATAGTTTCAGGGGTGCGTGGGTGATTTTCTGCTCGTCGGGAATATCCTTCACAAGCACGGGATAGTGGTGGTGCAGGTAGGCCTCCAAGTCGCGCGGAACGTGTATGGTGAGCCTTCCGAATGGGGCCTCCTTGGGGTTGCGCACCGACTCATACTCCGCCACGTCCAAAGGCAGGCGCACCACGTTCACAAGGTGGCACCGAGGGTTGCCATTGAACCACCCCATCTCGCGGCACATCTTGCGGTGGAGCCACTCCCTTGTGGTGAACCTATACAGCACACCCAACACCATTCGGCTCACAAGGCTCTTTTGGTAGTAGAGCGACTTGCTGCGCTCAATTTGCTTGCGCCTCTGCCAGAAGGGATAGAGGCTGAACGCACTGATAAACCAAGCGCACTCGGCCCTGTGGAAAGCCTGCAACCTGCGCCCCGAAGGGATGCGGTCGAAGGGAAAGAGGTCAATGAATATACCGTGGTTTATGTCGAACTGCTCAAACCCATATTCCAAGAACAGAGTGCCACGCTTGCGCACTTTGGTCCAATAGAAGGGTGTGTTGGGCTCGGTGCGAAATTCCTGAATTTCAAAGCCTTCACCCATAAGTGCAGGGCCTTCGGCGATAAATTTTTCGTAGTCCTCGCGGAGCATACCGAAGTCGGCATCGTCATCCCACGGGAGTATGTTGTGCCAAAAGTGTACCCCTATGGCGGTGCCGCCAATGCCGAAAAACTTTATGTCGAGCAGCCGACACACGCGGTCAATCTCTTCGATAATCTCAAAGAGCGAGGAGTGCAAACGAGCGAGTATTTCGGGAGTGTATTTCATCGTGTCAACCGTCGACCGACAATTTGAAATTCTAAAACTTATAATCGTAGAATACGCCCACAAAGTTGTTGGTACGTTTGGCGGTGATTATACCATAGAGTTCCTTGCCCACAATCGAAAGATTGAGGTGTTTGCTCTGGGTGTGGTCATAACGCCAATAGAACGAGAGGATATTGTTGCTGTTGATGTGCCACTTAAAGCCAACATTGCTACGCAAACGGCTCGGATAGAGCCCCGTGGTATAGGCAGCCGACCTAACATCCGCCTCCGCCCCGTCGGGTGCCAACTTGCAGGTGGCGGGAGTGAGCATCAAGAATGTTTCAATGTTGGCATAGGGCTCAAAGTGTTCGCACAGGCGGTAGGCTGCCCCAACGTGAGCACGAGCCGAAAAGTCCGGATTGGCCCTCACAATCCCCTCCACCTCCACAGCCGAGAGATTGTCCTGCACACGAGTACCACCACGCAGGGTGATAGCCAAGCGGTCGATGCGGTGGGTGTAGATGACGTTCATATCATAGACCATTGTGTGTGTCTTGCTTGGGGTGTTGACAATGTGCATCACCAGCGGAGAGAGCGTCAAGTTGGGCTTCAAGTAGTAGTGTAGCATCACACGCGAGTAGAGCTTTTGGAATTGGCTGATGTTGTTACCAAAATAGAGCTCCTCGCCCCACACCATACCCCAACGGTCAGCCACCTTACCCGACACCTGAAAACCGGAGTGCAGCTGCACATCCTCAACGTGGGTTGTACGATAATACTGCGCCGAAGCAGGGAGGATTGAGCACACCACCGCCACTATCGCCGCACACAAAAGAGACACTCTTTTCATATTCATCATTTCTCGGGTTACTACTTATCTACCAACAAATTGCATCCCCTGATATCGGCCCCCGTGATGCGTCCTTCGAGCGCAAAAGAGCCATCGGCCCACACTCGCCCCACATCCTGCGTCTGGATGAAAGCACACGAATAGCGGTTGGCAAGGTCTATCACATTCACTCCGCCCCTAACACCCTCGCCCACAAGGGTAAAGGGGTCGTTGATATCCCTCACCAAGACCCTCATCCACGGTGGCGTACGGAAAACTCCATTGCCGTCCGAATAGCCCTGCGAGGTGAGTTCGGCCATACCATACTCCGAGTGTATCTTCTCCACCCCGAAAGCCTCTCTCAACACCCTGTGCAGCTCCTCCTTCGGCAACTCCTTGCGCCGGCCTTTCATACCGCCCGTCTCCATCACAATAGTATTGCGCAGCGGGCGAGCATACCCTTCGGCAAGGTCGAGGAGTGCGTAACTCACACCGAGGAGTATCTTGGGCCTGCTGTCGGCCTCCAACACCTCCACAAGGTGGGCATAGTCGTCGAGGAAAAATCCACCCCCATAGCGGGCAATGAGTCTGTCGGCCATATAGACCAAACTACTCCCCTCCCTCTCCAAGTAGCACGGCAGGAGGGCATAGATGGGCATCCCCTCGTAGAAGTGCTCATAGGCAGCCGTGAAGGTTGCCTCATAGTCGGCAAGGTGGGCCATATAGTGGCGTGAGGGGGTCATCCCCGTTGTTGCGCTACTCGTAAAACACTTTTCGGCAGGCTGTGGGCCACAATAGACCTTCTGGTGCTTAAAGAGCTCAATGGGCAGACAAGGGATATCCTCCACCCTACCCACCTCGTCGGGGTTCACTCCGAGGAGCGCAAGGTAGGCAGCATAGGGCAGGCAAGCACGGCTCTGGAATCGGAACAACTCCAAAGCCGCCTCGCTAAACTCCTCCGCAGTGCGGATAGCAAGTATCTCCTCAATGGTACGCACGGGCGTCTAATGGATTAGTCTTGCAGTCAGTACGCCTACTCTTGTGCAAGGAGGAAACGCTCGCAGTCGATGGCAGCCACAGCACCTTTACCTGCTGCCACAATGCCCTGACGGTAGTGGGGGTCCTGAACATCGCCTGCGGCAAAGACACCCTCCACACTCGTACGGCTCGATGCGCCATCGGTGATAATATAGCCCTCCTCGTTGAGTGCCAACTGACCGACAAAGAGTTTGGTCTGTGGGGTGTGGCCGATGCCGAGGAAGAAGCCATCAACAGCGATATCCTCGGTGTGTCCGTCGGCGTGCAGAAGCCTTACGCCCGTAACACCGCTCTCGTCGCCCAAAATCTCCTGCGTGTTGCACAAGAAGTGAATCTCGATGTTCTCCATTGAGGCCACCTTGTCCTGCATAGCCTTCGAGGCGCGCAGATAGTCCTTGCGCACAATCATATGTACCTTGCGGCAGAGGCCTGCCAGATAGGTTGCCTCCTCGCAGGCGGTGTCGCCACCACCCACAACTGCCACATCCTTACGGCGGTAGAAGAAGCCGTCGCAGGTTGCACACGCGCTCACACCCATACCCCTGAACTTGGCCTCGCTGGGCAGTCCGAGATATTTGGCCGTAGCACCGGTGCAGATAATCACGGCCTCGGCCTCAATGGCGTCGGTGTCGTTCACAACAGCCTTGAAGGGCCTCTGCGAGAGGTCGATGGAGGTAACCACTCCACCCCTCAGGTCGGCACCAAAGCGGGCTGCCTGACGGCGCATATCCTCCATCATCTGGGGGCCGCTAACGCCCTCGGGGTAGCCGGGGAAGTTCTCTACGTCGGTGGTTGTGGTGAGCTGACCTCCGGGCTCGAAGCCTTCGTAAACCACGGGTGCGAGGTTTGCCCTCGAAGCGTAGATTGCTGCGGTGTAGCCGGCAGGGCCGCTACCGATAATCAAACATTTGATGTGTTCCATAGTGTTATATCTTTGTTTTTTGCGATTAAATTTTCTCTCTCTTGCTCCACAAATATAACCCTATTTGTGGAAATAGTCAAACACCCTTTGTGCTTTTGCCTCGCCAATCTCCCTTGCAAGTGCCTCACGTGGTGCCTTTCTCACCTTTGCCACACTTCCAAAGGCCCTCAACAATGCCTCCACACTCTTGGGGCCAATGCCCTCAATGTGTTCCAACTCGCTGGTTGTGAAGTCGGCCGAGCGTTTGTTGCGGTGGAAGGTGATGCCGAAGCGGTGGGCCTCATCCCTGATGTGTCGTATCACTTTCAGAGGCTCGCCCGTGCGGTCGAGGTAGTATGGCTTGGGGTCGTTGGGGAAATAGACCTCTTCCAATCGCTCGGCAAGTCCCACGATGGGCACCTTGCCCCACAAGTCCAACTCCCGAAGCACCTCGCAGGCACTCGACAACTGTCCCTTACCACCATCCACCACAATCAGGTCGGGCAACTCACCGCCCTCGTTCAACACCCTCGTATAGCGGCGGGTGATGATTTCCCTCATTGTGGCGAAGTCATCGGGGCCCTCCACGGTCTTGACGTTGAAGTGTCGGTACTCCTTGCGTGAGGGCTTGCCATCACGGAATACCACACAGGCAGCCACGGGGTGGGTGCCCTGCAAGTTGGAGTTGTCGAAACACTCGATGTGGCGTGGCGGGCGGTCCAGATAGAGTTCCCTTTGCAGGGCGGCCATAAGCCTCTCGGTGTGTCGTTCGGGGTTTTTGATTTCGATGTTTTTGAGCCTTTCGGCGCGGAACATCACAGCCCCCTTGTGTGCAAATTCGAGCAGTTTGAGTTTGTCGCCTCTCTGTGGCACGGTGAACTTCACACCCTCAAACTCCTCGTCGGGCTCCACAGCTACGATTACCTCCCTTGCCAACCTTCCGTCGGCCACCTCGGGTATCATCTGGCGTATGGCTTGTGTGAGAATGGTTGCCTTTTCGCTCTCGGCACCGAGGGTGAAGAGTGCTGTGCGACTCGCCACCACCGTCCCTCGGGCCACACGCACAAAGTTACAGTAGGCATCCAAGTCGTCAACCACCAGCGCAAAGACATCCACATCGCCCAGCGTGGGACTCACTATCACGCTCCTTGCCTCATACTTGGCCAGCGCATCGAGCCTGCGTTTGTAGGCTGCGGCCTTCTCGAAGTTGAGCACCTCGGCGGCAGCCTCCATCTTCTCGGTGAGGTAGTTCCTCGTGGGCCCGAGGTCGCCTCGCAGGTGTTTTTTGACCATATCGATAGTGGCCGCATACTCCTCGGCCGTCTGGTGCCCCACACAAGGTGCTGAGCAGTTGCCGAGGTGGTATTCGAGGCACACCCTGTATTTGTTGCTTCTGATGTTCACCTCGTCGAGGCTCAACTTGCAGGTGCGCAGTTGGTAGATCTCTTTGAGGCTCTCCAACATAGCCCTCTGCGAAATCACCGACGAGTAGGGCCCGAAGTAGGTGGAGCCGTCCCTCACCACACGCCTTGTCGATTCCACCCTCGGAAAAGGCTCGTTACGCACCACAATCCACGGGTAGGTTTTGTCGTCTTTGAGGAGGATGTTGTACCTCGGTCGCAGAGTCTTGATAAGGGAGTTTTCGAGCAGCAAAGCATCATTCTCCGTGGGAGTGTCGATGTGTTTGAGAGCCACAATCTTACCCACCATCACACGCACCTTTGCGCTGTGTTTCTTGGAGTCCACAAAGTAGGAGCCCACACGGCGGCGCAGGTTCACCGCCTTACCCACATAAATCACCCTGCCCGAAGCGTCAAAAAATTGATACACTCCGGGGGTGGTGGGCAGCAGCGACACTGCCTCTTTGAGTTGTGCTATGCGTTCTGCGGACGTCATTGTTCTTCTCTGCTCTCTCAATATAGCACAATAGGGCATACCACGATGCCCTATTGTATTAAGTATAGATTTGGCCTACTCGGCTACCTCTTTCAGTTCGATACCCAGCTCCACAAGTTGTGCGGGGTCGATAGTGGTGGGCGAATCCACCATCACATCCCTACCCTGATTGTTCTTCGGGAAGGCGATGTAGTCGCGGATGGAGTCGGAACCGCCAAAGAGCGAGCAGAACCTATCGAAACCAAAGGCGATACCTGCGTGGGGAGGTGCGCCATAGCGGAAGGCGTTCATCAGGAAGCCAAACTGTGCCTCGGCCTGCTCGGCAGTGAAGCCCAACAGTTTGAACATCTTCTGTTGCAACTCCCTATCGAAGATACGCACCGAGCCACCGCCGACCTCAACGCCGTTACAAACGAAGTCGTAGGCGTTAGCACGCACCCTGCCGGGGTCGGTGTCCATATACTGAATATCCTCGGGCTTGGGCGAGGTGAAGGGGTGGTGCATAGCATAGAAACGCTGTGTCTCCTCGTCCCACTCCAACAAGGGGAAATCGACAACCCACAGGGGAGCAAACTTCTTGGGGTCCCTCAGACCGAGCCTGTCGCCCATCTCCAAGCGGAGCACGTTGAGTGCCGAGAGGGTGTGTTTCTTCTCGCCTGCAAGGATGAGGATGAGGTCGCCAGCCTTTGCGCCACATTTCTCGGCCAAAACGGTGAGCTCCTCGGGGGTGTAGAACTTGTCGATGCTCGACTTAATACCCGCCTCGTCGATACGCACCCACACGAGGCCTTTGGCACCCACCTGAGGACGTTTCACAAAGTCGGTCAGACCGTCAATCTGCTTGCGGGTGTAGCCTGCGCAGCCCTCGGCCACGATGGCACCAACATACTCTGCCGAGTCGAAGACAACAAAATCCTTGCCCTTCACGTCGGCAGTGATGTCGTTGAACTCCATACCGAAACGGATATCGGGCTTGTCGGAGCCATATTTTTCCATCGCTACACTCCAAGGCATACGGGGAAAGTCGTAGGCGATTTCCACACCCAGCACCTCCTTGAAGAGTGTCTTGGCAAACCTCTCAAACACGTTCAGCACATCCTCCTGCTCCACAAACGACATCTCGCAGTCAATCTGTGTGAACTCCGGCTGACGGTCGGCACGCAAGTCCTCATCACGGAAGCAGCGCACAATCTGGAAGTAGCGGTCGTAGCCTGCTACCATCAGAAGCTGTTTGAATGTCTGGGGGCCCTGGGGCAGTGCATAGAACTTGCCGGGGTTGAGCCTCGAAGGAACAAGGAAGTCCCTCGCACCCTCGGGGGTGGAGTTAATCATATAGGGAGTCTCTATCTCCATAAAGTTCTCCCCGTCGAGGAAGTTGCGGGTTACCTGTGCCATACGGTGGCGCAGCATCAGTGCGTTTTTCAGCGGGTTACGCCTCAGGTCGAGGTAGCGGTAGCGCATCCTCAACTCGTCGCCACCATCCGAATTGTCCTCAATAGTGAAGGGAGGAGTGTCGGCAGCGTTGAGCACCTTCAAACTGCTCACACCAATCTCGATATCTCCTGTGGGCATCTTGGGGTTTTTGCTCGAACGCTCCAAAACAGTACCCGTTGCTTGGAGTACATACTCCCTACCGAGCGAAGAGGCAATCTCCCTACACTCCTCGGGCGAGTTGTCATCCACCACCAGCTGGGTAATACCATAGCGGTCGCGAAGGTCGATAAAGGTCATTGCGCCGAGGTTGCGCACCTTCTGCACCCAACCGGCAAGGGTTACCTGCTGCGAAAGATTTTCAAGGCGAAGTTCGCCACACGTGTTTGTTCTGTACATAGTGTGTTGTGTCTATTATTATATTTTTCGTACTTTTGCAGTATGGAATAAAAAAATCTCTCAAAGGTACAAAAAAAGTATGGACGTAGAATACAATATGGACCATTTTTTTATGCAACGTGCACTTTCGGAGGCAAAAACAGCCTTCGAGCAGGGCGAAGTACCCATCGGAGCCGTTGTTGAGTGCGGTGGTAGGATTGTCGGCAAAGGGCACAATATGGTCGAAACACTTGGGGATGCCACCGCCCACGCCGAAATGCAAGCCATCACCGCAGCAATGAACACCCTCGGCGGTAAGTACCTCACCGAGTGCACACTCTATGTTACCGTGGAGCCTTGTGTGATGTGTGCCGGAGCACTCGCTTGGAGCCAAATCGGACGCGTAGTTTACGGCACCGACGAGCCAAAGAAGGGTTACACCACCATCCCGCACCCTCTGCTCCACCCCAAAACCAAAGTCGAAAAAGGCGTTATGGAGGAGGAGTGCAGAGAACTAATGGAAGAATTTTTCAAAAAACTACGCCGATAAATTTGCTAACATTTGACAAAAATAGTATTTTTGTCGTTTGAGGGCATTTTGTTTTCGCAACAAATAGTATTAACGAACATAAAACACAGTAAAAATGAAAATCAAATCGCTTGTTATTGCTCTGGCAGCAGTGTTGGTAAGCGCAACAGCACTCGCACAAGACCCCGTAATTGAGGCAACTAAGATGTACAACGAGGGCGTTGCTCTCTTCAAGGCAGAAAACTATTCCGAGGCTCTTCCCGCCCTCGAAAAAACCATTACGGCTGCTATGGATGCCGACGCAATGGACCTTGTTGAGAAGGCACAAAAACTCATTCCCACCTGCCACTTTCGCATCGGCTTGGCCCTCGTGAAGAGTGGCAACACCGAGGGTGCTCTCGTTAGCCTGAACAAAGCCAACGAGGTGGCTCTGCTCTACAACAACGCAAGTGTTGCTCGTAATGCAAAGAGCGCTATCTCGCAGGTTTACAGGGTTAAAGGTGCCAACGCATTCAACAACAAAGACTATGCAACAGCCGTTGTGGACTTCGCAAAGGGCTATGAGGTAAACCCCCAAGACACCAAACTCGCTCTCAACCTCGCAATGAGCTACTGCGAATTGAAGGACTTTGAGAACGGCGTGAAGGTTTACACCGACATCATCGCACTCGAAAAACGCCACAGTCGCTTTGCCGAGCCCGCAGCAGAGGCCAAGCAGGCTCTCTCCAACTACCTGCTCGTGAAAGCACAGGAGGAGAACACCGCCGGCAATAAAGAGGCTGCCTATGCAACCCTCGAAACCCTCATCAATGCAGACCCCGCAAACGCAGAGAACCAGATGCACCGCTTGCAGATGGCTGCCGCCAATGAGGACTGGGACAACGTGATTGCTTGGAGCGAACTCGCAGCCGCTGTTCAGGCTACCCCTGAGGCACAGAGCGATGTTTACTACCTCCTCGCTGTTGCCCTCGATAGCAAAAACGAGAACGCTGCCGCAGTTGAGGCCTACAAGCAGGTTGTGGCCGGCGACAAGTTGGAGCCCGCAACCAAACGTGCAAAAGAGCTTCAAGACTTCATCAAAGCCGAGAAAGAGGCTGCAAAATAGGCCACCGCACCCCTATCGGAGCAACATACTCCCATCAATTTCAATTTGACCACGGGATGTTGCGTAATCATAGTACGGGACACTCTTTCACATAGGAAGGTGTCCCATACTTTTTGTTGACACCTATTATTATATATACGTGTATATGAAAGCCACTATTTTCAAAGCCTCAATCCTTGTAACGGCAGCTCTCCTCTTGGCTTATGCGCCCGGATGTGTGGCCCAAGAAACCCATCCGAACGCACTGAAAATCACCTTCCTGTCGTGGAGTAGCGGCAGCACCAAGCTGTCCTACGAAAGGGCCCTGCCACAAGCCAAACAGAGTGCCGAGATTTGCGCCGGCCTCATCGGAGCAGGCTACGATAAATACCACAATCGCCCACTCGGATTTACACTCCGTTACGGACATAAGTTCTTTGTGGGCAACTACTCTGCCGAACGCCCTCTGGACGGCTTCTATCTACGCCCCGAGGCTATTTATAGCAACTACACCTACAACTCGGCAACCACCCACGAGAGAACCCGTGCGGAGATGGTGGCACTCATTGCCTCCGCAGGATACCAACACACCTTTGGCCGCTTTCTGGTTGACGGCTGGGTAGGCGGTGGTTGGGCCGAAGGCACCCCTGCCGACACAGGCTACCACCACGGCTTCCAACTCTGGAATTGGTTCGGCACCCGCAACAACCACATTGCTCTCTCGTTCAGCATCCGCCTCGGTTGGTGCTTCTAATAAAAAATAGGCTCGGAAATTCCGAGCCTATTTTTTTGTCTACCGTCGACCGACAACCGTCGACCGTCAACATACCCCTCAGTCGTTTTGCGACAGCTCCCCTAACTTAGGGGAGCAGAAAGGGCAGGAAGGGGAATTTTGGGAGGTTAGAGAGTGTAGGGAGTTTAAGGAATTGCAAGCGCCTTATCCCTAATTTCACCAAATTCACTAAACTCCCTAACCTCACGGGTAACAAAAACGTTACCCGCGAAGAAAAAAAACTCCTCCCCTAACTTAGGGGAGAATGACAGACGCCCCCGGCCTTCGGCCACCCCCTCTAACTCAGAGTGGGAGTTTTTCCCATCATTTGACGTTCAACGGTCGACGTAAAAAAACGCAGAGAATTAGGCGAGTTATAGGCGCACAAGAAAACGCCCTCCGCAGCAGGCGCAGCCTGTTTTGTGTAGTTGGAAGGTCGGTACTTTTGTCAACCAACCAATGCCTTCCCGACTACTCCTCCCCTGAGTCAGGGGAGGTGCCGTTAGGCGGAGGGGTATGTGGGTTTGCGATTGACAAACCCCTTCGGCTTACGCCACTCCCCCTAACTTAGGGGGAGAGTTCCATCTGCACTCAGGTACCTTTGTTTTAATACCCACGCCGAAGGCGCACCAAAATTTTCAATTTTCCATTCCCTTCCTTGCCCTGTCGAAGAAACAAAAAAAAGGCGAGTCCGCAGTTTGCTTGCGCAAATGAGGAACTCGCCTATTGAAGTGCGGTGCAAAATTAGACCGCAAAAATTGCTTTTTTAGAATTTGTAGCAAACCGATACCTGAGCACGGCCAACGGGCTTGAACACCCACTCTTTGCCACCGTTGTGCTGGTCGGTAGTGCCAAAACCTCCACCAACACCGATGTTGGTGTCGATACCCCAGTAGGTGCTCAACTTGAAGTAGTAACCGTAGCTTACACCAAGGCCTGCGATCTTAACGTTGTCATAAACAGCGTCAGCAATACCCATAGGCACATTACCACCTTTACCATAACGTGCAATCTCACCGAAAGCGCCGAAGTGGTGACCATTGAAAGCGCGGCAGAGGTAGTAGCGGCCCTCAGCAACAGCGCTCCAACCATTGAGGTACAAACCCTCGCCACCATTCTTCCAAGGCGAGAAAATGGTACCCATACCGGACAACTCAACGGTCCACTGGGGAGCTACCGAAAACTCAGCAGCCAAGTTAAGACTACCAACACCCAAAGCGAGGGCATTCGATTTGAGCGCACAAACCTGTGCGTTAGAAACAGTTACGGCTGCAAAAAGCGACAGAGCCAAAACTACTAACTTCTTCATACTTAATGAATTATTTAATTAAACATATATAAATTTCTGCATTGTGTGCACAATTGACTTCGTAAAGGTAGTAATTTTTTCTTTACGCGAAACAAAATCTTGAAAAAAAATTATTTTTTTCTCTCTTGAAGTTCAAATACATAGTCCCAAGTGGACATATTGTGAAGTCATTTTGCACAATAAACACTTATTGTGTGGTGCAAAAATAGTGCTTGATTTTGACGTTATGAAAAATAAAAGGCGAAAAAGTTTGCAGATTGGATAAATCTGCTTATCTTTGCCCTGCTTTTTAAGTCAAGCACGGAGAGATGGGTGAGTGGCTTAAACCAACAGTTTGCTAAACTGTCGTACGGGATTACTGTACCGGGGGTTCGAATCCCCCTTTCTCCGCGAAAGGCAAAAGCCTGAAACCTCTGCACAAGCAGAGGTTTTTTTGTATGTATAGGGAGGTCGTGAGTTTACTCACACGACCTCCCTGTGCATACAAAATAAACTCTCATTGGGGAGGCAGACTTTTGCCTTTCGCAAGGGCCCTGCGGCGAGCAAAGGGGATCACGGAGCGCAGCGACGTAATCCCCAAACCATAATAAAACAAAGAAGGTTCGGAGCTATCCGAACCTTCTTTATCATTATACAACGCAACCACTGCCCTACTTTTTAGATTTGGCAACTATTGCCCTACACTCCTCGATGGTAAGTGTCAACGGGTCTTTACCTTTGGGAATACGGTAGTTCTTACCGGCGCACTGGATATAGGGGCCATAGATACCATTGAGAATCACCAAGTCGTCCACGCCGTCAAAGCGTTTGATTGGATCCTTGGCTGCTTTGGCACTCTGCGCCCTCTGCTCGATGAGTTCGCACGCCCTTTCGAGGCTTACGGTGTATGGGTCATCTCCTTTGGGCATCGACACAAAAGATGAGCCGTGGCGCACATAGGGGCCATATTTACCGATACCCACCGACACCTCTTCGCCATTGTATGCACCCAAGTTGCGGGGCAACACAAAGAGTGCAAGGGCCTCTTCGAGGGTGATGGTTGCAATGAGTTGGTCCTTTTTAAGACTTGCAAAACGGGCCTTATCGCCATCCTCGCCACCAATCTGCACCATAGGACCATAGCGACCGATGCGTGCCGACACAGGAAGTCCGCTCGCAGGGTCCACACCGAGTTGACGCACCGAGCTGTTCTGTTTGATTTGCGAGCCGAGTGCGTTCTCCACCGTCTTGTGGAAGTCGCCATAGAACTCGCCAATCATCTCTGTCCAGCCCTCCTTACCCTCGGCGATGAGGTCGAACTCTTTCTCCACGGTTGCGGTGAAGTTGTAGTCGAGGATGTCGGGGAACTGCTCTTGCAGGTAGTCGTTCACGAGCATACCGATATCGGTGGGGGCCAACTTGCCCTTTTCCTTACCAACCACTTCGCTGTGTTCCTTCTCGGTGAGCTTACCCTTCGAGAGAGTGATGGTCGTGTAGGGACGCTTCACACCCTCCTTATTCTGTTTAATCACATAGCCACGATTGATGATTGTGGATATGGTAGGTGCGTATGTCGAGGGGCGTCCGATACCCAGCTCTTCGAGCTTCTTAACCAACAGAGCCTCGCTGTAACGATATGGCTGCGGGGTGTACTTCTGCGTGGCGACCACATCCTTGTTGGCGAGTATCTGTCCTACACCAACAGCGGGCAGCACGGCGCTCTCACCCTCGCTCTCCTCCTCCACCGACTCCGAGTAGAGTTTCATAAATCCCTCAAAACGCAACTGCTCACCAACGGCCACAAAACGCTCGGCGTGGCCACCAATATCGACCGTTACGATGGTCTTGTCAATCTTCGCCGATGCCATCTGCGATGCCACCGTACGCTTCCAAATCAGTTCATAGAGCCTTTTCTCGGCGGTTGTTCCCTCGATTGAAGGCTTATCGAGATAGGAGGGACGGATGGCCTCGTGAGCCTCCTGCGCACCCTTACTCTTGGTCTTGTATGCCCTCCACTGGTGGTACTCCTCGCCATAGAGATTAACAACAGCCTCCTTTGCAGCATAGAGAGCCTGCTGTGAAAGGTTCACCGAGTCGGTACGCATATAGGTAATAAAACCGTTCTCATAGAGTTTCTGTGCCACCGACATAGTTTGTGCCACCGACATAGAGAGTTTCCTGCCTGCCTCCTGCTGTAAGGTCGAAGTGGTGAAGGGTGCTGCGGGGAATTTCTCCGCAGGTTTCGACTCCACATTCTCCACCCTGAACTCCGCACCCACAAGGCCTTCGAGAAATCTCACAGCCTCCTCTTTGGTATCGAACTTACGATCCAACTCGGCCTTGAAAGTTTTGCCCTCCTCGGCCACAAAGCGAGCCGTAATGCGGTAGAAGTCGCCACCCTTGAAGTCGATAATCTCCCTCTCACGCTCCACAAGGAGTTTGACAGCCACACTCTGTACCCTACCGGCCGAGAGTGCAGGTTTAACCTTCTTCCACAACACGGGCGAAAGCTCAAAACCCACAAGCCTATCCAGCACCCTGCGTGCCTGCTGTGCATTCACGAGGTTCATATCCACAGTACGAGGAGCCTTGATGGCCTCCAAAATAGCCTGCTTGGTAATCTCGTGGAACACAATACGTTTGGTCTGTTCCACAGGCAGGTCGAGAACCTGCGTCAAGTGCCACGCGATAGCCTCTCCCTCGCGGTCCTCATCAGATGCGAGCCACACGCTCTCGGCTTGTTGCGACATCTTTTTCAGGTCAGCAACCAACTTAGACTTCTCGGCAGCCACTTCATAAGCAGGCGTGAAGCCGTTTTGGACATCAATACCGATGCCTTTTTTCGCCAAATCGCGGATGTGCCCATAGGAGGAACAGACCTTAAATTCCTTTCCGAGGAACTTTTCGATTGTCTTTGCCTTTGCGGGAGACTCTACTATAACGAGGTTTTTCTGCATACTATTCCGTTGTTAATGTGCCACATAGGAGTGGTTATACTTCAAATTGGGGGCCATACCTATTAATATATGGGCCACAAAGATACTACTAAAATTGAAATTTGAAAATTGAAAATTGAAAATTATCCCTTGCGGATGATGGGCAGAATTGAGAATTGAGAATTGAGAGTTGAGAATTGTTGTGCCTTCGGCACGGGTATTAAAAAAGATACCCGAGAGTAGTGAAGGGCAAGAAAGAGCACGACATTAAGGCCCTAAAAAAAGACGTTAGACGTTGGACGCTAGACGTTAGACCACAAAAAAAATGTACAGAGCAGGATGAATGCAAGGAATACAAGAAAACTCCCACCGCAGTTTACCAACGTAAATGAGGTGGGAGTTTGTCGCAGTATGACGAAGCAGTCGCCTGCTATTGTGCATTTTTTACTCGCCGAGAAGAGTATAAGTAACCACCACCTTCACCGAACCGCTGCCGGCTAACTTGACAACTGCGGGGTCCAAATACTCATAGGCCGTCATTCCCAACGTAACCCTCGGAGCAACACCCTCCGCCTGCTGCAACAACTGCTGCATATAAATCGAGAGGTCCATAGTGTAATATCCGTGAGTACGGTTGAACTCACCGCCATAGTTGAGCGTTGTGTCATAGTTGACCTCGTAGTAGTAGTTGTAATCTGCTACGGGGGTGATGGTGGAGTATTTGAGGTAGGAGCCAAGACGTGTGGGTGCGTAGTCGTAGAGAAGGTAGTCTTTGTCGGCCAGCTCCACGTACACGCGCGCCTGATTTATAAATATGTTCTTACCCTCGGGTTTGAGTGCTTGAAGGTCCTTAATAAACTGCTCTTCAAACTCCAAAGTGGTGGTGATACCCATCACACCCTGCACCCACGTTTCGGTCATCGGGTTTTTCAGCGGTTCATCATCCGGGGTGTCCACATTGAGTTTGGACTCAATGCCGAGCGCTGCATCATACTCCTGCTCAAAGGCGGTCATTGCTGTCAACTCGCTATAATAGGAACTGTTTGTTACAGGATAGGCCCTGACAATCTTATCAATCACGCTCTTGTCGGCATCGGCCGTAAGGTAGTCGTGGGCATAGAGAACCATAAAGCTCTCGGGGCCGTAGGTGGAATCATATTGGAGATTAAGGCCGTAGATGGCAGCATCCTTATCGCTCACCTCGGCGGGCACAATGCACAAGCCATTGAAGGAGTTGACAAACAGAGTGTCGTTCTCACACAACTCCTCGCTGGTGTTCAGCAGTGCCTGCATAAACTCCTCGGCACGATAGCCCTTTTCGAGTCGGAGCGTGTCGTAGTAGTCGGCACTATTGGGCTTGCCGCTATACTTGAAGGTAAACATAGGCTTCACCTCGCCACCCTCTTCGCCCCAATTCTTCACAGCGGCCATATAGTCGAACGAGTTGTAGTAGGTGGAGTCGGCACGCAACCTCTTGCGCAAGGGATAGACATTGAAGGTCTGCTCTTTGAGCGTGTCGCCACCCAACACTTTCAGGTCGCACACAAAGAGAATCGAATCGGCCACCTTCGTACGCTCCTCATAGAGCGTGGTGTCCGAGCGGCTACCACCACCAAACTGCACCAAAGCGGCTGCTGTGGTAGTACCCAACCCCTCGCTACGCAGTTTGCCGAAGTAGGCATAATCAAAACCATTACACCTGATGGAGTCGGTGTAGGAGAGATAGTTGCTGATACCTCTTTGGAGGGTGTCTATCCTAACCTCCATCTTTTCCCCGGGAGGCACAAAGTCAACACCAAGTTGGTCGTTCACCTCCGTACACGCAGAACAAAAAAGTATCAGTGCCGACACCACTGCGCCGACACTGTATAGGGTTGTTTTCTTAAAGAATCGAGTCATAGAATTCCTTGTAATCGTTCAGCCACTCTCCATCCGACTTGTCGGCCCTGCCACGCAGCACCTTCTTGCCGGAAGCGGCAATATACTCTTCAATGGCAGAGGGCACGCTCTCTGCCTCAATGACAATGCCATCCACATTGTCGATAACGAGTTTTATGATGTTTTCGTATGAAAGCTCACCAATTTTGTCGAGAATCTCGGCAGGAACACCCTCGCCCTTCAACGTCTCGACAAAAGCCTCGCTCCACTCTCCATTGAAGCTGTCGTCGTAGATGGTGAAGACAATCTTCGAGCCGGCAAAGAGTGGGTCCTCGGCAAAACTCGCCCTCATATAGAGAGGTATAGCCGCCGTAAACCAACTGTGGCAGTGCACCACATCGGGCTGCCAGCGCAGCTTACCAACCGTCTCCAACACTCCCCTTGCGAAGAAAATGGCCCTCTGTCCGTTGTCCTCAAACTCGACACCCTCGGCATCCCTCAACACGGCCTTGCGCGAGAAATAGTCCTCGTTGTCGATGAAATATATCTGCACTCTTGCGGCGGGAATTGAGGCAACTTTGATGATTAGCTGATGGTCGTCATCGTTGATAATCAAGTTCATACCACTCAGGCGGATAACCTCGTGCAGTTGGTTCCTGCGCTCGTTGATTACGCCATAGCGTGGCATAAAAGTCCTAATCTCGAAACCCCTCTCCTGCATAGCCTGCACAAGGGTACGACAAGTGGTCGAAATGGGGCTTTCAGGAAGATAAGGGAATATCTCCTGACACACGTTAAGTATTTTAGCTCCAGCCAATTTGATTGAGTTTTTAGTTTTGCACAAGTGGTCAAAAAGTCGGAGGTCGGCCTCCTCTGACGGGCCACTTTTGCATAAAGCCGATAATACGATGCAAAGATAATAAAATTTTTTTTGATTTTGTGCAACATTTGGGGCGAGAAAAAAATCAAAATTCACAGGCGTTGTCTGTTTTGTGAATTGAAAATGGAAAATTGAAAATGGACATACCCCTCCGCCTAACGGCACCTCCTGCTCGGCGAGGCCGCCGAGCGCAATTTCAACCACCCCTCCCGACCTCCCCTTTCGTAGGGGAGGAGTGGTAGGAAGGTATTGGTTGGTTGACAAGAGTGCGACCTTCAAACTACACAAAACAGGCTGTGCCTGCCCCTCCGCCTAACGGCACCTCCCCTGACTCAGGGGAGGAGTAGTCGGGAAGGCACGGGCATTAAAAAAGATACCCAAGATAAAAAAAATGCGAAGAGCGACAAAAAAAAGAGCGAAGAGCGACACAACATCGCTCCTCACCCTTCGCTATTTACTCTCTGTTAATTATTCTCTTAGCCCCTCGCTCCGTCTTAGGCGCCTAACTCCTCATAGCCAACGTCCTCGGCGAGGTTTGTTCCTCCGGCGGCGGCCACAGCGAGTTGGTCGCAGCGGTTGTTCTCCACGGTGGTTGCGTGGCCCTTAACCCACACGAAGCGTACCCTATGGCGGCGATACACCCGCAGAAAGCGTTGCCAAAGGTCGGGGTTTTTGGCCTTCTGAAAGCCTTTTTTCTCCCAGCCGAACACCCAACCTTTCTCCACCGAGTCCACAACATATTTACTATCGGAGTAGAGCACCACATCGGTACCCTCAAATTTGAGTGCTTCCAGCGCAACACACACTGCCATAAGTTCCATACGGTTGTTGGTGGTCATACGGAACCCTGCGCTCAGCTCCTTACGATAGGGAGGCGAGAGCAACACCACGCCATAGCCACCCCTGCCGGGGTTGCCGAGCGACGAACCATCGGTGTAGATTGTTACGTTGGGCAAAATTCGGAACTGACATTACCACCCGCCCACAAGCCTCAAAAGCGACACTTGTCCATCGGGAGCAAACATTATCAATGCATAGATTCCTACTTGCGTCCCTCCTTTGCCTCCACCGAAAGAGTTGCGTGAGGCACCACGCGCAGGCGCTCTTTGGGGATGAGCTTACCTGTCTCGCGACAGATGCCATAGGTCTTGTTTTCGATGCGCACGAGGGCTGCTTCGAGGTGGTTGATAAATTTGAGTTGGCGTTGTGCCAAACGTCCCATCTCCTCTTTGGTGAGGGTGGCGGCACCCTCTTCGAGCACCTTGAAGGTGGGCGAAGTATCTTCGGTGTCATTACTTGCGGAGTTGTTCACCGACGAACGCAACAACTCGTAGTCGTCCTTTGCCTTGCCAAGCATATCGAGGATAATCACTCTGAACTCGGCCAATTCCTCATCGGAATATCTGGTTTTTTCAACTTCTGCCATAGTTAAATAGTTTTTTGGTTTGTTAAAAGTACAAAACATTTACCAAACTTGCAACTTTTTGTCGATTTATTTTTAAGGCCCGCCTTTTGGGCGAGCCTTAAAAACTGTGCTATATGCTGTCCAAACACCCGTTTGGGCCGCTTACGACAACTATTCAACTTTGGTGAGCGCGATAGTGAGCGGTTGTTCATCCAGCTCGCTCTCCACCACCATCGTACCCTTAGGCTCGGCGGCAAGCACCACGCTGCGGGCCAAAGTTTGAGCAGCAATGAATTCGCCATACGACTCAATGGCACCCACAAGTTCCTCCTTGTGTTCAATCTCAACGGTGATGCGGTCGGTAACCTCCAAGCCGCTATCCTTACGAGCATTCTGTATGCGGTTGACAAGCTCGCGTGCCACGCCCTCCTTACGCAACTCGTCGGTTACGGTAACATCCAGAGCCACTGTGAGTTTACCCTCGCTTGCAACCAACCATCCGGGCATATCCTCCGAAGTGATGTCGAAGTCGGCGGGGCTCACAACAACGCTCTCGCCTGCCACTTCGAGGGTTGTTTGGTCGGCGGCCTCGATGGCTGCAATCTGCTCCTGCGAGAAGGTTGCCACGAGTGCTGCCATAGGTTTGGCCAACTTGGCATAGCGTGCGCAGAAGTTCTTGAAGTTGAGTTTGATACGCTTGGTGATAAGTCCCGTAGTGTCGGTAATCAGTTCGATATCCTTCACATTCACCTCGCCCATCACCAAAGCCTTCACAGCCTCCAACCTGCGGCCCATATCGGCATCCAACACGGGGATAATGACCTTTGTAAGCGGTTGGCGCACCTTGATACCCACCTTCCTACGCAGTGCCAACACCATCGACGAGCTCTTCTGTGCCAGCGACATCATCTCTTGGAGGTCCTTGTCGATAAGGCTCTCGTCGCACACGGGGAAGCTATTGAGGTGTACCGAGCCCTCGTGGCGGCCACTGATGGCATTGAGGTCCGTGAAGAGCCTGTCGCTATAAAATGGTGCGAAGGGTGCCGAGAGTTGTGCCACAACCTCCAAGCAGGTGTAGAGTGTCTGGTAGGCAGCGAGTTTATCCTCGCTCATACCGCCACCCCAGAAACGCTTACGGTTGAGGCGCACATACCAGTTGGACAAGTTCTCGCCCACAAACTCCTGAATGGCCCTCGATGCGGGGGTGGGGTCATAGTCCTCCAACCTCTCGCCCACAAACTTAACCAACGAGTTGAGCTCCGAGAGTATCCAGCGGTCAATCTCGGGACGCTCTGCTACGGGCACCTCCTCCTCTGCGCCCGTAAATCCGTCCACGTTGGCGTAGAGAGCGAAGAATCCGTATGTATTATATAGTGTGCCGAAGAATTTGCGTCTAACCTCATCCACGCCGTCAACGTCAAATTTGAGGTTGTCCCACGGCTGGGAGTTGCTAATCATATACCACCTTGTGGCATCGGCGCCATATTTGTCCATCACCTCGAAGGGGTCCACAGCGTTGCCGAGGCGTTTACTCATCTTGTTGCCGTTCTTGTCGAGCACAAGGCCGTTGGAGATGATGTTCTTGAATGCCACGCTGTCGAAGAGCATTGTTGCCAGAGCGTGCAAAGTGTAGAACCAACCACGAGTCTGGTCAACACCCTCGGCGATGAAGTCGGCGGGATATACTTTGAGGAACTCCTCCTTGCTCATCTCAAAGGGGAAGTGCACCTGTGCATAGGGCATTGCGCCACTGTCGAACCACACGTCAATAAGGTCGCTCTCCCTGCGCATAGGCTCGCCCTTGCTCGACACGAGAATGATGTTATCCACATAGGGCCTGTGGAGGTCAACCTTAGCATAATTATCCTTGGAGTAGTCGCCCACCACGAAGTCCTTGTATGGGTTTTCGGTCATCAGACCTGCCTCTACCGACTTCTCAATCTCGGCTTTGAGCTCCTCGATGGAGCCGATACACTTCATCTCCGAGTAGTCCTCGGTAGCCCACACGGGCAGCGGAGTGCCCCAGAAGCGGCTCCTCGAAAGGTTCCAATCAACGAGGCCTTCGAGCCACTTGCCAAACCTACCCGTACCGGTCGATTCGGGCTTCCAATAGATGGTCTTGTTGAGCTCGATGAGCCTATCCTTCACAGCCGTGGTGCGGATGAACCACGAATCCAAGGGGTAGTACAACACGGGCTTGTCGGTACGCCAACAGTGTGGATAGTTGTGTGTGTGCTTCTCAATCTTGAATACCTTGTTGTCGGCTTTCAGACCAACGGCGATATCCACATCCAACGAGGTGTCGGTGTCGGTCAATTTCTCGTCGTAGGCGTTCTTCACAAACCTACCCTGCCACTCGGCATAGGCCTCCACGTTGACATATTTGGCCACATAGTCGGCATCCAACTCCTCAATGAGGAAGAGCTTACCCTGCTTGTCGACCATAGGCTGATTTTTGCCGGCCTTGTCAACGAGAAGCATAGGAGCAATGCCTGCCACCTTGGCCACACGGTCGTCGTCTGCACCAAAGGTGGGTGCAATGTGCACGATACCCGTACCGTCGGTGGTGCTCACATAGTCGCCACCAATCACACGGAACGCATCGCCCATACTCTCCACAGGCTTCATCCACGGAATGAGTTGCTCATAGCGTACACCCTCCAACTCGGCACCCTTCCAAGTGCGCTCCTCAACGATGTAGGTGCCCTCCATCTTCTTGGTGAAATATGCACCCACAAGCTCTTTGGCCATAATGACGGTCTGCTTGATGGCCGTGTAGGGGTTCTCGCAGTGCACCTTCACATAGTCGATGGCGGGGCCAACGGCAAGTGCGGTGTTGGAAGGCAGAGTCCACGGAGTGGTTGTCCAAGCCAAGATGTAGAGGTCGCCCTCCACACCCTCAAAGAGTTTCTCGCTCTGCTCGTTGCGCACAACTTTGAACTGCGCAGTACAAGTGGTGTCCTTCACGTCGCGGTAGCAACCGGGCTGATTAAGCTCGTGGTTGGAGAGGCCCGTACCTGCTGCGGGCGAGTAGGGCTGAATGGTGAAGCCCTTGTAGAGAAGTCCTTTTTTGTAGAGCTCGGAGAGCATCCACCAGAGGGTTTCGATGTACTTGTTGTCGTAGGTGATGTAGGGGTCGTCCATATTCACCCAGTAGCCCATCTGACGGGTGAGCTGCTCCCACTTGCCGGTAAACTCCATCACCGACTCACGACAGGTGCGGTTGTACTCCTCGATGGAGATGTTCACACCCACATCCTCCTTGCGGATGCCGAGTTTCTTCTCCACGCCGAGTTCTACGGGCAGACCGTGTGTGTCCCAACCGGCCTTGCGGTGCACAAGGTAGCCGCTCTGGGTTTTGTAGCGACAGATGACATCTTTGAGTGTACGAGCCATTACGTGGTGAATACCGGGGAGTCCGTTTGCCGAGGGAGGGCCCTCATAGAAAACAAAGGAGAGGTGTCCCTCTCGCGTGGAGATACTCTTGTGAAAGGTGTCTTCGGCATCCCATTTTTTGAGGACTTCCAAGCCCACTTCGGGCAAATTGAGGCCCTTGTACTCGTTGAATTTTTTACCACTCATATATCTAAGTTTTTGCGTATTTATCCAATTAACCCACAAAAATAGAAAAAAGAATTGACAAAATAAAATTTTGTCTAAAATGCTCTCGCTCGGCACAGGCGTTGCCTGCTTTGTGTAGATGTTAGGTCTGCACTCTTTTGAGCCTTAGGATGCTTGCAAATGGCCTCTGCCCTCGCTTATTCGCATTTGCGAGAATTGAGAATTGAGAATTGAAAATTATTTAGGAGAGGGTACAAAGGGAAAACTCAAAGGCCTATTGACGTTGGACGTTAGACGTTGGACGTTAGACGTTGGACGTCATAACGGAAGGAACTCTTCCAAAGCAGCGTGGAGGTATTCCCTGTCAAGGTGGGTGTAAATCTCGGTTGTGGATATGGAACTATGGCCGAGGAGGGCCTGCACCTGACGAATATCCGCCCCACCCTGCAAGAGGTGAGTGGCAAAGCTATGACGCAGAGTGTGAGGGCTCACCGGCTTGGTGATACCCGCATCGGCCACCGCTTTTTTGACAATGCTGAACACCGACATTCGGGACAACCGCCCGCCCCTTTGGTTGAGAAAGAGGTAGTTGTTGTCCCCGTTGTTATCGGCCTGCGGGCGACACTCCAAGTAGAGCCTCAGTTGTCGCACAGCCTCGTCGCTCATAGGCACAAGTCGTTGCTTGCCACCCTTACCCATCACGACCACTATCTTATCTTTGATGTGCACATCGGTAAAACGCAACGAAAGAAGCTCCGACACCCTCAAACCGAGGCTATAAAGCATCTCAAAAATGGCCCTATCGCGGTGTCCGCTCGGCGAGGAGAGGTCTATGGTTGCCAGCGCACGGTCTATCTCCTCAACGGTGAGCACTTCGGGCAGATGACGTTGTTCTTTGGGGGTGCTGACCTTTGCACAAGGCGAAGCCTCCACCACACCCGTGAGTACGAGATATCGGAAAAAGGCTTTTACGGCCGATAGTTTTCGCGCCTGCGAGGAGCGTTTGTTATCCTGCTCCACCACAAGGTGTTCAATCCATCCGCCAATCATATCGGGCTCCACATCGGCAGCCTCCACAGAGGGGTAGTGCTCCTGCAACCACACCGCAAAGTCGCTCACATCGTGCGTGTAGGCCTCCACGGTGTGGGACGACATTGCACGCTCAAAGCGCAAAAAGGAGTCCCAACGCTCTATGTATCGTTGCCAATTGGTCATAAAAAATGCTTTGGAGGGGGTAAAATTAGCAATTTCTTTCGTACTTTTGCCACGTGTGAGAAAATTTTAGTAACACAAAATGAAGAAGCAGACCGATTTTCTGGTTATTGGCAGCGGAGTGGCAGGACTGAGTTTTGCATTGAAGGCTGCCGAAAAGGGCCACGTTACGATTGTAACAAAGGGCGAAATGAACGAGTGCAACACCAACTATGCACAGGGTGGTATCTGCTGTGTTACCTACCCGCCCGACACCTTCGAGAAACACATCAAGGACACCCTTGTTTGTGGCGCCGGCAAGTGCGACGAGGCGGCTGTGAGGATGGTTGTTGAGGGCGCACCCGAGGGTATCAAAGACCTCAAACAATGGGGCACACGTTTCGACAAAACACCCGAAGGACGCTACTCGCTCCACCGTGAGGGCGGCCACACCGAACATCGCATTCTGCACCATCAGGACCTCACGGGTGCCGAGATTGAGCGCGCACTTGTGAGTGCCGTCAAGCGACACCGCAATATTGATGTGCTGGAACAACACTTTGCCGTTGACATCCTCACCCAGCACCACCTCGGCAGGGAGGTCAACCGCCATATGGACGACATAGAGTGCTATGGTGCCTATGTGTTGGACATCAAGAAAGACAAGGTTTTCACCATTCTGGCCAAAGTTACGGTGGTGTGTACGGGTGGCGTGGGTAACCTCTACCACACCACAACCAACCCTTCGGTTGCCACCGGCGACGGTATCGCTATGGTGCACAGAGCCAAGGGTATAATTGAGAATATGCAGTACATCCAGTTCCACCCCACCACGCTCTACAACCCCACCGAGAGGCCTGCGTTCCTCATCACGGAGGCTATGAGGGGCTATGGTGCTATCCTCAAACTGCCCAACGGCAAGGAGTTTATGCACAAGTACCACCCTATGGGCTCGCTCGCCCCGAGGGATGTGGTGGCAAGGAGTGTGGACCACGAGATGAAGATTACGGGTGCGGAATACCTCTACCTCGACGTAAGGCACAAGCCCGCCGAGGAGACCATCCGCAGTTTCCCCAACATCTATCAAAAGTGCCTCACGATGGGTATCGACATCACCAAAGATATGATACCCGTAACGCCCGGTGCCCACTACTGCTGTGGCGGCATCAAGGTTGACCTCAATGGCGAGAGCACAATCCACAGGCTCTATGCTCTGGGAGAGAGCAGCTGTACGGGCCTCCACGGAGCCAACCGCTTGGCCAGCAACTCGTTGATTGAGGCTGTGGTCTATGCAAAAGCCGCCGCTGCACACGCCATTGCAAGGCTCGACGAGTTGACCTTCGAGAACAACATCCCCGATTGGAACGACGATGGAATGGTGGCTACCGAGGAGATGATTCTCATCACACAGAACTACAAGGAGATGCAGCAGATTATGAGCTACTATGTGGGCATCGTGCGCAGCAATCTCCGCTTGGAGAGGGCACTCAACAGAATGGGAATTATCTACCGCGAAACGGAAGAGCTATATCAGAAGAGCCGAATAAACGTGGGGCTGTGCGAACTGCGCAACCTCATAGAGGTCGGCTACCTCATCATCAAGCAGGCCCAAGCACAGAAGGAGAGCGTCGGCCTGCACTACACTTTGGACTATCCTCCGGTGGAAAATTGAGAATTGAGAGTTGAGAATTGAGAATTGAGAATTGAGAATTATTCCCTAAACTCCCTACACTCCCAAACCTCACGGGTAACAAAAAAGATACCCAAGAGCAGAAAGGGAATTGAAAATTGTCGGTTGTCGGTAGACGGTCGACGTTAGACGTTAGACAAAAAAATAAAGAATGACATTAAGAGAAGAGATACAACGCAGGCGCACGTTCGCCGTTATTGCACACCCCGATGCGGGTAAGACTACACTCACCGAAAAACTCCTCCTTTTTGGTGGCGCAATCCACGTTGCCGGCGCAGTGAAGAGCAACAAGATTCGCAAGACCGCAACCTCCGACTTTATGGAGATTGAGCGACAGAGGGGTATCTCGGTGGCAACCTCCGTTATGGAGTTTGAGTATAAGGGCACCAAAATCAACATCCTCGACACCCCCGGCCACGAGGACTTCGCCGAGGACACCTACCGCACCCTCACAGCCGTAGATGCCGTAATCATCGTGATTGACGGCGCAAAGGGTGTGGAGAGCCAGACACGTAAGTTGATGAATGTGTGTCGTATGCGTTCTACCCCCGTGATGGTCTTTATCAACAAACTCGACCGCCCCTGCAAAGAGCCCTTCAAGTTGTTGGAGGAGATAGAGAAGGAGTTGCAGATTGCCGTGAGGCCCCTCTCGTTCCCCATATCGAGCGGCCCGGCCTTCAAGGGTGTCTATAACATCTACGACGAAAACCTCAACCTTTTCAAAGAGGTTGACCGCCAATACATAGCCGAGAGCGTACACCTCACCCTCGACGACCCTGAGTTGTCCGAATATGTGGGCGAGAAGAACGCCGAGGAGTTGCACGAAAACCTCGAAATGGTGAGCGAACTCTTCGAGCCTTTCGATAGGGATTTGTACTTGCAGGGCCTGCTGGCTCCCGTATTTTTCGGCTCGGCAGTCAACAACTTTGGTGTGAGGGAGTTGCTCGAAACATTCATCCGCATCGCACCCTCGCCCCACTCGGCCCCCACCGAGAGCCGTATCGTGGAGGCTACCGAGGAGAAGATGACGGGCTTTGTCTTTAAGATTCACGCCAATATGGACCCCAACCACAGAGATAGATTGGCTTTCTTGAAGATATGCAGTGGTACGTTTGAGAGGGGTAAGAACTACCTCCACGTCCGCAGCGGCAAGCAGATGAAGTTCTCCTCGCCGAGTGTATTTTTGGCCGAGAAGAAGTCGGTGGTTGACACCGCCTATGCAGGCGACATTGTGGGCCTGCACGACACGGGTAACTTTGCCATCGGTGATACCTTCACCGAGGGTGAGCAGCTCAAATTCACCGGCATACCGTCCTTTGCACCCGAGCAGTTCCGCTACATCGAAAATGCCGACCCGCAGAAGTTCAAACAGCTGGCCAAAGGTATCGACCAACTGATGGACGAGGGCGTAGCTCAGCTCTTCACCTCCTCGCTCAATGGCCGTAAGATTATCGGCACGGTGGGAGCGTTGCAGTTTGAGGTCATCCAGTACCGCTTGGAGCACGAGTACAACGCCAAATGTCGTTGGGAGCCCATCGGCATCCACAAGGCTTGCTGGATAGAGAGCGACAACGCTGCGCAGTTGGCCGACTTCAAGAAGAGGAAGTTTACGAATATGGCTGTGGATAAACACGGCAGGGATGTCTTTTTGGCCGACACGAGCTATGCGCTCCAACTCGCCATTGAGAAATTCCCCGACATCAGGTTTAAGTTCACTTCGGAGTTCTAACAGGAGCTGTCAACATTCCGCTTTCGAAACAAAAAACGCCACCCCAAAGTGGCGTTTTTTTGTTGCAATGTGTACAACCTTACCTATTTTTTATTATCTTTATAGCGAAATTGGGGATTATATCTAACACAAAAACATAGCGTTATGAAACACACTTTGCACACAATGTTGATTGTAGTGGCCTCTGGGCTGCTTTTTGTAGGGTGCAATAGCGACTACAACTTCGACAAAATCTCACTCGAAGTAACCATTGGTAACACCGAAGGTATCACCATACCGCTGGGCACTACCGAGAAAATCACCGTAGAATCGCTACTCGGTGAGCAGAACGACCTCACAACCGACACCGACGGGTTCTACACATTCGGCATCTCCGACTCTTTCACCGAAGAGTTTAAGGTGGGCACCCTCGCACCCATCACGGGACTCGCCCCCTCCATTGCCCCGACCACAATCGAGCTAATGGGCGAGATGAGCTCCTCAATCAAACCCATCAGTGAAGTACAGACCATCCCCTACCCCGAAGGTCTGAATAGCGGCATTACCATCCCATCCATCCTCGTCGGCCAGAAGCTATCGATGACCTACGGCCCTTCCGTGTTTGAGGAGAGGTATGAGATTGGGCTGCCGGAGCACATCAAATCCATCGACAAGGTTACGTTTGGTGCAAACGGCGAGGGCTCGTTGGTGGCCATCACCTTCAACATCGCCGGCCTGCTGCCCGTAACCGAAAACCGAGTGCTCAATCACTTTGCCATCGAGGCTCCCGCAGGTTTTGAGTTGCAGAAGGTTCCGGGCGACTCTCTGAGCTCCTACTCCACCATCAGTCAAGGTGTGGGCTCGACCACCAACAACCACTACGAAGTGAGTGGCTACCCCATCAACGAGGAGAGTATCGTGCTGGAATTTCTGCTTATGAGCGCTCAATTCGATGGGAATATTTCGGATGGTGTGTTCGCCGTGAACGACGACATAACGTATAGTTTCGATATGAGCTACACGGTGAAGGCAGGCACCACCGGCACCCAGAGTCCGAGTGTGAAGGCCGTAGCAGACATTGCCATCCACAGCGCAACGGTAACACTGGACGCTTGGTCGCAGAGTTTCAACCTGTCTGAGCAGTTCAACCAAAGTGTAAGCCTTCCCAAAGAGGTGGAGGCGGTATATTATCTGGAAATTGGCCGCAACGACATCGCCTCGACACTGCCACAACTCAACGTGGCACTCGCACTTTCGGGCTCGCCACTGGCCGAAATCAACCTCTCGTCGCTCGAACTCACCCTGCCCGAATTCCTCGACGTGGATGCTCCCGACGGCTGGACACTCACAGGCAACACCCTGACAACCACAAACCTCACATTGAAGAACGAGGGTAACAACCCCATAATAACTCTCCCCTTGAAGGGACTGAAAAACATACCCATCTCGGATGGCAACGCCACCATCGCAGGCACGTTGGGCGTGAATGCCACCATAGCCATTGCGGCAGACAACCAATTGACCATCGACACCTCGGCCAAAAACATCACTCTCACCCCAAGTGTTTCGATTGACGACCTCCAAATCCGTAGCGTTGTGGGACGCGTAAATCCCAACTTGGAGGGACTGTTGGCCCCCATTGAGGTTGACCTGAGCGAGCTGACCTCTGCACTCGGCAAGGATATGGACCTCTCGCTCAACCTCGCTTCTCCCACCATAGACCTCTCGGTGGAGAACCCCATAGGCGTAGGTATCGACCTTGTGGTTAAGATTGATGCGTGGAAGGACAATGCCATATCGAAGAGCATCACCACTCCCACGCTGACTATCCTCGGAGCCGAAGGAGCAACCCCCACCATAACAAAAATTTCACTCACGGGCGACACCCCCGCAGAGGGACAAACACAAGTGGAGGGCCTGATGGAACTCATCAATAGTCTGCCCGACAAACTCACCGTTACGCTCGATGCAATACCCAACACCTCCGAAAACCACACCCTCATTGTGAAGGATTCATACCTCTTCAAGGTGGACTATTCGGTGGGTACTTCGCTCAAATTCGACACCGAGAAGGACGGACACATCAACTACACGACTCTGATTGAGGACATCGACCTCTCGGAGATTGTTGGTAGCGACATAGACCTCGCCATCGACACCCTCACCGTCAATGTGAGAGCACAAAGCACCCTGCCCGTCGATGCAATATTGAGGCTCAAATTCCTCGACGCAGAGCAGAAGGAGGTGCCCCACATCAAAACCCTCACCACGGGTAAGATTGGCGGCAGTCATACCGACACCATTACCGTATCGCACACCTCCATCGGCATAGGTCTGCCCACCGAGCCGACAAGCAGCGTACACATTGGCGAGCTGCTCGGCAGCGTGAAGGCCGTTGAGTGTACCTTTGAGGGCACCACCCTCAAAGGCGCAGGCATCAAACCCGAACAGTGGTTGCAAGCAACCCTCTCGCTGTGCCTGAACAAGGGTATCACCGTTGACCTCGGCACCCTAATCCCCGAAAAGGAACCCGAAGGCGAGCAACCCGAAGGTGAACAACCAGAAGGCGAACAACCCACAGAGGAACAACCCACAGAGTAGTCGGACACGGAGAAAAACACACTCCCCAACCATCCGACGATAACAGACAGAGTTTTTCCACCATTAAAAGTTTTGACAACGATGAAAAGCAACAAAATAATCCTCCTTGCAGCGACACTTATGGTTGGCCTCACCACCGCCACCGCACAGCTCAACAACGCCTATTTTATGCGTGGTGCCACCGAGCGTTATACAATCAACCCCGCACTGTCGCCCAATAGGGGCTACTTTGCAATTCCCGTATTGGGCCTCACCACAGCCTTTGAGAGCAACTTCCTCTCGGCCGACAACTTCCTCTTTCCGGCGGCCAATGGCAACGGCCTTGTTACCTATATGCACTCCTCCGTTGCAGCCGACAAATTCTTGGGCAACCTGCCCGATATAAACCGTTTGGATATGAACATCCGCGACCGCATCCTCTCGATGGGTAACTATTTCAGGGGAGGCTTTTGGTCGGTGGATGTGAGCCTGCGCTCGGAGAGCAACATCACCATCCCCAAACACTTCTTTGCACTCACCAAAACCTTCGCCACCGGCACCTACGACATTGCAGGACTCGGCATTGAGAGCAACAACTTTGTGGAAGCATCATTGGGCTACACCTTCCCCGTGCAGGACGTATTCACCATCGGTTTCAGAGCCAAAGCTTTGGTCGGCCTTGCCCACCTCTCGGCACGCCTCGATAGGGCCGACATCCAAATAGGCACAGACCAATACACTGCCGACCTTGCAGGCTCCATCAACACACACGTTGCAGGCTACAATTTCGATGGACTCACGGGTGAGGTTACTTTCGACGACTTCATTGGCTACGCAACCGATTTCAGCCACTTCTCACCCAACAACATCAGCAGTGTCGGCTTCGCTTTCGACGCCGGTCTTGAATGGACATTCCACGACGAAGAGGTTCGCATCTCGGCAGCCGTTACCGACTTGGGCTTCACCGCTTGGAGCGCACAGAATGCCTACTGTGGCGAGATTCAGAATGTAGGCTTCACATTCAAAGGCTTCGACCTTACTACCAACGAGATTATCTTCTCCTCCCCCGAGAAAATCACCCTCCAAACTGCAACCGCCGAGGAGGATGAGAGCTCTCAGATAAAACAACAGCTCCACACCACCTATGTTGCCGGCATCGAATACAACATCCTCAACGATGCCATAGGTATTGGCGCCGTGTGGTATGGCAAGCAGTATGCCGAAGATTTGGTGAGTGAGATTGTTGTTGCAGCCACCTTCCGTCCCGCCACTTGGTTCTCAGCCACCATAAGCGAGGGCTACTATTTGGGCAGTAATATTGGCGTGTTGGGTGCATCGTTGAACCTACACACCTCCCTAATCAACTTCTTTGTTGGCGTTGACCACATCGGCACCAAGTTTGGTACGGCTCTGGGTGGAAAGATTCCCGTACCCATCAACCAGAAGAGTATGAACCTCACCTTCGGCCTCTCGGTGCCCCTCGGTGCAAAAATGTTCTAAAAAGTTAACCGCTAACACACAACAAAAAAAACAGCGTTGGATTTTTCCAACGCTGTTTTTCTGTGCCCAGGACAGGAATCGAACCTGCACGCCTTGCGGCACACGCACCTGAAACGTGCGCGTCTACCTATTCCGCCACCTGGGCTTTCACGCACACAAGGATATCTCTACCCTTTGTTGAGCGTGCAAAGATACACATAAAATTGAAATTTGAAAATCGAAACCTGAAAATTATTATTTTTTTCAAACTTTCACCGCCTAACACCGACCGCAAACAACCACCACCCTCGCCTACTCGCATCTGCGGGAATTCGAAATTGAAAAGTATTTGGAGAGAGCAAGAAAGGGAAGAAAGGGAAAAAGGACCTTTAAAAAGACTTTGGACGTTGGACCATAAAAAATGCAGAGAGCAGGATGAATGCAAGGAATACAAGAAAACCCCCTCCGCAGTTTACTGACGTAAATGAGGAGGGGGTTTATCGCAGTATGACGCAGCAGTCGCCTGCTATTGTGCATTTTTTTTATTTGGTGGGAAACAGGTCTTTAATTCCACCCAACGAACCGAGGACCGAAGAGGCCTCGTAAGGCATATAGACGGTCTTGCTGTCCTGACCGCTGGCCATCTCTTTCAGTGTCTCGATGTATTTCACAGCCAACAGATAGGTCGCAGGATCGGTCTTGGTGCCCTCAATGGCCTCGGCCACACGGCGGATAGCCTCGCTCTCGGCGTTTGCTTGGAGCACTTTCGCCTCGGCCTCACCCTGTGCTTTGAGAATCTGCGCCTCCTTCTCGGCAGCAGCGTAGTTGATTTGCGACTGCTTCTCACCCTCCGATTGGAGAATGGCCGATTGCTTCTCACCCTCGGCACGCAAAATCTTTGCCCTACGCTCACGCTCGGCCTGCATCTGCTGCTCCATAGCGTTACGCACACTTGCGGGAGGAGTGATGTCCTGCAACTCCACACGGTTGACCTTTACACCCCATTTGTTGGTTGCCTCGTCCAGCACGTTGCGCAGCTTGGCGTTGATGGTGTCGCGCGAGGTGAGGGTTTCGTCAAGTTCGAGTTCACCGATAACGTTACGAAGAGTGGTCTGTGTGAGTTTCTCGATAGCGTTGGGGAGGTTGTTAATCTCATAGACAGCCTTCACGGGGTCCACAATCTGGAAGTAGAGCAGAGCGTTGATGCGAGTGGTTACGTTGTCTTTGGTAATCACGTTCTGCTCGGGGAAGTCGTAAACCTGCTCACGAAGGTCAATATGCGGAGTCTCGGAGATACGTACCCACGAGTTGCCGGCCATATCCTGACGCACGCTGCGGATGCAAATCTTGCGAGGTTTTTCGAGAATTGGCCACACGACATTGATACCCGACGAGAGGGTTTTGCAATACTTACCCAAACGCTCGATAATGAAAGTTTCCGACTGTTGTACGATGGTCAGTCCTGCCAGAACGTAAAGCACCGCTACGGCGGCGATTACGGCAATTACAGTTAAAGTTCCCATAGTGATAACAATATTTATTAGGTTGTTGATATTATAGTTTCTTAACGGTCAAGATGATACTTTCTCTCTTCACCACCACAACTTTTGCGCCCTTCTCAATGGGCTCGTCATTTTCACTTTCGGCCTTCCAATCGTCGCCATCGATGGCCACACGACCGGTGCCTGCTTGTGGGTTAATCTCCTCAGAAACGGTAGCTTTGCGTCCGATGAGCGCATCTGCATTGGTTGGCACCTCGTCCACCTTCGAAAGACGCCTCAATAGTGGCCTCACAATGAGGAACGAGGCGATGGTGCCGACAATAAACCAAACCAACTGCATCTCAATAATGCAACCGACTGCTGCGGCGATTGCTGCGGCAGCCGCTCCGATAGCCAAGCAAATCAGAGCGAAGGTGGAGGTGAAAATCTCTCCCACCACCAACAGTAGGGCTGCGATTGCCCAATAGTGCCAAATCTCCATAGTACAAATATTTTAGTTAAGTAAAACGTTAAGTCGAATTGAAAACCTGAGAACAGACACCCCACTCCCCTTCGTTACCTTCAACTCCGAGAGTAGGTGGGGGTGTTATCTCTCAATTCTGCATTACATTATATAGTATCATTCGCTGCAATGCTCTTTCGCACACGGGGCAAAACCTCGTGGCCTTATTGTCCCTCATTCGGCACACCACCGCAGGTCGATAGACACCCTTGCTGACATAGTTACCACCCTCGTAGAGGCCCACCGTGTAGTTCTTCTCGGCCCTTTTGGTGGGCTCGGTGGGCACCTTTGTACCCTCGGGTAGCATATCGGCCCACTTACTCCCGAAGTCGGCCAAGTTGGTGATGTTCTGCTGCCACGGCTCACGGTCGGCACGCAGAGGGTTCATCGTCAGGTCGTCCTGCTCGTAGAAGTACTCATCGGCAAGGCCGCCAAAACTGTGCCCGAACTCGTGCACCACAACGGGTGCAAAGAGCGGATGGTGTGCAGTGGTGAGGGTGTAGGAGTTGTAGATACCGCCACCGCCATAGGTATCCGTGTTGGCCAGAATGATGATGTGTTCCCAAGCGATACCGTCCAGCAGGTCAGCCAGCGCAAAAATATTGGAGGTTGTCAGGTAACGGTCGGTGTAGAAGGTGTCGAAATGGGACCCAACGGCCGTGGTGCGCCACTCGCCGCTGCGAGGTATGCTCACACCACTATCCTTCGAGACACTCTCCACGGCCACAAAGTTGAACTTGTCTTTGTAGGAGGCGAAAGGCTCGTAGGAGAAAAGTGCGTCAACGGTTGCCTGTGCATCCCGACGAAAAACGCCCATCTCCTCTGCGGTATAGCCCTCGGCTACAATAGCCACATCAATAGCCTCCCGAGGCGAGCCGCCACGATGGAGGTAGATGTGGGGTGTGGGAGTGGTGTCAACCTTGCTGCGGATGAGTATGTCGGCAGGGTTGATACGGTGGGTGTGCAGGGCGAGTTGCTCCATCTTGGAGTTGGCCAAGCGAAGTGTGATGTCGGCCTCGGCCAAAGGCATAGGCACTTGGAGGGTAAACTCAAAGGCCCTACTTGTTGTGGCGGCTTCGGGCTGGGTTATCCACTCCTGAAAGAGGCTCGAAAAACTTGTGCAGTAGATGACCTTTCCGGTGGCCACATCGGTCATTGTCAGTTGCCCGTCGCCCTCAATGGGTAGAACATCGAGGTTGTAGCGACGTCCACACCACCCCTCTGCTGCCGAGAGCGAGTGTAGATAGACGCTCTGCTCGGTAGCACAACCCGCAAAGATGTAGTCCACACGCAGGGTACGCTCGGCAAAGAACTCCTCAAAGCGGACACCCTTTTCCACGCCAGCCTCCTGCGCCCAAATGGCCACAGTAGCAAGGAGAGTTATACATAAGGTTGCTATGCGTTTCATATTCTTTTCTTTTTGTCTATCGTCAACCGTCGACCGTCAACCGTCAACCGACAATTTTCTATTTTCATTTACCTTTTTTCACGGGTATCTTTTTTAATACCCGTGAGGTTAGGGAATTTAAGGAGTTTAAGGAGAAGGAGAATTTTGAATTTTCCATTCCCTTTCTGCCCTTTCTGCCCTTTCTACCCTTCCTTGCCCTTAAACAGACCTCACCCGCCTTCGGCACCCTCTCCTAACTTAGGCGAGGGAGTGCACGGGGCCGTGCACGCAATTACGACCACCCCTCCCGACCTCCCCTGTCGTAGGGGAGGTGTACTAATTGCAAGACCATAAGGTAGTGCGTTCCTCAATTCTCAATTCTCAATTCTCAATTCTCAATTCGAGTGCATATCGTGAGGCGAGAACAAGGCTTGCGATGACCGAGAAACCGCAGTTTGCTCTTTCCTCTCCCCCTGCGAGTGCATATCGTGAGGGAAATTTTGTGCTAAACGAGAAGCCGACTTCGCAGTTTACTCCTCGTAAATGAGGAAGTCGGCTATCGAAGTGCAGTACAAAATTTACCCACGAGATGTGCTCGCCATTACTTGTGGTGGTAGGGCTCATTGTTAATAATGGTAAACGCCCGATACAACTGCTCGGCAAATATGACCCTCACGATTTGGTGCGAGAAGGTCATCTTCGAGAGGGCTACCAGCCCATCGGCCCTGTCATATACCTCCTGCGAGAAACCATAGGGGCCACCTATCACAAACACCAATCGCTTGCAACCACTCGCCATCCTCTTCTGCAACCACGCAGCCCACTCCTCGGAGGTGTACTCACGCCCACGCTCGTCCATCAGCACCACATAGTCGGAGGTCTGCAACATACGCAGAATGGCATCGCCCTCCGCCTTCTTTTGTTGTGCTTCGCTCAGCGAACGGGTGTTACGCACGTCGGGTATGGTGGTGATACCAAAGCGGGTGTAGTGGCCCACACGCCCTTTGTACTCCTCCACAAGGCGCGCCACCTCAACCGAATCGGTCTTACCTATGACAATCAGTTCAAAGTTCACCGGGGAAATTTTGAATTTTGAATTCTTAATTTTGAATTTTTATATCTGTGTTCCAATCGCCATCGCCATAGACTATGGGCCTATCCTTCTCCACACTCTTGAACCACTCGTAGCACTTGTACATATTGTAGCCGCCACCCGAAGGTGCACCCAGACTCCACGCAATGATGCAGGGGTGGATGCGTGTACGATAGAAAGAGGCCTTCTGTCGTTCCAAAAACTCCGGCAACCAGCGAGGATTGTTGGTAAGGGACCCCCTGCGGCTCACATCACCACCCATAGGGTTGGTGTTAATGTTGGCCTGCTCCACCACATACATACCAATTTGGTCGCACAGGTCGTAGAACCACACCGGCTGGGGATAGCCGACACAGATGGTGTTGTAGCCCTCCTTTTTGAGATGTTTGATGTCGGCCTCTGTCTGCTTACGCACCGGAGCAGCATTGTAGGCCACGGTGCGCAGGTCGATGGCCTTACCGTTGCGGTAGATGTTCTGCCCATCGAAGGTGGTTTGGCCAAAGCCGACCTTCAAGTTGAGATACTCGGTCATAATTCGTCCCCTCTTGGTGTAGATTGTAACATCGTACAATTTGGGGCTCTCGGCACTCCACAAGCGTTCCATAGCACCATATATGTTGGTTTGGAAGTGGACGGTGTCGGTCTTACCATAGGGCACCTCTATCTCCCTCAGGTCGTAGTATTTGAGCTCCTTTTCGGGCGAGTAGATGTCGTAGCCCACCGAGAGTGTTTCGGTGCGGCGCGAGGAGCTGACCACAACGTCGATGTTGAGCACTCCGTGTTTGCCACCCTTGTCGGGCACAGCACTCACCAACACATCGTGTATCCTCACCGGAGGTTGCGAGTAGAGAAAGAGGTTTTCCGCCACATTCGGCTCCACCATCTCCGCAGGCCTACGGTCGGGTTCTACGGGGCTGACAATGGATATGCGTGTTACCCCGTCGCCGAGATAGGAGGAGATGAGAAATTCGGCCGGAGCACGGTCGTCCCTTGCTGCGCCCACCCTCTTGTCGTTCACATAGACCACTCGTTCGGCAGAGCCGCCCTCGGTGTGGAGAAACACATCCCTGTCGCGCCACGAGAGAGGTAGGTCGACCTCGTAGTTGCGGCGCACACAAGGTGTACCCTTGTCGCTCTCCACCGCCACAGCATCCACCATACGATACTCCAACGGAATGTAGTATCGCTCGGCCGTGCGGTCGCCCTTCTCGGCAAGGTTGCGTGTGGAGTATGTTATGAACTCGGTGCGTCTCGGAGCCACATTCTCGTAGCCAAACTCGGTGGGCGACTTTTGCGCCCACGCACCAATGGTCATAAACAACATTGCGCCTGTAACAAACAATTTTCTCATCATATTATTCCCTCTATGTCGGTACTTTTACATTAGATTTTTTCGAGTTTCACGGTGAAGTGGCGAAGTAGCGGTGCCTCCTCCACAATACGGTAGCCGGTGGTGATATTCTTTGCCCTTGCCATCACGTTCTTCATAGCAGCGGCAATAACGGCCATATGGTTGTCGGTGTAAACCCTGCGAGGAATTGCCAGACGGAGCAATTCAAGGTCGCTGTAACGATTCTCACGGGTTACGGGGTCCCTGTCGGCCAAAATGGAGCCAATCTCGCAGCCACGAATACCGGCCTCCAAGTAGAGCTCAATGGCCAAAGTTTGTGCAGCAAACTGCTCTTTGGGCACATTGGGCAGACACTTCTTGGCGTCAATAAAGATGGCGTGGCCACCTGCGGGACGCTGATAGGGCACTCCATAGCGGTCGAGCAATTTGCCGAGGTAGGCCACCTGACGCATACGTGCATCCAAAGGTTCAAACTCGGTGTTCTCGTCGAGGCCCACAGCCAAAGCGTTCATATCGCGGCCTGCCATACCACCATAGGTAATGAAACCCTCGTAGGTGATACAGAAGCGTTTGGCCACCTCAAAGACCTCTTTGGAGTTCAGCGCGATGAAACCACCCATATTCACAATGCCGTCCTTCTTGGCACTCATAGTCATCATATCGGCATAGGAGTACATCTCGCGGGTAATCTGTTTGATGCTCTTATTGCCATAGCCTGCCTCGCGTTTTTTGATAAAATAGGCATTCTCCGCAAACCTTGCCGAGTCCAGCAACAGCGGAATACCGTAGGAGTGGCAAAGCTCCGATGTTTCACGGATGTTGCGCATCGACACAGGCTGACCGCCTGCGGAGTTGTTGGTGATGGTCAGCACACAGAACGGGATGCGCTCTTTGGGATATTTGTCGAAGACGGCTTTGAGTTTCTCCACATCCACCTCGCCCTTGAAGGGTATCTCCAATTGGGTATCTTTGGCAGCGTCGATGGTGCAATCAATGGCGGTAGCCTTGCGCGACTCGATGTGTCCTTTGGTGGTGTCGAAGTGGGAGTTTCCGGGGACAACATCACCCTCCTTCACAAGTGCCGAGAAGAGCACATTCTCTGCCGCACGTCCCTGATGGGTGGGGATGGAGTACTCAAAACCAAAGATGTTTTGGATGGTCTTTTTGAGTGCATAGTAGGATTTGGCACCTGCGTAGCTCTCATCGCCGGTCATAATGGCGGCCCACTGATTGTCGGTCATCGAGCCTGTACCCGAGTCGGTCAGCAGGTCAATGAAGACGTGCTCGGAAGAGAGGTTAAAGAGATTGTAGTCGGCCTCTTTAATCCACTTTTCCCTCTGGCGGCGAGTGGACGGTTTGATGGCTTCAACCGCTTTAATGCGGTAGGGTTCTGCATAAGGTAGTTTCATAAGTTTCAGGATTTTGGTTTATATCTGGTTTCTGTTATCAAAAAAATGGTCAACACTCGCCACGCACGGCCTTGAAGTCGGCAAGTCGGTCGGCCTCATTGGTGCAGTCCACACCATAGCCCACCTGCGACACACTATCGAAATCACGCAAACGGTCGGCGTCGGTGATGAGTTTCAACCTATCGCTCCCCTCTTTGCCCAACCTCACAGCCTGCTCTATATCCTCCTCCAAAGGCTCCCTGCCAATCTCCTCGGCAACCATACCGACAGCCCAATCGTAGGCATAGCTATTGTAGTTTTTCCACACCTCCTCAAAGGCCGCCGAGAGCGACGCGTCTGTGGCTATGGTCCCCTCTTCAAGCCCGACAAGGATGCGTTCCATCTCACTCAACGGCATAAATTGGCCCGCACAATCAATCCAATGGCCTCTACCATCTCTCACCACTCCCTCTCCGGGACCTCCGGCAAGTATCTCGCCCACATACTTACGCAACGCCGAACGGTAGAGTTCCAATCCCTGAGCCACAGCACGACGTGTGATTTTCATACGCCCCCAGTTCATCTCATCGGGGCTGTCGGCCGCGAGTAGTTGCCTGAGTATGGTGATGGCCTTACGAAAGCGCACACCCACATAGGGGTTACACTCCTCGAAGTTGATATTATCTCTCTTGTGTCCCTTGCGCTTGTCCCTTGTCGCCCACTTGGCCAAGTCGCGCACCGTACCATAACTCATCAGGTTGCGGCCCGGCATAAGGTGCGAAGCTCCCTCCTTTTCGACAAGGTAGGAGTAGGGGAAATCGTCCGTGTCGGCGTGGTTGCGATGACGTCCCACGATGACCGTAAAGGCTCCGTTACGGCAGGGCAACATTGTGTAGGCATCGCTACCGAACTTGGTGCCTCGCAGGTGGATACCCTGATGCACCGCACCCGTGCGGAAGAGGTGGTTGCTCTGGTTGGTACCGCTACCCGCATTGAAGAACGAGAAAAGGCCCGCAATGAGCAACGAGGAGGAGTGGTGCGACACCGTAAAGGGGCCCGCAAAGATGCTGCACGCTTCGCAATTTTCGAGGTGCGAGCCCGCAAACATCAACGAGTCGGAGGCTGTGAGGTTCTCAACAATGACACTCTGGCCCACAAAGCAGCGGTGCAGCAGCGTGGCGTTGTCCACGTGGCATCCCTCGCAGCAAATGAAGTCATACATCTTCACATCCACACCCACCACCGAAGGCGACACCTCGGAGGATTGTATTGTTCCGTTGGAGAGAATGGATGCACCCGAAATCCTCGCCGCAGGGCCAATCTTCACAGCTCGTATAATCTTGCTGTCGCTCACCACAGCACCTTTCCCCACCACGCCCATTGTCGAGCGCACACTCCGGGCATACTCCTCGGCGATGCGTTCAATGGCCGCTATGGCGGCAGGACGATGACGATAGAGGGCCCACACATAGGCACTCTGGGCTGTCATCGAGTCGTAGAGTCTTACACTGCGCCCACCGTTTTCGTTGATGGTGGCCACCCGTGTACCATTGCCAAAAAAGCTCTCGCCCTCCATCTCCAACACTCCCACATTGACGATGCGTGCATCATCCTCAATGGTGTAGTTGGCAATGTAGGTTCCTATATCTTTGATGGTTACCCTTGCGCCAATCTCCACACGCCCCTTGAAGCGACAACGGAAAATCTTGTCGGTGGAAAAACCCTCTCCCACCAACACACTGCTCCACTCCTCGGCCGAGCAGCCCTGATTTTCGAGCACCGCTATCTCCTCTTGCGACAGTCTTCGCAGGCAACCAACTCCGTTTTCTTTCATCTAAACAAATACTTATTTGCAACTTACAAATATACAAAATTTGGTTGAAAAGTGCAAAAATGAGAGGCTTTTTCACCCTTTGCGGAAAAATTTCGAAAAGAATGTGTACATTTGCGATTGCATTGTACACTACCGCCACCAAACAAGGCGGTATAATGGTCGAAAAACCGAATAAAAAGAGATATATGAGAAAAGAGAGAATTTCCGATTTGCTCGCCCTCGCTCCCGAGGGACAGAGTGTGAGTGTCAAAGGTTGGGTACGCACCAAACGTGGCAACAAAAACGTGGCTTTCATCGCCCTCAACGACGGCTCCACCATCAACAACATCCAGATTGTTGTGGATATGGCCTCGGCTGACGAGGAGCTCTTGAAGGATGTTACCACCGGTGCTTGTGTGTGCGTCGAGGGTAGGCTTGTGGAGTCGGCAGGCTCGGGCCAGCCAGTGGAGGTTCAGGCCGACAAGATTGAGATTTACGGCAAGGCCGACAGTACCTATCCCCTCCAAAAGAAGGGACACTCGATGGAGTTCCTCCGTGAGATTGCCTACCTGCGTCCCCGCACCAACACCTTTGGTGCCGTGTTCCGCATCCGCCACGCTATGGCCTATGCAATCCACAAATTCTTCAACGACAAGGGTTTTTATTATTGGCACACACCGCTGATTACCGCTTCGGATTGTGAGGGTGCCGGTGCTATGTTCAATGTTACCACCTTCGACCTCAACAATGTCCCTAAAACCGAGGATGGTGCAGTGGACTACTCGCAGGACTTCTTTGCACGCCAGACCGCACTGACCGTGAGCGGACAGTTGGAGGGTGAGCTTGGAGCACTTGCGCTGGGCCAAATCTACACCTTCGGCCCCACTTTCCGTGCCGAGAACTCCAACACTCCACGCCACTTGGCCGAGTTCTGGATGATTGAGCCCGAGATGGCCTTCTACGACTTGGAGGACAATATGGAGTTGGCCGAGGAGTTCATCAAATACTGCGTTCAGTATGCGCTGGACAACTGTATGGACGACCTTACCTTCCTGAACAATATGTTCGACAAGGAGCTCATCGAGCGTCTGAGGGGTGTTGTTGCCTGCGACTTCGTAAGGCTCGACTACACCGAGGGTATCCGCATCCTCGGCGAGAGTGGCAAGAAGTTCGAGTTCCCCTGCACTTGGGGCTGCGACCTCCAAAGCGAGCACGAGAGGTACCTCGTTGAGGAGTATTTCAAGAAGCCCGTCATCCTGATTAACTATCCGAAGGAGATTAAGTCGTTCTATATGAAGCAGAACGAGGATGGTAAGACCGTCAGGGCGATGGACGTGCTGTTCCCCAAGATTGGCGAGATTATCGGTGGTAGCGAGCGTGAGGCCGACTATGAGAAACTCAACGCCATCATTGAGGAGAGGGGTATGAGCAAGGAGACCTTGTGGTGGTACCTCGACACTCGTCGTTGGGGCTCGGCTCCCCACAGTGGTTTCGGCCTCGGCTTCGAGCGTCTGCTGCTCTTCGTTACGGGTATGGCCAACATCCGCGATGTTATCCCCTTCCCCCGTACTCCCAAGAACGCAGAGTACTAACGTCAACCGTCTACCGTCTACCGTCTTTTTTGGGCGGTTGGCGGTAGGAGGTTGGTTGTTCCAAACAAAACAAATAAACGAAGAACACCGTACACTACACACAGAAATTTTACGTTAAACATTAAAATCAAGTAGTTATGAGTTCATCGTTTCGTCAACAGCAACTTCTCCGACTCCAACAGAAGTTGTCGCCCCAACAAATCCAAATGATTAAACTGCTCGAATTGCCCTCCATGCAACTCGAACAGCGCATCAAGCAGGAGATTGAGGAAAACCCCGTCCTCGAAGAGGAGCGCACCTCCGAGAGTGGCGAAGAGCAAGAGCCCAAGGAGATATCCGTTGACGACTACCTCAAAGAGGACGACACCCCCGCCTATAAACTCCACGCCAACAACTTCTCCAAAGACGACAAACAACGCACCGTTTACATCAGTGGCGGACAGTCGTTGCAGGAGTCGTTGGAGGAACAACTCGGCTACAAGGAGCTGTCATCCCGCGATTTTGCCATAGCAAAATATCTCATCGGCAGCCTCGATGGGGATGGTTACCTGCGCAGGGACCTCGTGTCGGTGTCGGACGACATTGCCTTTACCGTAGGCCTCGACATAAGCGTCGAGGAGTTGGAGCGTATCCTGCGTGTTGTGCAGGAGTTGGAGCCCTCGGGTGTGGGGGCACGCAATCTCCAAGAGTGCCTACTGTTGCAACTCGACTCCATCGCACCCCTCAACGAGGAGCAGCTGTTGGCCCGTAGGATTTTGGAGAACCACTTCGACGACTTTGCAAAGAAACACTATGATAAGTTGCTTGCTCGTCTGGGTGTGAGCAAAGATGAATTTGCGGATGCCATTGAGGAGATACGCCACCTGTCGCCCAAGCCGGGCAATATGTATGGCGATGCGCCCGACGACGCTGCCCCTTATGTGGTGCCCGACTTTCTGCTGGACTACCACGACGGAGAGTTCAACCTTCGCCTTAACTCCTACAACATCCCCGAATTGAAAGTAAACCGTCGTTATATGGAGATACTGCGCTCTTCGGTGGCAGGCGGTATGACGGGCGAACAGGACGAGGAGGCGCTAAAATTTGTACGCAGTAAGATTGAGTCGGCCAAGTGGTTCATCTCGGCCATCAAACAACGCCACGACACACTCTTGGCTACAATGACCGAGATTTTCGAATTCCAAAAGGATTATTTCATCGATGGCGACCCCAAGAAGCTAAAACCTATGATTTTGAAGGACATTGCCGACCTCACAGGGTTGGATGTTTCGACCATATCGAGGGTTGTCAACAGCAAGTATGTGCAGACTCACTTTGGGGTGATTCCGCTCAAAAGCCTCTTCTCGGAGGCGATGCAGACCGATAGTGGCAAGGAGGTGTCGAGCCACGAAATCAAACAGATTATCTCGGAGTGTATTGAGGCGGAGGACAAACACAATCCTCTCACGGACGAAACCCTTATGAATATTCTCAACGAGCGTGGCTACCACATTGCACGTCGCACGGTGGCCAAGTATCGCGAAATGCTCAAAATCCCCGTAGCCCGCCTGCGCCGACAACTATAAAAAGCCTCGAAGCGGTCAGTTGTCCGTGTTTTTTGAATAGGAGTCCCACTTGTCGAGCACCGCACGGAAGTCCTCCGGAAGTTCCGAATCGAAATAGACCTCCTGCTTGGAGGCAGGGTGTATGAAGCCCAAACAGCGAGCGTGGAGCGCGTGGCGAGGCATCAACTCGAAGCAATTCTCCACGAATTGTTTGTACTTACTAAACGTGGTACCCTTCAATATGCGGTCGCCACCATAGCGTTCGTCGTTGAACAGCGGGTGGCCGATGTGTTGCATATGTACACGAATCTGGTGCGTACGGCCCGTTTCGAGTCGGCACTCAATAAGGGTAACGTAGCCATAGCGACGCAGTACCTTGTAGTGGGTTACGGCGTGTTTTCCATAGTCGCCATCGGGATAGGCTGCCATATTCATCGGGTCGCTCTTGCTGCGCCCCACGTGGGCCACCACCGTACCCTCGTCCTCCTCGAAGTTGCCCCACACAAGGGCCAAATAGCGACGAGTAATGGTGTGCTCGAAGAATTGGTGGGCAAGGAATGCGTGGGCATACTCGGTTTTTGCCACCACAAGCAGTCCGGAGGTATTCTTATCGATGCGATGAACAAGACCCGCACGAATGTCGCCACTACCCTCTTTGAACAACTCCGTACCTTGCAAGTGCCACGCAAGGGCATTCACAAGCGTACCATCCCAATTGCCGTGGCCGGGGTGGACAACCATACCTGCACGCTTGTTGACCAACAAAAGGTGTTCGTCTTCGTAGATGATTTCGATGGGAATATCCTGCGGGATGAGTGTCGTATCGCGCTTGGGATAGGGCATCACAATAGAGATGCGTTCCAGAGGCTTGACCTTATAGCTCGACTTCACGGGTTTGCCGTCCACGAGTATATTGCCGCAATCGGCAGCAGCCTGTATGCGGCTACGGCTACACGCCTCCATATGGGTAGCCAGATAGCGGTCGATGCGCATCAGCGACTGCCCCTTATCGACAGTCAGGGCGAAGTGTTCGAATAGTTCCTCCTGCTCGTCGCCCTCCTCACGTGGGGGAGGTGTGTAGTTGTCAAAGGCGTGTGATTTCATTCTCTCTCGCTGCTAAACCATTACCACTCACCGACTATTGCTCCTCCTCTACGGCTTTGAGCCACACCGACACCTCACGCCCCATACGGGCTGTGGTTTCGGGCTGTGGATACTGACGGTAAACCCTTGCTGAGTTCTGGCCCGCCATGTCAAGGACACCCTCAAACTCCACCGCTCCGAGATTGAAGCCGTGGTCCCAGAGCATATTTTTCACCTCACGAAGAGTCATACCCGCAAGGTCGGGAATGGGCTCGTGGTGGTTGTCGCTACGCCCCACCACAAGGGTTATCTTGGAGCCAATGGGTGCCAGCACCACCGAGTCGGATTTCATCCTTTCGCCTCTGAATTTCTGGTCCAACACATAGTTATTGGCCAAGTCGCTCACATATTCGAGGCGTTCTATTTCGAGTCCTGCGGCCAACAAGTTACTCTTTGCCTGACGCAGCGAATAGCCCGCAACATAAGGCACCTCCACCGACTTCTGCTTCGAGGCGTTGATGGTAACATAGATTTTCCTACCGCTCTTCACCTTGTCCTTACCTGCCGAAGGCCTCTGTTCGAGAATCACCCCTCCGGCATACATAGGAACATAGAGCGAATCGTTGACAATGATTTCCAGACGTCCCTTGCGAGCCAACCCCTCGGCCTGTTCGAGGTTGACACCCACAAAGTTGGGCACATCCTTGTTGCTGCCGTGGCGAGTGATGACAGCCAGCAGCAGATTTGACACAAAGAGGATGACCACCAACAGGCAGACAGCAATCACAATGTTACGTACCAACGCACGTGCCACGCCCGGCTCTGCCTTCTTGGTGGATGGTTTCTTCTTGGGTGCAACCTTTTTGGGTGCAGTAGGTTTGGTATTCATATCTTTGTTTTTTTAACATTCAGCATTTATCAAATTCATCGACGGCCGACGGTTGACGGTTGACGGTCATTGATTGGCAATCAGTTTGCACAATCGCTCTCTTGCTCGGTGTATCTGTGTTTTGACCGTACCGATGGGTAGGCCCACGTGGGCAGCAATCTCCTCATAGGAGTATTCCCTCACAAAACGCAGTTCGACCATTTGGCGGTACTTCTCCGGCAGCTGGGCCATACATCGCTCCAACTGCACGGTGTGTTGTGCGCTAATGATGCGTTCCTCGGGACTCTCGGCGCTGTCCATCGACGCCAGCGATGTGGGCGATGTCCGGTTCAGCGAGTCGAGCGAAAGGTCGTCCCTACGGCGGCGCACATAGTCAATGAAATTGTTGCGTGCGATGGTGTAAATCCACTGACCGAAGGTGAACTCCGAGTTGTACTTCTCCAAATTGACATAGACCTTCACAAAAGTCTCCTGCATCAGGTCGGAGGCATCATCGACATTACCACCCGTGCGTTGCAGGCATAGGTTGTAGATGCCATCACGATAGCGTTTGAAGAGTGTTTCAAAAGCCACCGAGTCGCCATCGAGCGCAAAGGTTACAAGTTGTGCGTCGGAGAGAATTATGTATTTTTCAATTTCCACTTTCGCTTCGGAATAAACAGTCGTTTAACCCCTTGTGCCCACTCCTTGGCAGGAGCCACAAGGTCGTAGAGAGGGTACACGGCCAGAGGCACCTTGTCGGAGAGTCTGCGTGCTGTGCGTGCAGCAATGAGCAACGCTACTGCCTCCCTGACACCAAACATACCCAATGCCACCCATCCCGCCACACTCGGCAACAAGAGTGCCACGGTGAGTGCCGAGAGGAAAAACAGCGCCCTTGTCCACAACTCTGCCCCCATAGCAAATCTCACACGCAGAGGATAGTGGCGGTAGGTGATGGCACGACAGGCACGCTCCTCCGTCCACCATCCCGACCACACACGCCTATTCATCGTGGCAGGGCCTCCAAGCACTACCGAGGTGTTCTCCCTTGTGGCAATCTTCGACACAAAGAGGTCGTCCTCGCCGGCATTGAGGTTGAGGTGGTTGAAACCTCTCGCGTCGTAGTATGCTTTTTTAGTGAAGCCCAAGTTGGAGAGGACTCCACGCCAAGGGTGCCCCTTCACGGCATCGGCTATCCATCGTGCCGAAAGCATTAGGTTTGCCACCCTGATGGTACGGTGGCCTGCTCCCTTGAACGGCAACAGCGACGTGTAGCCCAGCACCACATCGTGGTCCACAAAACCTCGTGCAAACATATCGGCCCAACGCTCCGAGCGGGGAGTGCAGAGGGGGAGTGTAAAGATGAGGTTGTCGTACTTTGCAGCCTTGATGCCCACGTTGAGGGCCATCTTGGTTGATATGGGACAGTGTGGCACCACCTTCATAATGGTCGAAGAGAGTCGTGGGTTGGTGATTTTGAGTAGTTTGATCTGTTCGGTGAAATCCTCGTTGCCGGTTACGTTCACCAACACCACCTCATAGGGGTTGTGCTTCTGTGCGAGGAGCACGGGTAGCGACTCGTCCAAAAATCGGAAGTCGGCCTCAAAGAGCGGAACGATAACCGAGATACCCACCTTGTCGGCTTCGGGCGAGGGTGCAGGGTTGCGGTAGGAGGCTATGCGCCCATAGTGGCCAACGAGGATGCACAGCTGCACCACAAATGCAACAACCAGCACACCCAACGCCACAAGGCTCTGCCACAGGTAGCCCTCGACCACAAAATTGCCCAAAAAACCCAAGTCGTTCATTGCTTTGCTGTGTAATTTCTACGCTCTTACTACGTAAACATTTTGCAAATATAGCAAAAATTTCCATTCTACCATCTCCTCTGCGGGGTATTGTTTTCCCACCCAAGCCCCACTACATTTTCCACAACATCTCAACCTTTTCAGATACCAGCCACACAAGTAAAAAAGATAACATAAAAATTGCTTTTTTTGTTTGATTTTCTTATATTTGTGGACAAAATCATCATTCTTTCCATTATGAAACGTATTTTCTTATTCATAATATTGTTGTTCGGCAGTGTTACCGGTGTGTTCGCTGCCGAACACATTTTACAAGGGCGCATTGTGGATAGTGCGTCGGGAAATGGTGTGGGTTATGCTACGGTGGTGCTTACGGATGCAAGAGGCAAAGGCGTTTCGGCGGTAGCAGCCGACAAGGAAGGTGCGTTTTCGTTGTTCTACAACAAGGAGGGAGCGTTCAAATTGGTAATATCCTCGGTGGGTTATGCAACGGTTGAAAAAAATATTGAGCTTGGAGAAGATAACAAAAGCACAAACCTCGGCAACATAGACCTTCAAGCAGGTGTAGAAATTGAGGGCATCACGGTCAAACCTCTCGTAATAGAGAAAGATGACCGATTGGTCTATAACGTAAAGGCGGACCCTGAGGCCAAATATCGCAAAATGGCGACCATCTTGGCAAAAGTACCGGGGCTCAAAACAGGTTTCCGAGGCATATTTCACCACGACGAAGGCAAAATCGAGAAGATTCTCATTGATGGCAAACCCACTTCGCTCATTTCGGAGAAGCGTCAATATACAATGGAGTTCATTGGTGCAGCAGTGATGGACGAGATTGAGGTCATTATGCCCCACTCGGCCGAGTACGGCAACGAGGAAATCATCATCAACATCAAGACCAATCAGCCACTACCCATTGGTGCTGCAAGCGAGATAGTTGGTGATGCAACCCCCAAAGAGGGAAACTACAAAGCCAATGTCGATGTGGGTGCAAAGGTGGGTAAAAGGCTCTCCTTTGGTGCCAACTATGCCTACTCCCTAACCCACTCGCCCACGCTCCACAAAAACTCCCTCTCGGAGTATCTTGGTGCCGAGGGCGGTGCGCCGCTCTACATTCAGCACAACAACGCTGCCGACAGCACAAGAGGGCAGACTCATAAATTGAGGTTAGACTACACCAATGGTTTTAACAACAACGGATATTATTCCATCGCAATAAGTGGCAACTTTGCCGACCAAAACAGATATGGCTCTTCGGAGGCGTGGCGCGCAGATGGCACGACGGGAAACAAAACCAACTATCAGAGTTCCACATCCAACAGCAATCAATCTTCGCCACTTAACATAGGAGGCTCCCTTTACTTAACTCTCCCGATAGCTCCCAAAAAGTCAACATTGACTTTCACTTCGGCATACACACACAACGAAAGCACGACCGACTCGTGGGTGAACACCGACTATGCCGACGATTCTGCCTTTGCCACACACAGCAACAGCTTCACACAGCAGGACCAATTCGATGCAACTCTAAGGGGCTCTTTTACACCAAACGAGAAAAAGGGATTCCCAATCTACTCCCTTGGTCTATCCTATTCAGGGCGTAGCTACGACAACAACTCCACCCGTGAAACATCCGACAACAACAATGATTTCGTGCCAATTTCCGGAGAAGGTTTGATTTACAACCAAAACATCGTATCGGCAGACATCTCCGCCTTTTTTAGGCAAAAAGGGAGATCTTTTAGTCTTAGGTTTTACCTGAAACACGACAGCACTAAGGGAATATATCGCGACACCAACAACACCCCACTCGACTACTCGATGTGGACTTGGCAAGCACAAAGCCATTTTAATGTAAATAAATTCTTGGTGCCTTTATCCGTTGCGTTGAAGGCGATGCCAATGCAACCATCCTTCTCGTTGCTCAACCCATACGTGAATGACAGCAACCCGATGCACCTGCGTTATGGAAACCCCAATCTGCGCCCGGAAATGAACTATGGCATAACCATCAGTTCTCGTATGCCGAGAGGGGTTAAGTGGATTCCAAGATGGCTCTCAATAGGAATGCCAACATACCAATTCACATACGTTGACAACTCCATCAACCCCATAACGGAGATGAGGGAGGACGGTGTAACGGTGAGCACCTACGACAACTTTGGCAACGAGCTGCGACACGAAGTGAGAGGAAGCCTACATCTGCATCCCTTCAAACGTGCATCCATAGGTTTGTATGGCACATTCACCTCCGCCACCTACAACATCTCCGAGGGGTACAGCAACACCATCAACACATTCGATTGGTCGGCCTCGGCATCCTACAACTTCCGCAAAAACAAGTGGTTTGACAATACAAGTATCAGCGCCTCCTACTCGGCACGCCCCACGGCAGCCGTTGCACAGGCAGTGGACTACGGATACTACCACTCGCTGGGCATCTCGTTCAGAACCGACATCCCCAAAATCAAAGCGGGACTTTCGGTGCGTGTGGGCGACATTCTGCACGGCCACAAATTTGTGGAGAGCACCATCCGCTCGGGCACATTCATCCGCCACAGTTCCAACGAGGTGCTCGGACGCTCCATCAACATATCGGCCTACATCCGTTTCGGCAAATTCCGCCGAGCACAAGGCGAAGTGGACGCTCCGGAGAGCAGCCTGAAAAGTTTTTAGACTCATCACCAACAACAGTAAGCGTGTGTTCCGCCAGGCAGAACACACGCTTTTTGTTAATTTTCCATTTTCGCAAATGCGAGTAAGCGAGGGCAGAGGGTACCCAACGGGCGAGTGAGGTCTGTTTAAGGGCAGAAAGGGAAAAATATTTACTAATTCTCAATTCTTAATTCTCAATTCTCAATTCTATTCGCTATTTTTGCGTTATGAAATTTACACTCCAAAATACAGACACCGCAACGAAGGCGCGTGCGGGACTCATCGAAACAGCGCACGGTAACATCCAAACGCCCATATTTATGCCCGTAGGCACTGCGGCTACGGTGAAAGGTATCTTCCACCGCGACCTCAGGGATGACGTGGAGGCCCAAATCATCCTGGCCAACACCTACCACCTCTACCTTCGTCCCGGAATGGAGATAATAGAAAAGGCCGGTGGCGTGCATAAGTTCAGCACTTGGGACCGCCCGATGCTCACGGATAGTGGTGGTTTTCAGGTTTTTTCGCTCGCAGCACGCAGGAAGATCACCGAGGAGGGAGTGAGGTTTTCGAGCCACATCGACGGCTCAAAACACATCTTCACCCCCGAAAGCGTCATAGATACCGAGCGCACCATCGGAGCCGATATTATGATGGCCTTCGACGAGTGTCCCGACGGCAGGAGCGACTACCGCTACTCGGCACGCTCGTTGGCTATGACCCAGAGGTGGCTCGAAAGGTGTTTTAATCAATATGAGCGAACTGCGCCAAAGTATGGCTATCACCAATCCCTCTTCCCCATAGTGCAGGGTTGCACCTATCCCGACCTGAGGGCTTCGGCTGCGGAGTTCGTAAAGCAGTACAACGCCGATGGTTATGCCATTGGTGGCCTTGCGGTGGGCGAGCCTGCGCCGGTGATGTATGAGATGATTGAGGTGGTCAACGCCATCCTCCCCACCGACCGTCCACGCTACCTTATGGGTGTGGGTACACCCATCAACATCTTGGAGGCCATCGAGAGAGGTGTGGATATGTTCGACTGCGTGATGCCCACCCGCAACGGTCGCAACGGTATGCTCTTCACCTCGGAGGGTATCATCAACATCCGCAACGAGAAGTGGAAAGACGACTTCTCGCCCATCGACCCCAATGGTAAGAGTTTTGTGGGCACGCTCTACTCGAAGGCCTACCTGCGACACCTGAGCGTGTCGGGCGAAATGATGGCCGCACAGATATCCTCGCTCCACAACGTAGCCTTCTACCTATGGTTGGTTGGCGAAGCCCGCAAGCACATCATCGAGGGCGATTTCAAGCCGTGGAAGGATGAGATGGTGGTCAAGCTCGCAAGACGATTGTAGTGAGAATTCAAAATTCAAAATTCAAAATTCAAAATTGTTTTGCTACTTTTGTAGTCAAATATGAGTAACGAACAGAACAACATAAAGCGTCGCAAGAGCCTTTGGCCGGGATTTAAGTTGATTGATGGTTACATCACCCGCAAGTTCCTCGGCACATTTTTCTTCGCCATCGCACTGATTATCATTATTGTAGTGGTATTTGATGCTGTGGAGAAGATTGACGACTTTATCGAGATGAAGGCACCATTGGAGCGCATCATCTTTGGCTACTATGTCAACTTCATCCCCTATTTCATCAACCTCTTCTGCGGCCTTTTCACCTTCATTGCCGTAATATACTTCACCTCACAGATGGCCGGACGAACAGAAATCACCGCCATACAGTCGGCCGGTGTGAGTTTCCGCCGCCTGCTGTGGCCCTACTTTGTGTCGGCAATGGTCATCTCCGGTGTGTCGCTCTACCTCAACCTCGAAGTCATACCCGTCGCCAACGAGAAGAGGGTGGAGTTTGAGAGTAAGTATCTGCGCAAAAACCGCAACCAGCAGTTCGAGCCCAACATCTACCGACAGATTGAGCCGGGCACGTTTGTCTATGTACGCAACTTCAACGGCACATCCAATCGCGCTTCGTTTATGAGTATCGAGCGCTTTGAGGGTAGCAAAATTGTGGAGTCGTTGGAGGCTGCCGACATCCGCTACAACGAGGAAAACGGACATTGGACCGCACCAAAATATGTTACCCACCACTTCGTGGGCGAGGACGACATCTTCGAGCGACACGAGAAGTTGGACACCCTTATCAACCTCTCCAAGATGGAGTTGGGCAAGGTGGAGAACCTCATAACCACAATGAAGATTGGCGAGCTGAACGAGTTCATCGACCAGCAGAAGGCCAAAGGCTCCGATATGATAGGCATCTTCGAGGTGGAACGCCACAGGAGATATTCTTATCCTGCTTCGGTGTTCATCCTCACTGTCATCGGAGTATCGCTCTCGGCACGCAAGATGCGTAGCGGCACGGGCGTAAACATCGGTATCGGTGTGATTTTGTGTTTCACATACATTATGCTGGGCCGAGTCTTTGAGGAGATTGCCAAAGGCAGTCAGGGGTGGGTATCGACCTTTATGGTGTGGCTACCAAACCTCATCTTCTTCATCATTGCCGCCTACCTCTACCGCAAAGCACCCAAATAGGCCAATTACCGTCCACCGTCAACCGACGACCGTCAACCGACGACCGACATTTCGATTACATCCTAAACTATTAACCCGTATGAAACAATTTCTTTCCCACTTCGCACTATTGTTGGCAGTGGTGGTGTGTTCGTCCACATCTGCACTGGCCAAAGAGTACACACTGCAAAGCCCTTCCAAGAGGCTCTCTGTTGTTGTTGACGTGGCCGAGCAAATCCACTACCGAGTGTTGGTGGATGAAACCGAAGTGATTGTCCCATCGCGCATCGCGCTCCGCCTTGCCGACGGCACCATCTTGGGCGACAACGCCAAAGTGAGAAAGGCCACAAAAGGTAGCGTGGCACAAACAATATCGGCACCCCTACATCGCAACCCGCAGGTGGACGACACCTACAACCACCTCACCTTGCAGATGCGTGGCGGGTGGTCGTTGGAGTTAAGGGCCTACGACGAGGGTGTGGCCTATCGTTTCTGTACCAACCTGAAAGAGGATACTTCCATTGCCGAAGAGGTTGTGGAGTGGAGAGTTGGCGAAGAGCGTTCGCTGGTCATCCCCTACTGCCGCCCGAGGAAGGACAGGTATGAGAGTTCGTTTGAGAGCCAATATGCTTGGGAGCCCATCTCCAAAGTCGGCACACACAAAGAGTTGGCCTTTCTACCCGTGTTGATAGACGTGGAGGAGAAGGGCAAACTGCTGCTTATGGAGGCCGACGTGGAGGACTACCCCGGATTGTTCGTAAGCGCCACCACCAACGGACTCGGCCTGAAAGGTTTGGCCTCCCCTCTGCCCACCGACTTCCGCAAGAACAACACCGGTGCCAAACGCCCCAACGGCTACCACAGCGACCTTGTGGCCATCACCTCCGGCACTCGCACCTTCCCGTGGCGCATTGTAGCGTGGGCCGAGCAGGACAAAGAGCTGCCCACCAACGATATGGTCTATCGCCTCGGTGCACCCTCTCGTTTGGAGGATACGAGTTGGATTAAACCCGGCCGTTCGGCTTGGGAGTGGTGGAGTGGCAACCGCCTGACGGGTGTCGATTTCAGGGTTGGCATCAACACCGAAACATACAAATACCACGTCGACTTTGCAGCCCGCTATGGTCTGGAATACATCCTCATCGACGCAGGTTGGTACAAAGGTTTCGACCTGCTGGCAACCATCGACGGCTTTGACATCGAGGCCATCTGCCGCCACGCCAAAGAGAAGGGCGTGGGAGTGATTCTGTGGGCTGTGGGCAACCTCTTGGTCGAGCAAGCCGAAGAGGTCTGCTCCCACTATGCCGCCCTCGGTGTCAAGGGTTTCAAGGTGGACTACTTCGACGCACACGACCAGACTACCGTGAGGGACATCTACCGCATTGCCGAAGTGTGTGCCAAACACAAGATGATTGTGGATTACCACGGGATGTACAAGCCGACGGGATTAAGCCGTACGTGGCCCAATGTAGTCAACTACGAGGGTGTCTATGGCTTGGAGCAACTCAAATGGACCGACGGCAGCAAGGTGGATATGCCCCGCAACGACGTAACAATCCCATTTATACGTATGGCCACAGGCCCTATGGACTACACACAGGGTGCGATGATTAACGCCTCGAAAGCAGACTTCCGCCCCATCAACCACCGCCCGATGAGTCAAGGTACAAGAGCACACCAAGTGGCCACCTACGTTGTGTTCGACGCACCCTTTGTGATGCTTACCGACACTCCCTCCAACTATCTGGCCGAGGATGAAACAACCCGTTTCATTGCCGCCATACCCGCCACATTTGACCACACGGAGGTTGTGTGTGGAAAGGTGGGCGACTACATTGTTACGGCTCGCAGGAGTGGTGATGTGTGGTATGTGGGCGGTATGACCTCGTGGGAAGGTCGCACGGTGGAGGTTCCGCTCAATTTTCTGGGCGAAGGCGAGTGGAGGTGTGAGTTGTTCCTCGACGGAGTGAACGCCGACCTGACGGGCACCGACTACCGCATCGAACAGTGCACCATCGGTGGTGGCGACACCCTCTCGGTGGAGATGAAGAGCGGCGGAGGTTTCGCAGCAATCATCAGAAGATAGCCGACCTACAATTGCCGACCTATAAAAGGCCACTCGGGTAACCAATCTGTTAAGTCGGAGGCCAAGCGGTCTTAGGAAGACAAGGTAGAGAGTCAACTCCTTGGCTCACAGAACGACATGGCTACGATCCGACTTGATGAAGAGCGGCGGAGGTTTCGCAGCAATCATCAGAAGATAGCCGACCTACAATTGCCGACCTATAAAAGGCCACTCGGGTAACCAATCTGTT
>JAZNNC010000033.1:0-3328 GCA_045580045.1 Tidjanibacter sp.
AATCCAAATGTCCATCTTTCATCATCAAAGCGAAGTCTTTTACCTTCTCGCTTATGACGAAATACTGCACCATTATCGCGAACGGAGTATAGTTCGCCCTTATAAACACATTCTTTAACCTCTTTATAATCGTTAATCATAAGTTTGTCTATTTTTTTTTGCAAAAATAGAAGATATTTGTGACAACTTATGACACAAACAAAAATTTTTGCAAAAAAATATGCCCAAGTTCTATTAAACTCGGGCATAGGGTATGTGCTACAGAATATTATCTCTAAAAAAGTTTCAGATTGTCGAAGCTTGGGGTTAATTTTCCCTTCTCGATGTCGTGGATAATCTCGACCACGCGGTCGTTCATCGGGGTTGGACAGCCGACCTTACGGCCAAAGGCTGATACGGCGCCATTGATAGCATCAACCTCAGTCGGTTTGCCCTTTTCAAGGTCTTGGAGCATAGTTGCCTTGAGTTTGGCGTGCTTGCGGATGGCGATGGGTATGATGAAGAACGAGATGGCTTTTTTGATGGGGCCGGAGTAGTCGAGCAACTTCACGATGTCCTTACCCTGCACCGGCTCGATGCGGATACCTCCTGCGGCGCACACATCTATACACTCCTTGATGAGTGCCTGCACGATGTGGCGTGAGCCACGCTCCCCGGCAGCCTCGCCAAAGGTGCAACCCAACACGGCACTCATACCAGAGAAGGCGGCATTAATGAGCAACTTGCTCCAACGGGTGCCGATGAAGTTCTCCTCCACATCCACCGTGCCCATCAGTTCCAACAGTCGCTTTACCTCGCCGAAATATTTGTGGGGCTGTGGGGTGATGGCACCCAGCGCAAAGGACAACGCATCGGGCTCGCTGGTGAGCTCACACACGCCTGCCTCTTTGAGGGTTGCTCCCCACGCAACGGTACAGCCCAGCACCCTCTCGGCTCCCAAGATGTCGGCAATCTGCATCTCGGGCAGACCATTCTGAAAAATTACCAACACACCATCTTCAGCCAAAAAGCCTTTAAGCATAGCCACCACCTCGGCGTTGTGCTGTTGCTTGGTCATCAGGAAGATGATGTCATACTCGCCACTCATCTCCGCAGGGGTGTAGGCCACCACGGGCTGTGTGAATTCAACGGTTCCAACCACCTGTGCGCCTTTGGTTTGCAGAGCCTCCACGTGGGCTTTGTTGCGGTTGATAAGTTCGATTGGCTCACCGGCCTTGCTGATGTATGCTCCAAGAATTGTGCCCAACGAACCGGCACCATATATTGCTACACGCATAACGATTTATGTTTTTATAGTTTGACTTTCTACGGCAAATATATAAATTTGTGGCGAGAAAACTATAATAAACCAAAAATAAACACAACACTTTTTCAATTATGAAACGTACAATCTGCTCGCCCCTTGCGCCTGCCGCTGTGGGCCCCTACTGTCAGGCTGTTGATGCCAATGGCACACTCTATGTTTCGGGCCAACTGCCCCTCGTACCGGCCACGGGTGAGATGCCCGAGGGTATTGAGGCACAGACTCGCCAGTCGCTCGACAATTTGGGCGCAATTCTGCGCGAGGCGGGCCTCGACTACTGCGACGTGGTAAAGACCACCGTGCTGCTGCAACACATCTCGGACTTTGGCGCGATGAACGCCATCTATGCCGACTATTTCAGCGGCTCGTTCCCTGCCCGTGTCTGCTATGAGGTTGCCGCCCTGCCCAAAGGCGCACTCGTGGAAATCGACTGTGTGGCAGTGAAATAGCCTCACAACAACACAGTGTGTTGATGAAAAAGCCACGGGGTTTTCCCGTGGCTTTTTCGTCGACCGTCGACCGTCAACCGTCGACCGACAATTGAGAATTGAGAATTGAGAATTGAGAATTGAAAATTGTGGTGCCTGCGGCGCATTTTTATTTTGGGTAACAATTTTGTAACCCGTGCCTTTCCGACCACTCTTGTGGTGCAAAGGTTGTGGTTGTGAGGTTTTGTGAAGGGTGATATTGCTCGGTGGAGTGGTGGTTTGGACGAAAAAAGTGCGGAAAAATGTAATATAATTTTTTGGGAGTCGTTAAAAATGTGTAACTTTGCACGCTAAATGCCCTTTGGGCAACGGGTGCCGAAAGAAGGGATAAGGGTTTTATGAAGAGAAATTTTGTGATAAAGATGGTTGTGTTGGCGCTCGTGGTGGGTGCTGTGGGGTGTAGTTCCTACAACAAACTCCTCAAAGTCAACGACTCCGACCAGATGTTCCACGCCGCCATCGACTACTACAACAAAGGGCAGTTTGACCGCGCTTTGCAGCTCTTCGAGGAGATTTCTCCGCGATACAGCGCAACGTTGAGGGCCGATACCATTATGTACTACACCGGTTGCTGCTTCTATAAGCAGGGCGACTTTGCGACAAGTTCGCAGATTTTTGACGAGTATAGGCGCACCTATGGTCGCAGTCCGTTGTTGGAGGATGTGGAGTATATGCACGCAATGGGATATTACTTCGCTTCGCCGGCTCCTTCGAGGGACCAAACAACAACGATGTTGGCCATCTCGGCCATCAACGAGTATATGGAGCGCTATCCCGAAACACCCAAGAAGGGCGTGTGTGAGATGAGGCTCGAAGAGTTGCACAACAAGCTCTACGACAAGTCGTTCATCAACGCCCGCACCTACTACAAAACACGACGCTACAAATCGGCAATCATTGCCCTGCGCAATGCCTTGTCCGACTATCCCACGACGCCTCACCGCGAGGAGATTCTCTATCTGACGCTCGATGCGTGCTATGAGCTGGCTACCAACTCGGTGTCGTCGTTGCAGGTGGACCGCTACCTTGATGCGATGGACGCATACTACAACCTCATCTCGGAGTTCCCCAACACCAAGCACAAGAGGGCTGCCGAGCGTATGCACCGCGCTTGCAAGAACTTCCTTTCCAAGCACAATGCCGGAGAGATTGAGCGCGATGGTGGCAATGTGGTGGGAGAGAGTAAACTGAATACAAATATAAATATGCAATAGTAAAGCTATGGAAATTAAAAGGAACGTACCAAACAACACGGTAACACGCAAACTCACCGACATTGATGGCCCTACCGGCAACCTCTATGAGTCGGTTACCATTATCGCTAAACGTGCCAACCAGATTTCGACCGAGCTCAAACAGGAGTTGAATCGCAAATTGGCCGACTTCTCGTCCACTACCGACTCGTTGGAGGAGACCTTCGAGAACAGGGAGCAGATTGAGATTTCGAAGTACTATGAGCGTATTCCGAAACCTGTGCTCATCGCAACCGAGGAGTTCCTTGATGGCGAGGTGGTTTTCGAGGAGAAGAAATAACAGG
>JAZNNC010000034.1:0-22732 GCA_045580045.1 Tidjanibacter sp.
CCGCATTATTATCGGGCCTGCCTTGCAAAAAAAATGCTCCTCGCAACCGAAGAGCACTTTCTACAATCGCCACAGCAGGACGATATGAACTTTTTTCCCTCTCCTATTCCAGCTCGGTTTCGTTGCGGAGGACAAGGACAAGGCGCACCATCGAATAGACAAAAACCACTGCCGAAAGGCCATAGACAGTCCAATAGAGCCAATCGGGGCCAATCAAATCGTGCAGTGTGGTCTCGGCAGCATCGCCAAAGAAGGCAAGCGAAATGTAGGCTATGCCGTTGTTGATCATATGTAACAAGATAACCGACAAGAGCGAGCCTGTGCGCAGATAGACGTAACCAAAGATGAGGCCCACCACAAAGGCGTTGATAATCTGCACCGGCACGCCGTGGATAAGGCCGAACAAAAGGGCCGAGATGAGCACCGCAGCACCATTGCCAAACCTCTCCCTGCACGACTCAAAGACAAGTCCACGAAACAAAATCTCCTCCAAGACGGGAGCGCACACAACCACCGACAAAATGGCCCAACCGCCAAGCCCTACCATATCGGTAACATTCTGGTATTCCTCCTTCGGGAAGAGCATCAACAAAGGCTCCAAAACCACACTCGAAGCCAACAGCAAAACCACCCCCCAAAGCAACATCGGAAGGTTCACTTTACTCACCCTGAAATGTACCGCACAAGGCCTTCCGGCCATGTGGCGCAACCACGCAACATAGCCAATCGGAGGAAGCATCTGGATAAGGTAATATATCAACGTGAGGTCGGGTGTAAGCACCTCTGTACCACGCATTTTCATAATAACCACCGCAACGACACTACCCACTAGACTCGACAGCACAAACACGCCTACGGTGGCAAACAAATCAACCCACGAAGGGAACCTCCTCGATGCCCTTCCAATGCCCCGTTTCGGCCCCGTCGTTTGGTCGATTTCAGGCTCTGTTTCGGGAGCAATTTCAGGCCCATTTTCGCCAGCGCTTTTCGCACCTTTTTCTGCTCCGACACCCACCTCCTCGGCAACCGCCTCAATAACCTCTTCGGAGGTGCTTGGAGGTATATTAATCTTTTTGTTCATATAAACCAATTTAACTTGTTATAAATCCACTCTTTACATTGCACAATATTTCACTTTGCCACACATCTCTTTCGGGTGGCTCAAATTGTAAATTTGCACTTTCCGAGTTCAAATGTAGCAATTTTTGCCGAAAAAAAGGGAAAGTTTCGAAGAAAATAGTTACTTTTGCTCTATTAAATTAAGATTAACTATGGGTAAAATAGTCGCCTTGGCCAACCAAAAAGGTGGCGTGGGCAAAACGACCACGGCAATCAACCTCGCCGCAAACCTTGCCATTATGGGCAAAAAAATACTTCTTGTGGATGCAGACCCGCAGGCAAATGCAACCTCGGGCCTCGGCTTCGACATCAAGAATGATGGCATATATGAGTGCATCGTGGGCAAATGCAGTGCCAACGATGTGATAGAGCAATCCGAGGATGTGAAAAAACTGCACGTCCTGCCCAGCAGCATCAACCTCGTGGGTGCCGATGCCGAACTTGCTGGGCTATCCGACGGCCACTTCCGAATGAAAAAGGTGCTCGACGAGGTGAGGGACAAATATGACTACATCTTTATTGACTGCTCCCCCAGCCTCGGGTTCACCACCGTAAACGCACTCGTAGCGGCCGACTCGGTGTTGATTCCCGTGCAGTGTGGCTACTTTGCGTTGGAGGGCCTCGGTAAGCTGCTCGGCACTATCAAGATGGTGAAGAGCAAACTCAACCCTGCGCTCGAAATCGAGGGTTTTCTTATGACGATGTACTCGCGTTCCCGCTTGGCCAATCAGGTTACCTTTGAGGTCAAAGAGCACTTCAAACACCTCACCTACGACACAATCATCGTGCGCAGCGTGAGGCTCGACGAGGCTCCCAGCCACGGAGTGCCCGTGATTTTGCACGATGCCGCATCCTCTGGCAGCAAGTGCTATATGGAACTCGCCAAGGAGTTCCTGCGCCGCAACCGCAAGAAATAGATTGCGCCCACGGATAACATCCGGTTTGCAGAACACAAGTTGGAACAAAGCAACAGCTAAAAACAAACACAAGCGATATGAAACAAAAAGGTTTAGGACGCGGACTGAGTGCCATCCTCGAAATGGAACAATATGTGGAGGAGTTACCTGCCGTGAGCCGTATGGAAGAGATTGACATTGAGAACATCATACCCAACCCCAAGCAGCCTCGTACCGTCTTTGACGACGATGCTTTGGAGGAGTTGGCCGACTCGATTGCCACCCTCGGCCTCATTCAGCCCATCACCGTACGCAGGGAGAATGGGGGCAAATATATCATCATCAGTGGTGAGCGCAGGTGGAGAGCCTCCAAACTCGCAGGCCGCAAGACCATTGCCGCCTACATCCGCGAGGCCGACGATAGGGAGTTGCACGAGATGGCCCTTGTGGAGAACATCCAGCGTCAGGACCTCAACGCAATGGAGATTGCCATTTCGCTCCAAAGACTCATTGACGAGTGTGGCGTAACACAAGAGACCGTGGCGCAGAGGGTTGGCAAGAAGCGTTCGACTGTTGCCAACTACCTCCGCCTTATTGCAATGTGCCCCGAGGTACAGGCTGCCCTGAAAGGCAACCTTATCTCTATGGGACACGCCAAAGCTATCGCTGCTGCCCCTGAAAATATTCAACCTTCGATTGTGAAGAAAGTTGTCAAAAAGGAGCTCTCCGTGAGGGCCACCGAACAACTTGTGAAGAAACTCTCGGAGGGTAAGTCGGCAACCGAAGCCACCACCGAGGAGGAGTTCCCGGAGGTTTACACCCGCATTGTGGAGCAGCTCTCGCGTCTGGTGAGCGAGGACATCAAAATCAAGCGCTCGGCCGATGGTAGCGGTAAGATTGTCATTGGCTTCTCCAACGACCAGCAGATTGCAGGTTTGGTGGAGAAACTCGAAAAGTTGACCAAATAGCCCCAAAGAAAGATTGTAACCACACAGAGTATGAAGGTTAGGTTCAAAGGGAACATAATTCGTCTGTTGTTGTTGGCGGTGGTGTGGACAGCACTGCCAAGTGGGGTTGTGGCCCAAACCACAGCTCCCAACGCCGAGCAAACCTCCGACAACAAGGAGCAAAACGAGAGCAAAAAGAAGAAGAAAAAGAAAAAAGAGGTCGTTGCCATTGCCGACTTCACACAGGGGTTCGAAATTAAGTCGGGCCTAAGACAGGCCGTAAAGGTGCGCACCCCAGAGCAAGATTCGCTCGAAGCTGCCGACCTTTCCAGACTCATTGACTCGCTGATTGTTGCACGCGAGGGACTTGCACAAGAGGACACCACAGCAATTGCAACAATGCAGGGACGCATCGACTCGCTCTCCACACGTAGAGACTCGTTGATACCCAAGACTATCGCAACCGATACGCTGACCACGGTGGCAGACACATTGACCACCGACACGCTCAAAAAAGAGCGATACAATTGGCTCTTCCGCGACTCGCTATCTTTCTCGCTCGTTACGGCTGTGAGCGCAGTGGTGCCCGGCTTTGCACAACTCTATGAGGAGAACTATTGGAAGATACCGGTGGAGTATGCAGCAATCAGCCTCCCGATATTGGCAGGCTTGAAGCAGGACAAGCTCTACAAACAGTACAAAGCGGAGTATGATGTGATGAAGGCCAACCCAAACACCACACAAGCCGACCGTACTCCGGTGCAAACCAAAATGCTCAAACATCAGAGCTACCGCACGTTGCTGTGGGGTGCGGCTGTGGCGTCCTATATGGGTTTTCTTGTGGATGGTGTTATGAACTACCCGTCCGACCTCTCCCACATCCAGAAGGCTACCACACTTTCGTTGGTGTGTCCCGGTGCAGGTCAAATCTACAATGGCAGCTATTGGAAAGTGCCTATCGTGGTGGCCGGTTTGGCTTCGATGGCCTATGTTATCGACTGGAACCAAAGGGGTTACGACCGTTTCAAAACCGCCTACGACCTCGCCACCGATGGCGATGACAACACCGTGGGCGAATTTCCCAACACCTCCGAAGAGTCGTTGCGTTCCATCAAAAACTCCTACCGCCGTAACCGCGACCTTGCAATCATCGGTACCGTTGCGGTGTATCTGGTGCAAGTGGCCGATGCACACATCGACGCACATATGCAAGCCTATGACATCAGCGACAACCTCACTATGGAGGTGCGCCCTCAAATCACACAAACCGCAGGCCCCGACGGACTCACCAACAATCTCGGGTTCAGCATGTCATTCAACTTCTAAATGAAAAGAATTATTATTGGTTTGGTCTTTGTCTTGCTGGGTGCTACCGCTGTGCAAGCACAAAACCTCAACGAAAACGACATACTCAAAGCTCTCACACAGGGTAAAACAATCCCCACACCTCCCACCGAGGAGGAACTCTACGGCCCCGACACGGAGAATGAACACCCTGCACCCGATGCAGACAAGCCAAAGGCTGAGGAGCCTACGGTGAATACGGAGGCCGAACAGAAAAGTGAGGTGGGGGCAGAAACAACCATAGAGCCAACGGTGGAGCAGGGTGTGAGGCCCAATGTAGAACAGGGTGTGATGCCAAAGTTGGACTCGATGCTGTGTGCGTGGAGCGAGAAAAATCGTTTTATGGCCTGCGAGGAGATTCTCAATCCACAAATCCTTGCCGACACCATTGACCTGCCGGCAAGCGAAATACCCGACTCGGTATATATCGAAAGACTCAAAGCCATCGGCTCGGCCATTCCGCTCGACTACAACGAAGTGGTGAGAAAATATATCATCTCCTACACTACTCGCAACAAGCAGGTCATCAGCAACGCACTCGGCAGGGCTCAATACTATTTCCCCATCTTTGAGGCCGAGTTGGATGCACAACAAATGCCCCTCGAATTGAGGATGTTGCCCGTGATTGAGTCGGCCCTCATACCCCAAGCTCGCTCCAAAAAGGGCGCTGCCGGTCTGTGGCAATTTATGTATGGCACCAGCAAGGGCTACAAATTGGAGGTCAGCTCGTTTATTGACGAGAGGTTCGACCCCGTGAAATCGACCAGCGCCGGTTGCCGTTTCCTCAAACACCTCTACAACACCTATGGCGATTGGCTCTTGGCATTGGCTGCCTACAACTGTGGCCCGGGCAATGTGAACAAAGCACTGCGTAGGTCGGATGGCGGCAAGACCTTCTGGGAAATCTACCACTACCTACCGCCCGAAACAAGAGGATATGTGCCGGCATTCATTGCCACCACCTATGCTTTTCACTACCACAAGCAGCACAACATCAAACCCATAGAGGCTCCTCTGCCGATAGCAACCGACACCCTCACCATCCGTCGCATTATGCACTTCGACCAAGTGAGCAGCACCATCGGCACCCCAAAAGATCTACTCCGAGCACTTAACCCACAATTCAAACAGGACATCGTGCCGGCAGTCAGAGGACGCGAGTATGCACTCGTGTTGCCCGTTGGCGAGGTGGGGAAATTCTTGGACCACGAGGCAGAGATTATGGGCAAGGATACCATCTACCTGCGAGAATATATGAACCCGAGGAAGAATGGCGAAATACCCACATTCACCATCGACAGCAAGATTCACAAGGTCAAACAAGGCGAAAACCTCTCGCTCATTGCTCGTAAGTATGGCGTAACGGTCAAGCAGATTTGCAAGTGGAACAACATCAAGGACCCCTCGAAAATCCGTGTGGGCCAAAAGTTGGAGATTTTCCTAAAATAGAGGTCAAACGTAGGGGATGAGTACTAATTGCAAGACCATAAGGTAGTGCGTTCCTCAATTCTCAATTCTCAATTCTCAATTCTCAATTCGAATGTTATTTGACGACATCATAGTAGCACCGGCCACTCCCACAGGGGGAGCCATAGCCATCGTCCGCATCGAGGGCAGTGGTTCCATTGCTCTGTGCGACACCCTCTTCCTCCCGATGGGCAACCATCGCACGTTGTCCGAAATGAAGGGATACACAATGGCCTATGGCTATATTATGGATGGAACAAGGAGGATTGACGACGTGGTCGTGTCGCTCTATCGTGCGCCCCACAGTTACACGGGTGGCGATATGGTGGAGATTGCCTGCCACGGCTCGGCATACGTTGTGAGCGAGATTGTTAGGCTCGCAGTGGAGGCCGGAGCACGCAGCGCCACCGCAGGCGAGTTCACCAAGAGGGCATTCCTTGCAGGTAAAATGGACCTATCGCAGGCCGAGGCAGTGGCCGACGTTATCGCTGCCGACTCCAAAGCCGCACTCACAATGGCAGACACTCAACTGCGAGGAGCATATTCGATAGCACTCGCCACCCTGAGGGCCGAACTACTCCACCTTGCCGCACTGCTCGAACTAGAACTCGACTTCGGCGAAGAGGACGTTGAGTTTGCCAACCGAGGAGAACTCGTGGGGTTGTTGGATAAAATCGAGGGCGAGGTGGTTAGGCTGAAACGCTCCTTTGCGACGGGTAACGCCATAAAGAGGGGCGTGGCTGTGGCCATCGTGGGCGCACCCAACGTGGGCAAGAGCACACTCCTCAACCACATCGTGGGCGAGGATAGGGCTATGGTGAGCGACATTGCAGGTACCACAAGGGACACCATCGAGGAGAGCGTTGTCATTGATGGTGTTACGTTCCGCTTTATCGACACCGCAGGTCTGCACTCCACAGCCGACAAACTCGAAGCGATGGGCATTGAGCGCACGCACAAGGCTCTCTCGGAGGCACAGATTGTGGTGGAAATGTTCGATAGCGTAGGTGAGGATTTCGTGGCCATTGACAAGGAACAAAAGTTGGTGAGAGTGCTCAACAAAATCGACCTCCACACGACCGACACCACCCTACCCGACGGTTGGATTGCAATGTCGGCCAAGAGGGGCGAGGGTGTGGAAGAATTCCTCACGGCACTGCGCCAAATGGTGGACACAAGCGACGTAATGAGGGGCGAGGCCGTTGTGAGCAACAGCCGCCACCACGAAGCACTCCTTCGTGCCGAAAGCGCACTCCAAAGGGCCCGCGAGGGCCTCAACTGCGGACTCTCCACTGACCTCGTAGCACAGGATGTCAGAGATGTTTTGGAAGCCATAGGAACCATCACAGGAGAGGTTAGCAGCGGAGAAATTCTGGCCCACGTATTCTCCAAGTTTTGCATCGGTAAATAGTTGATAATCCAACTCTTAAATCGCACATAATGAAAATTCTTGCAATATATTTCGGTTCGGAAAACGGAACAAATTCCGTCTATGACAGAGTGTTGGCCAACATTGCCAAGCGACAAGAAGTCCAGATGGATTTATTGCGTAATTTCCCCGTTGGTGAACACAACAAAATAGACAACATACGCACCCACTATCACCTGACTTTTACAAAAAAAATGGGCAGTTGGTATCGTAAGTGTGTGCGTTGGTTCGGCACCACCCCCATATCAAATCGTTGGAGCCAACAAGCTGCCGAGATTGTAGCACGGGACTATGACGTTGTGCTGGCCTTGTGTGCCAACAGCCAACTCACCCCTGCTGTGTGCGGAAAGGTCATTGCACAGAAGGTGGGCTGCAAGTTTGCCATCTACGGAGTGGATGCAATCCCTGCGCCGGGTGGGTGGATAAGGAAGAAGAACGACTACAACGGCAGGCTGAGGATTGTTAGGCGCAACTGGTCGGCAGCCGACTATGTCGCTTCGGCCAACAAACATATGTTGGAGTACCAACTCTCCACATTCAAGCACAAGCCCAACTTGCAGACATCGGTAGTCTACACCACGTCGCCCGATGAGTGGCACATCAATCCGCCCTCCAAGCGTCCGCTGTTCCTCTACACGGGCAATCTCTACGGCCTGCGTACCCCAGACCACCTTTTCGGCGCGTTCAAACGCATCCTTGCCGAAAGGCCCGATGCGGAGTTGATGTTGGTGGGTATGAAGTTCAAGCTCCGCCACTTCAAGAAGATTCTCACCCCCGAGGAGCAAAAGCACGTTACCATTGCTCCCTACACCGACAATCTCGCACCCCTCTTTGCCGAGGCGCAAGTGCTCCTCGACATCGATGCCGACCGACAGAAAGACCCGTTCCTTTCGAGTAAGATTGCCTCCTACCTGCGAGTCAATCGAGTGATTGTGTGCGAGACGGGCAAGGATACTCCATCGAGGGAACTCTTTGCCGGCTACCGCACCATCATTCAGTGCGACCACAGCGCCGAGAGTATGTATGAGGGTATGAAAAGGGCACTCGCAATGGCCGAAACGGAGGAGGACTTCTCGGAACGCCAGCCATTGATTGACCTGTTTTCCGTGGAGCACAACTGCGACACCCTCTGCACAGACCTCGAAAAATTGCTTTCCTAATCAGGGAAAGCCACCACCTAGTGAGGCGGAGGGGCAAAACGTGAGTCCCCAAACCTCCTTAAAAGGCTGACGGCTAATAGCAAAAAACTCTCGGGTATGAATTTTAATACCCGAGAGTTTTTTTGTTGTAGGGCCTAAGATGCCTATTGCTCCTATAAGCCCTACAAGCCCTATATGTCCTATTAACTCCTTAGAAGTCGTAGCCCACTATGTAGTTGGCATATTCGTTCCAACCTGCGGCATATTTATAGGCATCCACGCTCTCCGTGGGTACATAAATCTTGCGGCCCGAAGCGTTGTTGTAGAACATGCTCGAACCTCCACTTGGCGGCGTTGTGGGCTTGCAATATACCTCTTTCAGCGAGCGGCAATTATAGAATACAGCATTTCCAATTGAAGTAACGCCATTGCCAATGGTAACACTTGTCAGCGAGGTGCAATTACGGACTGCCTCATCTCCAATCGAAGTAACGCCATTGCCAATGGTAACACTTGTCAGCGAGGTGCACTTATAGAATGCACTATTTCCAATCGAAGTAACGCTGTCGGGAATGGTAATGCTTGTCAGCGAGGTGCACATATAGAATGCACAATCTCCAATCGAAGTAACGCTGTCGGGGATCGCCAAATTGGTTACCAACTCTCCATTGAGGTATAAATTATGGGCATAGCCAAGCGGATTGGCAGAGCCGTTACCAAAAATAATTCCACACCACGCAGCAATATCAGTGATATGTACACTTGTCAGCGAGGAGCAATTATAGAATGTATATTTACCAATCGAAGTAACGCTGTCGGGAATGGCAATACTTGTCAGCGAGGTGCACTCATAGAATGCCCTATATCCAATCGAAGTAACGCTGTCGGGAATAGTTACACTCGCAAGGCTCGTACAATTTTCGAATGCCCTGCTTTCAATCGAAGTAACGCTGTCGGGAATGGTAACACTTGTCAGCGAGGTGCAACCAGAGAATGCCCACTCTCCAATCGAAGTAATTGGTGCATCAAAGTCTATATAGCCCTTGCCGTCAGTATACTTATTGCGCACAATGGTTGCGCCGAATGCATCACTACTATATGGGGTAATGGTAGAACCATTCGTAGAGGTGTATTCTATATAGTAGCGCTGAGCTTGTGTAATGGTGTACTCTGCAAACAACTCGTTGTTATTTGCAGCAACAATCTTCACAACGGCACTCCTCTCCAGGCCCATATTATTGGCAGCGATATTGAGAGTTACGGACTCATTGACCAAAGCCCTTGTTTTGGGAGCAATCGAAATCCAACTCTTTGCCTCCTCGGGGATAATTACGTTACACTCCGTATTGGTCTTGTATGCTATCTGGACACTCTGTTCCCAACCCTTGATGTTGAAGGTGTTGTTATTATCTGCAATAACCGCATCGTTCTGCACCTGGTTGATGGTGTACTCGGCAAATAGCGTATTGTCGCCCTTCTTAATAACCTTCACAACGGCACTTCTTGCACCGTAGGTCTTATTTTCTGCAACATCGAGGTTTACACTCTCAGCCACCAAGCCACGAGTGGCATCGGCAGAGGCAACGCTTATCCAACTCTTTGCGTCCATGGGGATAACGACCTCGCAATCAACGGTTGTTTCGTAGTTGAGCACCGCTACGCCACCCTCGGCAGGAATGTTGAAGGTGTTGTTTTCATCGGCAATAATAGCCTCCTTAAACGATTGCGACACCACCAATACTTTCTTTGCCTTGCCACAACTGAAAATGATAGTACCCTCGCGATCATCGTAGGTAAGATCGGCAGAAAGGGTTATGGTTGTGCCACCCTCGCTTGCCTCGCCACCCGAAATGGAGGTAGTAACCCAATCGCAATTGTTGGTCAGTGTCCACTCGTAGTTGCTGTATACCTTAATATCTACGCTCTCGCCATCGGGGCTAAAAGTGAGAACCTCTTTGTTAGTGCTAATGTAGGCGTCGTCGGGAATATCGGTTCCCTCGTTGCCGTCGCCGGGCTCCTCGCCACTGCCGTCATCGGGTTTCTCCCCGGGCTGTTCGGTTTTGTCGTTGGGGTCTACATTGTCGTCCCCTTTCTCCTCGCAACCAACTGCACACAGCAGCGCAAAGGTTGCAAAAATGGTAAACAGTTTTTTCATGGTATTATAATTTAAGTTTGCGTATTTGCGCAACTATTTGACAATCAACAAAATACCCCCCCCGAAAATCGAGAGGGGTATTCGATACCCTTATATTGAACTCACGTTCATAATATATATAATTCGTTTGCCTCCACAAATATAATAATAAATATTAATACTCGAGAGTTTTTTTTGTGTCGGTTGACGGTCTATTTCATTTTCGGTTGACAATCGTTAGTCCATTTTCAGCACCGCAAGGAATGCCGATTGGGGCACCTGTACGTTACCAATCTGGCGCATACGTTTCTTACCCTTCTTCTGTTTCTCCAACAGCTTACGCTTACGGCTAATATCACCACCGTAGCACTTGGCCGTAACATCCTTACGCACCTGGCGCACCGTCTCACGGGCGATAATCTTCGCACCAATGGCCGCCTGAATGGCAATGTCGAACTGCTGGCGGGGGATGAGCTCTTTGAGTTTCTCACACATCTTGCGGCCAAAGTCGTAGGCGTGGTCGGTGTAGATGAGCGACGAAAGAGCATCCACAGGCTCGCCGTTGAGCAGGATATCCAACTTGGAGAGTTTACTCTCGCGATAGCCCGTCTGGTGGTAGTCGAACGACGCATAGCCACGCGAGATGCTCTTCAACTTATCATAGAAGTCAAAAACAATCTCCGAGAGGGGCATATCGAAGTTAATCTCCACCCTCTCGGGGCCGAGGAACACCTGATTGACAAGTGTACCACGTTTGTCGATGCAGAGTTTGATGACAGCACCGAGATAGTCGGTCTTGGTGATAATCTGTGCACGAATATATGGTTCCTCAATCTTCTCTACCATTGTGAGGTCGGGCAGTCCCGACGGGTTGTGTACATCCACCACCTCGCCCTTCTTGGTCGTAACCTTGAACGACACGTTGGGAACGGTGGTAATCACGTCCATATCGAACTCCCTATACAACCTCTCCTGCACAATCTCCATATGCAGCAGTCCGAGGAAGCCACACCTGAAACCAAAGCCCAGCGCCAACGAGCTCTCCGGCTCAAAGGTGAGCGAAGCATCGTTGAGTTGGAGCTTTTCGAGCGAGGCACGAAGGTCCTCATACTCGCTGGCATCCACAGGATAGACACCCGCAAAGACCATCGGCTTAACATCCTCAAATCCCTCCACAGCCTCCGCACAAGGTCTGTCGACGTGGGTGATGGTATCGCCCACCTTCACATCCTTCGAGGCTTTGATGCCCGACATAATGTAGCCCACGTTGCCGGCCTTTATCTCGTCCTGCTGAACAAATTTGAGTTTCAGCACGCCAATCTCGTCGGCATCATACTCCGAACCGGTATTGAAGAACTTAACGTGGTCGCCCTTGCGAAGCGTGCCATTCATCACACGAAAATATCCGATGATGCCACGGTAGGAGTTGAACACCGAGTCGAAAATCAGAGCCTGCAAGGGTGCATTCTCGTCGCCCTTCGGGGCAGGCACACGGTCCACGATAGCATCCAAAATCTCCTCAATGCCGACACCCGTGCGAGCCGAGGCACACAATATCTCGTTCTCATCGCAACCGAGCAGCTCCACAATCTGGTCCTTCACCTCGTCCACCATAGCCGACTCCATATCAATTTTGTTGATTACGGGGATTATTTCAAGGTCGTGTTCGAGGGCAAGGTATAGATTAGAAATGGTCTGTGCCTGAATACCCTGCGAGGCATCCACCACCAACAATGCACCTTCGCACGAGGCAATGGCACGCGACACCTCATAGGAGAAGTCCACGTGTCCGGGGGTGTCAATCAGGTTGAGCGTATATGTCTGCCCATCCCTGACATACTGCATCTGAATAGCGTGGCTTTTGATGGTGATACCCTTTTCGCGTTCGAGGTCCATATCGTCGAGCACCTGATTTTGCAACTCCCTTTCGGAGAGGGTTGCAGTCTGTTCAAGGAGGCGGTCGGCCAGAGTACTCTTACCGTGGTCGATGTGGGCGATTATACAAAAGTTGCGAATGTTTTTCATCTCTTATCTGCTGAAATATCATACAAAGGTACTCTTTTTTTGCGGAGTTGCAAGGCCACAACCCTTCTTCCCACTAAAAGTGGGAAAATAGAGGGCCGGAGAGTAGGAATTCCAACATAAATTATTATATTTGTAGGTTGAAGAATTTTACAAAAAACATATAGAACAATGTCGGAAAACAAACAAATCAAAAAACTCGCAGACAACGCCTATCGCCCATTGGCCGAAGGCGAAGAGTATGTGCCCATTATGAAAGCATCCGAGAGCCCGAAGGAGGTTACTCCCTACTCGGTGGGAATGGGTGTATTAATGGCCATAATCTTCTCTGCCGCAGCTGCTTACCTCGGACTTAAAGTAGGTCAGGTATTCGAGGCTGCCATTCCCATCGCCATCATCGCCGTTGGCGTTGGCACAATGACGGGCAAGAAGAATATGCTCGGTCAGAACGTAATCATCCAGAGCATCGGTGCTTCGAGTGGTGTGATTGTGGCAGGTGCCATCTTCACTCTGCCTGCGCTCTACATCCTCGGCTTGGAGGCCCAATTCTACCAGATTTTCCTCTCTTCGCTGTTGGGCGGTCTGTTGGGCATTGTGCTCCTCATTCCTTTCAGGAAATACTTTGTTAAGGAGATGCACGGCAAATACCCCTTCCCTGAGGCCACGGCTACCACCGAGGTACTCGTTAGTGGCGAGGGACAGAAGGGACAAGCTAAACTGTTGGCCATTAGCGGCTTGATTGGTGGTTTGTATGACTTTGTGGTGAGCACCTTCGGTCTGTGGGCCGACACCATCACCACCCGCATCACCGCTTGGGGCGCACACGCTGCCGAGCAGTTCAAGACCGTCTTCAAGATTAACACCTCGGCTGCCGTACTCGGTCTGGGCTACATCGTGGGCCTCAAATATGCCGCCTTCATTTGTGCAGGTTCGTTCCTCGTGTGGTTCTTTGTTGTGCCTATGGTTGGCTCGTTGGAGGGTAGTTTCGATGCTGCAAGGCTTGTGACTCTGCTGGGTATCACCAACGAGGGCCTGCTGGCCAATCCGGAGCTAATTTTCACACCCGAGAACCTCTTTGCCTACATCGGTAAACCTCTCGGTATCGGCGGTATTGCAATGGCCGGTATCATAGGCATAGTAAAGCAGGCCGGCATCATCAAAAACTCGCTCGGTATGGCAGTGAGCGAACTGAAAGGCAAGAAGAGCGGTGCAGAGGAGAGGCGTACCGACAAGGATGTCTCGATGCGTACCATCCTCGCCGTGCTCATCGCCACACTCATCACCACACTCGTATTCTTCCGCGTGGGCGTATTGGGCAATTGGTGGATGTCGGCAATCGCGCTGTTGGTTGTATTTGTAATCGCATTCCTCTTCACCACCGTTGCGGCCAACGCTATCGCCATTGTGGGTAGCAACCCTGTGAGTGGTATGACACTGATGACTCTCATTTTGGCCTCGTTGGTACTTGTAAGCATCGGTTTGGAGGGCGAGGGCGGTATGACCGCAGCGATGATTATCGGTGGTGTTGTGTGCACGGCATTGAGTATGGCCGGCGGCTTCATTACCGACCTGAAAATCGGCTATTGGGTGGGTACTACCCCCAAGAAGCAGGAGAGTTGGAAATTCCTCGGCACACTCGTATCGGCTGCCACCGTGGCAGGCGTGATGATGGTGCTCAACAAGACCTATGGCTTCACAGGCGAGGGCGCACTCGTTGCACCCCAAGCCAACGCTATGGCAGCCGTTATCAAGCCCCTTATGACAGGCGGTGTAACTCCGTGGATGCTCTACTTTGCAGGTGCTGCATTGTCGCTCATCCTCACAATGATTGGCGTGCCCGCTCTGGCATTTGCGCTGGGTATGTTCATCCCATTGGAACTCAACGCTCCGCTCCTCGTCGGTGGCCTTATCAGTTGGTTTGTAACCACTCGTTCGAAGGATGCCGAGGTCAACAAGAAGAGGGGCGACAGGGGTACCCTCATCGCTTCGGGCTTCATTGCCGGTGGCGCACTGATGGGTGTTGTAAGCGCAATACTCAAATATGTGGGCGTAGATCCATTTATGGGCGAATGGTTTGCATCAAATGGTGCACAATGGGTTGGCCTTGCCGCCTACGCAGCCCTGATTGCCTACTTCATCTGGGACTCGAAGAGAATTAAAAATTGATAATTCAAAATTAAGGGTAGAAAGGGTAACAGTAAACTCCCTAAATTCCCTAAGGGCTTTAAGGGCAATAGGAGCAATAGGGAATATTTACTAATTACTCTCTACTAATTACGAATTGACAAGTCGGTCGACGGTAGACGGTCGACGTTAGACTAATAACTATGGAACTGAAAGATAGATTTTTGAAATACGTCGCCTACGACACACAGAGCGACGAGAACAGCATCACATTCCCTTCGACCGACAAGCAACTTGTTCTGTTGCGTGCATTGAAAGAGGAGATGATTGAACTTGGACTCACAGAGGTTGTGATGGACGAGCACGGCTACGTTATGGGCACCATACCCGCATCGGAGGGCTACGAAAATGCCCCTGTGGTGGGTTTCATCAGCCACGTCGATACCTCGCCCGATATGAGTGGCGCATCCATTAAGCCGCAATTTGTGAAGAACTACGACGGTGGCGACATCGCCCTCAACGACACACTGACAATGACCGTCAAAGAGTTCCCCGAACTGAAATTCTTTGTCGGACACACCCTCATCACCACCGATGGTACAACCCTCCTCGGGGCAGACGACAAGGCTGGTGTGGCCGAGATTATGACTATGGCTGAGTACCTCATTGCACACCCCGAGGTAAAGCACGGTAAAGTGCGCATCGGTTTCACTCCCGATGAGGAAATCGGACGAGGCGTGGACTACTTCGACGTGGAGGCTTTCGGGGCTAAGGTGGCCTACACCGTTGACGGAGGTATGGAGGGCGAGTTGGAGTATGAGAACTTCAACGCTGCGAGTGCCAAGTGGGAGGTGAGCGGCCGCAACATCCACCCCGGTATGGCAAAGGACAAGATGGTCAATGCTATGCAGATAGCAATGGAACTCAACTCGCTGCTGCCTGCACACCAAAGGCCCGAGCACACCGAGGGCTACGATGGTTTCTACCACTTGGTGGGTATGCGTGGCGAGGTTGAATTTGCCGAACTGAGCTACATCGTCAGGGACCACAACCGCGAACTCTTCGAGCAGAAGAAAACTCTGATGGAGCAAATCACAGCCTATGCCAACACCAAGTATGGCGAAGGTACCGTGAGGCTCATCCTCAAAGACCAATACTACAATATGAGGGAGATGGTCGAGCCACACCCCGAGATTATCGAGAAAGCTATGCAGGCGATGGAGAATGCCGGCGTTGCCCCCATCATCAAGCCCATTCGTGGTGGCACAGACGGCAGCAGGCTCTCCTATATGGGCCTCCCCTGCCCCAATCTCTACACAGGCGGTATGAACTTCCACGGCAAGTTTGAGTATGTGTCGCTCGACACAATGTACCGCTCGGTGCAGACACTTGTTAACCTCGTAAAACTCTGGGCAGAATAGAGGAAGGAAAATTCAAAATTCAAAATTGAGGCTAATAACTAAATAGACGACAGACTAAAAGTTATGAAGAAACTTCTTATCACTCTGGCAGCAATGGTCTGTGTGGCCACAGCTGCCAACGCACAATTCAACCTCGGTAGCCTGAAAAACATAGCCAAGCAGGTGGCAGGCGACAAAATCGACGAGGTGGTTCCCGAAGGTGTACAACAGCTCCTCGGCATTGCCGTAAAGGAGGTGGATATTCCCGGCACGTGGACCTACGTTAAGGCTGCCGTGGAGTTTGAGTCGGACAACGCACTCACCGCAGCAGGCGGTAGCGTGGCTGCCGAGACCGTAGAGGCCAAAATCGAGCCCTACCTCGCAAAGATTGGCATCAAGGAGGGTGCATTCTCGTTCACCTTTGGCGAGGATGGGACATTCTCCACCAAGTTGGCCGGCAAAGAGGTTAAGGGCAAGTGGGCCTACGACAAGAAAACCGAAAGTGTAAGCCTCTCGCTCACCGAGGGAGGCAAGAGCTTCACTACCCGCATGGTGGTAAACATCGACAACATCAACATTCTTTTCAAGGCCGACGGCTTGTTGGAGTTGCTCAAAAGCATCAGCAGCAAGTCATCAAATGCCACCATCGGTGCAATCGGTGCAGTGGTTAAGAGCTACGACGGTATGAACATCGGCTTTGAGTGTAAGAAAAAGGAGTAATAACACTAATTTATTATAATAAACAAAGAAAGCAGAATGAAAAAACTTATCGTTGCAATGTGTGCCATCGCTGCCGTTTACAGCGTAAGTGCACAGGAGACTACTCCCAAGCAGGAGGAGGGCTTCAAGTTTACCATTGTGAAGGAGAACCCCATCACAAGCATCAAGAACCAAAACCGCGCAGGTACCTGCTGGTGCTACTCGGCTCTCTCGTTCATCGAGTCGGAGTTGCTGCGTATGGGCAAGGGCGAGTATGACTTCTCGGAGATGTACCTCGTACACCACACCTACCTCGACAGGGCCGACCGTGCAGTGCGCACCCACGGCGATGTGTCGTTTGCACAGGGCGGCTCGTTCTACGACGTAATCTACGGTATGGAGCACTACGGCCTCGTTCCTGAGGCAGAGATGCGCCCCGGTGTGATGTATGGCGACACCCTCAGCAACCACAACGAACTCTCTGCAGTGAGCGATGCAGTTGTTGCCGCCATTGCCAAAGGTAAACACCGCAGCCTGCAACTCGACCCCAATGGTCAGCCTCTCTGGAAGAAGGCCATCAAGGCAGTGCACGACATCTACCTCGGCGAGTGCCCCGAGACCTTCACCTATGAGGGCAAGGAGTACACCCCCAAGTCGTTCTATGAGTCCACCGGTCTGAACGCCGATGACTACGTTTCGCTCACCTCCTACACCCACTACCCCTTCTATGAGTCGTTCGTGTTGGAGATTCCCGACAACTGGCGTTGGGCACAGTCCTACAACCTCCCCATTGACGAGCTTATGGAGGTCTTTGATAATGCCATCGACAAGGGCTACACCGTGGCTTGGGGTAGCGATGTGAGCGAGAGCGGCTTCACTCGCGATGGTATAGCCGTTATGCCCGACGTGGAGAAGATGCAGGAGCTCAGCGGCTCGGATATGGCCCGCTGGCTGAAACTCTCGCCCGCCGAGCGCAAACTCACCACCAAACCCCAGCCCCAGAAGTGGTGCACCCAAGAGGAGCGTCAGCAGGCCTACGACAATTGGGAGACCACCGATGACCACGGTATGCTGATTTATGGTAAGGCTGTGGACCAAGAGGGCACCGAGTACTATATGGTTAAGAACTCGTGGGGCAAGAGCGGTGCCTACGATGGCATTTGGTATGCCTCGAAGGCCTTTGTGCGCTACAAAACAATGAACATCATCGTTCACAAAGACGCTCTCCCCAAAGCCACCAAGAAGAAATTGGGCATCAAATAAGGAATTCAAAATTAACTAAAAAGACTCTCGGGTAACATTTTCGTTACCCGAGAGTCTTTTTGTGTGTGCCTGTGGGTGTGGAGAGCGACCACGTGCACAATATGTTTGGTGGGTTGATAAATCTTTCATAACTTTGTGAAAACTTATTGATTGGAGTTATGAAAAAACTTTTCCCCTTCATAGCCACCCTGCTCATTGTGTTGAGCGTTGGGTGCTCCTACGATGACAGCGACCTTACCAACCGAATGGACAAACTCGAAGAGGAACAAAAGCAGCTGGAAGAGGCTCTTGCTGATGTGCAAACGCTCCTCGAAGCCTACGCCAATCGGCTGACTATCACCTCCATAGAGGAGAGTGCCGAGGGCTACACCATCCACTTCTCCGACAACTCATCCATCAGCATTCGCCACGGCAAGGATGGTACAAATGGACAGGATGGTAAGGATGGTAAGGACGGCGAAAATGGCAAAGACGGCCAAAATGGTAAGGATGGAGAGGATGGGCAAGATGGCAAGGATGGCGAAACGCTCATTGAGTCCATCACAATTGGCACCGAGGATGTTACCTTTGTGCTCACCAGCGGGCAGACCGTGATTATCCCCTTGGAGGGATACTACGACCAGCAAAATGCCCCCATAAACTTCCTCGACAACGACACCAAAGTGCTCTGCGTATTAGCGTGGGACACCAATGGCGACCAGCAACTCTCCTACAAAGAGGCTGCCGCCGTGAGCGACATAGGCACCACCTTCTCCGGCCACGACATCAAAGCCTTCCGAGAGTTCAAATACTTCACGGGCGTTAGTGCCATAGGGGCAGATGCCTTCTATGGGTGCGACTTGCTCATCGCTATCACCCTGCCACAGAGCATCAAAACCATTGGCAACGAAGCCTTCCGCAACTGCTCGGCACTCACCGAGATTGCCCTACCCGAGGGGTTGGAGAGCATTGGTGAGAGGGCTTTCCAGAACTGCACGAGCCTCAAACAAATTGAGATTCCCGCCTCGGTGCAGGCTCTGCCCACCTATCTCTTCTACTCCTGCGAGGCACTCACCGATGTAGTCCTCCGCGAGGGGCTCAAAGCCGTGGGCGAGAGGACTTTCCAGAGTTGCTATGCACTGAAAGAGATTGCAATTCCCAACACGGTGGCGACCATTGGCACCTACGCCTTCTACTTCTGCAAGGCTTTGGAAACCATAACCCTACCCGCAGGACTGACCACCATCGCCAACAGCACCTTCTACAACTGCGAGAATCTGAGGAACATTGAGTTGCCTGCGAGCGTGGTTACTCTGGACGACTACGCCTTCCGCAACTGCACCGCCCTTGCAGAGATTGTCCTCCCCGAGGGGTTGAACACCATTGGCGACTACTCATTCAAGAACTGCACCTCGCTGACCTCCATCACCATTCCCAAGAGTGTGAAGGAGATTGGTGGCTGGGCCTTTGAGGATTGCTCGGGGCTTGTGAACGTGTGGTGCCCTGCTGTGGAGCCCCCGCTGCTGGGACCTGATGGTTTTGACTACAATGGCACCAACCGCACCATCTACGTTCCCACGGAGAGTGTCGGTGCCTACAAGTCGGCCCCCGTGTGGAGCGACTACGAGTTTGCCATCGTTGGCCACCAATTTTAAGTAGTTATCAGTTTTCAGTTAACAACTGACGACTGACAACTGATAACTGACAGCAAAAAACTCTCGGGTAACAAAATCGTTACCCGTGCTATTCCAACCACACCTCCCCTAAGTTAGGGGAGGTGCCGTTAGGCGGAGGGGTTTGTCAATTGTCAATTCTCTTTTGGGTATCTTTTTCAATACCCGATATAAAAAATGCGCCGCAGGCACCACAATTTTCAATTCTCAATTTTCAATTCTCAATACAAAAAAGACTCTCGGGTATCTTCAATTCCCGAGAGTCTTTTTTGTATGCCCTTACACAGGGGCTGCTATCGAGGTGTTAATGGTAGGAAACACCCCGCAATAATGCGGTTCGTGTTCACAATCGTTGGCAGAGAATGCGCTCCACCATCGCGTAGTCAACATTCGCTTTCTCGCCCAACAGAGTGCCACGCTCACGGAAGCGACGCACAATCTCCCCAACAACATCCTCTCCAATACCCAACTCCGAGAGGCGTGTAGCAAGGCCAAGAGAGCGGAAGAACTCCTCGGTGGCTGCAATGGTGCGGTCGATACGCTCATCGATGGTACCCTCACAGATACCCCACACGCGCTCGCCATACTGCACAATCTTTGCTCCCTTCTGTTCCCTCAACTCGTTCATCACACCGGGTAGCACCATCACAAGTGTCTGGCCGTGGGTAGTGCCACACAAAGCCGTAATCTCGTGGCCGATGCGGTGGGTTGACCAATCCTGTGGCACACCCATACCCACAAAACCATTGAGGCCCATAGTGGCCGAGAGCATAAAATCGGCCATCGTGTTGTAGTCGTTCTCCTCGGAGAGCACCCTCGGCGCAATCTCAACCACCGTCTGCATCACACCCTCTGCCCAGCGGTCCATCAGAGGCGAAATAGCCGTATCTGTCAGATACTGCTCGATGACGTGTACAAATGTGTCGGCCAAACCACAGGCTCGCTGGAAGCGTGGCAGCGAGAAGGTTGTTGTGGGGTCAAGAATCGAAAATGTGGGGTAGGTGTTGTAGAAAGCATATTTCTCGCCCGTAGCGAGGTTGGAAATCACACACCCACGGTTCATCTCGGAGCCGGTGGCAGGCAGAGTCATCACGCTCGCGAAGGGTATGTTGCCACGTAGCAGTTCGGGGTGCAAAACAAGTTCCCACGCATCCTCCTCAATCACAGCCGCCGCAGCAATCAGTTTTGTGCCGTCGAGCACGCTACCACCGCCAACGGCAAGCAGAAAGCCCACATTTTCCCTCTTGCACACCTCAACGGCCTTACGCAATGTTTCCACCTTTGGGTTGGGTTCGATACCCCAAAATTCGAGGAAGTCGAAACCTTTGAGAGCCTCCACCACTTGGTCATACACTCCGTTGTGTTTAACACTGCCTCCGCCAAAGGTTACAAGGATACGTTTATCTTTGGGGAGTTCTTTTGTCAATCGAGCAATCTGCCCCTTTCCAAAAATCAGTTTCGTAGGGTTTTGAAAAACAAAATTATTCATAAGGTCTATACAATTTTACCGTTAATGATTACTCTATCCACAAGTTCTTCGCCAAAGCTGTAAGGAATGTAGGCAAGCGATGGCACGGGCTTGGAGATGACAACGTCGGCCCTACGGCCAACACTGATGGCTCCCCTATCGGCACTCAACCCAAGTGCGGCCGCACCATTGATGGTGAGCGCACTGAGTGCCTCCTCCGGCGTAAGGCGCATCTTGATACACGCAAGGCTCCACAAAAAAGCCATATTGCCCGAAGGCGACGAACCGGGGTTGCAGTCGCTCGCAATGGCCACCGGAAGACCTGCGTCAATCATCTTGCGTGCGGGTGCAAAGGGAAGGTTGGAGAAGAACGAAGCACCGGGTAGCACCGTGGGGATGGTTGCGGAGGCAGCCAAGTCGGCCACATCCTGCTCGTTGGCCTCCTCCAAGTGGTCCACCGAGAGGGCACCATAACGGATGCCCACCTGCACTCCGCCACTCGAAGCGAGTTCGTTGGCGTGAATTTTGGGCCTGAGTCCATACTTCGCTCCGCACTCCAATATGCGGGCCGTCTCGTCGGGCGTAAAGAAGCCCTCGTCGCAGAACACATCCACAAACTCCGCCACACCCTGCTCGGCCACGGCTGGCAACATCTGCTCACACACATAGTCCACATAGTCGCTCTGGCGGCCCGCAAAGGCCCTACCCACAGCGTGGGCACCGAGGAAGGTTGCCTTCACCGTAGCGGGCAATGCTCGTTGCAATCGGGCCACCACACGGAGCATTTTGAGTTCGTCCTCGGTGGTGAGTCCATAGCCGCTCTTAACTTCCAACGTGGCCGCACCCGTGCGAATCATCCTCCACGCCCTGTGGTAGGCTGCCTCGAAGAGTTCCTCCTCGGAGGCTTCGTGGAGTCGGTCGGCGGAGTTGAGAATACCACCGCCACGAGCAGCCACCTCTTGGTAGGTCATACCGGCAATCTTATCCCTGAACTCGCCCTCGCGCGAACCTGCATAGACAATGTGTGAGTGGGAGTCGCAGAAGGCAGGAAACACCACCCTACCCGATGCGTCCACCACCTCCTCGTCGGCCTCCTCTGCCGGGCACGTATCCATAGGGCCAAAGCCCACAATCACCCCATCCTCGGCCAAGAGCCACGCACCGTCAATCTGCCCTGCGGAGCCCATCTGCTCTCCACGTAGCAGTAGTGTGTCGGCAGGCACAATACCCGCAAGGGTGCCTATGTTTTTGATTAGCAAACAATTCATCCTTTCTTATATTTAACCTCAATCAAGAAAAATAACAGACCTATCCGTCCTTAGGGCACCACTCCTAACTTATGGGTGGAGTGGTTGTGTGCTTGCCTGCAAGAACTTCACCGCCTTGTCTATCAGCGGATAGATAACCCTGTCGGTGTCCACAAAGGGCACCACCTTGCGGAAGTCGGCAAAGAGCCTCTCAATGGGCTCGCTCGACCTGAGCGGACGGCGGAATTCCAACGCTTGGGCAGCGTTCAACAGCTCGATGGCCAGCACCCTCTCCACATTGTCCACCACACGGGCCGACTTGGTGGCCGCATTGGAGCCCATACTCACGTGGTCCTCCTGTCCCTGCGACGAGGGAATGGAG
>JAZNNC010000035.1:0-26876 GCA_045580045.1 Tidjanibacter sp.
TTGCATTTTGCATTTTGAATTTGCCCCCGCCTACTCCACTACGGCCATAATGTCCGACTGTTTCATAATGAGGTAGTCCTCGCCGTCGATGTGAATCTCGGTGCCGGCATACTTACCATACAATACGGTGTCGCCAACAGCTACCTCCATCTTAACTTCGGCAGTGCCGGGGCCAACGGCCACAACTTTGCCTGCAAGGGGTTTTTCTTTTGCTGTGTCGGGGATGTACAGACCGCCTGCGGTCTTCTCCTCTGCGGGATTGGGCAGAACAAGTACCCTATCCGAAAGTGGTTTTACGCTCATAGTGTTTCGTGTTTTTTATGTTTTTAGTTCTGTTTTTGCGTCCGAACGACACTCGTCAAGAGGGCAAACAATGTGCCAAACCAATTTTTGTGCCATTTTGACACTCTGCCGTGCCAGCGTGGGGGTGGCACACAACAAAGGCACACTCTCTTCACTCTCTTCCCCGTTAACCCCTCCTACTCTTGCAGTAGTTCGAAGGCTTTTAGCAGGGTGGGGTCGGCGGGCCAAATCTGCGAAAAATAGCCATTGTCCTGCAACTCGGTGTTGCGTGCGATGTAGGCCCTCAGGAGCGACTCAATGAGCACCCTCGATTTGGCAATCTCGGCTCGGTTGGGCTTGATGCCCTTCTCGGAGGCATACTGCACAAAGTCCTCCAAGAGAGTCTTGTCGCCATCGAGGAAGGCCTCCAACTGCTCCACCGTGCGGATGGAGTTGATGGCCTTGCGGTGTTTGTCGGCATAGTCGAGTGTGTAGCGGTAGAGGATGTTGAAGCCCGTTACGGCATAGTAGTATGGTGTCATATCGAGCGTGTCGAGTGGCACAAACACATCGGGCATAATGCCGCCTCCGCCATAGACGGTCTTACCTCCCGGGGTGGTGTATTTGAGCGAGTCGGCAAAGTGGATGCTGTCGGCCGAGAAGAATTGGCCGCTCTCGTAGCGGTTCCAGATATCCTCGTTGTAGCCCTCGGCCCCTCGCACAAAGGGTTTTTGGATGGAACGGCCCGTGGGGGTGTAGTATTTGGCCACGGTGAGCCTTATGGCCGAGCCATCGTTGAAGGGTATCTGGCTCTGTACAAGGCCCTTGCCAAACGACCTGCGGCCCACAATCGTACCCCTGTCGTTGTCCTGCAACGCACCGGCCACAATCTCGCTGCTCGATGCGCTATACTCGTCAATCAGCACCACGAGTGGCAACTCGGTGAGTCGGCCGCCGCCCGTGCTATACTCCTTTTGTTGACCTCCGAGTCGGTCTTCGGTATAGACCATCAGTTTGCCTTTGGGCAGGAACTCGTTGGTCATCAGTATTGCTTGGTCGAGATAGCCGCCACTATTACCCCTGAGGTCGAAAATAAGGCTCTCCATACCTTGTTTTTTGAGTCCTTTGATGGCCTCCACAAACTCCGTGTGGGTGGTGCGTGCGAAACTTGTCAGCCTCACATAGCCCACCGTTGGGCGTATCATAAAGGCGGCGTCAATGCTCTTCATCGGAATCTTATCCCTTGTGATTGTAACATCCACAAGGCCCTCTACGTTCTGCCTCTCAATGCCGATGGTTACCTTCGAGCCACGCTTGCCACGCAGTCGGCTGACCACCTTGTTTTGCTCAATCTTGCGTCCCGCCACGGTGTCGCCATCAATTGTAACGATGCGGTCGCCGGGCAACACACCCGCCTTGTAGCTTGGGCCTCCGGCAATGATGTTGAGCACCACAACGGTATCGGTAGCCATATTGAACACTACGCCAATGCCGTCAAACTCACCCTCCAAAGGCTCGTTGACTTGTTGCATTTCGCTGGCGGGGATGTAGGTGGAGTGGGGGTCCAACTGCTCCATAAGACGTGGCATCAGAGCCTCCACAATGGCGTTGCGGTCAACCGAATCGACATACACCCTGTCGATAAGTCCCAACGTGAGGTCAATCTTGGATGCTCCTCGCAGAGGTGAGGCCACACTGCCCGTGGCCTTTGGGGCGATTGCTTTGGGTGCGGTGGCATAACCCAACCACGAGCCTGCTACAAGTGCACAGGCCACCACCACGGCAAACCACCACGTTGTGTTTTTCTTGTTTGCGTTCATCGCTATTTGTTCTTAAACTTGTAGGAAAGTCCCACAGTCGCCGAGTATTGATACTGTGGTTTGATACTTGCCGTTTTGAGGTAGTAGAACACCCCGTAGAGTTGTATGCTCAAATATTTCGACAAGTTGACATCCACCGTGTTGTCCCACCTGACTGTTGGGGGTGTTGCGAGGTCGTTAAGACCATAGAAACCATAGAGCGTACTGCGGTAGCGCAACATCTTCTTGAAGAAATGTTTGTCGTAGGAGATGTTGACCGAAGGGCCAATCATACTGTAAATCTTCTCGCCGGCAGGCACACCATTAAGTCCCTTCTCATAGAGCCTCTCATCCAACATTGATACCATATTGCCCGCAATGGGCGAGAGTGATACCTTGTAGGGAGCGTTTTTGGGCGCATAGGTAAAACCTCCCGACACGTCAAAATAGCCGGGCGACATAAAGGCCGATTTGAGTGTGTTGTCGGTGCGGGATACGAAGCCGTCGGCAAATTGGGTGCGGAAGTTGATGGTTACCGAATAGGACCAACCACTCCTCTGAATGTCCCACGAAAGGAGCTCTTTGATTTTTATCTCGTCAACATTTTTGAAGGGAGCATTGTCGATGTAGTTGATACCATAGCGGCCGTTGATGGTCAGGTCGCTGGCAAACTTGTTGCGTTTGTATTGGTGGCGCATAAAGATAGTGGCCAGACCGGAGAAGGTGTTGTTACCACCGGCCGTCCAATTCTCAAATTGAAGCGCCGAGGTTTGGAAGGTGGTTTGTATCTCCAACGTGTTGCGTTGTTTGCGGATACGTTTGCGCTCGGCCAGCCAAGCGGCGTGGTCGTAGTAGTCGTTCTGAATTTTGTTGTCCACAAAACCACCAAATGCCTTATAGGGATCGCTCTTCACCTCTTCGCGTTGTTCGGGTTGGCGTCGTTGTATGGTGAATTGGGCATCGGCACGGCCTGCAAAGCCCACCAACGCCACAATCAACACAAATATTTTGCGCACAACACTCCTCATAAGTCGTTCCTATATGCTCATAAAAATATATGATTGCACAAAGATAACGATTTACACGAAAAATCCTTACATTTGTAGTAGAGTAAAATTGCACACAGAAACATTTATTGACAGTATGAAATACTTTGGAGCACACGTCAGCGCAGCAGGAGGGGGTCAGAATGCACCCGTCAATGCGCACAACATAGGGGCTACGGCCTTTGCACTCTTCACCAAAAACCAACGTCAATGGTTTGCTCCTTCGCTTTCGGAGCGCGACATTGAGGCTTTTCGCAACGAGTGCGAGAGGTTAGGCTACAAGCCTTTCCAGATTCTTCCACACGACTCCTATCTCATCAACCTCGGACATCCCGACGAGGAGAGCCTGCTCAAATCGCGCGGTTCGTTCATAGAGGAGATGGCTCGTTGTCAGCAGTTGGGCCTCGACAGGCTTAATTTTCACCCCGGTAGCCACTTGGGACGCATCGGACTCGACGAGTGCCTCGACCGCGTGGCCGAGAGTATCAACATTGCTCTGGACAAAACCGAGGGCGTTACGGCGGTGATTGAGAACACCGCAGGGCAGGGTTCCAATGTGGGTTTTGCGTTTGAGCACATCGCCCACATCATTGACCGTGTGGAGGACAAATCGAGGGTGGGATATTGTATAGACACCTGCCACGCCTTTGCTGCGGGCTACGACCTCTCCTCCACAGAGGCTTGCGAGCGCACCTTTGCACAGATTGATAGCATCATATCGCTCGACTACCTGCGAGGTATGCACCTTAACGAGGCTATGCGCCCGTTGGGCAGTCGCATCGACCGCCACGAAAGGCTTGGATATGGACAAATCGGCTGGGAGTGCTTTGAGTACATCGCACGCAACCCTCGTTTCGACAATATGCCCCTTGTGCTGGAAACCATTGATGAGAGTCTTTGGCCCGAGGAGATTGCCCGCTTGAAAGCCCTTGCGGGGGTTTAGGGGGCGACATCCTCTCTAATAGAAAAACTGCGATGCTTCGGCAGCAGCATTGCCGAGGCTGTCGGCAGCGTGTATGGCGTTGCGGGTGATGTTGGTGCCATATTTGCGACGCAGGGTGCCCCGCTCGGCCGTGCGTGGGTTGGTGGCTCCCGCAAATCTGCGTAGTGCCGCCACGGCATTCTCCCCTTCGAGCAGTATGGCAACGATGGGCCCGGAGGTCATCAGGTCAATTAGTTCCTCCCAAAATGGCTTCCCTCGGTGTGCTTCATAGAAACGCTCGGCTGCGTTGCGGTCGAGCCTGACGAGTCGCATTTGCAGAATGTCGAAGCCTGCTTCCAACAGGTCGTTGATAATTTTTCCTTCGGTGCGGTTGCGCATTGCATCGGGCTTGATGATGCAAAAAGTTCTCTCTTTCATAACACTTCTTGCCCCTGCAAAAAGTGTTCCGTTAGCCGTCGACCGACAATGAACAAGCCACGGGTAACGATTTTGTTACTCGTGGCTTGTTTGTCTTGTTTGCTCTATTTGTCTTGTGTCTGATTAGTTGAGGTCCAGCAGTCCCTCAGGGAGAGAGAAGTGGACGGTGCGTTGGGTGGGGGAGTACTCCACAATGAAGTCGTCCGCCGCAGGTATGATAACCTCCCTATCGTTGATGTCGATATAGAAGAGTGGATTCCACTCATCATCCTCAAAGTCAACTATCTCGCCACTCTCCTCGTAGCCCTCAAAGGTGGCCACAAAGCCCACAAAGTCCTCCAAGTAGAGCTCGTCGTCCTCCTCAAAAGATGTTTCCTCCTCGGGCTCTTCAAAGCCCAGCAGGAGTTCTTTGCCGATGAGTTCGGCAGCTCGGTAGGGGGTGTCAAGGTCGGCAAACCTCACCACAGCACCACTCTTACCCCTGCGCTCGAAGTGGTCAAAAAAGAGAGGAACCACAAGTTTATCTACATAGACAAACAGCGGTTCCTCTGTTGTGAAGTCCGAAGGAAAAGTGTCGTAGAGGTTCAATGTGAGTTCGCCGTGAGTACCGAAACTCTTACCGACTTTGGCTACTGCAAACTCTCTCATTGTGGTCTTCTCTTTCGGCCTTATGCCCTGTGAGCACGTGGCCTGATAAATACTCCTCTATCGTTGCAAAAAAGTCCCCTCTCTTCCTTCAAACTGTTCTACCAAACCTTGCGGTGGGGCCTCTTGACTATGCCTCCTCCTCGGTTGCGGCCTCCTCGCTTGCCTCCTCGGCAGCAGCCTCAGCGGCGGCGGCAGCAGCGGCAGCCTTCTTCTCGGCTACTTTGGCAGCGATAGCCTCTTTGGTCTTTGCCTCCTCAGCGAGTGCAGCCTTGTGAGCAGCTACCTTGTCAGCGGCAATCTTACCGGCCTTTGCAGCGATTTTTGCGTTCTTCTCGTCCATCCACTTGTTGAACTTAGCCTCTGCGGTAGCCTCGTCGAAAGCGCCTTTGGCTACACCACCAAGAAGGTGTTTTTTGTACAAAACGCCCTTGTAGGAGAGGATTGCACGGCAAGTATCAGTGGGTTGTGCGCCTTTCTGCAACCAGTCGAGTGCCCTATCGGCATTCAACTCGATTGTAGCAGGATTGGTATTAGGGTTGTAAGTACCAAGTTTTTCGATGAACTTACCATCGCGTGGCGCCCTGCTATCTGCGGCAACGATGTGGTAGAAGGCATAGCCTTTCTTACCGTGGCGTGCCAAACGAATTTTTACAGACATTGTGCGTAAAAGTTTAGTTATTAATAATTTAGTTATCTATTGCCGTTGGCTTTTACACCAATCAGCCCGCAAAGATACAAATAAAATTCAAAATGCAAAATTCAAAATTCAAAATTATTGATTTTGAACAACTTTGCGTGTCTTCTTTTTTGCCTAATCTCCCCAAAAGAAAAAGTAATTTTGAATTACATTTCCGCTTCCACGTTCCACACAAAGGCTCTCATACCTTGCAGTTGGGTGTCTTTGTCAATGGCACGCAGAGCCTCCATTGCGGGGGCTATTTTCGAGTCCTCCACAATGGCAATAACCGTGGTGTTCATTGCAGGCCACGTGTGGCTGCCCATATGGGGCTCGCCGTCGTAGGAGCCACGGCCGTGGGTGAGAGGGAAGAGGGTGTAGCCCCTGATGCCCTGCTCGTCGAGGAGCGCTTCGATGCGCTCGGTCATCGCTTGATTGTAGGATATAAACAATGCTTTCATACGCTTCTACTTTGCTTTTCTGCTGTTTTAGTCATTCTGTTCTCTGCTCTCGGCGATAGCCTTCATCTTCTCCTCATAGCGGCGCTGCTGGCGTGCCTTACGACGAGCTGCGGCCTTCTCGCTACGGCCCATAAAGACGTAGTAGAGGATGGGGACAGCCACAAGAGTAAGTACCAACGAGAAGGTCAGACCACCGATGATGGTGATACCCATAGGCTGCCACAACTCTGCACCGTTACCCAAGCCCAACGCCATAGGCAGCATACCGAGCACGGTGGTAAGCGAGGTCATCAACACGGGGCGCAGACGGCTCTTGCCGGCCTGCAACACTGCGTCGTACATTCCCACACCCCTCTCGCGCAACAGGTTGGTGAAGTCCACCATCACAATACCGTTCTTCACCACAATACCCACCAGCATCACAATAGCAATCAGTGCCATAAGGCTCAACGGGGTGTTGGTTATCCACAGTGCAATGGCCGAGCCGGGCAGTGCATAGAGGATGGTGAACATAATGATAAAGGGCATAATGAACGACTCAAACTGAGTGGCCATAACGATATACACCAGCAGCACGATGAGCACCAACAGCATACCGATATCGGCGAAGGACTCCTGCTGGTCCTCGAAGTCGCCACCGATGGTGGTGTAAACATCCTCAGGCATAGGGTAGGAGGCGAGCACGCCGTTTACCTTGCCGACCATCTCGCCCAGTGGCACGTTGTTACCGAGTGCCACCGTAACCGTAACGAGCCTCTGGCGGTTTTGTCGCTCGATGGTGGGCGGTGCATAGACCTCGGTAACCTTACCGATGTCGCGCACCCTCACGCCCTGACCACGCTGGTTATAGACGAGGATGTTCTCCACGTCCTCCAAAGAGAGTCGGTCCTCCTTGTTGTAGCGTACTTTGATGTAGTACTCCTCGCCATCCTCACGATAGATGGAGGCGGTCATACCGTTGATGCGGTTACGAATGGCACTTGCCACGGTGGAGGAGTTGAGGCCATAGTAGGCCAAGCGGTTGCGGTCGAACTCCACGTTATACTCGGGCCTCATATCGTCCCTCGACACCCTCACATCCCTTGCGCCCTCCAAGCGGGAGAACTGCTCCACAAGGTCGGCTGCAATCTGGTTGGTGCGCTCGATGTCGTGGCCGAAAATCTGCACCTGCACCGAGCTGCCGCCACCCATCATACCGCCACCACCGCTCACCGTGGAGCGTTTGATTTCGGGTATGGTGGCGAGGTCGGCACGGAACTCATCGGCAATCTCAAAGACGGTGCGCTCCCTATCCTGCGGGTCGGTCAGTCGGAAGGTGTAGTTGATGATGTTGCTACCCGTGGTGCTCATTGCGGCAAACACGTTGGAGGTACTCGAAGAGCCCGCACTTGTGGAGAGCAGTATCACTTCGGGGTACTTGGCATAGACGATGGAGTCGATGCGGCGTGCCACAGCCGAGGTGTAGCCCACGCTGAGGTTTTGGTCGAGGGTTACGGTTGCGCTCATCTGGTCGCCATCGCTACTTGGCATAAACTCGGTGGGAATCTTGGTGGCAAAGAGCCACAGACCGAACACCAACAGCAGCATAGGGGCAAAGAACACCACCTTCTTGTGGCGCAGTGCCCAGCGGAGCACCTTCTCGTAGGCCCTGTCGAGCCAGCCGAGGAAGCGGTCGATGGGTTTATAGATGATGCTGATACCCTTGTAGGTGTGTTGGTTGTTCTCGATGCGGAGCAATTTGGCCGAGAGCATAGGGGTAAGCGATATGGCGGCGATGGTGGAGGTTGTTACCACCAACGACACAATCCAGCCGAGCTGTTTGAACATCACACCGGCCATACCCTCCACCATAGTCAGGGGCAGGAACACGGCCACAACTACCAGAGTGGTGGCAATTACCGACAGCCACACCTCGTTGGTACCATAGATGGCCGCCTCGCGTGGTTTGCTGCCTCGCTCAATGTGAGTGGTGATGTTCTCCAATACCACAATGGCATCGTCCACAACCATACCGATTGCAATCGAAAGCGAGGAGAGGGAGATGATATTCAGGGTTCCGCCCGTAAGTTGGAGGTAGATGAACGACACCACCAACGAGATGGGAATGGTAAGGCAGATAATCAGCGTTGCCCTCCACCTACCGAGGAAGAAGAGCACCACCAAAATCACAAACAGGAATGCAAACATCACCGTATCGGTCAGTGTGTCAATACTATCCTTGATGTTCTTCGAGGAGTCGCCCAACACGTGAACGGTTACGTCCGAGGGGAGGTTGCGTTCAATCTCGGGCAACATCTTCTTGACCTTCTCCACAATCTTCACCGTGTTGGCACCCGACTGTTTCTGAATCATCACCCTCACACCCTTCTTGCCGTTGAGCCTCTCATCGAGGGTCTCCTCTTCGAGGGTATCTTTGATTTCGGCCACATCTTGAAGATAGACCTCCTGTCCGCCGAGGTTGCTGATGAGGATGGTTTTCAGGTCGTCGGAGGAGTTGAACTCGCCATCGGCCTTGATGTTGTAGGTGTGGTTACCGATGTCGAGCGTACCGCCGGAGGTGTTGATGTTCTCCTGTGCGATGATGCCGCCAATCTGCTCCACCGAGAGTCCATAGGCTTCGAGTTTCACAGGGTCCACGTTCACCTGAATCTCCCTCACGGGTGCACCCATAATGCTCACCGAGCCCACACCGTCGATACGGCTGAGTCGGTTGGTGAACTGCTCCTCCAAAATCTTGTTGAGCGCAGGGTAGCTCTCCTCGGCAGTGATGGCAAACGACATGATTGGCATCATTGAGGAGTTGAAGCGGAAGAGGATGGGCTCTTCGGCATCGTCGGGCATAAAGTCGGTGAGTCGGCCGAGAGCATCACGAATGTCGTTGGAGGCCTCGTCGAGGTTGGTTCCCCATTCGAATTCGAGCGACACGAGCGACACTCCGTCGCTCGACTTGGAGGTAATCTCTTTGAGGTTGCTCACTGTGTTAAGGCCATCCTCAATGCGCCTTGTGATGTTGTTCTCCACATCCTCGGCGTTGGCACCCTGATAGGTGGTAACAACCGAAATGGCAGGAAGGTCCATCTCGGGCAACATATCAATGGCCAGGTTGTTCAACGAAAAGAGACCGAAGACAATCACAGCCACAAAGATTAGGGCAGTGGATATCGGTTTCTTTACGGAGGTTTCGTATATTTTCATCTTTGTCTGATTTCTCTATGAAAAACTCTTTGAGTTGTGTCTGTATCTTAAATTGGGGGTGTGTGGTGGGAGTCCTATTTTACCACCTCCACCTGTGCGCCGTCTTTGAGTTTGGAGAGAGAGGTTATTGCCACCTCGTCGCCCTCGGAGAGGCCGCTGAGCACCTCCACCTTGTCGCCCACCTGACGACCGAGGCTCACCACCTTGCGCTCTGCAACGCCATCCTTGATGACATAGACATAGCGGTCGTTCACACCCATCTGTTTTTGCACAGCCACATCGGGTACAACGAGGCTCTTGCGGCTACCCATATTGAACTCCGTGCGAGCAAACATACCGGGGCGCAGAATCTCCTTGCCGTTGGGCACAATCACCTCCACGTTGAAGGTGTGGGTGTTGGCATTAATGGCGGGATAGACGATGTTTACCTCGCCCTCAAAGACCTTGTCGGGATAGACGTCGGCCATAACATCCACCTTCATACCCTTGTAAACCTGTGGGTAGTACTGCTCCGAGAGGGCAACGATTGCTTTGAGGCGGTTGATTTGCATCACCTGCAACACGCCCACACCGCCATCGGCATTGCCACCCATTGTAAACAGGTCGCCCGGCTCGTTGTAGCGGCCGGTGATGACACCGCTGATGGGCGAGCGAAGCTCGATGTTGCGTTCCAGATTGGCGATGTTCTCCTCCATAACCGAAACGGATGTTTCCAGCTCGTCAATCTGCGATTGGCTCACGCCACCTGCCTCATAGACTTTGCGCATACGGGCAAGGTTTTGTTTTGCATTTTTGAGTTGAGCGGAGGTTTGGTTGTATTGGTTCCTATCGAGGGTTGCAACAAGTTGTCCCTCCTTTACGTGGTCGCCCACGTCAACCTTAATCTCGTCGATGCGGAGTGCCATTTGGGGCGTGATGAAGGTCTTTTTGTAGGGGAGCAGAGTTGTTGTGAAGTCAACTGTTTGTGCCACCTCCACATTTTCCACGGGAGCAACTTTGGTCAGCACGGTTGTCTGCTGTGTGAGCACACTCTCCACTGCGGGAGTCTTTTTCGCTCCGCCCGAGCAACTTGTCAGGGCGAGTGTGGCCACTGCGGCCACTGCAATCAAAATACTACGTTTCATAAACTTTGCTATCTAACGTCAAGGTGTCTGACGCCAAAAAAATTATATTATTTACTAATTTTCAATTCTCAATTTTCGCAAATGCGAATAGGCGAGGGCAACGGCTCTTGCAGACTCTGCCGAGCAAGAGCATTTTAGACAAAACAACGTTTTGTCAATTCTCAAACCCTTTGCCAATGATTTTCTCATAGTCGGCGCGGGCGGCCAAAAAGTCGTAGATGGCCTGCGAGTAGTTCAGTTTGGCCTGTGTGAGCGACAACTCCGAGGAGTTGAGCTCCAAGATGGTACCCGTGCCGGCATTGTAGCGCACTTGGGCAATCTCGTATGCCTTGCTTGCCTGACGCACCGTAATCTCGTTGGAGGTCATCTTCTCTTTGGCGGTGAGGATGTTGTTGAAGGCACTCTCCACCTGTACGTTGATACTCTCGGCAAGGTAGTCCTTTTGGAGCGAGAGTTGGCTGAGGGAGTTGCGAATCTCGTGTGCTTTGTTGAGGTTACGTCCACCGGAGAAGATGGGGATACTTATGGATATACCTGCCGACAAGGGGTGTTGCCACCACCACTCCTTCTTGGTTGTGGGGGTTGTGGGGGCTCCCATACTGCCACCAATAATCTCGCCGAAGTTCATCGAGTTGTCGTTACCGGAGTAGATGAAGGTGGAGAAGGCTGCCACGGTGGGCAGGCGGCTGGCGTTGGTCATTCGGAGTTGGTGTTCGAGCATCCTGCGTTGGAAATCCAACGAGCGCAGATCGGTGTTGTTGGAGAGGTCCACGCTGTCGGTGGGAATAATGGCCATAGCCACCTCCTCGGCAAAGTCGCCCAACGAACCCTCCAAAACAAAGTCGCTCTCGGCAGGCAAGCCGAGGTACATCTTAAACAGCAACTTGGCAGCCTTGATGGAGTTCTCTGTTTGCACAATGTTGGGGCGCAGGTTGCTCAACTGAACTTGGGCCGACAGGAGGTCATACTCGCTGGCAAGTCCCTGATTGTACATAGCCTCGGTGTTGGCAACAGTCTCGGCTATCGACTTTTCGCTCTCCTTCAATACGCTGAGCGACTGCTCGGCCAAAAGGATGTTGTAATATCCCTTTTTTACCTCGTTGGTAAGGGTGATTTTCGATGAGCGTGCATTCTCTACCGCTTGCTCCATCTGTGTATGATTCATTTTGAGCGTCTCGTAAACCGTTGGTGCATAGAGTGGCAGAGAGAGCGATGCGGTGTTGTTGATGGTGTTGTCGGCACCAAACGAGAGGCCCTTTGCCATCTCCTGCTTCACGATGCTGTATGAGTACTGACTCTGTACCGACACGTTTGGCAACAGGTTGCCGATGGTCTGCTTGCGCACCCAATCCTGACGCTCAATTTCCAAGCCCGACACCACAATCGTTGGGTTGTCGTTCAGGGCAATTTCCAGAGCCTTGTCGAGCGAGAGGGTGAGTGTCTGTGCCCCTGCCGATGTCAGTGAGCAGACAATACCCACAACCACGCAAAGCCCCGCTGTGAATGTTCGTTTCATAATCGTTATTGTTGTTTTAAAAAGTTATTGTCAATGTATTCTCGTCCTTTGTCGGTGGCAAGACCTCTCAAAAAGAGAACCACCGCGTGGGGGATGGAGTTATCGTCCACATTCAAACCCGTAGCAGCAGTGTTCTCCTCGATGACGTCCAGACCTATTATATAATTAGTCATCGCGCGCGAGTAGAATTGCAGGTCGAGTGAGCCCATCACCAACCCCTCCTTCACACCCTCTTCGAGAGTGTCCAAAATGTTTGCCACAACCGATTCGTGCAGTTGGATGGCAAAGTCGGTGGCAAGCTCCGGGTAGTAGCGTTTGAGCTGGCAGAGCACTTTGGAAGTCAGTTTGTGCTCGGGGCCAAACTGTGTGAAGCGCAACCACACATTGTGGAAGGCGTTCTCGGCTCTTTCCACTGCCTCCTCTCCGTGGCGGTGCATCGAGTCCAAGTAGTGCTGCAAGGCGAGTGTGATGAGCTCGGTGCGGTCGGTAAACAGCTCGTAGAGCGTGCGCTTGGACATACCGCAACGATGGGCTATGTCGTCCATCCTCACAGCCTTGATGCCATCCCTGATGAACATCTCGGAGGCCACGCTTACAATTTTCTCTTTTGTGTTGTTCATAGTTTGTCTATTTTGCCTTTCGGGCCGGGCTTGTGGCGGGTGTCGCCAAAAGCGGCCGCAAAGGTAGCAAGAAAACTCGGAAAACCAAACGAGTTTTTTGGTTTTCTTATTGTGTGTTCTCCAAAAAAAAAATTTGTAAAGTGGTGTTGCAGGTTGTGTGTCAGAGAGATAAAAAAAGGTTGCCTTTGAAATAAAGGCAACCTTTTTTTCTAAACAGGGGATAGAATCACTTCTAACCCTGTTTCTACTAACCTAAAACTACTAACCTAAATGAACCTTAAAACTTCACTGCAAAGATAAGTGCATTTTGAGTAAACTTCCAAATATATTAAAATTTTTTAATAATAATTTAACATTGGAAACTATGTTAAATTGCAAAAACGGGTGTGCATTGTGTTGATAATCAGCACAATGTGTGGGTTGTAAAATAAAACAACGATTTTTTGTTACCTGAGTAGTTTAAGTAACCTTGCAAGCACCATCTCGGGTGAAATACGGGCCATACACTCGTAGTGTCCAAACAGGCAGGCTCTGCGTCCATCGGCCGAGCAAGGACGGCAGGGAAGGTCTAGTTGTACCGCATAGGTGGGGTTCTGCCCATAGCCGCAAGACTCTATGAATGGGTGTGTTGCGCCCCAAATGGATACGGCCGGAGTGCCAACCAGAGAGGCCAAACTCAACACCGGATGGTCAACCGTAACCACAGCGTCAAGTGTCGAAATGAGGTCCATTTGCTCGTCCAACGAGGCTCGTTCGGCCACCGACACGACCGAAGGAAAGAGGCTCTCCATACCCTCGCAAAATTGTTTCTGATAGATGCCGTCGCCGAAAACGAACACTTTTTCGTAGCGTGCGGCGAGCTGTTTTATCAGTTCGGTCGATTGGTCTATGGGATAGCAATTTCCCTTGCGGTGCGACAGCAGGGCCACACCAATCCATCGGCCTCTCTTTTCGCCGGCCAAGATGGTGGCAATGTGTGGCGGTTCGCTCATATTCCTGCGACGCACGGGGGCAGGCATACTGAACGGAAGTCCGAGTCGCTCGAACACATCTCGCGAGCGTTGCGATAGGGGGGAGAGCTGCACCATCACCTTGCGGAATTTGCGGGTGAGGAGTTTGCGCTCAATCTTGCCACGCTTGATTGTGGAGGTTATCCTGCGCCACGGAGTGAGGCAAAAACGCAACCTACGGCTACGAGGGGAGGCTTCCAAGTCGGCAATGCCGTCGAATCCGAGATGCTGAATCTCCTTCCAAAGTTTCACTCCTCCAAACAGGCCTTTGTATTTGGCGTCGTCGGCTGCGAGGAAATCCACACCATTCAAACCTCGGAACAGCGGTCGGAGTGCCGAAGTGGTCAACACCGTGAGCTTCACCTCGGGATAGTCGCGACGGAGTCCGCGCAGGGCGTGAACACACATTGCCGCCTTTGCAACATCGGTGAGGCGGATGACAAGTATGTGTGAAACCTTTGTGATTTTTTTCATCGCAGCACAATGATTGTTCTTTCGCCCACAAAGGTAGGAATTTTAACATTCAAATTTAAACAGCTCTTCAATTTTTCCATTTTCAATTCTTTTTCATACCTTTGTAGCTTAAAAGTGAAAGAATGCAAAGGTGGGTACATATAGTGTTGGCACTCTCGGTGGTGTTGTCTGTGGGACGCGTGTCGGCTCAGCAGAAACTCACGCGTGCGCAGTACATCGAAAAGTATGCTCCAATGGCCGTTGAGAGCCAACTTCTCTATGGTATTCCGGCGAGTATCACCCTCGCGCAGGGGTGTCTGGAATCGGCCAATGGTAATTCGAGGCTTGCGGTGGAGGCCAACAACCACTTCGGCATCAAATGTGGTGGCTCGTGGGACGGCCCATCGTTGGCCCACGATGACGATGCTCCGCAGGAGTGTTTTCGTAGCTACTCCTCGGTGGCAGAGAGCTTTGTGGACCACGCACTATTCCTCTCCGAGAGAGAGCGTTACCGCTCGCTGTTCGATCTCGATCCGAAGGACTACAAGGGGTGGGCTCGCGGTTTGAAGGCCGCAGGCTATGCAACCAATCCCGCCTATGCCGACCTGCTCATTCGAATCATCGAGGACAACAACCTCCAAAGGTTCGACAACGCTCTGTTGGCCGACTATGTTACTCCCGTGGTGGAGCAACCTGTGGTGAAGAAGGAACAGGAGGTTGTGGAGAGTGTTGAGGAGGGGGCAGCTGTTGCAGAGGCTGTGAGGGTTGTCGTTGATGTGGACGAGGTGCAATTTCCGTTGGTGGAGGTTGGCGGTTATGGTATCTATGCCGACGAGGTGGGACGCTATGTTGTGGCTCTCGGCACGGAGAATTTGCGCCACATTGGTCGCAAGTTGGGTGTGTCGGCACGTGCGCTGGCCAAAATCAACTCCCTCGACCGCAACGCTCCGCTTGTGGCCGGTCAAATGGTTAGAATAGAGTAGGGAGGACAAAATATTTACTAATTACTAATTAGAGAAAAAAGAAGACGGTCGACGGTTGACGGTCGACGGATGACAATAAGTATATATGGAAACACAATCTGATTTACGCTTGCAAATTAAGGACCTTTTGGTCAGCAAATCGAACCTCAAACAGCAGGTTTACGACAACACGTTCAACCTTTTTGCCGAACTGAAAGATGTTCTCCACGAGTTCTCCACCGAGATTGATGAGGAGCTCGACGAGAAAATCGACAAACGTATCCGTATAGAGTATATGGATAAGGGCAAGTTTGAGGCGCGCGTGCAGATAGCAGGTGATATGCTTGTGTTTGCTATGCACACCAACGTCTTCACCTTCGAGCGCGACCATCGCATCTGGCACAATCAGTATGTGCAGTCCGATAAGGCCAACGGCTACTGTGGCGTGATTAATATTTACAACTTTCTGGCCGACTCCTTCAAAAACAAACGTGCCGACGATGAGGGCTACCTCATTGGACGTATCTTTGTCAACCGCGAGGGCAAGTTCTTTGTGGAGGGCAAAAGACAGGATAGGTGGAGGGTGGATGAGTTTGGTCGTGAGCAGATTTCGCGAGAGGCCATTCTCGAAATTCTCGAAAGGGCCATCCTCTATGCACTCGGTTTCGACTTGCTGATGCCCGCCTACGATGCTGTGAAGAGGGTTAATGTGGAGCAGTTCGACTCCCGATTGGAGAACACCCAATTCCAGACGGGTAAGCGCTTGGGCTATGAATTCCGCTCGGACGACATCTAAAAGACCATCGAGGGCGATTGTGCGAACAGAATAAAGCAACTCAATAATTATTTTTATATCATTTCCAACCACAGGTGTTATTCCCAACCACTGGCGTATGACAGAACAACAAAACAATATCGCCACCACACCCGCAGAGAAAAAACCGGGCATTGTGCGCCGCTTGTATGATTGGATGCTCTCGTGGGCCGACAGCAAGTGGGGAGTCTTTGCGCTCTTTCTCTTTGCGATGTGTGAGAGTATCTTCTTTCCCGTACCTCCCGATGTGCTGCTTATTGCGCTCTGCATCGGTTGTGTGTCCAAGTCGTTCAAATATGCACTCATCTGTACCGCAGGCTCGGTACTTGGTGCCATCATCGGCTTCGGTTTGGGAGCCTTTGCGTGGGAGTTGGTGGATGGTTGGTTTATCCCCACGGTGTTCTCGCAGGCGGCCTTCGACAACGTTGGCGTGAAGTACTCCGAGTGGAACTTCTGGCTTGTCTTTACGGCAGGCTTTTCCCCCATCCCCTACAAACTCATCACCATCTCGGCGGGAGTGTTCCTCGGAATGAAGGACTTTTGGATTTTCATTATCGCATCCATCGTTAGTAGGGGTTTGAGGTTTACGTTGGTGGCAGGACTCATCTATAAGTTCGGTGCTCCCATCAAGAAATTTATCGACAAGTATTTCAACCTCTGCGCTTTGGCCTTCACGGTGCTGCTTGTGGGCGGTTTTCTGCTAATCAAATACGTTTTGTAATACTGTTTCGACCTATGGACTTGTTTGGACTTATCGGTAAACCCGTGAGCCACTCTATGTCGGCCGAATACTTCACCAAGAAGTTTGCCGCAGAGGGGTGTCTTGATACCAAAGCATACCGCCTCTTTGAGTTGGACGACATCGCCGACCTCAAAGGACTTCTCGCAGCACAACCCGACCTGCGAGGACTCAATGTAACATACCCCTATAAGAAGGAAATTATCCCCCTGTTGGACTCTCTTTCGCCAGAGGCAGAACGCATCGGTGCGGTCAACTGTGTGAGGGTGGAGGAGGATGGCCGACTTGTGGGCTACAATACCGACTATATGGGCTTCGGAACATCGCTTGATGAGTTTTTGGGAGCCAACAAACCCAAAGCGTTGGTGCTCGGTACGGGTGGAGCATCGCAAGCGGTGCAGGCTTGTTTGGAGGATAAGGGCTTTGAGTTCAAGACCGTGTCCCACAGCGGTAATGGCGATTTGAGTTACGAGCAACTCACGCCCGAGATTATGGAGGAGTATAGGCTCCTTATCAACGCCACGCCACTCGGTATGGCTCCTCGTTTGGAGGAGTGTGCCCCCATCCCCTATGAGCTGCTCACCGACGAACACTTCCTCTTCGACCTCATCTACAATCCTGCCACAACCGAGTTTTTGCGTCGCGGACAGATGCGCGGGACTGCGGTGTGCAATGGCCAGAGGATGTTTGTGTGTCAGGCGGAGGCGTCGTGGAGTGTGTATGGACGCCTATAAAACAAAGTGAACTAATGGGCGTTTCAACTTGTTGAACCCCCGAAACATAATCTTTATAAGGAGCCACTTGGGGGCTCTTTAACAAACTCCCTCCTTCGACAAAGGAGGGAGTCTTTTTTTTGTGCCCGAGGGTTGGCTACTCCTTCCGCACCATACAGACGAGCCTGTCCAGCGAATAGCGTCCCGCACCCGCAATGAGCAGAAAGATGTAGATTCCCCCATACACCACCTTCAACTCGGCTTGGTCGAAACTTTGATGGGGGAATAGCAGGAAAGCCGCACCAATCATCACCACCGTCATCACCGCCGAAGTGATGCGGGTGAGCAGCCCGGCCGCCAGCAGAGCACCGGCCACGGCCTCAATGACTCCCACAAGGCTCACAATGTCGGCACTCGAAAGTCCCCACAGCGAAGGGTACTCCTGTTCGAGCCACGGGTATTGTTGCGACTTGGTGATGGCTTGTGTGAAGAGCAGGGTGCCAATGAATAGGCGTAAAAAGAGGATGGCACTGTCGGCACGACCGGCCGCCTCCGCTGCACACGAAACAGAAGGTGGTGGCGTGGAGGTGGAGTGTTCTCTCCTGCGTGAGGAGGTGCGTGGAGTGTCGTCCGACTCCTTGGCAGAGGATGTTGTGCGTGGTTTGTTGTCGTTTTTTTGCGTGAGAGTTCTCATTGTACAAAGGTTGCTTTTTGTGGGGATGGAGATGCAACCTTCGTGCCTAAGTGGGAAGATTCGAAGGGTTATTTTTCCAACCTGTCAAGCAACACCTCACACCCCTCTTCGAGCATATCAAGCACCAATTCAAAACCATCGGCACCCTCGTAATAGGGGTCGGGTACGTAGTCATACCCGAAGTGGGCGGGGATGTAGTCGGCCATACGTTCCAACTTTTGCAACGCCTCCACACTCGGAGCCAACCTCGAAAGGCTTTCATATACCGAGTCGTCCATAGCCAGCAGCAGGTCGAAATGGTCAAAGTCGGCAGGGCGCACACGTCGGCTGCGATGAGTGAAATTGTAGCCTCTTTTTTTACCTGCTGCCCTCATACGCGGGTCGGGGAGTTCGCCGGCGTGCCCTCCATAGGTGCCAGCGGAGTCTATCTCGTAGAGGTCGCCAAGACCGCGAGCAAGGGTTTGCTGTCGGAGTATTTCGTCGGCTGCCGAGGAGCGGCAAATGTTGCCGAGGCACACGAAGAGTATTTTGTGTTGTTCCATTGTGTACGAAAAAAAAGTTTGTCGGAGTGTAAAAATATCGCTTTTCTGCCAACTGTGCAAAAATATTTGTATATTTGTGTGCGGAGAATGACCAAACAAACACTTATATAACTAACTAATCAAAACTTTTATAACTATGGGATTTTTGAGTGAATTTAAGAAATTTGCCCTCAAAGGTAATGTAGTCGATATGGCAGTCGGTGTTATCATCGGTGGTGCTTTCGGCAAAATCGTAACTTCGTTGGTTAACGACGTGATTATGCCCCCGCTGGGTATGCTCATCGGTAAGGTCAACTTCACCGACCTTGCGCTCAATTTGGGCACCGAGGCTGCTCCTGTGATGTGGAAATATGGCGCATTCTTGCAGCAGGTGTTCGACTTCCTCATCGTAGCGATGTCAATCTTCTTGCTCATCAAGGGTATCAACCGCCTTTCGGAGTTGACCAAGAAGAAAGAGGAGGAGGCTGCCGCTGCTGCACCCGCACCCGCACCTGCACCCGAGCCAGAGCCCACCAAAGAGGAGATTCTCCTCACCGAGATTCGCGACCTGTTGAAGAACAAATAGTGTCCGAAGTGTAGGGCCCGAAAGGGGACTTTTGGAGAGTAATTAGGGGGAGAGTGAAGAACTTTCTCGGCTAATTACTCTTTTTTCAATTATTATAGGTATATTTGTGGGCTTATTAGAGAAACAACAAAAGGAAAAAATATGTTCGAGAACCTGTCCGAAAAACTTGAAAGGTCGTTTAAGATTCTCAAAGGTGAGGGTAAAATCACCGAGATTAATGTCGCCGAAACACTCAAAGAGATTCGTCGTGCGCTGATCGACGCCGATGTGAACTACAAGGTCGCCAAGACCTTCACCGACGAGGTGAAGCAAAAAGCACTCGGCGCCAACGTGCTCACAGCCGTTAAACCGGGGCAGATGATGACCAAAATCGTGCGCGACGAATTGGCCGCACTGATGGGAGGTACCGCCACCGACATCAACCTCACGGGCCACCCTGCCGTTATCCTCATTGCAGGTTTGCAGGGTTCGGGTAAGACCACCTTCTCGGGTAAACTCGCACTCCAACTCAAAACCAAGAAGAACCGTAGCGTGCTGCTCGTTGCGGGCGACGTCTATCGTCCTGCGGCCATCGACCAATTGAAGATTTTGGGCGAGCAGGTAGGTGTGGAGGTATATACCGAGGAGGGCAACAAAAACCCCGTAGAGATTGCCGAGAACGCCATCAAATATGCTCGCAGTAAGAGTATCAATACGGTGATTGTCGATACCGCAGGTCGCCTTGCTGTGGACGAGCAGATGATGCAGGAGATTGAGGCTGTGAAGAGGGCTGTGAAACCCTCCGAGACACTCTTCGTGGTGGACTCGATGACCGGTCAGGATGCTGTGAACACCGCAAGGGAGTTTGACCAGCGATTGGATTTCGATGGCGTGGTACTCACCAAACTCGATGGCGACACTCGTGGTGGTGCGGCTATCTCTATCCGTTCGGTGGTAAACAAACCCCTTAAATTCATCTCTTCGGGCGAGAAGATGGATGCCCTTCAAATTTTCCACCCCGAGCGTATGGCCGACCGTATCCTCGGTATGGGCGACGTGGTGTCGCTTGTGGAGAGGGCACAGGAGCAGTTCAACGAGGAGGACGAGCGCAAACTCAAAAAGAAAATCTACAAAAACGAGTTTAACTTCAACGACTTTGTGGAGCAAATCGGCCAGATTAAGAAGATGGGCTCGATGAAGGACCTGATGGGTATGATTCCCGGTATGGACAAGATGATGAGGGGTGTGGAGATTTCGGACGACATCTTCAAGCAGACCGAGGTTATTATCTCCTCGATGACCCCTGCCGAGAGAGAACACCCCGAGATTATCAACCCTTCGCGCAAGGCACGTATTGCGGCCGGTAGTGGCACCACGCTCCAAGACGTCAACCGCCTGTTGAAACAGTTTGAGGATATGCGCAAGGTGATGAAGATGGCTGCCGGCGCAGGCAACAAACGTATGCCTATGAGGGGTATGCCTATGATGCCACGCAGGAGGCGTTAAGGATATGGCAGATTATCATCGGGGGAGGATTATGTGTCGCCCCCGATGTTTTTTTCAGGACAGAAGCAACCGACAACAACAAAAACTAACAAAAACCTAAAACAGTATGAAACAATTCTGTAAGACAATCTTTGTATTGGCCCTTGCCCTTGTGGCATCCCTTTCGATGGTGCGCGCAGAGGTGGGCTTGGCCGACATTTTTGGTAGCAATATGGTTCTCCAAAGGGAGAGCAACGTGCGCATCTGGGGCAAGAGCGACACCGCCAAGAGCAACATCAAAGTTACCACTTCGTGGGACAAGAAGGCATACTCGGCTGTGGCCGACAGCGAAGGCCGTTGGGAGGTAAGTGTTGCCACCCCCGAGGCAGGAGGCCCCTATACCGTTGTGGTGGAGGAGAAAAAGGGCGAGCGTGTGGTGCTCGAAGATGTGCTCATTGGCGAGGTGTGGATTTGCTCCGGACAGAGCAATATGGAGATGCCGATGAAGGGTTTTCCGTTTCAGCCCACCGAAGGCTCCACCGAGGTCATTATGACCGCAGGGGAGAGCACCCCTATCAGGATGTGTACCGTGGAACGTCAGGCTGTGGCCCAGCCTACGGAGGAGTGTAGCCTCACTTGGCAGACCAACAACCCCGACGCTGTGGCTGCCACAAGTGCAACGGCATATTTCTTTGCCAAACGACTCCAAGAGGTGCTGGATATCCCCGTAGGCATTGTTGTTACCTGCTGGGGCGGTACACGCGTGGAGGCGTGGATGAACAGGGAGGCTTTGGAGGGCTTCGAGGGTATCAAATATGAACTGCTCAACACCATCTCCACCGCCAAACGTCCCCACGATGCTCCCACAAGTCTTTACAATGGTATGATTAACCCAATCAAGGGCTTCGCAGCAAGGGGCTTCTTGTGGTATCAGGGAGAGTCTAACCGCAGGCAGCCCGTGCAGTACCGCCAGCTGATGAAGAACTTTGTGGCTATGCTCCGCAAGGAGTGGAACGCCACCGCCGAGCAGATGCCTTTCTACTATGTTCAGATTGCACCCTACATCTACGATGGCGTAGATTTGGCAGACTCGGCATTCCTGCGTGAGGCTCAACTCTATGGCTTACAGGATATCCCCAACTGCAATATGGCCGTAACGCTCGACGTGGGCGATGCCACCTGTATCCACCCCGCCAAGAAACAGGAGGTGGGCGATAGGCTCGCTTGGTTAGCACTCCACGATACCTTTGGCTACAAGGCTGTGGACACTACCACCCCCACACTCAAATCGACCAAAGTGGAGGGTAAGACCATCCGCCTCTTCTTCAACTCGGACAAATTGGGTATCAACCCCCTCACTCCCCAACTCGCAGGCTTTTACATTGCCGGTGCCGACAAGGTATTCTACCCTGCGAAGGCCAAAATCATTCGCAATGGCCGCTATGTGGAGGTGAGTGCACCCGAGGTTGAGAGCCCTGTTGCTGTGCGTTATGCTTTCACTAACGTACCCGAATGGTCGCTCTACAACGCTGCCGGTATGCCCGTTTCGTCGTTCCGCACGGACGATTGGACCGACGCAACCTACAAAGACTAACAGCCGTCGACCGTCGATTGTCAACCGACAACCGTCAACAAAAAAACCTCTCGCTTGGAGAGGTTTTTTTTGTGGGGTTAAATTGTTCGTCCCGGGTAGGCTTCAAGGGCCTTTTGGAGCACCACGAGTGCCTTTTGCAGTTCCTCCTTACAGATGGTGTAGGATATGCGCACCTCGTTGCGTCCCTTGTCAGGCTCGGAATAGAAACCCGATGCAGGAGCCAGCATAATGGTTGCACCATCATACTCAAACTCCTCCAAGCACCACGCACAGAAGCGGTCGCTGTCGTCGATGGGAAGTCGTGCCACCGTGTAGAAAGCACCCATAGGAATCGGCGAATAGACACCCTCAATCCTATTCAGACCATCCACAAGGCAGTTCCTACGCTCGATGAACTCCTCGTAGGTGTGCATCGCATACTCCCTCGGTGCATCCAACGAAGCCTCAGCAACAAGCTGGCCCACCAATGGGGGACTCAACCTCGCCTGGCAGAACTTCATCACCGCCTCGTGTACCTTCTTATTCTTTGTGAGCAGTGCGCCAATGCGGATACCGCACTCGGAGTACCTCTTCGATACCGAGTCAATCAGCACCACATTCTCCGCAATGCCCTCCAAGTGGAAAGCCGAAATGTAGGGCGACCCCGTGTAGATAAACTCCCTATATACCTCGTCGGAGAAGAGAAACAGGTCGTATTTCTTCACCAAGTCGCGTATGCGATTCATCTCCTTGCGGGTGTAGAGGTAGCCCGTCGGGTTGTTGGGGTTGCAGATGAGGATGCCCCTTGTGCGGGGTGTTATGAGATTCTCGATGTCGTCGATGGGAGGTAGTGCAAATCCGCTCTCGATGGAGGAGGTGATGGGTTTGATTGTGGCACCTGCCGACACGGCAAAGGCCATATAGTTGGCATAGGCGGGCTCGGGGACGATGATTTCATCACCCGGGTTGAGGCAGGCCATAAAGGCAAACAACACCGCCTCACTACCTCCGGTGGTGATGATAATGTCGTCGGCCGACACTTTGATTTGATATTGGTCGTAGTAGCCCACCAACTTCTCTCTCAACGAGCGAAAACCGTCGCTGGGGCTATATTCCAGCACCTTACGGTCTATCTGTTTGAGCGCAGCGAGGCCCTCTTCGGGAGTGGGTAGGTCGGGTTGTCCGATGTTGAGGCGATAGATTTTCACACCCCTCTCGGCTGCTGCCTCGGCCAATGGATAGAGTTTGCGGATTGGCGAAGAAGGCATCAATTCGGCACGATCTGAAATGAGTGGCATAGGCGTTGAGATTATTGTTATGTTTTTCTTTACTTATCCTATTTCTGTTCCTAACCTATATGTTGCCTTCCGTTTGCTAACGGCGGCACTAGGACAAAGGTACGCATAAATGTTAGAAAAATGTTATCTTTGCGCCACAAAAATCTGTCCAAAGGGACAAAAAACAACGCAATGAGGTTAGATTTACGCAAATCGTTTGGGCAGCTCACTCGCTTTGAGTGGGGGCTGTGGCTGGTGTCGATGGTGGTAGTGGCCGGCTCCTATCTGCTTTCGCCCGAGGGCAGTGTACTCAATCTGCTCACCTCGCTTGTGGGTGTTACGGGCCTCATCTTCATCGCCAAAGGGATGTTGCTCGGTCAGGTCATCACCATTGTTTTTTCGATTCTCTATGGCATTGTCAGCTGGGTGTTTGCCTACTATGGCGAGGTGCTGACCTACCTCGGAATGACAGCCCCGATGGCAGTGGTTGCCCTTGTGTCGTGGGCCCGACACCCCTACAAGGAGAGTGCCGAGGTGGAGGTTGCGAGGGTGAGCGGACGACAGGTGGCGTGGATGGCGGTGTGGACCGTGGCCGTTACGGTGGTGTTCTACTTTGTGCTGCGCGCGCTCGGAACGGCCAACCTCGGCGTGAGCACCCTGTCGGTGAGCACGAGCTTTATGGCGGTATATCTCACGTGGTTGCGCTCTCCGTGGTATGCGCTTGGCTATGCGGCCAACGATGTGGTGCTGATAGTGCTGTGGGTTATGGCCTCGGTGGTGGAGCCCGACTACCTGCCTATGGTTGCTTGCTTTGTGATGTTCCTTGCCAACGACATATATGGCTTTGTGAATTGGCGCCGAATGAGCCGCCGACAGAGTAGAAGTGGAGATTGAGAGGCTGTGTGAAATTTACGCAAACAAATTGGAGAGCCTCTGAAAAACGACGATTTGAAGAAAAAATAACATTTTTTGGGTTTAAAATTTTCAAATTTCAAAATTGTGTGTATCTTTGTACGCTTTTCCGCAAAAAGGAGCGAAAAGGCGACGTTCTTGGAGATAACCGATGTTAACAAATTATTAAACTTTACAGAGTGGTTTGGTAATTAGGAACTACAACCTTACCTTTGCGCCGAAGTTTTAAGGTTCATTTAGGTTAGTAGTTTTAGGTTAGTGAAAGGAACGAGGGTAAGCGGCCGCAGGCCGCACCCCAAAATTCCTTTTTTTTGCCCAGGTGGTGGAATTGGTAGACACGCTACTTTGAGGGGGTAGTGGCCGTTTTGGCCGTGCAAGTTCGACTCTTGTCCTGGGCACAGAAAAAACAGCGTTGGATTTTTCCAACGCTGTTTTTTTGTACCTAATCGTTCTTGACTTACTCCTCAGGCGATGCCTTCAAGAGTTCTCTGGCCCTATCGAGGTCGGATTCGTTGACCAATAGGCGCACGCGGTTGTCGTTGATGTAGGGGAGCATAATGGCGGAGATTTCGTTTACAACGCTCACCTCCACGCCCATACTGCGAAGCATTGAAGCCGTAACCTCGGCCTCGGCTGCGGTGGCAAAACCGGCAAGTTCCACCACGCGGTTTTCTTGGGTGTGTGTCATAACTAAACGGGTGTTAATTGTTGTCTGTGCAATATACGAAAAATTTATCAAAATAAATTTGTGAGGAGTGTGAAAAAACCAAATAAATAGTCATATCTTTGTAATTGGTCTGATGCCTAAAATGAAATTATTATGCCGCAATTTGTCCACCTTCACGTACATACACAATACTCCATCCTCGACGGAGCAGCATCCATACCTTCACTCATAAAGCGTGCCGGAGAGTATGGAATGGAGGCTGTGGCCATCACCGACCACGGTAATATGTACGGTGCCAAGGAGTTCTACGACACGGCTACCAAAGCGGGTATCAAGCCCATCTTGGGTTGCGAAACATATATTGTGGCCGACAGATTTACCAAAAACAAAGACACAGAACGCCGTTACCACCTCATACTTCTTGCCAAAAACGAGAAGGGATACCACAATTTGATAAAACTCGTGTCGTTGGGTTTTACCGAAGGTTCCTACTATGGCAAGCCGCGTATTGACCACAAGATTTTGGAGGAGCTGCACGAGGGTATCATCTGCTGTTCGGCCTGTATTGCCGGCGAGGTACCCAAAGCGTTGTTGCGTGATAATGTGGCCGAGGCGGAAGAGATTATCAAGTGGTATAAGGGTGTTTTTGGCGAGGACTACTACATCGAGCTCCAACGCCACAATCCTAAGGACCCCACACGCCCTCACGATGTGATTGAGGCCCAAAACAGGGTGAATGGTAAGCTTGTGGAGCTGGCCAAGAAACACGGTGTGAAATATATTTGTGCCAATGATGTCCACTTTACGGATGCCGATGATGCAATGGCCCACGACCACCTCATCTGCCTCAATACGGGTAAGGACCTCGACGATCCTACCCGTATGCGCTACACCGGCGAGGAGTATTTCAAGAGTGCGGAGGAGATGGCTGCCCTGTTTGCCGACTATCCCGAAGCGTTGGAAACGACTGTGGAGATTGCCTCGAAGGTTGAGGTCTATAAACTCGACCGTGGCCCTCTGATGCCCGACTTCGACGTCCCTGCTGCGCTCCAAATCGACGAGGAGAAGTTGAAGGTGAGCATACTGCGAAAGACCACCGACGAGGGCGAGAAAGCGGCCATTGAGGCGGCCGAGAGTATCTATGCCTATGCCGAGGAGCACCCCGAGGTGCAGGAGAGGCTCACTGTGGCCAAGCAGTTCCAATACCTCTCGCACCTAGTCTATGAGGGTGCCCACGTGAGGTATGGCAAGGAGTTGAGCGAGGAGTTGGAGAAGCGTATCGCCTATGAGCTTTCGGTTATTGAGAATATGGGCTTCCCCGGCTACTTCCTCATTGTGTGGGACTACATCCGTGCCGCCCGTGAGTTGGGTGTGTCGGTAGGACCGGGCCGTGGCTCGGCTGCCGGCTCGGTGGTGGCATATTGCTTGAAGATTACCAACATTGACCCCATAAGATATGACCTTCTGTTTGAGCGATTTCTCAACCCCGACCGTATCTCGATGCCCGATGTGGATGTCGATTTCGACGAGGATGGTAGGGCGGATGTGCTCAACTATGTGGTCGAGAAGTATGGTCGCAAGCGAGTGGCACAGATTGTAACCTTCGGCACGATGGCTCCAAAGATGGCCATCAAGGATGTTGCGAGGGTGCAGAAACTACCCCTGCCGGAGAGCGACCGACTGACAAAACTCATCACCGATAAGATTGAGAACAAGAAGGGCCAGTCGCCCTTTGAGTGGCTCTACGAAACACAAAGCGAGTTT
>JAZNNC010000036.1:0-42882 GCA_045580045.1 Tidjanibacter sp.
ACGCCTGTGCCGAGCGAGAGCAACTAAAAGCCACCAAAGGTGGGTTAATTGAAAATTGAAAATGACTGAGAACAACAACAATACTGATTACGAGAAACAACAGCAGCCCGAAGGTGGTGTGGGTGGATGCGAACAGCCCGAAAGTGGCAGCACTCAACAACCAGAGCAGCAGTCCGAAAGTGGTAACACTCAACCACAAAATGGTGGTGCCGAGAATGGCGGGGACACACAACCAGCCGAAAATGGAGAAAACACTCCCAATAGGGGCAGAAGCAACCAGCCCAATAGCGGTGGTGGTCGTGGACAACAGCATAGCCACAGACCACAGCAGGGTGGTTTTATGGGAGGCCCTATGGGTAGCCCTATGATGGGCGGCCCGAGGAGGATGCGCCGACTGATTTTCACCTTTTGGGGTGTGATGATTGCCGGACTCTTCGTATTGAGCGTAATGGGTGGCGAAGGTATGCCCGTCAAGACCGATTGGAAGAGTCTTGAAGAGATGATTGTGGCGGGCGATGTGGACAAAATAGTGGTCGTAAACGACAAAACCGCACACATCACTCTCACCAAAGAGGCCGTGGCAAAGTATAAACAAATGCCCGCCTACAAGGGTATTCCCGACACAGGCAAGCAGTTTACCTACAACGTGGGCAACCCGGAGATATTCCGCGAGGATCTCCAACGCATAGCCGAAAAATACGGTGTGGAGGCACCCGTTCCGGGTTATGAGTATCCAACAAACATCTGGGGCGAGATATTCGCGTTCCTTCCCTATCTGCTCCTCATCTTCTTTATGGTGATGATGTTCCGCTCCGCCGCACGTGGCCCCGCAGGAGGAAGCGGTGTGATGAATGTGGGCAAAGCAAAGGCTCAGGTGTTCGACAAGAACAACTCCAACAAGGTAACCTTCAAAGACGTTGCAGGTTTGGAGGAAGCCAAAGTGGAGATTATGGAGATTGTAGATTTCCTGCGCAAGCCAGATAAGTACAAAGAGCTGGGTGGTAAGATTCCCAAAGGCGCACTCCTTGTGGGCCCTCCCGGAACGGGTAAAACCCTGCTCGCAAAGGCCGTAGCAGGCGAGGCCAACGTGCCCTTCTTCTCCATCAGCGGTAGCGACTTTGTGGAGATGTTTGTGGGTGTGGGTGCCTCGCGTGTGAGGGACCTCTTCGCACAAGCAAAGGAGAAGGCTCCCTGCATCGTATTTATTGACGAGATTGACGCCATCGGTAGGGCAAGGGGCAAGAACGCAGGCTTCTCGGGTAACGACGAGAGGGAAAACACTCTCAACCAGCTCCTTACGGAGATGGACGGTTTCGGTACCAACTCCGGTGTTATCGTTTTGGCAGCCACCAACAGGGCCGACATCTTGGACAAGGCTCTGATGCGTGCCGGCAGGTTTGACCGCCAGATTGAGGTAGGTTTGCCCGACCTGCACGAAAGGGAGGCCATTTTCAACGTACACCTCAAAAAGCTCAAACTCGAAGAGGGCCTCGACCGTTCGTTCCTCGCCAAACAAACCCCCGGTTTCTCGGGTGCCGACATTGCCAACGTCTGCAACGAGGCTGCACTGATTGCCGCACGCCACGACAAGAAGGCTGTGGGTAAGGAGGACTTCCTCGCAGCTGTGGACCGCATCATCGGTGGTTTGGAGAAGAAGAACAAGATTATCACCGCCACAGAGAAGCGTACCATAGCCTACCACGAAGCAGGCCACGCAACAGTTAGTTGGCTCCTCGAACACGCCAACCCGCTCATCAAGGTTACCATCATCCCTCGTGGCAGGGCACTCGGTGCCGCTTGGTATCTGCCCGAGGAGAGGCAAATCACCACCACCGAGCAGATGATGCACGAGGTGGCATCGCTCTTGGCAGGTAGGGCCTCCGAGCAACTCAACTTTGGGGCTATCTCTACGGGCGCACTCAACGACTTGGAGAGGGCAACGAAGATGACCTATGCGATGGTGAGCTACTATGGTATGAGCGACAAGGTGGGCAACCGTAGCTACTACGACTCCACCGGCCAGAGCGACTACTCCTTCGCCAAGCCATACAGCGAGCAGACTGCGCAAATGATTGACACCGAAGCAAAAGCACTGCTTGACAAGGCATTCGAGATGGCCACCGAAATACTGACCACCCACCGTGAGGGACTCACCGAGTTGGCCGAGTTGCTGTTGGAGAAGGAGGTTGTCTTCTCGGAGGACTTGGAGCGCATCTTTGGAGAACGCAAAAAGAGGGAGTAGGAGAAGGGCAGAAAGAGCAGAAAGAGCAGAAAGAGCAGAAAGAGCAGAAAGAGCAGAAAGGGAAAATATTTACTAATTAAAAAGTCGGTTGACGGTTGACGGTTGACGGTTGACGAAAAAAAAGATATGAGTTTGAAAGGTAAGAACTTGGGAGTGCGCACCATAAGTGGTGCGGTGTTGGGACTCGTGGTAGTGGGTGCCATATTGTGGGGCGTCTGGCCTGCCGCCATACTCTCTATCTTCGTGTGTGTGGGTGCAATAACCGAACTTATGGAATTGGCCTCCAAACGCATCCCCGGCGTGGGAGCCAACTACCTGCTGATTATAGCACTCGCCGGTGGTTGGATTTCAGGTGTGGCCCTCAATCCATCCCCACTAATGTTGCTTGTGGGACTATTGTTCGTACCGCTGATTTTCATTTTTGAGGTGTTCCGAAAGGACGGCCAAACTTTCGAAAACCTCGCAATAGCCTCGCTTTCACTACTCTACATCGCTCTTCCTATGGCACTCCTCATACTCATCGGCGGGAGTTCGGGCGAGTGGGAGCCTGCACGAGTGTTGATGATTATCTTCATTGTGTGGGTGAACGACATCTTCGCCTACCTTGTGGGTTGTTCCATCGGCAAGCACAAGATGTGCCCAACCATTTCGCCCAAAAAATCGTGGGAGGGTTTCTTCGGCGGACTCCTCTTTGCTGTTGGCTTTGCAATGGCCGCAGGATATATGATGGAGGGCGACATCCTTCTGTGGGGTGGCTTGGGTGCTGTGGTTGCGCTCGCCGGTGTGGTTGGCGACCTGCTGGAATCGAAAATCAAAAGGGAGTGCGGAGTGAAAGACTCCGGCACCCTTATTCCCGGACACGGAGGCGTGCTTGACAGGTTTGACGCATTGCTGCTTGCAGCCCCCGTTGCTTATGTGTATATGCTAATATTTGGCCTATGAGAATAAATCCCGAAGGACGAGAAAACGTAAAACAAAACACGTTTGTTTTTGCTATTATAATTGCCGTGGTTACAGCCACGGCTTTGGTCTATAAATGGCCGTGGTGGGTGGTGGTGCCCGTGGAGGCATTCCTTTTGTGGCGCATAATCTTCGTTGTGAGGTTTTTCAGGGATCCGGTAAGGCCTCTTCTGCAAGATGAGAGCGCCGTGTTCTCACCTGCCGATGGCAAAATTGTTGTTATTGAGGAGGTTGACGAGCCCAAAGTGATGGGTGGCAGGTGTATTCAGTTGTCGGTCTATATGAACTTCTACAACGTCCACGTCAATTGGAATCCCGTGGGCGGAGAGATTATCTACAAGGACCACTACAACGGAGCCTTCCTCTTCGCCTCCAACCCCAAAAGTTCCTCCGAGAACGAACACACAACCGTTGGCATTAGGACCAAGTCGGGCGTTACGATTATGTTCCGCCAAATTGCCGGCTGGGTGGCAAGACGCATTGTCTCCTATGCCGAGGTTGGCCAGCAGGTGGAACAAAACCACAAAGCCGGCTTCATCAAGTTTGGTTCGAGGGTGGATGTGTTCGTACCGCTCGGCAGCGAAATCTGTGTGGGCATCGGCGACAAAGTGGTAGGCTCGCAGACGGTGCTGGCCAGATTGAAAGTGGAAAATTGACAAGTGGAAATTGACGAAGTGCTCCATCTATCGGACACCTCAAAAAGAAAATACTAACCGTTATGAAATCTGCACACAAATATCTGCTCGGTGCGCTCGGACTCGCAGCCGCCGTTGCCATCTTTTGGTTCTTCGGAAACATAGTATTCTACATATTCCTTGCAGGCGTGCTGGCCATTATGTGCCAACCCTTGGTTGGCAAGGTGGCAAGCCTACACATCGGAAAGGTCAAAGTGCCGAGGTGGGCGGCCGCCATTGTGGGCGTTATTACGATGTGGGCCGTTGTGTTGCTCTTCTTCGTGTTGTTCGTCCCACTCATTTCGGGCAAGGTGAGCGACCTTGCACAGCTCGACTACCAGAGTCTGCTCTCCTCGCTGCAAGAGCCTCTGTCCAATATGGGAGCCTTCCTGAACAAATATTTCAAGATTGACATATCCACCTCGTCGCTGGTTGCAATGTTCGACACCCAAATCGACAAGGTGCTCAATGTGGACTCCATCACATCGGTATTTTCGTCCATATTCTCCGTTGCAGGCTCCATTGCCATTGCTGCGGTGAGTATCTCCTTCATTGCGTTCCACTTTATGAACGAGGAGGGGCTGTTTCTGAAAATACTGCTGGCCATTGCGCCTGCCAAGTATGAGGAGAACGTAACTCGCGCCGTGGATAAGATTACCTCTATGCTGTCGCGATACCTGCTGGGTGTGTTGGCGCAGAGTACAATAATGATGTTGGTAATCTCGGTGATATTGATATTGTGCGGATTCCGTCCGCAGGACGCATTCTTTGTGGGTGTCATTGAGGGAGTATTCAACGTCATTCCCTACGTTGGCCCGTGGATTGGCTTCTTCCTGAGCGGCCTTGCCGGACTCACGTTCGTAACATCCTCCGGGCTGAGTGTTGTGTGGATTGTTGCCATCATTGCCGGCACCATCGCCGTTGCGCAGTTTATCGACAACTACTTTGTGTCGCCCAACATCTTCTCCCGTCAGGTCAACGCACACCCGTTGGAGATATTCATCGTTACCCTCGTGGCCGGCTCGTGCTCGGGTATTTTGGGTATGCTTATCGCCATCCCCACCTACACAATGTTGCGAATTCTGGCCAAAGAGTTCTTCTACAACTATCGACTTGTGCGCTCGCTAACCTCAAAAATGGACTAACGACCTATGAAACGCATACTGCTCCTATCCCTTGCCACCACCCTTGCGTGTGGTGTGGCCACATCGCAACCACGCATCCAAAAGTTTACAAGCCATTTCGAACAACCACAGCAGAACGTAAGGTATGAGGTTCCCATTGCCGAGAGGTACACCTCGGCTGTGGTGAGCGTCAACGGGGTGGAGGTCGCCTCGCAGGTGGACAACATTCCGAATGTGGGCCGAGTGGTTGCCTTTGAGTTTGACGCTGCCGAGGGCAAGAACTCCGTCAAGGTAAAGTGCGGAAGGAACAAACAAAAGGAGTATCCAAGCAGGGTGTGGGCGCAGATGTACTACAAAAACAAGGATAAGTCGCTGCGTAAGATAGACTTTGTGGAGGAGGGAGCCGACACAATGTACAACCGACTCCACCACCACGGTCCCGCATTCGAGAATAGCGAGGTTGCCTACCGACTCTACTTCGACAAGAAACAGACGGTGGACATCTATGGCAAACGCCACCGAGGATTGGAGATTGCCCGGACAATGTGGTACCCCACCGACGAGCACCTTGCCGAGGGAGCAGGCGACGATGTGTTGCGTGTGAGCGGTACGGTAGGTGTGGGTACACTCAAAGGATGGGATGCCAAGAAATGCAAGGCAACCCACATCGACAAGTTCTCCCGCAGGGTGGCACGCATCATTGCCGACGGCCCCGTGCGTACGGTGGTGGAGATGAGCGTGGAGGGGTGGAACTACTGTGGCGACACCCTTTCGCTCCAATCGATATACACCCTTTGGGGCAGCAGCAGGGAGTGTAGCGTAAGGCACACCCTGGGCGGCAATTGGGAGGGTAAGACCTTCTGCACGGGCGTACAAAAGAAATTCAAGGACCGAGAGCCCTACATCACCGATAGGGCCATTGCTGTGTGGGCGGAGGACTTCCCGCAGAACGACACCATTAAGTACAAGAAGGAGCGTGTGGGCCTCGTGGTGTGGCCTGCCAACGGAGAGAAAGGGCGCTATGAGTGTGTGGAAGACAAGGATAATTATCTCTGCCTGCTGACTCCCGATGCCAATGGCGAAATATGCTACACATTCTCGTATGTGTGGCTCAAAGAGGAGTTTGAGGAGTGGAGCAAAGAGTCGTTCTTCCGCTATGCAGACCTCTTCAAGGCAAAGGAAGTGAGGCGGAAATAACTCCCCTGACACACCTTTACATCCCCCGCAAAGTGGTATGACAACATCTGTCGGGTGGCAATTTATGCGGATTTTCGGACAAAAAATCCATATCACTACCCACCCCTAAGTATTAACTTTGCAAAGAGATTTCTTGGAGTAAGAGAGAGAACATAAAACTAAATAAAAAACTAACAACTATGAAACCTTTTTTCCGAACCCTTATTGTTGCCCTCTGCGGCATCTTCGCGGTGGGTTGCTGCGGTACCGCCGAGAGCGAAATCTACTCCTCACTTCCATTTGATATGCCGAAGGTGGAGCGTCCCGACATTCCCAACCGAGTGGTGTCGGTGGATGACTTTGGCGGTGTGGGCGATGGCGTAACACTCAACACCGAAGCATTCGCCAAAGCATTTGCACACTTGGCCCAGAAGGGCGGTGGTAAGGTGGAGGTGCCTGCCGGTGTGTGGCTCACGGGCCCCATCGTATTGGAGAACAATACCGAGTTGCACCTCGACGAAGATGCCATCATCGTTTTCAGCACCGACAGGGACCTCTATCCCGTTATCGAAACCATCTTCGAGGGTAGGAACACCTACCGTTGCCAACCCCTCCTGTCGGCCTTTGGCAAACACGACGTGGCCGTTACCGGCAAGGGTATCATCGATGGTCAGGGCGCACCGTGGAGGGCTGTTAAGCAGAGCAAAATCGCTCCCTCTGATTGGAACAAACTCGTAAAGAGTGGTGGCGTGCTCAGCGACGACAAGAAGACTTGGTACCCAACCGAAAACTTCAAATATGGCGCAGGCGATGCCGACCAGAACATTGCTCGCTGGGCAAAGACACGTGAAGACTTCGAGAGCATCAGGGACTTCCTGCGCCCCGTGATGGTCAACTTCAAGGATTGCCAGAGGGTGATGTTGGAAGGCCCTGTGTTCCAAAACTCGCCCTGCTGGAACATTCACATCGTTATTTGTCAGGACCTTATCGTCAATGATATAGCTGTTCGTTGCCCGTGGTTTGCACAGAATGGCGACGGAATAGACATCGAGTCGTGCAAGAACGTGCTGATGACCAACAGCTGGATTGACGCAGGCGACGATGCAATTTGTATCAAGAGCGGTAAGGACGAGGACGGTCGCAAGAGGGGTATCCCCTGCGAGAACGTCATCGTGGAGAACTGCACCTGCTACCACGGCCACGGAGGCTTTGTTGTTGGCAGCGAGATGTCGGGTGGCGTGAAGAACGTCTATGTGAAGAATTGCCGCTTCTCGGGCACCGACGTAGGTCTGAGGTTTAAGAGTACCCGAGGCAGGGGTGGCGTTGTGGAGAACATCTACATCGAGGACGTGGTGATGAACGACATCGCCACCGAGGCCCTGCTGTTTGACCTCTTCTATGGCGGCAAGTCGGCACTCGAAGCACTCGAAGATGGCGACGGCGAGCCTTCGACCGATATGGCACTCAAACCCGTGGACGAAACCACACCCCAATTCCGCAACATCTTTGTTGACAACGTGGTGTGCCGCTCGGCACGCAGGGCTATGCTGTTCAACGGCCTGCCCGAAATGAATGTGGAGAATGTGGAGGTGCGTAACACCACCATCGAAGCCGAGATTGGTGCCGAGATTAACGAATCGACAGGTGTGCTGTTGGAGAACGTACGCATCGTTCCACGCAGCGGTGCGGCTCTCAAAATCAACAACGCCAAAGATGTGGTTGTGAAAGGTTTCCTCTGCCCAGAGGGTATGCCCGAGGCTGTGAAGATTACCGGCAGTCGCAACCGCAACATTTCCATCTCCTCCCCCACTGCCACAGCCAACAATGCCAACATTGTGGCCCGAGCAGCCGAGCAGGTAAAGTTTGAGTAGAGTCCCACACAACTCCACCTCACCTATGGTGGTGCACACCTAAGGTTTATAGTCGGAGAAATAACCAACCCTATGAAAAAAATGAGATTTTTGGGCGCACTGCTTGCAGCCCTTTGCATTGTCGGCTGTGGCCCCGAGATAGTTGAGGAGCCCACACCGGAACCCCTTGCCACCCCAACAGGATTGGCCGTTACGGCCACTACAACAACCACCATCGCCCTGAAATGGGGCGGCGTGGAGGGTGCCAAAGAATACGAGATCAGGTGTAAAAACGCATCGGGTTTCTTCTCCATTGAGAGCAACACCACGGTAGCAACCGTGTCGGGCCTCACCAAGAGCACAGACTATCAGTTGGCTGTGAGAGCCGTTGATGAGGAGCGAAAGAGCTCGTGGAGTGAGAACATTGAAGTCCGCACGGCCGACAAAGATGCCGACGACAATCAAGGCGGCAACGACGACAATCAGGGAGGTGGTAATGATGACAACCAAGGCGGCAACGACGACCAAGGAGGCACCACTCCCGACCTGCCCGATGACCCCGTGGTAACACCCCAAAATCCCGACAACAGCAAGTGGATGTTGCCCGCGTGGGAGAACGACGGAGTGGTGAGAGCCTTCCCCGGAGCCGAAGGTGGCGGTATGTACACCACTGGCGGTCGCGGAGGTAAAGTGTTGCACGTAACCAACCTCAACGACAGTGGCGAGGGCTCGTTCCGTTGGGCCGTGGGCCAGAGCGGAGCACGCACCATCGTCTTTGACGTGGCCGGCACCATTCATCTCACAAGCGACATAAGCATCAGGCAGGGCAACCTGACCATCGCAGGACAAACAGCCCCCGGTGGCGGTATCTGCATTGCAGGAGGAACAATTAATGTGTCTGCCAGCAACATCATCATACGCTACGTGCGCTTCCGTTTGGGCGACCAAGGAGCCGTTAGTGATGGTAGCGACACCACGTGGGGCCGCTACAACAGCGACATCATCCTCGACCACTGCTCAATGAGTTGGTCCATTGATGAGGTGTCGTCATACTATGCAAACAAAAACTTCACAATGCAGTGGTGTCTGTTGGCCGAAGCACTCAACGACTCCAAACACAACAAGGGTAACCACGGCTATGGCGGTATTTGGGGAGGTCGCAACGCCTCGTTCCACCACAATATGCTCGCCCACAACAACAGCCGTAACCCACGCTTCGACCACCCCGAAGTTTATGGTAACTATGTAGCCACCCATCGTGGCAACTCCGACTATCGCAACAACGTGGTCTATAATTGGGGCGATAACTCCACCTATGGTGGCGAGGGTGCCGCCTGGAACGTGGTGGGCAACTACTACAAGCCGGGGCCCGCAAGCAAGGAGAGAAAATATTTTGTGGATGCCAACGGAATCTATTCGAGTAGCGGTAAGGACTATGGCTACGCCACAATGTATGTGAGCGGCAACTACCACGCAGGCTCCTATGCCGCAAGTATCAACTCCGACAATTGGAGTGGCATTAAACTGCACGAAGAGACCAAGCCAAGTAACCACAACTCGTGGAAATCGACCTCGCAACTCCCCATTCGCAAGAACGACACCCAGCAGTGTTACACCACCACCCACACCGCACAGAAAGCCTTTGAGCAGGTGTTGGCCCACGTGGGCGCATCCCACCGCAGGGACAGCGTGGACGAGCGTATCGTTGGCGAGGCCAAGAATGGCAAGGCTACCTATGGCAAGGGTATTATCAACTCCCAGAGCACGGTTGGTGGTTGGCCCACCCTCTCGGCCTCGGCAGAGGAGTTGGCAAGGGTGAAGGATACGGACGGCGATGGTATGCCCGACTGGTTCGAGATCGAGATGGGTACCGACAAGAATAGTGCTGCCGACGGCAACCACACCACCCTCGACAAGGAGGGACGCTACACCAACCTTGAAATCTACCTCCACTACCTTGTGCGTGAGCAGGTGGCAGCCCAATGCAGCGGCGGCACCTACGAAGCAATCAGGTAGAGAGAGCAGAAAAGGGCAGAAAGGGCAGAAAGGGTAGAAAAGAGCAGAAAGGGAACCTCCTAAACCCTTAAACTCCCAAACCAACCAACTAACGGCTAAAAGCGAAAAACAATGAAACGACTACTCACCATACTTACAGTTCTGTGTTGCACGCTCAGCGTGGCACAGGCACAAACAACAATCTTCGTGTGTGGCGACTCCACAGCAGCCACCAAAGACATCTCCAAAGGTACGCCCGAAAGGGGCTGGGGACACGTGTTGCAACCCTTCTTTAATGCCGACGAGGTGGTGGTGGAAAACCACGCAAGGAATGGTCGTAGCACAAAATCGTTCGTAACACTCGGCCATTGGCAAGTGGTGGAAGATAGGATGAAGGAGGGCGACTATGTCCTCATCCAATTTGGGCACAACGATACCAAAATGGATGACACCCTGAGGGGTGTGGCCCCCGAACAGTATGGTCGTAACCTTATGAAGTATATCGACATCATACGCAGCAAGGGTGCAACCCCGGTGCTTCTCAGCCAAGTATGTCGCAGGTGGTGGAAAGAGGGCCGATTGGACGACTCACACGGCGAATATCTTGTGGAGTGCCACAGGGTTGCCAAAGAGAGCGGTGTACTATTCATCGACGCCGAGAAACTCACAAGAGATTGGCTCACTCCGCTGGGCGACGAGGGTAGTAGGAAATATTTTATGAACCTTCCCGCAGGCAAATATCCAAGCCACCCCGACGGTAAGACCGACAACACCCACTTCACGGTGGAAGGCGCACGCATCGTGGCCACAATGATTGGCCGAGAGCTGATTGAAAAAATCCCTGCACTTGCACCCCATTACAGGGAGTGGGACTTTGTGGTGGCCAAGGATGGCAGTGGCGACTTCTTTACCGTGGGTGATATGGTGGAGGCTCTGCCCAACTTCCACAAGGGGGTTGACCGTCCGGTGAAGGTACTCATCCGCGAGGGAGTCTATGAGGAGAAAGTGGTTATCCCCTCGACCAAACGTAATGTCCACATTGTGGGCGAAGGCGAGGTGGTACTCACTTGGGGCGATTGGGCCCAAAAGGTTGGCCCCGCAGGAGTGCAGCTCGGCACAAGCGGTTCGGCTACCCTCTACAACTGTGGCGAGAACATCACAATAGAGAACATCACAATAGCCAACTCGGCAGGCGAGGTCGGTCAGGCCGTAGCATTGCAGACCGTAGGTACGGGCGTACAAATCTACCGCAATTGCCGACTGTTGGGCAACCAAGACACCCTATATATATATGGTGTGGGAAATCGCGATGGTAAGGAGGTCAAGGAGAACATCCACTGCTACTTTGAGGAGTGCTACATCGAAGGCACAACCGACTTTATCTTCGGCTCGGGTAGGGCCGACTTTGTGGGCTGCACCATACACTCCAAAAAGGAGTCCTACATCACAGCCGCCAGCACCTGCAAAGGACAAGAGAGGGGCTTTGTATTCCTCAAATGCCGACTCACCGCCGATGAGGATGTTGAGAAGTGCTATTTGGGCCGCCCGTGGCGCATCCACGCACAGACCTATTTCATCGACTGCGAATTGGGCGGCCACATTCGTCCCGAAGGCTGGCACAATTGGAGCAAACCCGAAGCCGAGCGCACAGCGCACTACGGCGAGTGGGGTTCCACGGGTGAAGGTGCCAATGACAAGGCGAGGGTGAAGTGGGCCACTAAACTCTCGAAAAAAGAGGTGCAAAAAGTTGTGGAGGCGACCATTGCCCCCGTCTTTAAATAGGACATAAGCGCACACGGAGCAAACCTACAAAACCAAACTCTATGAACCAGACATTCAGGCATATCGCCATCGCCACAGTGCTCCTCGCGCTGTGTTGTGCCTCGCCACAAAGAGTGGCGGCAGAGCCTCTGCGCGGGGTGTTTACGGAGTACACTTCCATTGACGGCCTGGCACACAACAACATACACGACATCTACACCGACTCGCGCGGTTTTGTGTGGCTGTGTACTTGGAGCGGTGTGAGCCGTTTTGATGGCTACTCGTTCAAAAACTACTGCACCGACCCAAAGAATATGCCCGTAAGACACAACCGCTTCCGAGCCGTCATTGAGGACTCACAAAGCAACCTTTGGTTCCGCACCTACGACGACCACATCTATCGTTTCAACCGCAAGAGCGAAAAATTTGAGGATGTGTGCGAATATATCCCGCAACTGCGTGGACTATCCTATCGAGTGGGAGAGGTGTTGTGTTGTAGGCACACCGACCGAGTGTGGGTGGAATATATTGGTTTCGGCCTTGTTGGGTTCTACAATGACGACAAAGGCAACCTGCTGTGCCACAATCTGGTTGAACATCCGGAGGTGGGCACCTCTACCTCCTTTTTGAGTGAGGACTCGGAAGGCAATCTTTGGGTTGTAAGCGATGGGGATAGCATCATACGCATTGCCCCCTGTGGTGATGTGTCAAAGGTGAGCGACACAGAAGGCCCCGTAAAAGCCCACACACAAGCGGGAGAGCGAATGGTCTATGCCACCAATAACTCGCTGCTGTTGGTGGACTCCCAAAGCACACACATTGTGAAAACCACCCCTTTCCACTACGATACCATCACCACCCTTGCCGCTTCACCCGACGGAGAGAAAATATATGTCGGTACACTCCGCAGCGGTCTGTGGGGATATGGAATATCGAGCGAAAGGATTGAATATTTCTCCCGTGGCTCCTTCCCCACACGAATCCGCAACCTCACGGTTGACTCCCACGGCACGGTGTGGATTACCGACACAAGGGAGGGTATTACCCGCTTTTCACCCGAAAAACGCAACTACAAACATTTCAGCCAAAAGCGTAACACCGTAAACTACTACTCCGACACTACCTCAATGGTAATCGAGCAGGCCGACAGGGTGTGGATAAAGATGAACCACGTGGGATTTGGCTACTATGACCGAGCCAAAGACAGCGTGGAACCCTTCTACAACAATCCCGCAATGTCAAATTGCAGAATGACCAACGGTGTGGCCCACTTCGAGGTGGGTGAGGATGGGGTGCTGTGGCTCTCCACCTATTACGAGAGAGGTCTGCAACGCATTGTATTGCAGAAGGAAAACAACACCTCGCGCGTCCTTAAAGGTAATACCGTGGGCGACAATACCTACTCCGACGAGGTGAGGGCTGTGGTCTCCACTCCCGAAGGCAAGACGTGGGTGGGAACAAAAGAGGGACACCTCTACTGCTTTGGTCCCAACAGCAAATTGCTCTACCACTACTCCTCCACCCCACAGGGCAAAAACATCGGCCCTATCTACACCATAAAAACAGACAGCAAAGGCTATGTATGGGTGGGTACAAAGGGTAACGGACTCTACCGCCTGACACCACCAAGTGGCAAACGCAAGACTCACCGTTTCAAACACTTCCGACACAGCGAAGGCAATCCATACTCGCTCTCCAACGACCAAGTCTATTGCGTCGAAGAGGACAGCGAGGGGCGCATTTGGGTTGCAACATACGGAGGAGCAATCAATATGTTGCCATCGAGCGAGGATAGCCGTTTCTACAACACACTCAATAGTTTTCCACACTACCCCACCGAACCGGGCGAAAAGGCTCGTTACATCGTCTGCGATTCGCCACAACGTATGTTGGTGGGCACCTCGGAGGGACTCATTGTGTTCAACCCCTCGGAGAGTCCGGAGAGTGTGCGATTTGTGGTGGCCCAACGCTCGGCCGACAACGACGGGCTCAAAGCCGGCGACATCATCCACATTCTCAAAAGCCGTAGCGGGGAGGTGTGGCTCTCGACCTATGGCGGCGGTCTGTGTCGCATAGAGGGCTATGACGAGCACGGATTGCCCTCGTTTGAGACATTCTCCACCAGCGATGGACTATCGAGCAACATTGTCCTCTCGGCAACCGAGGCTGCAGATGGCTCAATATGGCTCGCAACCGAGAGGGGTATCTCCAAATTCGAACCCAAAGAGCGCATATTTACCAATTATACGCGCTACGACGGATTCAAACCCAACCTCTACAACGAAGCAGCAGCAGCCACCGACTCCAACGGAAACATTCTGTTTGGCAGCGTGAGCGACCTGCACATCATTAACCCCAAGGAGATTGCACAGGAGGACTACGACTACAAACTGCGCTTCACATCGTTGGAGGTGCAGAACGAAGAGGCCGAAGTGGGCGACAAATCTTCACCATTGAGTAAGTCCATAGCCGAAGGCGGCGGTGTAAGACTACCGTGGGACTACACCCTCTTCCGCATACAGTTCGCATCGCTCAACTATCGTCTGCAAAACCGTGTGAACTACCTCTACATCCTCGAAGGCTATGACAAGGAGTGGACCGACTCGCACAACATCAATAGTGCCTACTACTCCAAAGTACCCCCGGGTGAATATACCTTCCGTGTGAAGGCCTATGTGGGTAACCCTCAAATGGCCGACGAGGAGATTAGCCTCCCCGTACACATCGTAACACCACCGTGGCTATCGTGGTGGGCGTGGTGTATATACATCGCTCTGGCGATTGGAATGTTGTGGTTCGTCGGCAGTCTTTACCTGCGTCTGGCCAAATTGCGCACCGATGCACGCGTGGAGCAGGATACGGCAGAGATGAAGCTCAAATTCTTCACCAACATATCCCACGAGTTACGCACTCCTCTCACGCTCATTATGGGCGGAATAGAGGAGGTGCAGAAGCACGAAAACCTCTCACCGAGAGCCGAAAACAGCCTCACACTCTCCTACAAAAACTCCAAACGAATGCTCTCGCTCATCAACCAAATACTCGACTTCCGTAAGGTGGTCAAAAACAAGATGGAACTGTGTGTGGAGAGGCTCGACATCGTGGAGGTAGCCAAAGGAGTGATGGACGATTTCAGGGACTTGGCCGACGAACGCAAGATAAACCTTATGTTCTCCTTCTCCCACGAGAGTATCAACATCTGGGGCGACCGTCAAAGGCTCGAAAGCCTCATCTACAACCTCGTGAGCAATGCACTCAAATTCACCCACAGCAAGGGCACTATCAGTCTGTCGCTCACCCAACGTTTGGAGGAAGAGTGTGTGAGAGTGGTTGTGCAGGACAACGGCATCGGCATTCCCAAAGAGCAACTCTCCAACATATTTGAGAGGTTTGCTCAATATGCGCCTGCTGTGAGGGGCGATATGGGTGGTAGCGGTATCGGTCTGTCGCTCAGTCGGGAGATTGTGGAGCTTCACAAGGGTACGATTGGAGTGGATAGTAAGGTGGGGCACGGTACGACCTTTACCATCAGCCTACCGTTGGGCAATGCACACTTCGAGATGAACCAAATAAAGTTTGCCGAAGAGAGCGAAACACCTCCTGCAACATCGCCACACAAGGTGATTGCACCGCCCGAAGGAGCACAAAAAATCCTACTCGTGGAGGACAACAACGAGATGAGAACATTCATCTACAACAACCTCATCGACACCTACAAGGTTGTGGAGGCAACCAATGGTGTGGAGGCTCTGGCGAAGATTAATGCCGAACAGCCCGACATTGTCATTACCGACCTGATGATGCCGGAGATGGATGGTATTGAGTTGGTGGAGAACATCCGCAAGAACTTCGAAACGAGTCATATACCCGTCATTATGCTCACCGCCAAACAAACCCCCGAGGACCGCATCTTGGCAATGAAATATGGTGCCGACGGCTACATTACCAAGCCATTCAGTATGGAGTTGCTGCTGGTGCGCATCGACAATCTACTCGCCCAGCGCAGGCTGCTCTTTGAGAAGATGTCGAAGGGCTCGGCACGCAACCGCATTGTGGAGGCTGTGCCTCAGGATGTGGTGGTAACCAACAAGGACGAACAGTTCCTCCAACAAATGATGGCTTGGATTGAGGAAAACATAGAGAACTCCGACCTCACCATCGACGATATGGCAACCCATATGATGCTTGGTAGAACGACTATGTACAACAAAATCAAGTCGTTGACGGGTAAGTCGCCTGTGGAGTTGATTAAGGAATATAGGGTTACCAAGAGCGAAGTACTCCTGCGTACGGGCCAATTCTCCGTTGCGGAGGTCGCCTATCAGGTGGGATTCTCCGATCCCGGCTATTTCAGTCGTTGCTTCAAGGAGCAATATAAGAGTTCGCCTGTGGAGTATCTCAAAAAACTGAAAATCAAGCAAGAAAAGTTCGAAAACTAATAGTACCAAAATAACGACTAATACTATGAAAAAAATCCTGACCTGCGTTGCATTGTTGGCCACCACCCTACTGTCGGCCACCGCACAAGACAATCGCTCGGTGCCTACAATCAGAGGCGACAAACCCCTTAGTGTTCGTATGGCCGAGAGCGAAATGAAACGCATACCCGATGCTGTATATATGGACGGAGTGAAAAAGCCCAAGTGGAACTACACCACAGGCCTCGAACTCCTCTCCATCATCCACGCCGGCGACCGCTACCAAATCGGTGCCTTTGAGAAGTATGCACTCGATTGGGTGGATGTGATGTTGAGCGAGGATGGCAAGAGCATACAGACCTACAAACTCTCCAACTACAACCTCGACCATATCTGCCCCGGCAGGCTCCTCTACCGAGCCTACGACCGCACGGGCGACAAACGCTATCGCAACGCACTGCGACTGATGTGGGAGCAGTTGGAGGGCCAACCTCGTACCCCCGAGGGCGGCTATTGGCACAAGAAAGCCTACCCCAATCAGATGTGGCTCGACGGACTCTATATGGCCGAGCCCTTCAAGACGGAGTATCTGCGTAGGTTTGGCGGTGGCAAGAACGGTATCAACAGAAAGCACGGCTACGAGGATATCGTAAAACAGTTTGTGCTGGTTGCCGAAAAGACCTACGACCCCGCCACGGGACTCTTCCGCCACGCTTGGGACTCGTCGAAGGAGATGTTCTGGTGCGACAAAACCACAGGCCAAAGTCAGCACGCTTGGCTCAGGGCAATGGGTTGGTACACCGTGGCCCTCGTGGAGGTGCTCGAAATGTTGCCCCCCAAGACCGAAGGTAGGGAGAAACTCGTCGGCATACTCAACCACATCTTCCAGACCATTCCCGCCTTTGCCAACCCACAGAGCGGTATGTGGTATCAGGTGATGGACTGCCCCACAAGAGAGGGCAACTACGAGGAGGCCACAGGCTCCATTATGCTCACCTACGCTATGCTCAAAGCGGGCAGGTTGGGCTTTGTGGATAGGAGTTACAGGGCCAAAGGTGCCGAACTGTATGAGAAATTCGTGGAGCGTTTTATGCGCGAGAATGGCGATGGAACTATCTCAATGATACAGTGTTGCGCTGTGGGAGGTTTGGGAGGTAAGCAGAACCGTATGGGCGACTTTGCCTACTACCTCTCGGAGCCCATCATCGAGAACGACTGCAAGGGCGTGGGTCCCTTCATCTGGGCCTCGTTGGAGTATGAGACAATGCACAACATCGACTACCGCCCTGCCGAGTTGGTGGCAACCGAACAACTACCCGCATTCCCCGGCGCCGAGGGTGGCGGTATGTGGGCCACAGGCGGCCGAGGTGGCAGGGTGTTGAAGGTAACCTCGCTGGCCGATGACGGCTCGGAGGGTACGCTCCGTTGGGCTCTGGAACAGAAAGGCCCGAGGATGATACTCTTTGAGGTGAGCGGTACTATCGAGCTGAAAGAGATGTTGCACGTCAGGGAGGGTAACTTCACCCTCGCAGGCGAAAGCGCACCCGCAGGCGGCATCTGCATCAGTGGCCACGACACCCGCTTTGAGGCCGACAACATCATTGTACGCCACCTGCGTTTCCGCCTTGGCGATAGGACCAAGACACAGGAGGATGCTGTGGAATTTCGCAAGTGTACGAGGGCCATTGTGGACCACTGCTCGATGAGTTGGAGCGTGGATGAGTGCGCTTCGGCCTATGGCAACAGGGATTTCACAATGCAGTATTGCCTCATCAGCGAGAGCCTCAACAGCTCCACACACAAGAAGGGCGACCACGGCTATGGTGGCATTTGGGGTGGCCGCAACGCCACCTTCCACCACAACCTCTTGGCTCACCACACCTCGCGTAACCCCCGTCTGGACCACCCGTTCATCTATTGGGGTAGCGACGAGTTGCTCTATCGCGGAACGGTAGAGGTCTATAACAACGTGGTATATAATTGGAAAAACAAAGCCTGCTATGGTGGCGAAGAGGGCTGGTGGATATTCTGCAACAACCTCTTTATGCCCGGCCCCGAAACCAAAAGCAACAAGGAGTTTTTGGAGGCTTCGGTTTACAAAAAACCCTATGCCGCCACGGGCCACTACCACATCAGCGGCAATGTGTTGGCAGGCAACGAGAGTGTAGAGCAGGACAATTGGAACGGCGTGAGCATCAAAGGTGGCGCAAGCCGAGAGGATTTGGAGATGGCTGCCCCGAGGAAAATGTTTGGCGAGCCTGCGTGGTCGGCCTACGAGAGGGTGGTTGTTCAGAGTGGCGTTGGTGCCAAGCCTGCCGATGCAGTGGACCAGAGGGTGTTGGTGGACATACTCTCCGGAAGTGGAAAAATCGTCAACTCCCAAGAGGAGGTTGGCGGCTGGCCCACTCTCCAAGGCAAGAGAAAAGTGGCCAAAGACAGCGATGGCGATGGGGTGCCCGATAGGTGGGAAAAACGCAATGGTATGGACAAAAATAATCCTGCCGATGGCGCCACGCTGAGGGCTGACGGATATTCCAACTTGGAACACTACCTATTCAGCCTGACCGAAACGAGGTAAAAGACAAAGAGTTGGGGTACCTGTCGGCTGTGTGGCACAGGCTGTAAAACCAAATGTGAGGGTGTCAAAAAATCCGTGCAAAGTGTCAATTTTTACATTTGTATTAACGTAGTTAATTTGTATATTTGCAATACCTAAAACCTACACTCATACCAAAAACACTACATTCGGACCAAAAACAACGTAAAACTACCTTACTCTACCTCCCTTGTTCGGACACCAAAGAGTGGCAATTGGTTGCCACAGTTGCCAAAGACAAATCGAACAATTCAATCAACCAATCATAAATTAACCAAATTAACATTAACCAAATTTCAAACCATGAAAAACTTTACTAAAAAGTTTGCCCTACTGCTCGTAGGGTTGAGCCTTGCTCTCACAGCGGAGGCTCAAAAGGTTAGCGGTATTGTTAAGGACACGGCAGGTGAGCCAATCATTGGCGCATCGGTCATCGTCGAAGGTACCACCAACGGTACGTCAACCGGCGTTACCGGCGAGTGGAGCCTCGATGTGCCCAACGCACCGCAGAAAAAGTTGGTCTTCTCGTACCTCGGTATGAAAGACAAGACTGTGGCTATCGGTAGCCGCACCTACATCGAAGTTACTTTGGAGAACGACTCCCAAGTGATGGAAGATATTGTGGTTGTGGGCTATGCAACCGTGGCACGTAAGGACCTTATCGGTTCGGTATCTTCGGTGGACTCCGAGACACTGACCTCGCAGCCCGTAACCAGCGTGAGCGAAGCGCTGGCAGGTAAGATGGCAGGTGTGCAGGTAACCACCACCGAGGGCGACCCCGATGCCGACATCAAGATTCGTGTACGTGGTACCGGTTCGATTACTCAGGACTCGTCGCCTCTCTACATCGTGGATGGTTTCCCCGTGGACAACATCAACGACATTCCTTCGAGCGACATCCAGAGTATCGACGTGTTGAAAGACGCTTTCTCGACCGCCATCTACGGTTCGCGTGGTGCAAACGGTGTTATCATCGTTACCACCAAGAGCGGCCAAGAGGGTAAGTTGAGCGTGAACTACAACATGTATGTTGGTGTGAAGACTATGGCCAACAGGGACGCTATTGAGGTTATGGAGCCCTATGACTTCGTTCAGTTGCAGTATGAGAACTACCTCCTCAATGGTGGTTTGAGCGACCGCTACGAGCCCGTGTTCGGTATGTTCCAAGACATCGACCTCTACAAAGGTTTGAAGGGTAACGACTACATCGGTCAGATTTTCGGCAACCAAGGCCGCAGTATGAACCACAACCTTTCGGTGAGCGGTGGTAAGGACGGTTTCAGCTGGACTGCAAGTTATGCACGTATGGAGGATGACGCCATTATGCTTGGCTCGAACTACCTGCGTAACAACCTCAACTTGAAGACCAAAATCAAAGCCAACAAGAAACTCTCGTTCGACTTCAACCTGCGTTACTCGGATACCGACGTTCGTGGTGCAGGTGCCAACTCGCTCAACGATGGCGGTGGCTCGACCTCGGGTAGCAACGCTCGTCTGAAACACGCCGTTATCTACACACCTATTCCTATTAAGAGTAGTGTGGAGGGTAGCGACCTCGAAGAGGACTATGGCGACTCGGCTCCCCCATTGCAGAGCCTTTATGACAACGACAAGAAGCGCAGCCGTCAGAACTGGAACCTCAATGGTGCAGTTACTTGGAAAGCACTCAAAGGCCTCAACGTGAAGATTGAGGGCGGTTTGGACACCTATTCGCAGGCTGATTACTACTATTATGGTATCACCTCTTATAGGGCTGCCAACATCGCATATCCCGAGCAGAAAGGTCTGCCTTCGATTGCCTACAACGACTACGACCGCACTCGTCTGCGCAACACCAACACCATCCACTACAACGTTGGTGAGGCATTCGACTGGGAAGATAGCAAACTTGACATTCTGCTTGGTCAGGAGTACATCCTCACTCAATCGCAGAAACAGACTTCCGAACTCGGTGGCTATCCCGACTTCTTCACTGCCGATATGGCTTGGAACTTTATGGCTTCGGGTATTGCCAACAGCACCAACATTTTCTACAGCCAAGATGACAAACTCCTTTCGTTCTTCGGTCGTGTGAACTACGACTGGAAGGGTATCCTCTCGGCCAGCGCAACAATGCGTGCCGACGGTTCTTCGAAGTTCTTGGGCGCAAACCGCTGGGGCTACTTCCCCTCGGGTGCAGTTGCAGTGCGTCTGTCGGAGATTGGTGGTTTGAAGGATGTTGAGTCGCTCGACAACCTGAAGATTCGTTACAGCTATGGTACCGCAGGTAACAACAACATCCCCTCGGGCCAGACTATGCAGACCTTCAAGGCCAACACTTCGAGCTGGATTTCGCAGGGCGGTATCATCTGGTCGGCAGGTAAGACTATGCCTAACCCCGACCTGAAATGGGAGACCACCATTTCGCACAACCTCGGTTTGGACTTCTCGTTCCTTGGTGGTAAGGTGAGCGGTTCGGTTGAGGCCTATCGCAACAACACCAAAGACCTGCTGATTAACTTCCCCACCGCAGGTAGTGGCTACGACACCCAGTATCGCAACCTCGGTGAGGTGCAGAACGAGGGTATTGAGGCAACCCTTAACCTGACCATCTTTGAGACCAAGAATGCAGGTTTGACCATCTCGGCCAACGCATCCTACAACCGCAATGAGGTTATAAGCCTCGGTATGGACTACATTATGGAGAGCTCCAACTGGGCTTCGACCGAGATTAAGGGCGACTACCTCGTTGAGGCAGGCCAGCCTATGGGTAATATGTATGGTTTTGTGAGCGATGGTTTCTACACCGTTGACGACTTCGAGAGCTACGATGGCAAAGCGTGGGTACTGAAAGAGGGTGTTGCAGATGCCAGCGAGGTTGTTGGTAGCAACTATATGCGCCCCGGTGCTCGTAAGTTCAAAGACCTCTCGGGTGATGGTAAGATTAGCACCGATGCCAACTCCAAAGACAAGGCTATCATTGGTAACGCACTGCCCGATTGGACCGGCGGTCTTATCATTTCGGGTTGGATTGGTAACTTCGACTACTCGGCAAACTTCAACGCCGTGTTTGGCAACGAGATTTATAACGCCAACTTGGTGGAGTTCACCTCGACTCGTAAGTACAACTATCGTAACCTGCTGAACACTATGACAGTGGAGAACCGCTGGACCAACGTTGATTGGACCACCGGTGAGCTCGTGAACGACCCCGACAAGTTGGCAGAGATGAATGCCGGCAAGACCGAGGGTTCGCCTATGATTTACAACGCTGCATTCAGCGATGCTGCTGTTGAGGACGGTTCGTTTGTTCGTTTGGCAAGCGTAACCTTGGGTTACACTTTCCCCGAGAAACTGACCAAACGTGTTGGTATCCAGAACCTGCGTGTCTACGCAACCGGTTCCAACCTCTTCTTGTGGACCAACTATTCGGGCTACGACCCCGAGGTTGATTCGCGCCGCAGCACTCCTCTTACTCCGGGTGTAGACTACTCGGCATATCCCAAGAGCAGAGGTGTAGTATTTGGTCTTAACCTCACATTCTAAACCTCTTAAAAGACTATGAAAGCGATGAAAAAGATTGCATATATTATAATGATGATTGCCGCATCCGCATCGTTGTACTCTTGCAGCGACTTCTTGGATGTGGAGACCAAGTCGGAGTTTGACGAGTCGGTAGTATTCTCAAACTACACCTTGGCCGAATACAACGTGTTCGGAATTTCGGATGCATTTGGTCAGACCAACGGCCACCGTGGTCGCTACCTGCCCTACTATGGTTTTAACACCGACATTGAGTGGAATAACAGCACCGATGCCGGCGACAAGCGTGACCTGTCGGCCTACAACACCAAGACCGGTAACGGCCAGATGAGTGCCAGCAATGGTCCCTTCGAGTGCCTCTACACCGGTGTTGAGAGGGCTAACCTCTGCATTGCAGGCCTGAAGAAACACGGCAACATTGAGAACGACCCCGAGATGGCCTACCTCTATGGCGAGGCTCTGGTGCTCCGTGCAGTGCTCTACCACGACCTGCTCAAAGGTTGGGGTGATGTTCCTGCTCGCTTTGAGCCCATCAACTCGGAGACCATCTACATTCCCAAGAGCAACCGTGATGTGATTTACAAGCAGCTCCTCGCTGACCTTGAGACCGCAATTCCTATGCTCTACTGGCCCGGTGAGAAGGCACAGACCATGAGCACCGACCGTATCAGCAAATCGTTTGCCATCGGTATGTATGCTCGCTTGGCTCTTGCAGCAAGTGGCTTCGCTCTGCGTCCCGATGAGGGTATGATTGGTACCAACAACCCCGGTATGGTACGCAAGACCGAGGATCCCGACTTGCAGGCAAGCGTGCTCTATCCCAAGGCTCTCAAATATCTGAAACAGGCTATCAACCAGAATTGCAACAGCCTCTATGCCAACTACGTTGACCTCTGGAAGGCAACTTCGGATATGGATATGACCGCAGGCAAGGAGACTCTGTTTGTTATTCCTTTCAGCGATGGTCGTGGTAGGTGGAACTACACCTTCGCCATTAGGGACGAAGACCTCGGTGGCAAGGGTGGTAGTGTTGGTCCCGTACCTACTCTCTACTTCGACTACGACAGCGACGATGTTCGCAGGGACATCAGCTGCGTGAACTGGAAGTGGGACAAAGGCCACGTTGCCACACCCACCAACGTGAACAACTGGTACTTCGGTAAGTATAGGTTTGAGTGGCAGATTAAGGCTCCCTATGGTGGCGGTAACGACTGCGGTGTAAAACCCATCGTGATGCGCTATGCCGACATTCTGCTGATGGCAGCCGAGATTGCCAACAGCACCGAGTGTGGCGCAAGGGACGAGGCCTTTGCTAAGGATTGCTTGTTGGCGGTTCGTGAGAGGGCTTTCAAGGGCAACGAGAGCGAGGCTCAGGCCTATGTGAACGCACTCAGTGGCAAGGATAACATCCAACTCGCAATTGAGGAGGAGAGGAAATTTGAGTTTGTTGGCGAGTTCTTGCGTAAGGGCGACCTCATCCGTTGGGGTAAACTTGGTAGCAAACTTGCCGAGACCAAAGAGCGCCTCATCGACTTTGCAAACCTTGCAAAAGACTCCGAGAGCAGGTGGGACTACACCTTCCTCAGTGGCGACCTCTACTGGAAGGACAATGGCGCAGAGGGTATCACCATCTACGGCCTCGAGCCCAACCAGAAGGCTGCTCCCGCAGGTGCCGAGGGTGAGTGGACACTCGTTGAGGAGTATATCAAACCCGACAGGTTCTACTCCGACAAGAGCAAAGTCTACGCCTACGATGTTCTCTTTGAGAACGACCCCGACACTCGCCAGTTCTGGCCCTTGTTTGATGCAACTTGCGTTGCCAACACCCAGCTCAAGAACGACTACGGCTATGCCGGTAACGATGCAGAGGGTGGCAAATAACAGAGACACACACTTATACCTTTGAATAATATAAGTATATGAAAAAGATATTCAGAAACATTGCATTGTTTGCTGCGACAGCATTGGCAGCGGTGGGTTGTGCTCCCGAGCAGGGCGAGATTATCGACACCATCGAGCTCAATCGTGCGCTGACCCCGCTGGAATTCAAAGCAAGCGTTATTGCCTCCAAAGGAACTGATGTCGAGTTCTCGTGGGAGGCTATGGAGGGCACCGAGAAGTACACACTTCAACTCTTTGCCGCTGCCGAGGACGCAGAGGGCAACACCGTTGCTCCCAACTACGACGAGGCTTCGCCCATCGAAACCTACATCGTACTGCCCGAAGAGATTCCCTTTGTGGTTGAGAACCTGCCCGTAGATCAGAGCTTCTACGCAAGGGTTAAGGGCCACAAAACCAATGTTGAGGACTCGCACTGGGCTGTGTTGGAGGATGATTTCTCCACCTACCCTGTTCGTAGCAACCTCTATCCCAAAGCCATTGAGCGTGGCACCGACTACATCGTCATCGAGTGGGATGCCGCAGAGGACAAGGCCGACCTGACCAGCGTCCGCGTTGCTCCCGTGATGGGTGGCGAGGAGAAGGTTGTTGCCTTGGAGAGCGCCGACAAGAATGCGTGCAGCAAGAAGGTGGAGGGCCTCGTGGCTTGCACCAACTACCGCATCGAGTTGATTTATGGTAAGGCAGGCTCGCGTGGTATTACCACCGCTTGGACTCGTCCTTCGACCGAGGGTACCAACCTTGTTAACGCAGCCGACCAAATCATCAATGCCCTCGCCGGCACTATCGGCCCCGTTAAACTCCGTTTGGCATACAACGATGGCGTACCCTACGACCTCTCTTCGGTGGCTTCGATTCAGTGTGAGTCCACCTTCATTGGTGAGACTACCGCCGATGGTAAGAAACCCGTCATCAGTGGCTTGCAGGTTATCTCCACCGGTAAGGTGTTCCACATGGAGGACATCTATTTCGACGGCGCAGGCCAGATTAGCTTGTTGCAGAACGACGCTCCCGCCGATGCTCCCTCAACCATCGAGTTCATCAACTGCGAGATTACCGGTTATGAGCGTAGCCTCTACGTTTCGAACTCCACCGGTTCGACCGACAAGTTCTTGCTCGACGGTGTCTATCTGCACGACATCAACCCCGAGGGTGCAAGCGGTGGCGACCTTATCGACTTCCGTAAAGGTACCCACAAGGATATCCGTTTGCAGAACTCCACGTTCTACGATTCGGGCCGTACATTTATGCGTCTGTTCAATGATGCAAGTTTGCAGGTTGAGAAAGTGAACATTGTGAACTGTACGTTCAATATGGTTACCTCGACCAAGAGTAGCTCCAACAACCAAGGTATCGTAGGATGGAAAACTCAAAGCGCAACCAACGCTACCGAGTTCAACATCAGCAAGTGTGTATTCCTGAACCAATGCCACGACGCAGAGGACAAGGCTGACGCATCGAAATCTTGGGTACGCATCGCTCGTAACAGTACCGACTCCTACGCTCCTACCTGCTCGGGTAACTACTACTACAATGTGGGTGCAGCTTGGTTTACCGTTGGTACCACCAACCTCGCAGGCGAGACTTTCAGCGAGGCCGCTGCTTTGGCTGATGGCGGTCAGATTCTGACCGAGGACCCCTGCGTGAACTCGTTGGCTAACAAGCTCTACCTCAACACCACCAGCGACATCTCCGCCAAGAAGGTGGGTGACCCCCGTTGGTGGAACGCACAGCAGCCCATCGTTGTTCGTGCTACCGAGCTGACTCTCGAAAGCGAGCCTCGTGTTTGGGACTTCACCGTGAAGAGCAAGTTCGACACCGAGACTTTGGAGAAAGCAACCATCATCGACAACGTACGCATCTACGCTACCGCCGATGTTCCCGCAGAGGTTGTTATGGGCGAGGGCGTTAAGTTCAGCAAGGGCGCAATGGTTAACGCCGAGGGCGAGCCCGAGTACAGCGCAGTTGGTGTGCTGACCGAGGGTTATGGTGCTATCGTTGTTACCGCACAGGGCGCAACCGGCATTGAGACTATGCAGGTATTGGCCGGTGGCGACCGCTACACCATCTTGGCCGATGGCGAGCCCCACAAGGTTGTTTTGGGCGACTTGGCAGGCGAGAACAACATCTACGTTCTGGCTTCGAGCGCAGTTACCCTCACCAAAGTTGAGTGGACCAAAGACCTCACTCCCGACCAGACCGTATTCCCCTTGGCTAAACCCGCCATCACCCTCTCGGCAACCAGCCTCGACGAGGGCACTGCCGAGGCAGTAACCGTATCGTGGGCAGCCGTTGAGAATGCAGCAACCTATGTACTCACCGGCCTTGGTCAGAGCCTGACCTTCACCGCCGACCAGCCTCTGGAACTGACCGTTCCCGCAGAGCAGGTAGCAGTATTGCCCGTTGGCGAGTATGAGATTACCCTGACCGCTTATCCCGTTGAGACTTCGAGCAAGTACAGCGCATCGGAGACCGCAACTGCAACCTTCAAGATTAAGAAAGTTGTCCTCGGTGGCGAGGTAACCCTCACTTGGGACTTCACAAGCGATGCTTGGGCTGCAACACGTACCGCTATCGGTACTGCCAACAATAGCACTTACGAAGGTGTTACCGATGGTCTGAAACTCGTTGCAGGTAGTGGTTCTATCAAAGTCGATACCGACAATGGCATCCGCTTGGGTGGCGGTGGCAGCACTGCGAAACGTTGCTTCTCGTTTGAGGCTGTCGCAAGTGGTACCGTAACCGTTTGGGGTTCGGGAACCGGTGGTAGTGCTCCGACCGATGAACGTTATGTTGTTTGCCAAGTTGGTGAGACAGGAGAGCCTGCAAAAGTACAGGTTACCACTCCCAAAGGCGAATACACCGAGTGTAAGTTTGAGATTACTGCCAATGCCGGCGACATCGTGTATGTTTACACTGATGCTTCGCTCAACCTCTACAAGATTGAGTACACCTACGTTGCTGCTGCTCCCGCCAAGAATCACTGGGTATGGAATATCAACGAGATGTTCACCGCAAAAGCAGACCTCGTGAACAATGTTGGCAAGGATATGATGATTAAGGATGGTGCAGTTGTGGACATCTCTGGCAACCCAGAGCCCGGCTATCTCTACCTAAGCGACCAGACCAAGAAGATCAGCATCCGTAACAACGGTGACAACACCGCCGATGGTTGCAGCTACTTCTCGATGACTTACAACAGTGGTAATGCCTACACCTATTTCTATACCGACAAACCAGGTACACTCACTCTGAAAGCAGGCCACGGTAAGACTTCGGCAGACGACTGCCAAATTGCTATCTATACCAATGGTGGTCCCAAAGATGGTGGCGTAATCATTAGTGAGAAAGTTGGAGTTGAGCCTTTGGATTTAACCAAACCGCTTAATGGTGCAGGTACCTACACATTTGAGATTAAAGACATCACCGAGATGACCAAGATTTGTATTGGCAAACCCGGTGGTTCGACATCGCCCGACCTCTATGTAATCGAGTTTGAGGAGGAATAAGACCTAATTGAACAATAAACTTTTTTGGCGAAGGGCTGCCCGCAAGGGTGGCCCTTTGCTGTTTTTAGAAGAGGGCAGAAAGGGCAGAAAGAGCAAGAAAGAGCAGGAAAGGGCAGAAAGGGCAGAAAGGGCAGGAAGGGCAGGAAGGGCAGGAAGAGCAGAAAAGGATGGAACATTTTGCGATTATTGGGGCGATGTGTTATCTTTGCAGAAAAGCATCGTTATGGAGCAGTCGAAATTCCTGACACAGAAGAACAACTACCGCAATCTGATAGCATATCAGAAAGCAGAGTGTATCTACGACATAACATACTACTTTGCACACAACTTTCTCGATGCCAAAGACCGCACCATAGACCAGATGGTACAAGCTGCACGCTCGGGTAAGCAAAACATCGCAGAGGGCGAGTGTGCCTCCACTACATCCACCGAAACGGAGTTAAAACTAATCAATGTGGCTCGTGCAAGTCTCCAAGAACTATTAACCGACTACGAAGACTTTTTGAGAGTGAGAGGTTTATGTAAATGGAGCAACGACAACACAAAACACCAGCAGGCTCGTAAAGTCTGCAAAGAACACTCCAATTCCGACTTCTACCGCCAAGCCATACAAACACGCTCGGCAGAAACGATAGCTAACATTGCTATTATCCTTATTTACCAAACCGACACACTACTGAACGGCTTATTTGAAAGGCGCAAGGCCGACTTTCTGAAAAACGGAGGTATTCGTGAAGAACTTACAAGAGCCAGAATCCAAACACGAAACACAAGATAGTTCCCTTTCTGCCCTTCTTGCCCTTTCTGCTCTTTCTGCCCCTTCTGCAAAAAAATCCTTATATTGTGGCAATTATTTGTATTACATTGTGAAAAGTTTTTTGTACTTTTACGATGCGTTAGACTATGCAATAAAAAACAATAACCTATAAATACACTTTTCGCTATGAAAGCTTTCAACGACAGCAACTTCCTGTTGCAAACCGAAACGGCACAAAGGCTCTATCACGAACACGCAGCCAAGATGCCCATCATCGACTATCACTGCCACCTCATCCCCGAGTATGTGGCCAACGACCACGTCTTCGAAAACCTTTCCAAAGTGTGGCTCGAAGGCGACCACTACAAGTGGAGGGCTATGCGTACCAATGGTGTCGATGAGCGTTTCTGCACAGGTAAGGACACCACCGACTGGGAGAAGTTCGAGAAGTGGGCAGAGACCGTCCCCTACACTATGCGCAACCCTCTCTACCACTGGACTCACCTCGAATTGAAAACCGCTTTCGGTGTGGATAAGCTCCTCAACCCCTCCACCGCACGAGAGATTTACGACCACTGCTCCGCAATGCTCCAAACACCCGAGCGCTCGGCACGTGGCCTGATGTTGCACTACAACGTGGAGACCGTCTGCACCACCGACGACCCCATCGACTCGTTGGAGCACCACATCAAGTGCGCCAAAGACAACTTCGGTGTGAAGGTGTTGCCCACGTGGAGGCCCGACAAGGCTATGGCCGTGGAGAATCCCGCCAACTTCCGTGCCTACATCGACCGCTTGGCCGAGGTTAGTGGTGTGGAAATCAAGTGTTTCGACGATGTAATTGAGGCTCTCCAAGTGCGCCACGACTTCTTCGAAAGCGTTGGTTGCCGCCTCTCCGACCACGGTATCGAGGAGTTCTATGCCGAGGACTACACCCACGCAGAGGTGGAGGCCCTCTTCCAGAAGGTCTATGGTGGTACCGCACTCACTCCCGAGGAGACCAAGAAATACAAGACCGCAATGATGGTGGAGTTCGCCATTATGGACCACGCAAGCGGTTGGACACAGCAGTTCCACTACGGTGCAATCCGTGATAACAACAGCCGTATGTTCGCACAACTCGGCCCCGACACCGGTTTCGACTCCATCGGCGACTTCACGGTGGCAAAGAATATGTCCAAGTTCTTCAATATGCTCGACAAGGAGGACAAACTCACCAAGACCATCATCTACAACCTCAACCCCAGGGATAACGAGATGATTGCCACTATGTTGGGTAACTTCCAGGATGGTCGCTACGGTGCCGGCAAGATTCAGTTCGGTAGTGGCTGGTGGTTCCTCGATCAGAAGGACGGTATGGAGAAGCAGATGAACGCACTCTCGGTGCTCGGTCTGCTCAGCAGGTTTGTTGGTATGCTCACCGACAGCCGCAGCTTCCTCTCCTACCCTCGCCACGAGTATTTCCGCAGAACGTTGTGTAACCTCATCGGTAACGATGTGGAGAACGGTCTGCTGCCCGCAAGCGAGATTGACTTCCTCGGTCAGATGGTGGAGAACATCTCCTACTACAACGCCAAAAACTACTTCAAGTTCTAAATAAATACAAACCTAAACAACCTATAATATTATGGCACTCAAAGCACTCAACAAGCAGAATGTGGAAAAACCCACACTGCCCATCAAAATACTCCAGTTTGGCGAAGGTAACTTCCTGCGCGCCTTTGTGGATTGGCAAATCGACAAGGCCAACGAAGCCGGCATTATGAACCACGGTGTGGCCATCGTGCAGCCCATCGACAAGGGTATGGCCGGAATGTTGGAGCAGCAGGACTGCCTCTACCACGTCTACCTCGAAGGCGTTAAGGACAAACAGCCCGTGAAGGACATCCGCCTCGTCAGGAGCGTGCAGTGCGCCATCAACCCCTATGAGGACTACGCCGCCTATGAGCAGATTTTCCTCTCGCCCGAGTTGGAGGCCACCGTGTCGAACACCACCGAGGCAGGTATCCGCTATGAGGAGGGCGATGACCTCTGGGCTCTGCCCCCCAAGAGCTATCCCGCAAAGATGACCGCACTGCTCTACAAGCGTTTCAAACACTTCGAGGGCGACCCCACCAAGGGCCTCTGCATCATCTGCTGCGAGCTGATTGAGAACAACGGCTCCACCCTGAGGGAGTATGTTTTGCGCCACGCAGAGTACAACAAGTTGGGCGCCGACTTCATTGAGTGGGTGGAGAAATATTGCCACTTCTGCGACACTCTGGTAGATCGCATCGTTCCCGGCTTCCCGAGGGAGAACATCGACGAGATTAAGGCCGAGTTGGGCTTTGACGACAACCTCGTGGTTAAGGCCGAATTCTACCACCTGTGGGCTATCGGTGGCCCCGGTTATGAGGAGGTACAGCGCAGGTTGCCACTCGACAAGGCAGGTCTGCACGTTATCTTTATGCCCACCATCAAGCAGTTCCGCGACAAGAAGGTGCGCATCCTCAACGGCTCGCATACGGGTATGGTGCCCATCGGTTTGCAGATTGGTTGCGAGACCGTTATGGACGCATTCAATAACGCCGACCTCGAAGCCTTCATCAACACGATGGTTGCCGAGGAGGTTATCCCTATGATTGAGGAGGACCAAGCCGAGCTGAAAGAGTTTGCCGCAGGCATCTTGGAGAGGTTCTACAACCCCTACATCCGCCATATGCTCAAAACCATCTCGCTCAACTCGCTGAGCAAGTGGGAGACTCGCAACTTCCCCACCGTGCTGGATAATTGGAAGAAGGCAGGCAAGGTGGCCGAGAAGGAGCTCTTTACGTTTGCAGCCCTGCTCACACTTTACAGCAGCAAGGTTGATTTCACTCCCGACGACACCGCCGAGCACGTTGAGTTCATCCAGAAGGTGTGGAACAGCGACGATGTGGAGGCTACCGTTAGGGCTATCGTGGAAAACCGCAACATCTGGACTGTTGACTTCACCGAGGTTGCTCCCTTCGTGGAGAAGGTTGCCGGCTATGTGAAGGTGATTTTGGCAGAGGGTATGGCCGCTGCACTGAAAAAAATGTTGTAGTATCTGGCAAGTACCACTCTAAAAAACGATTACCACTATGGCAGACGAAAGAGATAACTGTCTGTACTGCCGCAACAAGGCGGTGCTGGACGAACTGATGATAAAGATTTGCGACTTGGACGTGTCCACCCTCTATCTGTTCCGCGAGCAGACTCACAAGGGAAGATGCGTGGTGGCCTACAAGGACCACGTGAACGAACAGTTCGACATACCCGAAGCCGACTTTGTGCGTTATATGTTGGACGTTAGGCGCACAGCACAGGCCATCAAAGCAGCATTTGCGCCCAACAAGGTCAATTGGGGAGCCTACTCCGACACCCTGCGCCACGCACATTGGCACATCGTGCCCAAATATGAGGGCGAGGCCGAGTGGGGCGGCGTGTTTGCAATGAACCCCAAGCAGACCTACCTCACCGATGAGGAGTATGCAGAGGTTATTGAGCAAATCAAGAGCAAACTGTAAGAGAAGCAAGAAAACAACAAAGGAGAGTGTGTGGCACACATTTGCGCCACACACTCCCACAATTTTATGAGGGAAAGCAATATGAAACGCTATCTGAAAATAAATGAGTCCGACAATGTAGCCATCGCTTTGGACGACCTCTCGAAAGGCGAGGTTGTAGAGATCGGCAATGTGCAAGTAACTCTGGTCGAGGACATTGCAAAGGGACACAAAGTGGCTTTGTGCGATATTGCCGAGGGTGAGAATGTGATTAAATATGGCTATCCAATCGGCCACGCCACCCGCCCCATTGCCGAGGGCGAGTGGATTCACAGCCACAACGTGAAGACCAACCTCCACGACAACTTGGAGTATGCCTACACCCCGAAAATAGCACCCAAACACTATCCTGCCGACGAGCGCAAGGTGATGGGCTATGCGAGGAAAAACGGCGATATGGGCATCCGCAACGAATTGTGGATTATCCCCACGGTGGGTTGCGTGAACGGTCAGGCCGAGGCTATCGTCAAGAGGGTTAAGGCCGAGATGGACTGCTCGCATCTGGACGATGTGAGGGTTTACACCCACCCCTACGGTTGTTCGCAACTCGGTGAGGACCACCGCAATACACGCAAGGCTCTGGCCGATATGGTACACCATCCCAACGCAGGTGCTGTGTTGGTGCTGGGCCTCGGTTGCGAGAACAACCAAGTGAGCGAGTTCCAGAAAGAGATTGGCACTTGGGACGAGGAGAGGGTACGTTTCATCGTAGCCCAAGAGGTGGAGGACGAAATTGAAGAGGGCGTTAGGGTGTGTGGTGAGTTGGTGGAGATTACCCGCCACGATGTGCGCACTCCACAGCCTCTGTCGAAGCTCAAAATAGGTCTGAAATGTGGCGGTAGCGATGGCTTTTCGGGCATCACTGCCAACCCGTTGGTGGGCCTCTTCTCCGATTGGCTCATCGCACAGGGTGGCACAACCATCCTCACAGAGGTACCCGAGATGTTCGGTGCCGAAACGATACTTATGGACCGCTCGGAGAGCAAGGCTATTTTCGACCAGACGGTGAGCCTTATCAACGACTTCAAGGACTATTTCAAACGCTACGACCAGCCCATCTACGAAAACCCCTCGCCCGGCAACAAAAAGGGCGGCATCACCACTTTGGAGGAGAAATCGCTCGGCTGTGTGCAGAAGGGCGGTGCGGCTACCGTTGTGGACGTGCTGGACTACACCGACAGGGTTAAACGCAACGGACTCAATCTGTTGCAAGCCCCCGGCAACGACCTTGTGGCCTCGTCGGCATTGGCCCTGAGCGGTTGTCAGATGGTGTTGTTCACAACAGGTAGGGGTACTCCCTTTGGTAGCTTTGTCCCCACGATGAAGATTTCCACCAACAGCCGACTCTATGAGTTCAAGCAGTGTTGGATAGATTTCAACGCAGGTACACTCGTGGAGGATGAAGAGGCCGACGTGGTACTCAACCGCTTCATCGACAAAGTGTTGGCTACCGCCAATGGCGAGCTCTTGAAACACGAGGAGACAGGCTTCAAAGAGGTGGCGATATTCAAAACCGGTGTTACGCTGTAAAATTGAAAATTGAAAATTGAGAATTGAGAATTTTAGGTTAGGGGCAATAGTCTTGCTATTAACCGGACTTTTGTGTGGGTGTGGTCCGAGCGAGGAGAGGGCCCACTGGGTGGTGGCGGCCGACGGGTCGGGCGACTACCGCTCGGTGCAGGAGTGTTTTGACGCACTCCCCTCGAAACCAACCACTTGGCGCACGGTGGAAATAAAGGCCGGCGAGTACAGGGAGAAGGTTACACTCGATGTTTACAAGGACAAGGTGCACATCATCGGCCACGATGGGGCAACCATTGTGTGGGACGACCACACGGGCCGAGTGGAGCCCGATGGCCACGTGATGACCACCTACGACACTTGGACCTTCTCGGTGCAGGCCGATGACGTGGTGGTGGAAAACCTCACCATCTGCAACGATGCAGGCGAGGTGGGACAGGCTGTGGCGGTGGAAACCCGTGGCGACCGCATCGAGTTTATAGGCTGCCGTATGCTTGGCGACCAAGACACCTTCTTCACCAAAGGCTATGCTTCGAGGCTCTACCTGAGGGGGTGTTACATCGAGGGTACAACCGACTTTATCTTCGGCCCCTCCATTGCCTTATTCGACTCTTGCACAATACATTGCAAGAAGAACTCCTACATCACAGCCGCATCCACCACCGAGCGTAATCGCTATGGCTATGTGTTCCGTGGGTGCAAAATCACCGCCGCAGAGGGAGTAACCAAACTCTACCTCGGTAGGCCGTGGAAGCAGACTGCCAAGACGGTCTTTATCGGTTGTGAACTCCCCGCCGCCATCAGGCCCGAGGGGTGGCACAATTGGAACGACCGCAGGCGTGAGGAGCACTCGTTCTATGCCGAGTATGGCTGCACGGGCGAGGGTGCCGACCGTTCGGGCAGGGTGAAATGGAGCCACGAATTAACCCCCGAAGAGGCCGCCGACTACACCCCCGAGAACATCTTTGCCTTCAAAACCGGCTCGGAAGCCTTCCGTTGGGATTGGATGCCGAGGGGGATTGAGGATTGAGGCAAATGCGAGTAAGCGAGGGCAGAGGCCACTTGTGGACTATGCAGAGCGGGAGCATTTTAGAGCAAGCAAAGCTTGGTCAATTGAAAATTGAAAATTGAAAATTGGGGAAGATAGGCTGCAAGGGAAGAAAGAGTAGAAAGGGCTAACAAAGTCCACATCCCATTTACTTTTACTAATTACTCTTTCCCAACCGTTCCTTGCAAACCGCTGAAATACTAAAACAAACTCTATGATGAAACGAATTCTAACACTCCTAATCGCTGCGCTGGCCCTCACAACTCAGGTGTGGGCACAGGGCGTGAGCAAAACTTGGGTGGCCGACCAAGGGGATGGCACCTACAAAAACCCCGTGCTCTATGCCGACTACTCCGACCCCGATGTTATCCGTGTGGGCGACGACTATTGGATGACAGCCTCGTCGTTCGACTGCATCCCCGCACTCCAAATCCTCCACTCCACCGACCTTGTGAATTGGGAGTTTGCAGGTGCTGTGAGGAGTTACATCCCCAACGAGGTGCAGAGCAAACACGGCAACGGCGTGTGGGCTCCATCCATAAGGTACCACAACGGGCTCTACTACATCTATTGGGGCGACCCCGACACGGGTGTCTATATGACCACCGCCACCAACCCTCGGGGCGAGTGGAGCACCCCGCACCTCGTCTGTGAGGGCAAGGGTATGATTGATGCCTGCCCCTTGTGGGACGACAACGGCAGGGCCTACCTTGTCCACGCTTGGGCCGGGAGTAGGTCGGGAATGAAGAGTATCCTCTCGGCCTCGGAGATGACTCCCGATGGCAAGAGCCTTATTGGCGAGGAGGTACTACTCTTCGACGGCCACGGCGACCACCCCACCGTGGAGGGCCCCAAATTCTACAAACGTGATGGTTGGTACTACATCTTCGCACCCGCAGGCGGCGTGAAGGAGGGCTGGCAATTGGTGTTGCGCTCACGCGAGCCACTCGGTAGGTATGAGTGTCGCAAGGTGTTGCATCAGGGAGATACCGACATCCACGGCCCACATCAGGGCGGCTGGGTGGAGGACACCGCAGGCGACTGTTGGTTTCTGCACTTCGAGGATAGGTATGCCTACGGGCGAGTGGTACATCTGCAACCAATGGAGTGGACCGCCGATGGGTGGTGCACAATGGGTGTGGACAGCAACAAGGACGGCATTGGCGAGCCCGTGAGTACCTACCGCAAGCCACATAGCAACGTGCCCACAAAGATATGCACCCCCACCGAGGGCGACGAGTTCAACGATGGTAAGCTGGGCCTGCAATGGCAGTGGTATGGCAGCCACCCACAGAGGGATTGGGCAATGCTCTCCCCCGAGGGTTTCCTGCGCCTCAACTGCCGCCCCTACGACAACCTCTACGATGCAAACAACATCATAGCCCAGAAGATTACCGCACCAAAACAGACCATCACCGCCAAAGTGCGTTTCATCGCAGGCGTGGATGGCGACCGAGCCGGTATGATTATTCACGGTAGGAACTACGCCACTATATCATTTGTGAGAAGCGAGGGTAAGATACGCCTCGTGCAGACCATCTGCGAGGGTGCCGACAAGGGTATGGGCGAAAGGGTTGTGGAGGAAAAAAGACTCACACCCAATGAGTGGATGTGGTTGCGTGTTGAGATTGTCGAGGGCGCCAAATGCCGATTTTTCTACTCCTCCAATGGTAGGCGTTGGGAGCCTCTATGGGAGGAATTCACCGCCAAAGAGGGGGTGTGGATTGGAGCCAAATGGGGCCTCTTTGCCGTAACCAGCGGCAAGAAAAACGACCACGGCCGTATGGACATCGACTGGGTGAGAGTGGAATAGGCGATTGGCGGGCAGCTTACCGCAACGCACAAAAGAAAAGTAGGGTGTGTCAGTTCAGCACACCCTACTGTTTTTATTAGAAGTTGTATAACAAGAGGGATTTCAAGGCTTGCGTGGCCCGAAAACCGCAGTTTACTCGGCGTAAATGAGGATTTGAGGGCAAGCGTAACGCAGAAATCACCTTGTTAGACGGCTTCTTTCTGATTATCGGAATAGGCGGGGCAGAAAGTCCACCAGATAGTCGCGCCAGACGTTCCACTTGTGGGCACCCTCGGTGAGGTTGTAGTGGTGCGGGTAGCCCTTCTCCTCCAACATACGGCGAAACTCCACGTTCTCCTCCATAAGATAGTCGTCCTTGCCAATGGCAATATAATATAGTTTTGGCTCGGCAGCAAATTGTGCCGCAAGTTTTCCCTCAATGTCGGTGTAGAGGGGCGACTCCTCGCGAGGTTTCACAGCGGGCGAAAAGAGCCCCACGTAGTCGAACATTCCCGGATTGGAAGCCGAGATGTAGAGCGAGTGGCCACCGCCCATCGAAAGTCCCGCAATGGCCCTTGCCGAAGCCCTCCGCTTGGTGCGATAGTGGCTCTCCACATAGCGCACAATGTCGCCAAAGGAAGCCTCAAAAGAGCCATCCTTCGAGCCACACCAATAGGGCTTATACATACCCTCTTCGCTCTCTCCGGGGGCCGCTTTGTGGAGAGTGTTGCCATTGGGCATAACCACAATCATAGGCACCGCACGTCCCTCGGCAATCAGATTGTCGAGAATCTGCACCGCACGCCCGAAGGCCTGCCAACAATCCTCATCGCCACCCATTCCGTGCAGGAGGTACAGCACAGGATAGCGTCCCCTACCCTCCTCGTAACCCGCAGGAGTATAGACGCTCATACGCCTATCCATACCCAGCGTGGGCGAAGGGTACCACACTTTGGAGAGCGTGCCGTGGGGGACATTGTGTACCATATAGTCGTCGGCCTTGCCACCTCCGACGATGAAATATTGGTAAAACTCGGCAATGTTGCGGATGATGTAGGCATTCTCCGGGTCCTGCACATTGCGTCCATCCACACGGAAACGATAGTGGTAGAGTTCGCTGGGCAGAGGCTCGGTGGTAACACTCCACACCCCCTTTTCGCCCTTGGTCATAGAGAGCGGACGACGAGCAAAATCGCCAGCTACGCTCACCTTCTCCGCCTTATGAGAGGTGTAGCGGAATGTTACCCTGCCGTCGGGATGCACCTCCGGCGAAAACACTTTGGATGGCTCCTGCGCAAACGACACCATAAGGGCACACAGCAGGGCGAAGATTGCAGTTGAAAGACGTTTCATAGTTTGTAACTTAAAGGGGCAGAAAGAGCAAAAAGGGCAGAAAGGGACTCTCCCTAAACTCCCTAAATTCTCTAAATTCTCTAAATTCTCTATTTTGATTTACTCTTCGCTGATGGTGATGGAAAAAATGAGGTCGCCGGGGCGGATGTCGTCAATCACATCCACACCCTCCACCACCTTACCAAAGCAGGTGTGGACACCGTCGAGGTGCTGGGTGTTCATACGGTTGTGGCAAATGAAGAACTGCGAGCCACCCGTATTCTTGCCCCTATGGGCCATCGAAAGCACTCCCCTATCGTGATACTGACGCTCGGCCGAGGTCTCACAAGGGATGGTGTAGCCGGGGCCTCCTGCGCCATTACCAATGGGGCAGCCACCTTGAATGACAAAGTCGGGAATGACACGGTGGAAAGTGAGGCCGTCGTAGAACCTCGAAGTGGCAAGTTTCACAAAGTTGTCAACGGTGATGGGGGTCTCTTTTTCATAGAGTTCAACCTTCATATCACCCTTTTCGGTGGAAATAAGTGCGTATTTCATAGTCTAATGGTTTATTTGGATGCACAAATATACAAATTTCCGTTTTCTTTTCGTACCTTTGGCACTATCAAAAAGCAACCAAATATCACACAATATGTTGTCAACAGAGTGTCGCAAAGCCATCAAGGCCCTCATACAGCACGAGGTGGTGCCCGCAATGGGGTGTACAGAGCCTATTGCAGTGTCGTTGTGTACGGCCCGAGCCACCGAAACACTCGGCCTATTGCCCGAAAAAATCACTGTCCTACTCAGTCCCAACGTGCTGAAAAATGCGATGGGTGTCGGCATCCCCGGAACGGATATGATTGGCCTACCCATTGCCATTGCTTTGGGTGCTGTGGTGGGTAAAAGCGAATATGGACTCGAAGTGTTGCGTGATGTCTGCCCCGAGGCCGTTACGAAAAGTATGGCCCTGATTGACGAAGGACGCATAAAAGTTGGACTCAAAGAGGGCGGTTGCGATATGCTCTACATCGAAGTTGTGGCCGAAGGTGAGGGCAACAAAGCCACCGCCATAATATCGGGAGCGCACACCAACTTCATCTACATCGAACGCAATGGCGAGGTACTCTCCAACAAGCGCACCCAAGCCGTAGCAGAGGAGGAGAACACAGTTCCTTCGCTCAATCTGCGCACCGTGTGGGAGTATGCCACCGAGAGTCCGTTGGAGGAGTTGGAGTTCATACTCGAAACACGCAGGCTCAACAAGGCGGCAGCCGACGAATCGTTGCGTGGCGAGTGGGGACACTGTCTGGGGCGTACGTTGCAAAACTCCTCTTGGGGCCAAAAGATTATTGGCAACACTCCTCTCTCTCATATGATTTCCTACACATCGGCTGCGTGTGATGCCCGTATGGGCGGTGCGAAGATACCCGTAATGAGCAATTCGGGCAGTGGTAATCAGGGCATCGTTTCCACCCTCCCGGTGGTGGTATATGCCGAAGATATGGGGTGTAGCGAGGAGCAGATTGTGCGTGCACTCATTCTCTCCCACCTCACCGTCATCTACATCAAGCAGAGCCTCGGACGCTTGTCGGCTCTGTGTGGTTGTGTGGTGGCCTCGACGGGTTCGAGTTGTGGTATTACCTATCTGATGGGTGGTGGTTATGAGGAGGTCTCAATGGCTGTGAAAAATATGGTGGCCACGCTAACGGGTATGATTTGTGATGGTGCCAAGCCGAGTTGTGCTTTGAAATTATCGAGTGCCGTATCAACGGCCGTAATGGCAGCAACAATGGCCGTCGAGCATCATTGTGTGTCGGCCTACGAGGGTATTGTGGATGACGACGTGGACCGTTCGATTCTCAACCTCACCAGCATCGGTTCACGCGGTATGCTCGAAACCGACAAGATGATTCTCGACATTATGACACATAAGGAGTAGAGTTCCCCCGACGAAGGGCCAGAGGCTGTTCGACAACTCTTTAAGATGTTTTTACCCCCGTCAGACACACATCTGACGGGGGTAAAATAGTAATAACCGGACGGATTGGACAGTCCTTGTTGTGGGTACTCTTGGCTATCGGTTAGAACTTAACCAAAAGTCCCACGCCCGCAACCTCCTGCAACTGCAAGCGAGGGCCTGCCGTGCCGTCGGGCTGAGGTATCTTGATGTCATCGTCATAGATGGCGTGGAAATTGGCATTGGCCGAAAGCCATTTATTAATCTTCAAGTCGAACCTTATGGTCCAATCAACATCAATATTCTGGGGGTCGTCCAAGAAATTCGAGAAGAGGTTCAGACGTGTGTAGCCCGACAGGTCGCCCACAATCTTACCCTGCGCCTCAATCTTCACGTTGCCACCAAACTCGTGGCGCATAGTCTGGTCGGCAGCCAAGCCGTAGATAGGGCGCAGAGCCGCATCGTTCACAAGGGTAGCCTTCCAAGTGGCAGGCGAAGCATTGACCGAAAGCCACCCCTGAGGTTTCCACTCCACACCAAGACCACCACTGAAATAGGCAGGTGCCATAAAACCGGAGGTCTGCTTGTAGGTGCCATCGTCGTTTTTCACAGCATAATCGAAGCCATTGGCAAATTGGGTGTTGAACTTCACAAGGGCCGAAATGTAGAGCCCATCGGCAACCTTCTGACCATAGGATGAAGAGAGATATATCTTGTCATTTGTCTTGCGTGTGCCGTTACTCTCCGTGCGGTTCAAACCATAGGCCAACTCCAAGCGGTTTTGCCACAGCGAGTTGTCCTTCTTGTAATCAATCGAGTAGTTGAACTGAAAGTCGGCCGCCACACTTGGATCGCCACCCGCAGCCCAATTGGTCAAAGTCATTTGCGAACCTGTGATGCCTGCGCTACCGGCCATCGTCCACGGCGAGGGCTCTGCCTGAGGCTCCTCGGCCCACAGCGACACACACGCAAAGAGTGCGGCCACCGAAATGAGAATCTTTTTCATCGTGTTTTATTGGTTTTATAGTTTGATTTATTCCTAATGGTATTACAAATATAGCTATTTGTATCAAATTCTCAATTCCCAATTCTCAATTCTCAATTATTTTAGGTACTTTTGTGGTCTGTTTGGCGTGGGGATTTCGTCGCTGCCTCCCTGTGGGAGGGAGAGGAAAGTCCGGGCAACACAGAGCACCGTGCTTCTTAACGGGAAGTTGTCGGTAACGGCAAGGTTAAAGGTAACAGAGAATAACCGCCTGCTATCATCGTGAGGGAATATCTCTCGCTCTTTGGCAGGTAAGGGTGAAAAGGCGGGGTAAGAGCCCACCGCTCGGGTAGCGATTCTTCGAGGACAGTACCACCAACGGGTTGCAAGTTCAAGTATATCGGCAGTATGTAGGGTTGCTCGCCCGATGCCGAGGGGTAGAACGCTAACATTAGCCTGTGGGCGACCACAGTGTATAGATTAATGACGAAGGCCGCTCCGCCGAGGGAGGTTGCGTGCAACACTCCCAAAGGGGACCAAGCGGTACAGAACCCGGCTTACACCCCACACCAAACATTTTTTTTGAAATTCAAAATTCAAAATTCAAAATTGATTTTTCATACTCTAAATATCGCAGATTTTGACTACAATCTGCCCGACGAGAGGATTGCCAAGTTTCCTCTCTCCGAGAGGGACCACTCCAACCTGTTGGTGTGGAGGGAGGGTAACATCTCCCACCGTAAGTTCTTCAACCTACCCGAAGAGTTGCCCGAGGGAGCGTTGTTGGTATTCAACAACACACGTGTTTTCCGTGCAAGGCTCCTGATGCACAAACCCACTGGTGCGCTCTTGGAGGTGTTCTGCTTGGAGCCTCACGAGCCCGCCGACTACGAGAGAGCCTTTGCAGCCAAAGGCGAGAGTAGGTGGAGGTGTCTTGTGGGCGGACTGAAAAAGTGGAAAGAGGGGCCACTCGTTGTGGAGTTTGAGATGGGCGGCAGGCAGTGTGTGTTGGAGGCCACAAGGGGCGAGCAGATTGACAAATCGCACGTCATCACCTTCCGATGGGATGCCGAGGCCACCTTTGGTGAGGTCGTTGAGCATTTGGGACGTATTCCTATTCCACCATACCTTAATCGCGAGAGCGAGGAGATTGACAACACCCGCTACCAGACGGTCTATTCCCGTGTGGAGGGCTCGGTGGCCGCTCCCACTGCGGGCCTGCACTTCACCACAAGGCTCATCGAAGAGTTGCACACAAAAGGTTTTGACACCGAAGAGGTTACACTCCACGTCGGAGCGGGCACCTTCCTTCCCGTAAAGGAGGCTGATGCCACCAACCACACGATGCACACCGAGCATTTTGCAGTCAGGCCAGAATCGTTACGCAACCTACGTCGCCATTTGGGCAACATATTTTCCGTTGGCACCACCAGCACCCGCACCATAGAGTCGCTTGTGGCTCTGGGTTGGAGGGTTATGCAGAGTGGCTCGCCCGATGCAGAGAGGGCTGTGGGGCAATGGGAGATATACGACATTCCTGCCGAGGTGTCCACCGCCGAGTTGCTCGATGCGCTCATCAGTTGGTGTGAAACGCAGGGCGTGGAGGAGCTGTCGGCCTCCACGCAGATTATGATAACACCCCTCTACCGTTTCCGCATCATCAGCGGACTTATAACCAACTTCCACCAACCCAAGAGCACGCTGCTGTTGCTCATCTCGGCAGTGGTGGGCGAGGATTGGCGCAGGATGTATGCCTACGCTATGGACAACGGCTTCCGCTTCCTCTCCTACGGCGATAGTTCATTGCTCTTTGTGCAAAAAAATAGATAGATTCCCTTATGCCCCATTTTCTTCCCACATCGGTCAAAGAGGTCGAAGCCCTCGGTTGGGACTACATCGACGTAATCCTTTTTAGTGGCGATGCCTACATCGACCACCCCTCGTTTGGTGTGGCCGTCATAGGTCGTCTATTGGAGGCCGAAGGGTATAGGGTTGCCATTGTTCCCCAGCCTAATTGGAGGGACGATTTGAGGGATTTCAAGAAGTTGGGTGCGCCACGCTTGTTCTTTGGCGTGCCGGCCGGCCCAATGGACTCGATGGTCAACCACCACACCGCATCCAAGCGACTCCGCCACGATGATGCCTACACCCCCGGTGGTGTGGCTGGATTGCGTCCCGACTATGCCGTTACGACC
>JAZNNC010000037.1:0-28077 GCA_045580045.1 Tidjanibacter sp.
TGGCTCACAGAACGACATGGCTACGACCCGACTTCACCACCAAAATCACAAAACAGGCTGTGCCTGCTGCGGCGCGTTTTTCAGAAATCGAATTGCCGACAACAACAGCATAGGGCCCAATCCGGAATAAAATGATGCAAAAAACTCAACGGGGATGCCGTTGATATGTCGCAGGCTAATGCCAAGCCCCATCATAAAGAGAATAAGCACCCAACCGCGCAATGGGAATGTGTTCCATAGTGCGCAGGGTGTGGTTTGTGTTTCGATGTGGGCCGAATATCGTGCCACAACACCACGAAACATCGCATAGAATGCAGCAAGAACAGCGAGCGTGATAGCATAAAACCACCAAGCGATAGAGGGCAATTGGGTGTATGCCACCACGCCCTTCGAGGTTATTATTACACCCGGAATACCCCACACCAACGCCGCCGTTAGGTAAAGGTGGGGTTTGCGAACTTTCATAGGACTAATATTTCGTAAAGTTATATTTGTCCCTCAAATTCTCCTTCTCCGACGTGGGCAGCGAATTGAAATAGCCCTTCCACCCGGGGCAGAAGTTGATATGCCAACGCCAAAAACGCCCCACAAACGACTTGGGGCTTTGTTCATACTTGGCCCTCATAGGACAACTCTCACACTTGTAGTTTTTCATACTCGGCTCTATTTAAATGTGTTCATCAATTTGTGAAGCAGCGTGTATAGTTGCATCAACTCCTCGCCTTCTAATTTGACACATTGTGTCATCCCAATAGGCACTTCGGCAACCATTTCTTGCAACGCCTCCCCCGCCTCGGTAATGGAGATGACAACCACGCGCTCGTCATCGTCCGACCTTGTGCGACGCAACCAACCGCTTTGTTCCATCTTCTTCAACATTGGCGTCAAGGTTCCCGAATCCAGATAGAGCCGCTTACCCATCTCTTTGACGGATATGTTTTTGTGCTCCCACAAAACCATCATTGCAATATATTGCGTATAGGTCAATCCAAACGGTTCGAGTAGCGGAGTGTATTTTCGCACCACCTCTTTGGCACAAGCATACAACGGGAAGCAGAGCTGGTTTTCCAGTTTTAGTCGTTCGTTCATAGCAGTTTAAGTATATCTTTTTCTATTTTGTCCGGTTTGGTTACGGGAGCATATCTGTCTATCACCTGCCCATCGCGCGAAACAAGAAACTTGGTAAAATTCCACTTTATGTCATCGCCCATAAAACCACCTCGACGGCTCTTCAAAAAGCGATAGAGCGGCTCTTCCAACTCCCCGTTGACATCAATTTTTGCAAACCTCGGGAATGAGGTTTTGTACCTCAACGAACAGAAGTTGTCTATATCCTCGTTGCTTTCGGGTGCCTGATGTCCAAATTGGTTGCACGGAAAATCCAAAATCACAAAGCCTTGTTCTTTGTATTTGTCATAGAGTTTTTGCAAACCCTCATATTGCGGAGTAAACCCGCACTTGGTCGCTGTGTTGACAATCAACAGGACTTTGCCTCGGAACTGCGACATCGGAATATCACCACCATCAACAGCCTTCACGTTGAAATCATAAATATTCATAGCGCAACATTTTGATTTTATGCAATTTAATTTGACACGACAAATGTATTGTTTGTTTTTCAAACCGCCAAATTTTCGACACAGTTTTTCAACCTCGAAACAATCTGACAATAACCAACAAAACAGTGGGTTGCCAAAGCAAAGCACCTCCATCGCGGGGAGGCTTTTTGTTGGACAGAGGTTGACAACAACCCACGCGTGATAAAATAATAGGTATGGTGTTTGGAAAATCCAAACCAAATGCGTACTTTTGCGCTAATTGGAAAAGTAGTATTTATTGATGCCTGTTCTGAATGACAAGGTAAGGCGACAAATCAAACCGGAATGGCTGAAAATCAAACTCCACAAAGGGGATGGTTTTGCCGAGGTTGCACACATTGTGGAGGCACACGGGCTGCACACTATTTGTAGTAGCGGAAGGTGTCCGAACAAGGCGGAGTGTTGGAGCCGCAGGACTGCAACATTTATGATTTTGGGCAACATTTGCACCCGAGGGTGCAGGTTTTGTGCAACCCCAACCGGTAGGCCGTTGCCTATCGAACCAAACGAGCCCGAAAGGGTTGCGGAGTCCATCCGTTTGATGGGACTTCGCCACGCTGTCATTACATCTGTGGACAGGGACGACTTGCCCGATGGTGGCGCCGAGCATTGGCGTAGGGTCATTGAGGCAGTGAAGACTACCAATCCAACCACAACAGTAGAGGTGTTGCTGCCCGATTTTGACGGCAGGGACGAGCTTGTGGACCTTGTGATGAGCGCAGGGCCACACATTGCGGGCCACAACATTGAGACTATCCGCAGGATAACCCCATTGGTGCGCTCCAAGGCTCAGTATGATACCTCGCTCCACACTCTTGCACGCATTGCGGCGAGTGGCATTCCTGCCAAGAGCGGCCTGATGGTGGGCCTTGGCGAGAGCCACGAGGAGGTGTTGGAGGCTCTCGGCGACCTGCGCAGTGCGGGGGTGGAGATTGTAACCCTCGGGCAGTATCTGCGCCCCACGGCCAAACACGTGGCGGTGGATAGGTATGTGTCGCCGGAGGAGTTTGAACAGTGGAAGTCCGAGGCGTTGGCTATGGGCTTCAAGTATGTGGCGAGTGCGCCCCTTGTGAGGTCGTCCTATTTGGCCGACCAAGCGGTGGAGGCGTGTGGGTTGTAGGACGATAAAGGGCGGAAGAGCGATGGCAGCGGAGTTGGATGTGGTGGATGTTGGCACGATGGCCTATGGCGAGTGCTGGCAGTTGCAACAGAGGCTCTTCGATGAGGCCATAGCCGCCAAAGCAAAGGGCGAAAGGCCGGCGCAGAGGATGTTGCTGGTGGAGCACACGCCTGTCTATACGCTTGGAAAAAGCGGACACGAGAGCAATCTTTTGGTTGCAGAGACGTTCTTAAAGAGTATTGGTGCGGAGTTTTACCACATTGACCGCGGGGGTGATATTACCTTTCACGGCCCCGGTCAGATTGTTGGCTACCCCATTTTGGACCTCGAACAGTTGGGCATTGGGCTGAAAAGCTACATTGGTGCCATCGAGGGTGCTGTCATCGACACGATGGCGGAGTGGGGCATAGCGTGTAGAACGGTGGAGGGAGCCGCAGGAGTGTGGATTGTGGAGCCGGACAGGCCGATGAGGAAGATTTGCGCCATCGGTGTTAGGAGTTCCCGCTGGGTTACAATGCACGGTTTTGCGCTCAATGTAAACACCGACCTGAGGTATTTCGGCCACATCAACCCTTGTGGGTTTACCGACCGCACGGCGACCTCTATGGAGGCCGAACTCGGAGAGCGTGTGGACCTCGAAGTCGTCAAGAAGCGACTCTTGGCCCACTTGGCAGAGAAATTAGACGTTAATAAAATAAATACTAAAAGATTATGCCAATTGACAAACGTTGGGTAATCAAGGAACAGGGTGAGCCCGAGAAGGTCAGGGACCTCTCACAGAAGCTCAACATCCCCCCTGTCCTTGCCAACTTACTTGTTCAGAGAGGCATAGAGACTTACGAAGAGGCCACAAGGTTCTTTAACCCAAGGCTGTCGGACCTCCACGATCCATTCCTGATGAAGGATATGGACAAGGCTGTGGAGCGAATCGATAGGGCTGTGCGCAATGGTGAGAAAATCATGGTGTATGGCGACTACGATGTAGATGGCTGTACGGCGGTGGCGCTGGTCTATACTTTCCTGCGCAGCCGAGGACACAAAAACCTCACCTTCTACATTCCCGACCGTTACACGGAGGGATATGGCGTGTCGATAGCTGGTATCGACTATGCCGAGCGAAAGGGTGTGGGGCTGATTATCGCACTCGATTGCGGTATTAAGGCTGTGGAGAAAGTCGCCTATGCCACAAGTAAAGGGATTGATTTTATCATTTGCGACCACCACCTGCCCGGAGATGAAATCCCCGCAGCGGTGGCTGTGTTGGACCCCAAGAGGGAGGACTGCCACTACCCGTTCGACGAACTGTCGGGCTGTGGCGTGGGCTTCAAACTCGTGCAGGGATATGCCCAGAAGAAGGGTATTCCGTTCAGCGAGGTGGAGAAACTGCTCGACTTGGTTGTGGTTAGCACCGCAGCCGACATCGTGCCCCTGACGGGCGAAAACCGCATCTTGGCCTACTACGGATTGCGCAAACTCAATGAGAACCCCCGTAAGGGACTCGCTTCGGTCATCCGCATCTGTAAGCTCGACAAACACCAGATTACCATTGACGACATCGTCTTCAAAATCGGCCCGAGGATTAACGCCGCAGGCCGTATGAGGGTGGACCCCAACGACCCCGATGCAGCACCTTCGGGTGGCCACAAGGCGGTGGAGATGCTTATTGAGATGGACGAGGAGGCGGCCGAGAGGGCTGGCGATGTGATTGACGAGTTCAACCAAAACCGCAAGAGTATCGACCGCAACGTAACACAGGAGGCCCACGACATCATTGAGAGTAGCGAGGAGATGAAGAGCCACAAGAGTATCGTCATCTACAACCCCAAGTGGATGAAGGGCATTGTGGGTATTGTCGCTTCGAGGTTGATTGAAACATACTATAAGCCCACGGTGGTTCTCACCATGAGTAATAACTTCGCAACCGGCTCGGCACGTAGCGTGGCAGGCTTCGACCTCTATCAAGCGGTGGAGTCGTGCTCCGACCTGTTGGAAAACTTCGGCGGACATATGTATGCAGCCGGCCTGACGATGAAACCGGAGAATGTGGAGGAGTTCACCCGTAGGTTCCACGCCTATGTGGAAGAACACATCGACCCCACTCTGCTTGTTCCACAAGTGGAGGTGGATTCGGAGTTGCTGTTTAGCGACATCACCCCTTCGTTTAGGGCTGTGTTGTCGAGATTTCAACCCTTTGGCCCGGGCAACAATGCGCCCGTGTTCGCCACAAGAGGGGCCAGTAATAGGGGCGATGCCAAACTTGTTGGTGCCGACTTTGAGCATATCAAGATGGATCTCACACAGAGGCAGAAACCCAATACAACCATTGGAGCCATCGCCTTCCAACAACCCACCCACTTCGATTGGATTCGCAACGGAAGGCCTGTGGATGTGTGCTACTCCATTGTGGAGAACCACTACCGAGGCATTACCACTCCGCAGTTGAGGATTAAAGACATCAAACCTCTCCGATAGGTCGGAGTCGAAAAAGAGAGTGGGGGGGGACAATATAAAATAGGTATTGCGCCTTGTGTCGTCCTAAAAAAAGGTTACAGGGTTTGACACAAGAACCTCCCATCGGACAAAAAAGGTCTGCTTCGGCAGGCCTTTTCTGTTTTTGGGTGCGCTCCGAGAGGAGAACGCAACTTTTTGTTTGCCCAATTATACTAAACGTGTAAACTTTGCGTTATTTTTCTAACAGCGCAGTACAACATAATGAAATAATTCTTATCTTTGAGAAACATTAAACCACTAAAAAACAAACAAAGATGAAAAAACTTATCGTAACAGTAGCAACATTGGCGCTCTCGTTGGGTGCGTTTGCTCAAATCAACTTCGGTGTGAAAGCCGGTGGAAACTTGTCAACCATAAGTGGCGTAGCAACCTCAGATGAGGGTGGAAACTTTGAATTTGGAGGCGTTAATTTCGGCAGCGCCGATGTTTCGCAGTCTATGAAATTCGGATTCAACGTAGGTGCTTGGGCTGAGTATATGGTGATGCCTATGTTTGGCGTCCAAGTTGAGTTGAATTACTCGACTCAGGGTGTAAACGAGAAACTTGTTACATCGACAGATCTTTTTGGCGGCACAACGATAACTCACGACAAGGCGTGGAGTTCCAGCTATATCAACATTCCCATCTTGGCGAAAGCCCACTTTGGCAAAATCGCTGCTTACGTAGGTCCCCAGCTCGGTTTCAACACCAGCTTTAAGAGAACCCTCACCGAAATTACCAAGGACTCCACCACGGAGAATAAACCCGAGGCCGTTGAGGGATTCAACTCCTTTGACCTCTCGCTGGCGTTGGGCGCACAGTACAAACTCACCGAGAACATCGGCGTTGACGCTCGCTACAACATCGGTCTAACGAATGTGTTCCCCGCAGTGAAGAACGATGATGGTGAGGTGGTTACCGAGGCTTATGGTAAGCAGGGTGTTGTCCAGCTCGGCGTATTCTACGAGTTCTAAACACTCCGAAGGTTGGCGTGGGGAGGAGAAATCCTGTGAAGCCCCACGACTACACAAACAAAACCCGAAGGCCAAGAGGTGGCTTTCGGGTTTTTTGTGTATATTTGTGAGCAATAAACAACACCGAGTGTATTATGAAAAAATCTATATTGGTTGCATTGGCAATGGTGTGGGGACTTTTGTGGAGTCTTCCGGCGTTGGGACAAAACGCCTATATGATTCTTAATGACGGTTTGAATGTCTCTTCGCTCGCGGGCTTGGAGGGTGTGAGCCCCAAGGTTGGCTTGTTCTCGGAGATAGGTATAGGCTATAAATTCAACCCCACATTGGGAGTGGAGGTGGGTGCGTCTTGGTCGGAACAGGGCGCAATGTATAGTGATGAGAATGGTCGCTATACCTACGACTACAACTATCTCAACATCCCTCTGATGGGCACCATTTCTCTTCCCCGACACATCACACTGCTTGCCGGTGTGCAGGTTGGTGCTTTTCTGAGCGCAACCTATCTCTATGAGATGCCATCGGTGTTGGGTAATGGGAGTGTGTTTGGCGAGGGGGAGTTCGACAAGAGCGAATTTCACCCTTGGGAACTCGGAGCAACTCTCGGAGTCAGATACCTTGCGGTCCCCAAGCTCGGTTTGGGTATTGAGGCGCGCTACACGCTTGGAATTACACAAACCCACAACGGGGTTTCGGACTCCATTGCAGGCCGCCCACACATCTCCGTACCCGACAATCGTAACTCGGTTTTCAAACTTGGCGTATTTGTCAGTTTGCCAATCACAAAATAAGGTATCTTTTAAGGTAATATAAGACCAATAAAAGCCCTCAACGACAATACGTTGAGGGCTTTTTGCGTAAACTTGAAAATCGGCCTTGTTTTCGGCGTTGTATTTTACCTTATTTTCGCAACAACTCACCCTTTGTTGCGGCGATTGAAGAAGAAATAGGTCGCACCGGAAAGTGCAACAATCAGCGCCATGGCAATTAGCCAGCCGTGCTCCCAATTCAAGAAGGGTAGCCACTTGAAATTCATACCATAAATACTTGCAACCAATGTTGCGGGCAGGAATACCACCGATGCAAGAGTGAAAATCTTTGACGTGTTGTTCTGCTCAATGGTGATAAGTCCCAACGCAGTGTCCTGCAAGTAGTCCAAACGCTCAAAACTGAAATCGGCGTGCGAAATCAGAGAGTTGACATCCCTCATCATCAACTGCAAACGAGGGTAAATATCGTTGGGGAAACGCTCGCTGCGCTGGATACCCGATAGTATTCGCTGGCGGTCAAAGATGTTCTCCCTAATCGACATAGTCTGCTCTTGGAGGTTGTTGATGCGGGTGATGTCGCTCTTGTCAACGTGGCCATCCACAGAAATCTCCTTGCTCAAAGCGGCAATTTGCTTGGAAACATTCTCCACCAAGTCGGCATCGGCATCAATCCTAACCTCCAAAATCGAAATCAGCAGGTGATAACCGGTGGTATATTGGCGGTTGTTCATCTGCAACCTCTTGGAGGCTTCGTTGAAGGTTCGGAACTCGGCATTGCGAGTGGTAATCAGAAGTCCCTCACTCACGATAAACGACACAGGCTCAACGGTAAAGCCGTCGGGCGAGGGAACAAAAAAGTTGGTGTTGGAGAAAATAGCGCTCTCCGTTTCGGAGTACTTGGAGGTTGACTCAATCTCCTCGATTTGCTGCCGAGTGAGCAGGTTAATCTCCATAAAGTTCTCGACCGCCTTGCGCTCTTGTATTGTGGGCGAGAGGAGGTCAATCCACAAAATGTCGTCGTAGCCGAGTTCATCAAAAAGTTTGATGTCGGCTTCACGCACTATTTTGTTGTATTGTTTCAGGTAAATTGTAATCATCTTCGGGCTGTTCGGATTTAGAGGTGAACGTGTTTTCCTTAAATTGTCCGAATGGACAGCCGTCAGCGGGTGTTTGCACCCCTGCGGCTCCTTATTTCAGTCAGCCCGGGTTGGCGTGGGCAGTGGCTTTTTTAAGCTTTTTCCAATATGCCTCCAACGCCTTATGTTTTTTTGCGTCAAACAGATAGTCGATTTGAGTTGTGAGGAAGGTGTAGTCCTCAATTCGCGGGCACTCGTTCAGTACCATCAGTGCCTCGTAGATGCGCTCCACGCCGAGGGTAAGCGCCACTTCAACCGCATCCAACACCTCCGGCGACACCCCCTCTCGGGCCACCCACACGGCAACCACGGGAGCATCCACACCAACACCCCACTCCTCCGTGAGGCTGGCCGAAGCACCCTTGGTGGGTGCAATGCAGAAGTCGGTGATAATCTTGGTGTTTGCAAGGCCACAAGCCATATCAACCGACAGCAAGGCGATATCCACCGTGCCGGCTACAAGTGCATCATAAGCCTCCTCTCGGGAAAGAAGTTGAATGTCGGCTTCAAGATTAGCGGCCGAGCGCAAGCCATAGACCAATGGCACAGCGCTGAGCGTTGATGCTGCTGCAATTTTTACTGGAATAACCATCATCCATCTCTGTTTTTGCCATTAGTTTAACTTCGTTTCGATGCCGTATTTGCGCAATACAGCTCACAAAAGTAGAAATATTTTTTGAAAGTTGAGCCACCAACCCCATTTTTTTACGCATTCAACCCACTCTTTTTCACCGCACCACCTCTTCGAAAGCAAAAAAACAACCCCAAAACTTGGAAGAATAACTACGTTATTCCACATTTATTGCTACCTTTGTTCCCAAATGGACAAATCTCAAACTTACAAACAATGAAAAAAGTTACACTTTTAATCGCATCCGCAATGATTGCATTGGCAACAACCTCCTGCGCCGAGCAGAAGGCCGACGACTTCCGTTGGCAAATCGACAACTTCGACGACATCAAAGTTCTCCGCTACAAAGTACACGGATTTGAAGAGTTGAGCCTCGAACAGAAGCAGTTGATTTACTATCTCAACCAAGCAGCCATCAGCGGTAGGGATATTATGTTCGACCAGAACTTCAAATATAACCTCGCAATTCGCCGCACCCTCGAAGCAATCTACCAAAATTATCAGGGCGACAAGGAGTGTGCCGATTGGAAGGCTTTTGAGAAGTATTTGAAGAAGGTTTGGTTTGCAAATGGCATACATCACCATTATAGTAACGACAAGTTCAAACCGGAGTTCTCGCAGGAATACTTTGAGAATGTGTTGGTTGCACAGTGTGCCGCTACGATACCCAACGAGGGCTTCGAATCGCAGGCCGCAATGATGGAAATCATTGTTCCTGCCATCTTTGACCCCGAGCTTTATGCCTCAAAGTTGGTGCAAACCGACGGAGTGGATGTTTTGAAAGCCTCCTCAATGAACTACTACGAGGGTGTGAGTCAGGCAGAGGCCGAGAGGTTCTATGCCAAGATGGCAAAAAAGGACGATCCTCGTCCAATCTCCTATGGTTTGAACAGCAAACTTGTCAAGGAGGGCGGAAAAATTTATGAGAAGACCTACAAAGTCGGCGGTATGTATTCCAAAGCCATCGAGCAGATTGTCTATTGGCTCGAAAAGGCCGCCGGTGTGGCTGATGAGCCTCAAAAGTCAACTCTCCTCACCCTTGTAGAGTACTACAAAACAGGCGACCTCCGACTCTTCGACGAGTTCAACATCGCTTGGACCAAAGACACCGAGAGCTACATTGACTACGTTAATGGCTTCACCGAGGACTATGGCGACCCCCTCGGTCGCAAGGGCGCTTGGGAGAGCATCGTAAACTTCAAGAACGACGAGGCAACACTTCGCACCAAACTCCTCAGCGACAATGCACAGTGGTTTGAGGACCACGCCCCCATCAACCCCGCATACCGCAAAACCGAGGTTAAGGGCGTGTCGGCAAAGGTTATCACCGCAGCTACTCTCGCAGGTGATGCCTACCCCGCAACCCCCATCGGCATCAACCTCCCCAATGCCGACTGGATTCGTAAGGAGCATGGCTCGAAGTCGGTAACTATCGACAACATCACCGAGGCCTACTCGGAGAGTGCACGCGGTAACGGCTTCGACGAGGAGTTCATCCTTCGTGAGGAGGATCGCGAGCGCATCGCAAAATATGGCCGTCTGGGCGACAACCTCCACACCGACATCCACGAGTGCCTCGGCCACGGCTCGGGCCAGTTGGCTCCCGGTGTCAAGGGTGGCGAACTCAAACAGTATGGCTCGGCTCTCGAAGAGGCTCGTGCCGACCTCTTTGGTCTTTACTACATCGGCGACCCCAAGCTGGTCGAAATAGGCCTTGTACCTTCGTTTGAGGTGGCAAAAGCACAATATGCAGAGTATATTATGAATGGCATTATGACTCAGTTTACCCGAATTGAGTTGGGCAAGAACGTGGAGCAGTCGCATATGCGCAACCGCAAACTCATTGCAGAGTGGTGCTATGAGCACGGCAAGGCGGAGAATGTAATCGAGTGGGTTGTAGAGGATGGCAAGAGGTATGTTGTCGTAAACAACTTCGAGCGCTTGCGCGAGCTCTTCGGCGAGATGCTTTATGAGATTCAGCGCATCAAATCGGAGGGCGACTTCGAGGCCGGCAGAGAGCTGATTGAGAAATATGCAGTGAAGATTGACCCCGAGTTGCACAAGGAGGTTTTGGATCGCTATGCAACCCTCAACATCCAACCCTACTCGGGCTTCATTAACCCCATCTACACTCTCGTTGAAAAGGGCGGTAAGGTTGTGGATGTGAAGATTGAGTACCCCGACAACTACATCGAGCAGATGCTCTACTATTCCAACAATTACTCGTTCCTCCCCACACTCAACTAACAAACAATCAGTGGATTAAAAAAAACACGTTCCACAACTGTAAAGAATGAAAACTGTCCGCATATTCAACAAAGAGGTTCGCTGGGAGGTTCCCGTAATTGTGCTTTCGGCACTGATAGTTATTTCCGTTTGCATCATCAAACTCGGAGGAAATAACAAGGTTGAGCAGACGAACCTCCTCACACAAAAAGTGGAGTTGCTCTATGGATATGATGTGAGCAAATATGAGGTCTTTCAAGGCAAGGTGGAGAGTGGTCAAACCCTCTCCCACCTGCTTGAAGGCCACACTTCGCAGGTCAATATCAACCGCATCGCCACCGAAGCAAAACCCACATACAACTTTCGAAACATCAGGGTAAACGACAAATATGCCATCTTCTCCGAGAGCGACTCGCTCGGTATGCACCTTCGACACTTTGTGTATGAAAAAGACAGGGAGAGTATGGTGCATATCTCGCTTGATGCGGAGGGCGCTATCAGTGTGCGCACCGAGCAAAAGGAGGTTACTTACAAGCGCCGCAAGGTGTCGGGCACAATCAGTTCTTCGTTGTGGAATTGCTTGGTGGAGAATAACATACCTCCTGCATTGGCAATAGAAATGGAGGACATCTATGGATGGAGCGTGGATTTCTTTGCTCTTCACGAGGGCGACACCTTTACCACCATTTTCGACGAGAAATATGTGGATGGCGAAAGAGCTGGTATCGGCACCATCTGGGGTAGTAAGTTTACCCACGCAGGCAAGGATTACTTCGCCGTTCCCTTCGTTCAAAGCGGCAAACTGAGCTATTGGGACGAGAACGGCAAGAGTATGCGCAAACAGTTCCTCAAAGCACCGTTGAAGTTCACACGCATCAGTTCGAAGTTTTCCAACTCGCGTATGCACCCCGTCTTAAAAATACGTCGCCCACACCACGGCGTTGATTATGCCGCCCCCAAAGGAACACCCGTTGTTGCCATTGCCGATGGTACAGTTACGGCTAAGTATTGGGATAAGAAGGGCGGCGGTAATGTGTTGAAAATCAAGCACACCAACGGCTATTCGAGCTCCTATCTGCACCTCAGCGGCTATGCCAAAGGTATCAACGTGGGCACCAGAGTATCGCAGGGACAGAAGATTTGTTATGTGGGCAGTACGGGACACTCAACCGGCCCGCACTTGGATTTCCGCGTCTATAAAAATGGCAAGGCTATCGACCCCCTGAAAATACCCTCCAATCCTGTGGAGCCAATCAAGAAGGAGAATGCCGCTGCGTTTGAAAACATCAAGGCCAAAGTGTTGGCCGAGTTGGCAGGCGAGGTGCGCAAGAAGGAGCAAATCGGTCGCTATGACCTGTGGCCCGAAACCCGCCCAGAGGTGAAACTTTCACGCGCAGATTCGGTGCGAATGAGGGTTGAAGAGGGGGCACTCTGGCAGGCTCTCGAACAGATTGATTAGGAGAGTGGATGGCGGCCGCAAAACGGCAGAGATATTACCTTAAAACATACCTTAAAATTAACCTTATTTTTCCGCATAAGATGGACGTAAACGCCACAAAATTAGGAGTTATCATCGTTGCAGGCGGTGTGGGTAGCAGGATGGGTGCCGAAGTGCCCAAACAATTTCTCGAAATTAGAGAGCGAACCATCCTCGAACACACCCTCCGAGCCTTTCTCGGTAGAGCCTCGGAGGTGGTTGTGGTACTCCCGTGCGACCAACACGAAAGATGGAGGGACATTTGTGCAGAGAGAGGGCTTGTGGGAACTCACAAAGTTTGTTCGGGGGGAGCCACAAGGTTTGAATCGGTGAAGTGTGGCTTGGCTGTGCTGGGCCAATGCGACCTTGTTGCCATACACGACGGTGTGAGGCCTCTGGTGAGCAGGGAGATGATTGACCGTGGCGTGAGCGTGGCGGCCGAAACGGGGACAGCCGTTCCGGTTGTGGAGGCGGTAGATTCATTCAGAGTGTTCACCGATAGGGGGTTTGAGGTGATTGATCGCAGTAGGTTGAGAGCGGTGCAAACACCACAGATTTTTCGCGCAGACTTGTTGCGCAAAGCCTACCAAACCGAGCCCAAAGCACGCTTTACGGATGATGCAACGGTGGTGGAAGAGCAACTCGGCATCACGCTGGGCTACTACGAGGGCGAACGCAGAAATCTGAAAATCACCACACCGGACGACCTCAAAATAGCCGAAACATTGCTGACCAAAGAATAAAAGCGATGAAAATCACGTTTAGATATGGAAAGGCCGATAGGCGCTCGTGGCTGACAACACTTGCTGTGTTGGCTGTAATGGGCGGAGGATTGGCACTGCTCTATGCCGGTGCGGAGGGCGCATACTACGTGGCTGCGTGGGCCACGGCGCTGTGTGTGGCATTGGTGGCGTTGTTGATGCTCTCCAAGCCCACTCGCATAATATTGGACGACAACACATTGGAGTTGCGTTGCCTGCTTGACACCACCAACATCTCCATTGGGAGCATTGTGGATATTGTCGCCCTCGGAGATGAGGGCTTTCGCCACAAGATGCCACTCTGTGGTTCGTGTGGATTTTTCGGCTACTTTGGACGCTACATTACGCTCAAAGGCGGACGTGTCTATCGTGTGTATGCCACGACCAGAAAACAGTGTGTGGCCATCCACACCACCCACCGACGCTACCTGATTAGTTGCCGAAATGCCGACCTGTTGGTCAGCCTTGTGTTGGATGCTCGCGCCCGCAATGCCAAAGAGAAGTAGTGTTAATGTTTGGAAATAAGAAAATTAAGCCATAACTTTGTGGTTCTACCGGGGAGAAACCACCGAAACAATGTAAAATGGGATTTTTGAAGGAGATAGCAGCAGGAATATATGGCGCAGGCGTTGCCGTGCGCAACAGGCTCTATGACCTGAAAATTCTGCGCTCCACGCAGTTTGATATACCCATCGTCTGTGTCGGCAATGTGGCTGTTGGTGGCACGGGCAAAACCCCAACGGTAGAGTTCATTGTCAAAAACCTCTCCTCCCAATACACCATTGCGGTCCTTTCAAGGGGCTATCGCAGGCGCACCAAAGGCTACATTGAGGTCGGTGTGGGCGACTCGTTCCTCAAAGTGGGCGACGAGCCCAAACAAATCAAGCGTAAGTTTCCCGACACGGTGGTTGTGGTGTGCGAAGACAGGGTGAAGGCCATCAGTCGCATCCAAGAGGAGCACCCCGAGGTGAACCTTATTGTTATGGACGACGGTTTCCAACACCGCAGCCTTACCCCCAAGGTGAGCGTTGTGCTGTCGGACTACAACATCCCGCCCCTCCGCAATAAGATGTTGCCCGCAGGTACCCTGCGCGACACCCCGTCGCAACTTTACAGGGCCAACATCCTCTTGATAACCAAGACTCCCAAGACAATGTCGCCCATCGAGCGCAACATCGCACAAAAGGAGCTCAAACCCTATCCATACCAATCGTTCTTCTTCACGGACATAAAGCAGGGCAATCCCAAGCCGATATTTTCGGATGTGGCTGCCGACACGGTTATTCGTGGCAGCAAAGTTGTAGCTCTTTCGGCGATAGCAAACCCCGAGCGATTCCACGAAACACTCGAAAGCAGGTTTGAGGTGGTGGATAAGATTACCTTTGGCGACCACCACACCTACAAAGTGCGAGATATCAAACACCTCACAGAGGTTGTGAAGTCCCACGGCGAAAACACCATTGTCATCACCACCGAGAAGGATGGGGTAAAACTCACCTCTCGCAAATATATTCCCGAAGAGTTGCAGCGCAAACTCTTTGTGTTGCCCATTGAGATTAATTTCCGCGATGGCAACGAAGCAGAATTCATCGAAAAACTAATCAGCGAGATAAAAACACCAAGACTATGATTGAACGCATAAAAACCTCGGCCGACTACATTCGTGGTAAGGTCGATTTTCAGCCCGAAGTGGGTATTATTCTCGGCACCGGACTCGGCGGCCTTGTGAACCACATCGACATCAAATACACATTGCCCTACAACGAAATTCCCTCGTTCCCCATATCGACCGTGGAGGGCCACGCAGGTAGGCTTATTTTCGGACTCCTTGGCGGCAAGAAGGTTGTTGCTATGCAGGGCAGGTTTCACTACTACGAAGGCTATGCTCCCGAGCAGGTGGTGTTTCCGGTGAGGGTGATGAAGATGTTGGGCATCGAGGCTCTGTTTGTGTCGAATGCCAGCGGCGGAATCAACTCGTCGTTCAGGGTGGGTGATTTGATGGTTATTACTGACCACATCAACCTCATTCCCAATGTGTTGATTGGTAAGAACTATGCCGAGCTCGGCCCTCGTTTCCCCGATATGGGCGAGCCTTATAGCAGGGCACTCACTGCTTTGGCTACCGAAGTTGCGGCCGAAAAGGGCATCAAACTGCAATATGGTTGCTATGTGGGTACCACCGGCCCCACGTTTGAGACCCCCAAGGAGTATGGCTATTTCAAGGTTATCGGTGGCGATGCGGCCGGAATGTCAACGACTCCCGAGGTGATTGCCGCAAGACATATGGGATTGCCCGTGTTTGGTATTTCGATTATCACCAACGCTGCTTTCAGTGGACAGAAATCCACCCACGAGGAGGTTCAGCAGGAGGGTGCAAAGGCCGAGAAACGAATGACGACACTGATTGTCGGTATGCTCGAAAGAATGTAGAATCGAAAAAAGAAAGAGAGCGCTATGATGAACGCAATAAAGGCTTCGGCCGAATATATCAAGGGACGCACAGGCTTTGAGCCCGAGGTGGGTATTATTCTCGGCACCGGTTTGGGTGGTTTGGTTGAGCACATCGAGATTGTGGAGGCCATTCCCTATGCGGAGATTCCCAATTTCCCCGTATCAACCGTGGAGGGCCACAGCGGTAAACTCATCTTCGGCCTTCTGGGTGGCAAGAAGGTTGTTGCTATGCAGGGACGTTTTCACTACTACGAAGGCTACACCGCACAGCAAGTGGTTTTCCCTGTGAGGGTTATGAAATTACTTGGAATCAAATACCTGTTTGTGTCCAATGCCGCAGGCTCAATGAATTCCACATTTAGAGTGGGTGATGTGATGGTTATAAACGACCATATCAACCTCATCCCCAACCCATTGATTGGAAAGAACTTGGACGAACTCGGTCCTCGTTTCCCCGCAATGAACGACGCCTACAATCCCGAACTCATCGAGAGGGCGACTGCTATTGCCGAGAGGGAGGGTATCAAACTTCAATATGGTTGCTATGTGGCACTCACCGGCCCCACGTTTGAGACTCCCAAGGAGTATATGTGGGTGAAGATAATCGGTGGCGATGCCGTTGGAATGTCAACTGCGCCGGAGGTGATTGCCGCAAGGCATATGGATGTCCCCGTGTTTGGCGTGTCGATTATTACCGACACAATGGAAAACACCAGCGTATCGCACGAAGAGGTGCAGGCAAATGGTCGCTTGGCGGAGAAGAATATGACCAAATTGTTTACGGAACTTCTAAAAACACTATAACAGACTATGATTAATAAGGTTATTTTGGTGGGCAATGTGGGTGTGGACCCCGAGGTCAGGACACTCGAAACGGGAGTTAAGACCGCACGCGTCAGACTCGCCACCACAGAGAAAATGTACAATCGCGAAACTCGCGAAAGCACCGACCACACCGAGTGGCACACCATCACCCTTTGGAGGGGCTTGGCAGATGTTGTGGATCGCTATGTTCGCAAAGGCTCGCAAATCTATATCGAAGGTCGCTTGCGCACTCGCGAATGGACCGACAAGGATGGTAACAAACGCTATTCGACCGAGATTTTGGCCGACGAGATGAAGTTGCTCGGTGCCCGTAGGGATGGCGGCGAACAACAGCCCGTCTATCAACAGCAGGGTAGTGGCTTCGGTCAGGGCGGTTATCAGCAGCCTGCCTATGCACAACCCGCACCACAACCCGCACCCCAGCCTGCGGCTCCTGCCGACGACGTGGACGACCTGCCATTCTAAGCAGGATTTGTGCAGTAAGCAAACAACGCCTCTCCAAGCAGTTTGGAGAGGCGTTGTTGTGTTGATACGGTTAGCTATTCTGTATCGCTACCGACCATTAGAACACAAAGTGTACAACCTTCATAGTGAGGTAAACCGAAGCTATGAGTTTGAGCCCTGTGCCACAAATGAAGGCCGCAAAAGAGCCAAAGGCAACCTTGAACGCCCTTGCACTATCGTTGCCATTCTGAGTGAGTTCGCCAATGAGCGCACCAAAGAAAGGGCCGAGAATAAGCCCAAGCGGGCCGGCAAAAAATCCCACAACAATACCTATCATTGAGCCTCGTGTGGCAGCCTTTGAGCCACCAAAACGCTTGGTCATCCACACCGGAAGGTAGGTGTCAATAAGTGTAACGATTAGGGCAATGGCTGCCCAAATGATGAGGTCGTTGGTCGCAAAACCGGCTCCTGCCCACTGACAGAGCAGAATTGCAACATAGCATATTGGGGTGCCGGGCAGGATGGGAACAACGCATCCGACCACACCCACAATGGCGCAAATGAGGGCCAAAATACCCAAAAAAGTAATATCCATAATCTAAAATTCAGTTGAGTTTTTACCTCCACAAAGATACCCATATTTCGGAGTTGGGCAAGGTTAGGGCGCATTTTTTTGTTGCCACAGTGTGGGTAAAGCGAAAAGAAATTGCAATTTTGTGTGGAGTTTTCGCAGAAAAGCATTAGCTTTGAGGTGTGTTTGGGCGTCGGATGTGTTTTTGTGGGTAAAACCGGCTTCAAACGGCCACAAAGGATATTTTAGACACAACCGAGTGTTGCAAAACAAAAAAGGATGGCGTAGCAAACGGCCACATAAAACAACAGAATGATGAGCACAACCAAGTTGCATAAAAAAACCGAAAAACGCGAAGCCGTATTCGACCTTGTCAAGCTGATGAGCAAGGCCGAAAAGCGTAACTTCAAGCTCTATGCCACGAGGCTCGACGGTAACGAGGACGCCAAATTCCTCAAACTCTTCAACTCGCTCGATGCTATGGAGCAATATGACGAGGCCAAAGTGCTTGCTCAATGTCCCGAAATCAGCAAACAACAGCTCCCAAACCTCAAAGCGCACCTATACAAACAGGTTCTCACCTCGTTGCGACTGCTCAACGTGCAGCACTCTACAACCCTGCAAATACGCGAACAAATCGACTTTGTCAAAATCCTCTTCGACAAGGGACTCTACACCGAAGCCCAAAAGGTGCTCGAAAAGGTGGAGGCCAAAGCAAAGGCAGTGGAGCAGTGGTCGGCCGTGTTGGACATCGTAGATTTGCAACGACAATTGAAAGTGTTGAGCTATTCGAGCGAGATGAGCCACGTCGCCGACAAAACCGCAAGGTCGTCGGGCGAGGTCTCTACTATGGTCAACAACATTGCCTCGCTGTCGTTGCTGTCGGTGCAGTGCTATGCTCTCCATCAGAACATCGGTTTTGCGCGTTCACAGAAAGACCTCGACAGGCTAAACAACTACTTCAAACCCAAGATTGACGCCTACGAGGGCAAGGCGATGACCTTCACCGAAACCTTCTATTTCTATCAGGTCAAGGCGTGGTACTACTACATCAGCCACCGCACAACTCTCTCCTACCGCTATGCACTCAAATGGGTTGACCACTTCAACACACACCCCGAAATGAAAGAGGTGATGTATGATGGTTATATGCGTGGTTATGCACACGTGTTGGATGGTATGTATCTGATGCACAAATACAAATCCTTTGTGCGAACCCTCGAAGAGTTTGAGCGGGAAACAAAAGAGATTGCCTCTCTCAATGATAATGCGGCGATGATTTCGCAACAAATCCTCTTCACCGGTCAGCTCAACAAGTGTATAATGGCCGGAACATACAAGGAGGGGCTGTGGTTGGTGAAAAACATCGACTCCTACCTGAAAAAATATGGCAACCGACTGACCATCCACGAGAAGATGCCGCTCTACTACAAGGTGGCAACGCTCTACTTTGGCGACGGCAACTACCACAAGTGTATCGAGTATCTCTCCTACATCATCTCCGTCAAGGACCACAACATCAGGCGCGACCTGCAATGCTATGCCCGAATGTTGAACCTGATGGCACACTATGACGCAGGGCTCGATTTCAACATTGACTATCAGATTCGCTCGGTCTATTCGTTTATTGTGAAAATGAGGGATATGACCGAGATGAAAGCCGTATTGTTGTCGTTCTTCAAGAGCTTCGGCAACATCAATGCAATAGACCTCAAAAAGGAACTCAAAATACTCTACGAAAGGCTCAAACCATACGAAAAACACCCCTACGAGCGAAGGACATTCTACTATATAGACATCCTTTCGTGGCTCGAAAGCAAGATTTCCGACAAGAGTATGGGGCAAATCGTCAGGGAGAAATTTGAGGCAGAAGAGGAGAAACAAAACAAAAAGAACAAAACATGGTTCAATCGAGTATTCGGAACATAGAGAGCGACGTGGATTTTGAGAACAAAATCCGCCCGCAGGAGTTGGAGAGCTTCCACGGCCAAGACAAGATTGTGGACAACCTACGCGTGTTTATCAAGGCAGCCTTGATGAGGGGCGAGTCTTTGGACCACGTTCTCTTTCACGGCCCTCCGGGATTGGGTAAGACAACACTTGCCAACATTGTGGCCAACGAGATGGGTACCACTCTCAAAGTTACCAGCGGCCCCGTGTTGGATAAGCCGGGCGATTTGGCCGGCCTTCTTACGAACCTTTCCGAAGGCGACGTGCTTTTTATAGACGAAATCCACCGCCTGAGCCCCATAGTGGAGGAGTATCTCTACTCGGCTATGGAGGACTACAAAATCGACATTGTGTTGGACAAAGGGCCCTCGGCTCGCAGCATACAAATCGAACTCGCTCCATTCACACTCATCGGAGCCACCACCCGCAGCGGTTTGTTGACCTCTCCACTGAGGGCAAGGTTTGGCATTACCTGCCATTTGGAGTACTACGACACCCCTGTTTTGAGCGGTATTGTGAAACGCTCGGCACACATTTTGGGTATCGACATCGATGACCAAGCCGCTCACGAGGTCGCACTGCGCAGCAGGGGAACACCACGTATTGCCAACTCGCTACTGCGCAGGGTGAGGGACTTCGCTATGGTTATGGGCAATGGAAAGGTCGATTTGGCCATCACCCGACACGCACTCGGCGCACTTAACATCGACTCGCGCGGCCTTGACCAAATGGACAACAAGATTCTGCTGGCCATAATAGAAAAGTTTGGCGGAGGCCCCGTGGGCCTCAACACCATCGCTACCGCAGTGAGCGAAGAGGCCGGAACCATCGAGGAGGTCTATGAACCGTTCCTCATAAAAGAGGGTTTTCTCAAACGCACACCACGTGGTAGGGAGGCCACCGAGCTGGCATACTCCCACCTCGGATTGAGCAGAAATCCCGAGAGCGGAGTGTTATTTTAGGAGGATAGGATACAAGGTTTCCAAAAAAAACACTACCTTCGCAGAACAAAAAGCTTTCCAGAAGTAAAAACACGGGGAAAAACAAATCACTCAAAATAAACCAAAATTCTTAAAACTCTATGAATCAGAAAAAACAAAATTCAAGCGTACCGGCAATTATTGTATGCATCTTGCTGTTCGGTATGATTTCGTTCGTTACCAACTTGGCTTCGCCAATGGGTGATGTACTGAAAAATCAATTCGGTGTGCCCAACTGGATGGGAACCCTCGGTGTGTTGGCCAACTTTATCGCTTATGCCTGCATGGGTATTCCCGCCGGTAATATGCTCCAAAAGTATGGCTACAAGAAGACTGCACTTGCAGCCGTTGTTGTAGGTTTTGTGGGTGTGGGTGTACAGACCATCTCGGGTGTGGCAGAGAGCTTCGGTATCTATCTGCTTGGTGCATTCATTGCAGGTTTCTCGATGTGTATGCTCAACATTGTTGTTAACCCCATGTTGAACAAACTTGGTGGTGGCGGCAACAAGGGTAACCAGCTCGTACAGATTGGCGGTTCGTTCAACTCGTTGATGGGTACTGCCGTGATTTTCCTCACCGGTGTATTTGTCCCCAGCATTGTAGATGCCAAAATCAGTCAGGTATTCCCCTTGATGTACATTGCATTGGCTATCTTCGCATTGGCCTTTGTGGTTATTGCTCTGACCAACATTCCTGAGAATGAGACACAGAAGGTTGTGGCCGGCGAGAAGTCAAAATATGGTCCTATGTCGTTCCGCCACTTTGTGCTGGGCGCAATTGCCATCTTTGTATATGTTGGTATCGAGGTTGGTATTCCCAACGTGTTGCAGAAGTGGTTGCAGAATGGTGGTCTGACCGTGGCTCCCGAGGCCGCTACCGCCATTGCAGGTACCGTAACGGCAACCTATTGGCTGCTGATGTTGGTGGGCCGTTTGGTTGGTGCCGCCATCGGTAGCAAGGTTTCGGCAAAGGCAATGCTTTCGACCGTTTCGATTGTTGGTTTGGGCTTGGTGCTTGGCGCCATCTTCCTGAATCCTGCCAACACAGTAAACCTTCCCGTGTTTAAGGGTACCTCTGGCTTTGGTATTGCCGAGGTTCCTGTAAACGCAGCTCTGCTTGTACTTTGCGGTCTTTGCACTTCGGTTATGTGGGGTGGCATCTTCAACTTGGCCGTTGAGGGACTTGGTAAGTACACCGAGAAGGCATCGGGTATCTTTATGGCACTCGTTTGCGGTGGTGGTATCCTCCCCTTGTTGCAGAACGCTGTTGTGGATGCAACGGGTAGCTACCTTGTAAGCTATTGGATAATCATTGTTGCTCTGGTTTATCTGCTCTACTACGCATTTGTTGGTTGCAAGAATGTGAACAAAGATATCCCCACCGAGTAATCACTTGGTAAAAACACCATAACAAAAGCCCTGCTCCATATTTGGAGCGGGGCTTTTTTGTGCCATTGGCTATTTTTCGACCACTACCCTATTGTAAGAGAGAAGTGAATGTGGCTTATGTGTAGAACGAAGAGTTCTGAATGGCTGGCCTTTTCGGGGAGGTGTGTTGACTCTCCGCAGGAGAGGCTGCCACGCAAGGGCTACACTAAAAATTTTTGGTGCAGCTTTTTATAAAAAGGTGCAAAAAGAAAATCACACAACTACTTGCCGAACAAGTCAACCTCGCCACGCTCCACTTGGAGGTAGGTTTGGGCAAGGAGGGCCACCACGGGTGAGATGAGGTTTACCACATCCTCAATGGCTCCGTCTTTGCTTTGGTCGCCCTTGATGCGGTAGAGCATTGCGGCATAGAGCGCTCGAAAGCATAGCTCGATGTCGCTGATGCCATCTCGTGCGATGACGATGCGCAGGCGCGGGAGCTCCTCTTTGAGAGGTGCCCAGAGTGCTCGGTAGGTTGCCCCGATGGGGAGTTCGAGCAGTTGGAGGTGGAGGTTTTCCATGTCGCCAATGAGGTGGAGTGTGTGGCTGAGGTGCCCACGCTCTTCCTTGCCCTCCTCACGCAGGAGTCCTGCGAGGCTCATATACCACATAAATACCTGCTGCTTGGTCTGTTCGTCGTAGTCGCTGTTCTGCACGAGTGAGGTGTAGATGGCCTCGGGGCTGAACTTCAAAGCCCTCAGAAGGTCCTCCAACTGCCAGAGATAGAGGATGTACTCGGCGATGTTTTCGTGGCGTTTTTGTTGTGCTATATACATAGTGGTATTGTTCTTTGGGTGCAAAGATAGGCCAAAATGGGGGTTTTGTGCAACAAATAGGTGTGAGTTTTGCAAAAACTTACCAAATATTAGTGTAACCCAACCGTGGCGACGAAAAAAAGGAGAAACCCGAAAGTTTCTCCTTTTTGAGTAGCGGGGGGAGGACTGACTGCGCTGCGCTTGTCTTCAATCTCTCGCGACTCGGCATAGTGTGCGCAAGCGCCCCCTCTGCGCTCGCTGCTCGGATTGTCCGAACCTACGGTTCTCGCCCTCCCCCAATGCAAAAACAAACGGAGAGCCAAAAGACTCTCCGTTTGTTTTAGTAGGCTGTGCAATCAAAATCTCGAACCGCTTTGGACAGGATATTGAGGCAATAGAAGAGTTTGCTTGCTATGTTCTTACACCTCTTTAATTCAGCGGTTTGAGAATATATTTTGTAACGAGGTTGAGGTAAGGGAGGGGATGTCAAGTGGTTGCAATGGTATACGCCCTCTTGTAATTCCTCGGAGAGGTAGGTGAGAAAGCCCATACATTGTTGGCTGTTTATGTTACACCAATAATTAGCCATAAAACTCTGCTACTAAACTTATTATAATTATTATTTTTTACCTATTTTGTAGAAAAAATCATTCAACCTCTTGTTTTTTGAGGATCCACACACTATATTTGCAAAAAATTTAGTTATAACTAAACAAATGGGCGGTTTCAAAAAAGTTAAATGCGATTTGGTACGCAATAAAGGTGGGTATGTATTTTACAAACTCCACCAAGGGAAATCGTGTCAATTTGATGAGTTTGTAGAAGAGGTTAGGAAGAACCCGCAACAATGGAAGGAGTTGGTAAAGTTGATTCGGTGGATGGAGTCTTATGGAACAACCGAGGGTTTCCCGTCAAAATATTATAACCACATTAAGGGTGTTGGCAGGAAAGATGTGTATGAATACAAAGACAAAACATTAAGAATCTATGTGAGGGTTGTAAGTCCAGATGTGATAATTATATTGGGAGGATATAAAAAGAATCAAACATTGGACATTGAGAGGTTAAAAAGCAAATTACCTACTATTGATTTATTATAATTTTTTTATGTATTAAAGTTTATGGAGCGCAAAGATGTTTTACAGGAGCCCGCTTATTGGATTACACAAATCCAAATAGCACTATATGATTGCGCCACCAGATTTATGTCCGAGACGGGTAAGAACAAAACCGAACTCGCACAACATTTAGGCGTAAGCAAGGGATATGTGTCCCAATTGCTAAGCGGAGATTACAATTTTAGTATTACAAAACTTGTGGAAACCGCAATGTTGATGGGAATGGTTCCACAGATGACTTTCAAATCTCTTAACGAGATATTACTGCAAGATGAAGTACCTTTTTCGTGTAGTTGGACAATGGATCACGCTCTTTGTGGTTTTGAAACTTATGAAAAAGATGAAAATGAACTATTAAAGATGGTTGCGTAACTATGGTACAATTTAGAATGAGTCGAATTTCCGTAGAACAATTCGCGATATTGGTAGAAGAGGCACCGCAGGCTGAGATTGTGGTTGATTCTGATGTATCCTTTGGGGTAATACCAAACAAGCAGGTTGTGGCGGTAAAATTTAACATCACTTTTACTCACGAAGACAAAAAACTTCTTGTAATGGAGTTGCATTGCTATTTCAATGTTCGATCCGAAGATTGGAAGAAGTTTGAGAAGGAGAACAAAGTGGTTATCCCCAAAGATTTGTTGGCTCACTTTGCAATGCACACCGTGGGAACAGCAAGGGGAGTGCTTTATTGCAAAACAGAAGGCACCTTATACAATCAATTTATCATTCCTCCAATGAATGTTGCAGAAAGGATTCCGGAGGACATAGTGATAGATTTGTAGGAACTAAACGACAACTGAATTTCGGTTGTCGTTTTTTTATCTTTCTTATCAACTTTTTCATTCTTACTGATATTTATTATTAAAAAGTAATAGATATGGAAAAGAAAAGACAATACCGAGAACTCTCGGATGAAACAAAACAAAAAATCAGCAACAGCAGCAAGGGGAAGAGTAAAAGTTTTGCGCATCGTGAACACCTATCCCAATCCCTTCAACGCTATTGGAAAACTGTCCCCAACAAACCCACCCAAACAACAATGGATGACTTGATAGGCAAGAAGAGCACCTAACCACTTATCAAGGTAAAGTTGTCATTATTTTGGGTAAAAATAAAGAGAGAAAAATGAGAACATAAGTGATTAAATTCGACAAAATAAAATTAGTAACACACATTGATTACATACAAATTGATAATGAGAATGCTTTTGAAAAAATAATAAGAAACAACAACATTGTTCAACTTAAATATCATCAACAAATTCCTTCTTTATACATTGAAATAGATTTTTTAGACAATGAATTGGTGATTGAATTTTCGGGAAAGATACTTGGTAAAGATTACCCCCGACTTATTTCAAAAGATACAATTAGGCAATGTTTTGAAAATATAAACTCAATTGGTATTTGCACGCTCGATGTGGACTGCATCCTGAACGACAGCGTAGTGGTGAAATGTGATGTTACCTACGATGTGGTGTGTGAGGATATTCCTCAACTAACCGCTTTTGTAAGCGGTAACATTTGTAGTTATCGGAACTATGTGTGCCGACAAATGAGGAATGGGAACTTTGTGGTGGAAAAGAATGTAACCACAAGACAATACAAAAAGCGACTAACGATATACAGCAAGGAAAAGGAGATGAAGAAAAACGAGAATAGGAGATTTGTGAGGGAATATGATATTGATGAGAGTGCGTTTGAGAATAAGTGTCGATTTGAAATGAACCTCAACAGTGTGGCTCAGATAAAGTCCGCACTTGGAATCGTGAGCAACGATTTGCAGAGTGTGCTCGGTGCCGAGCGAAATCCCATTGCGGAGTTTTTAGGGGAGGTGATAGCCGATGATGCAGCGAGCGTTGGGGGTGAACTATCCCCCAAAGATGCGTATATGATACCCCTTGTGTTGAAGGATTGCAATTACGACTTGGCACAGGTTGAGGCAAAGATGCGCTCCATCTACTCCAAAGGCACCAACATCTCAAAGATTATGAAGCCCTATCGAGAGGTTCTGCACACCTTGCAACACCCCACCATCAGCAAAGAGAAGATTATCCAAATGCTCACTTAGTGTGTTAAAATACAAATGTGTCAATTTAATCAACAAAGGGGAGGTGTTTAGCCTCCCCTTTTGTATCAATGTAACCTAAAAGGTTATTCCACCTGCCTTATCGTTTCTCCCTCCACGCAATATACTGTAATGTGTTCTTCGCTAGGAAGAAGGTGTACCCTTATCTCGGTTAATTTATGTTCCAACTCCTGATAAGAGATGTTGTTGCCCCCTAAATAAGTTGATTGATCTAGTTGTTGCTTAAAGTCTAATTGCGAAAATAATTGCTCCAACTTATCCTTTGCCTTTTTATTCTTTTCTGTTATTGTATAGGTGATAATAAATTTCCCACTATTCATAACCTTGTTTGTATTTATTCTTCGTTATATGTTTCTTCAACAGCAACATCATCTACCACATCTCTATTGGAGGATGTAATTTCAACATTGCCTTCGTACATATTGACATATATATCGCAGGTGTACTCCTCTCCACATTCGGGACAAACAATCGTTTCTTCTGTTGAGTTTTCACTACCCGAAGCATTGTCTGCAAGCATATCTGCCACCGGCAAATCCTCAAAAGTTTCATTTATGGTAGTACCACATTTCATACAATCGAACTCTACCGTAATTGACTTCGCAAGAGAATTAAAGTTTTTCATAATTTCATTTGTTTAATGATTAATAATTAAAATGTTAGCCAAGTGTATTATTAAAGGTTATTTGTGTTTCAATATAGCACGGACATAACAACTATCAGTTTTGCCATTAATAGCCAAGTGTGAGTCACTCCACCTTGAATATGCAGCATTACTACCATTTTCAGTCGAACTCCAGTAATATGAACTGTCAAATAAGCGGTGCCCCGATGTTTTTAGAATGGTATTAAGTGTATTTTTCCCCACATACATTAGTGAATGTAGTTCTTCGGATGCCGGAAGATACCAATCATCCCCATAATCAGCGCACCACTTAAACGCAGGATAGAATTCCAATCCAGGATTATAGTCCTTCACATAATCCAAATTTTTCATACCATCACTAGAACTATTTGCCCCTGTGCTTACCCCTGTTGTGCTCCATTGTTTAGACACCTCAATAAGAGAAACAACATAAAAAGAGGAGCCTCCGTATGTAGAGTGCCACACAATGCCATCACCTTGATTAATGGTTATAAAATCACCCACAGAAGGAGTTAATGTGCCACCACTAATCCCAACAATATCCAATTCGTTGTCTATGTCAAGATAGGTGGTTGTGTAATCAAAATCATCGGGACAAGTTAGTGTTGTTAGATTTGGATTAGAATGGCACTCCACTCTTGTTAATGCAGTGTTGTTCACAATGTTCAATTCTGCTATTGACAAATTGTTGCAATACAATTTATTAAGCAATGGGTTCGACAGTATGTTTATTACCGAAATATCCACATTATTGTTCGCATTAAGATATGTTAAGACGGCATTATTTCGGGTGTTAAGAGTCGAAAGAAGGTTGTTTGATACATTCAGTTCTTCAAGAGCAGTATTTGCTGTAACATTGATTTTGGACAATTGATTGTCATTGCAGTAGAACTTGACAAGTGCGGTATTTTTTGACACATCAAGAGTCGTGAGCTGATTGTTGTTGCAGAGAAGTGATGTGAGAGCCATATTATTTGTTACATCAAGCGATTGCAAATTACACTTCTGAACATCCAAAGTTTCCAATGCATCAAAAGACGACACATCAACTGACTCCAATACACTATTGCCCGAAAGAGTTGCATTTACAACAGGTGCAGAAATGTGCAAAGAAGTCAGATTTGTGTTGTCAGTAATTACAACATCATTAAACTCTCCGCAAGTTTCAAGAGTTGTGAGTGTTGTGGTATTTTTTACTGCAAGTGATGTAAAAGGAGTTGATTTAGCCGAAAGGTTGAGGGTTTCGGATTGGGTATAATTATCAATGCTAATCGAATTGCCGTTAATTGCATTGGTGGTTGTGCCTTGCAAATTCAGGAATTCCAAAGCAATACAACTATCAAGGTTGAGTTTTTCTATTGGGTTGTTGGCACAAGTAATAGTTCGCAATTGTTTTAGATTGGGTAATTCAATGGTTGTGATATTATTATTGGAGCAGTTGAGAGTTGTAAGATTGGTGCAAGACTCCAAGCCTGTCAAATCGGCAACACCCTTACCCGAACAGTTTACCATTGTAACATTTTCCGACTCAATAATGGAAATTTCACCATCACCGTCATCATCGTAGTTATTCACGAGATATGCTTTCAGTGCAGCATCGGGGATTACGATACCACCGTTGTTGTAGAAGATGTTG
>JAZNNC010000038.1:0-3223 GCA_045580045.1 Tidjanibacter sp.
GAGCCCATACTAACGTGGTCCTCCTGTCCCTGCGACGAGGGAATGGAGTCCACCGAAGCGGGCATACACAACCCTTTGGTTTGGCTCACAATGGATGCGGCGGTATATTGCGGAATCATAAAGCCGCTATTGAGGCCCGGCTTGGCCACAAGAAAACTCGGCAGTCCCCTCTGTGCGGAGATGAGTTTGTAGGTCCTGCGCTCGGAGATACTACCCAATTCGGCCACAGCAATAGCGAGGTAGTCGAGCACCAAAGCCAGCGGCTGGCCGTGGAAGTTGCCTGCCGACACCACCACATCCTCATCGGGGAAAACCGTTGGGTTGTCCGTAGCGGAGTTAATCTCGGTTTCAACAACCGAGGCAACATAGGCGATGGCATCTTTGGAGGCTCCGTGCACCTGCGGTATGCAGCGGAACGAATAGGGGTCCTGCACGTGTTTTTTGGGTTGGCGGATAAGGTCGCTACCCTCCAAAAGTGCCCTCATACGTGCGGCCGTAGCGATTTGTCCTGCGTGGGGCCTCACTTGGTGCACATTGTCGGCAAAAGGGTCTATCCTGCCGTCAAAGGCCTCCAACGACATTGCTCCCACCACATCGGCCCACTCCGAGAGCCTTTGGGCCTTATCGAGCGACCACACGCCATAGGCAGCCATAAATTGGGTGCCATTGAGCAGTGCCAAGCCCTCCTTCGACTGCAAGGTGAGCGGTGCCCACCCCTCACGGGCGTTCATCTCCTCGCCACTGATGCGCTCGCCCTCGGCTGTGCTCACCTCACCCAAGCCAAGCAGCGGGAGCGACAAGTGGGCCAGCGGAGCAAGGTCGCCCGAAGCACCCAGCGAGCCCTGCTGATACACAATGGGGGTATAGCGGTGGTTGAACATATCAACGAGCCTCTCCACGGTGGCGAGTTGCACGCCCGAGTGTCCATAGGAGAGCGACTGCACTTTAAGCATAATCATAATGCGCACAATCTCCTCCGGCACCTCGTCGCCCACTCCGCAAGCGTGGCTCATCACGAGGTTTTTTTGCAGAGCCGAGAGGTCCTCTTTCTCAATAGATATGTTGCACAGCGAGCCGAAGCCGGTGGTTACTCCATAGATGGGCACGGGGCTCTCCACAGCCTTACGGTCGAGGTAGGCACGACACTTTTCGATTGCCACCCTTGCCTCCTCGGAGAGCGAGAGGGTGTAGCCACCCCTCACGGCAGCGATAACCTCACTCGGAGTGAGATGTGCGGAAGAGATTATGTGATGATGATGGTCCATAAGTTTACTATCTGTTATGTGTGTTCGTTTAGTCTGAATTTCGCATCTATTATTGCACCCAACTAATTGAGTTCCACCTCATACTTGGTGGCTGCAAGGTGGTCTATGCCTGCAAAGATTTTCTCGTAGGTGTACTCGGCAGCCTCCGCATCGGTCAGAGCACGGCCTCCATATTGGCGTTTGGAGAGGTCGGCATCGCCACTCTCGGCATAGGTACAGCCCCACTCGGCAAAGATTTTCTTGTCGTCCTGCACGCTGTCGTTCATATTCTTCATCCAGCCTGCGGGGTTGAGTGTCTTGGGCATCTTACACCTCACCCACACGCTCTTGGCAGCATCTTTCCACGCCCTGCCAAGATAGATATCGGTGATGGTCTTACCATCGAAGCCAACCTCATCGGCCGTAACTTCGCAGTCCATGAAGGTGATACCATAGGGGGCTGCAACCGATGTGGAGGGAGCAGTGATGGGCGCACCATTGCGATTGACATTGATTTGGCACCCATCGAAGAGCATCACGCTGTTGCCGTAGATGAAGTCCACGTTGCCCTCCACAAACGAATCCTTCACATAGGCATAGACGTTGTTGTTACGTCCGAGGAAGGTGTCCTGATAGCCGGTGATGTTGCAGTTGAAGAACGAGGCACTACCGTTGAACACCTCCACAGCCATCGCTTGGTCGTCGGAGCCGGTGTTGTTCTTGTGGGTGTTTTCGATTGTAAGGTCCTGAATGATTGTGCCCTTACCCTCGGTGCGGAGAGTGTAGGAACGGCGGTTGCGCTCGTCGCTCTCTTTGCTACCATTGTAGAATCCCTGATAGTCGTCCCACGTGAGGATGGTCTTGTCGGCACCATCGCCCACCAGCACCACGTTGGCCTGACGCAGCAGAAGTTTCTCCTTGTAGGTACCCTCCTTGATGTAAATCACAAACTTACCCTCAAAGGTGGATGGGATGGCAGCAATGGCAGCCTTCACAGTGGTATAGTCGCCACGCCCCTTGCAGTCCACAACCAAGTTGGGCACGGGGAGTCCCGATGCCGATGGGTCTTTGGTGAGGGTGCGGAAGTTGACCACCTCGCTCGAATTGGAGTTGCCCTTACCACCCTCGGCAAGTGCATAGAGATAGAAGCGGTAGTCGGTCTGTTTTTCAAGGTTGTCAAACGACACCTCCGTTGCGGTGGTCTGCTCGCTCTTGACCTGCATAGCACCCTTTTGGAGCACATATTTGTAGCCCACAGCACCCTCCACAGCATCCCACTTGATGGTTACGGAGGTGGTGGTAAGCGTACCCTCAACGATGGCCACTCCACTTGGGGGCATCAGTGCGCCATCGGGGGCACCACCCTGATTGTTGGGGTTTTCGATAGGCTCTTTGTCGCCACAAGCAACCATAGCCAAAGCAGCCAGCAGGGTTGCAAACAAACGAATCTGTTTCATATTACGAGTATTAGTTTTAGGTTTAGATTTCTACTTGATGTATTTCTCAATAAGGCTGTCGTCTGCCACATTGGGGAGGGTTACTTTCAGGTCGGGGGTGCGGGCCATCTCACGCCTTATGGCACTCATTGCGCCCTCGTTGCGGGCCCAGCTGCGGCGTGCGATACCGTTGTTCACATCCCACAGCAGCATCGAGTCGATGCGTTTGCGGGCCTCCTCGCTACCATCGACAACCATACCGAAGCCACCATTGATGACCTCGCCCCAGCCCACGCCACCGCCATTGTGGAGCGACACCCACGTTGCACCACGGAAGCCGTCGCCAATGACGTTCTGCACAGCCATATCGGCCGTGTAGGCCGAGCCGTCGTAGATGTTGCTCGTCTCGCGATAGGGCGAGTCGGTGCCCGACACATCGTGGTGGTCGCGGCCAAGCACAATCGGAGCACTAATTTCGCCCCTCGCAATGGCCTCGTTGAATGCCCTTGCAATCTTGATGCGGCCCTCGCTGTCGGCATAGAG
>JAZNNC010000039.1:0-3409 GCA_045580045.1 Tidjanibacter sp.
GTGTGATATATAGGTGCGTCTCTACTGTGGCGTTTCCCGGTATCATGCCCAACGCCCTGAGTGCGATGAGTGCTCAGACCGCCGATGGTCTTATGGGTCTGTTGGATATCTTCTCGGGTGGTGCGTTCTCCAATGCGTCGATTTTTGCGCTTGGTGTAATGCCCTACATCTCGGCCTCGATTATCGTACAGCTTCTGGGTATTGTAGTTCCCTACTTCCAGAGGTTGCAGAAAGAGGGTGAGAGTGGTCACCGCAAGATGAACCAAATTACAAGATATTTGACCATTGTGGTGCTCTGCCTGCAAGGTCCCGCTTATCTTGCTAACCTTCACGCTCAGGCTCCTGGCGCATTCGTTATGGAGTACAACGCCTTCTTCATCTTCACTGCACTCGTAGTACTTATTGCCGGTACTATGTTCGTAATGTGGTTGGGTGAGAAGATCACCGACAAGGGTATTGGTAACGGTATTTCGCTCATCATTATGGTGGGTATCGTTGCTCGCTTGCCCCACGCTCTGTTGGCAGAGTTGGATGCAAGGACCAATGCCGCAACCGGTGGCTGGGTAATGTTGGTTGTAGAGTTTGTGTTGCTGTACTTCATCTTTATGGCTGCTATTGCACTCGTGCAGGCAACCCGCAAGATTCCCGTACAGTATGCAAAACGCATTGTTGGTAACAAGCAGTACGGTGGTGTACGCCAGTACATCCCCTTGAAGGTGAATGCGGCAAACGTTATGCCTATCATCTTTGCACAGGCTTTGATGTTCATCCCTATGCTCTTCGGCAGGTGGGAGTCCACTCGTGTTGTTGCTGCTGCGTTCAACAACTACACCGGATTCTGGTATAACTTCACCTTTGCAATCTTGGTGTTCGCGTTTACCTACTTCTACACAGCAATTATTGTGAATCCCCAAATGATGGCTGACGACCTGAAACGTAATGGCGGCTTCATCCCCGGTGTTAAACCCGGTAAGGAGACCAAAACTTACATCGACACCATCATGACGAGAATCACCCTTCCCGGTTCGATTTTCTTGGCTATCGTGGCTATTTTGCCCGCATTTGCTGAGATGATCGGTATCAACCGTCAGTTTGCGCTCTTCTTCGGAGGTACCTCGCTGCTGATTTTGGTGGGTGTAGTTCTCGACACTCTCAAACAGGTTGAAAGTTACTTGCTCCTTCGTCACTACGACGGTCTGATGAAGACCGGTAGGATTAAAGGTCGCCATTAATCTTTCGACTCGGGCTTACTTACGGTAAGAGTTCTTAAAGAAAGGAGAGAATCTGTAATGATATATCTCAAAACAGAGGAAGAGGTCGAACTGCTGCGTGAGAATAACCTTCTTGTGAGTGCTACACTTGCGGAGGTTGGCAAGCATATCAAACCCGGGGTGACAACCTTGGAGTTGGATAGGATTGCAGAGGAGTTTATCCGTTCTCACGGAGCAGTTCCGGGCTTCCTCGGCTACGGAGGATTTCCCAACACCTTGTGTGTGTCGGTGAATGAGAACGTGGTTCACGGTATTCCTTCGAACTATGCCCTCAAAGAGGGTGATATTGTTTCGGTGGATTGCGGCACCATAATGAAGGGCTTCTATGGTGACTCGGCCTACACCTTTGGTGTTGGCGAGATTGCTCCCGAGGTGGAGCAGTTGTTGAGGGTTACCAAAGAGTCGCTCCTCAAAGGTGTTGAGCAGGCAGTGGCGGGTAATCGCGTGGGCGATATTTCGGCAGCCGTACAGGCACACGCCGAGAAGTATGGCTACGGGGTTGTCCGCGAACTTGTGGGGCACGGCTTGGGCCGAAAGATGCACGAGTCCCCCGAGGTTCCCAACTATGGCAGACGTGGTACCGGCCCCCTGTTGAAACAGGGAATGGTCATCTGCATCGAGCCGATGATTAATATGGGTTCCAAGAATGTGGTTTTTGAGCGCGACGGCTGGACTGTTCGCACCAAAGATAGGAAACCCTCGGCTCACTTCGAATTTGCGGTGGCAATACGCAACGAGAAGGCAGATGTTTTAACCGACTTTGGTATCATCGAAGAGGCCCTCGGCAAAGCGTAACTGATTGAAAATTTGGTAATCCAAAGAAAATTGTTATCTTTGCGCGCTAAACAGAAAGGAATTTCGTAAAACAAACAAAAATTTAAGAACATCTTATGGCAAAGCAAGCTGCTATTGAAAAGGACGGAACCATCGTGGAGGCCCTCTCGAACGCAATGTTTCGCGTAGAGTTGGACAACGGCCACGTTATCACCGCCCACATTTCGGGTAAGATGAGGATGCACTACATCAAGATTCTTCCCGGTGACAAAGTAAAGGTAGAGATGTCACCCTACGATTTGACCAAAGGTCGCATCTCCTTCCGTTACAAATAACCTCCCCGCCGACGACAAAGGGGGCAAGAGTACAGAGTGTCACAAGAGCATCGACAAGGCGCAAGGCGTATTGGGGGTGCGGAGCAAAGACGGAGAGGCATAATGAGCCTCGCGTTAATGAAGAGGAAGCAGGGCCACATTGAGAGTGTGGTTGTGGTTCCCGAAAAAGAAGACAGATAGAAGTGACAGTCGCTACTTTTGGTTAAACCTTTCGGCGAAGAGATTATGCCACAAAAACAAACTAAATTAAAAACTTTTCAAAGATGAAAGTTAGAGCATCAATTAAGAAAAGAAGCGAGGATTGCAAAATTGTAAAGCGTGGTAACCACCTTTATGTTATTTGCAAGAAGAATCCTAAATTCAAAATGCGCCAAAAGTAATTAACTAAAAAGAGAAGAAAAGATTTATGGCACGTATAGTAGGTGTAGATTTACCCAAAAATAAGCGCGGCGAAATCGGCTTGACCTATATTTATGGCATTGGTCGCAGCACCGCACGAATGATTCTTGATATGGCCGGTATCGACTACAACACCAAAGTAGACGACTGGACCGATGAGCAGGTAGGTGCAATCCGTAACGCTATCGCTGAGAGCGGTATCAAAGTTGAGGGTGAGTGCCGTTCGCTCGTACAGCTCAACATCAAACGATTGATGGACATCGGTTGCTACCGTGGTATCCGTCACCGTCTTGGTCTTCCCGTTCGTGGTCAGAGCACCAAGAACTACGCTCGTACTCGCAAGGGTAAGAAGAAGACCGTAGCAAACAAGAAAAAAGCAACTAAATAAAAGTAGAGAGTTATGGCAAAGAAACCAGTATCAGTTAAGAAGCGCGTAGTTAAAGTAGACGCAGTCGGTATGGCTTTCGTACACTCGACTTTCAACAACGTAATCATCACTATCACCAACGGTGCAGGTGAGGTTATCAGTTGGAGTTCGGCAGGTAAGATGGGCTTCCGTGGTTCGAAGAAGAACACTCCCTACGCAGCACAGACCGCTGCCGCAGACTGTGCAAAAGTTGCATACGACTT
>JAZNNC010000040.1:0-8364 GCA_045580045.1 Tidjanibacter sp.
TTCTTATGCATAGGACTACTAATTAGTCGCAAAGCGATGCGCGGTAGAAACCAAGAATCTTAGCCTCAGCATCAGCAGCTTTGAGAACATCCTTAACGGAAGTTTTGCCATCTCCCATCTGGTATGCCTGCTCCTCCAAAGTCTGCTCTTTGAAGAATTTCTGCAAGCGACCCTTAGCGATGTTCTCAACCATCTGTGCGGGAAGGTTTGCAGCCTTCTCAGCCGACACGGTCTTGATAATCTCGCGAGCCTGCTCTGCGGTAATCCAACCCTTCGACTGGTTCGACTCGATGTGGTCCTCGCTATCAACGTGTGCGGGGTTGATACCTGCTTTCGACAAAGCAGCATCAACAGCCTTCTGTACCAACTCGTCTTTGGTCTTCTGGATAGCGATGTTCTTCTCCTCGTCGATAACCGACTGGGGAACCAAGTCTGCCGATACAGCAACGGGGTTCATCGAAACAACCTGCATTGCGATACCTTTGGCCAACTCCTCATCTACCTCCTTATTGAAGCCGACGATGGCGCCGAGTTTCTTGTTGAAGTGAACGTAGGTTGCGCAGTAGGGAGCCTCGATGCAAGCATAGAAGGGAATCTCTACCTTCTCACCTGTCTGGCCGGTCTTCTCGGTTACCAAGTCGGCAACGGTGCGACCGTCAGCGGTGGGGCAAGCCAACAGAGCCTCCAAGTTGGCGGCACCGTTTGCTGCTGCAATCTCTACGATGGTGTTTGCGGTTGCGCCAAACGACTCAACCTGTGCAACGAAGTCAGTCTCGCAAGCAAGGCAAGCAAGATATGCTTTGCCATCAGCAACCTTTGCAACAACCACACCCTCGGTAGCGGTGCGGTCGGCACGTTTGCTTGCAACGAGTTTACCTTTCTCACGGATAATCTCAATAGCGCGGTTCATATCGCCAGCAGCCTCTTCCAGAGCCTTTTTGCAATCCATCATACCGGCCTGAGTCATATCGCGGAGTTTCTTGATGTCGGCAAGTGTTACAGCCATAGTCTTTTCTCTTTTTATAAGGTTTAACTTCGTTTCGTTTGCTTACTCTGCAACTACCTCCTCAGCGGCGGGAGCCTCTGCCTCAACAGCAGGAGTCTCAACCTCCACCTTCACGGTCTTGCGAGTACGGGGCTTCTTCTCAACCTCCTTGGGTGCCTCCTCAGCCTCTTTCTCTTTCTCGATGCGACGCTCCTCCAAGCCTTCGTTGATAGCAGCACACATTGCATCAAGAACTACGCCAATACTCTTTGCCTGATCGTCGTTTGCAGGAATAACGTAGTCAATGTCTGTGGGATCACAGCAAGTATCAACCATTGCAAACACGGGGATATTGAGGCGTTTTGCCTCGCGTACGGCGTTGAACTCCTTCTGAACGTCCACTACAAACAGAGCGGCGGGCAGACGGGTAAGGTCGGCAATAGAACCGAGGTTTTTCTCCAATTTAGCCCTCTGACGAGCGATTTGGAGTTTCTCACGTTTGGAGAAATTGTCGTAAGTACCATCGCTACTCATCTTGTCGATGGTTGCCATCTTCTTGATAGCCTTACGTATGGTGGGCACGTTAGTGAGCATACCACCGGGCCAGCGCTCCCTAACATAGGGCATGCCTACTGCTTGCACCTTCTCAGCAACAATATCTTTTGCCTGTTTCTTGGTTGCAACGAAGAGAATCCTGCGACCACTCTTTGCAATCTGTTTGATGGCTGCTGCTGCCTCATCGATTTTTACCACAGTTTTGTGGAGGTCGATGATATGGATTCCACCCTTCTCCATAAAGATATATGGAGCCATTTTGGGATTCCATTTCCTTTTGAGGTGGCCAAAGTGTACGCCAGCCTCCAATAATTGATTAAAATCTGTACGTGCCATTTCTAATCGTAAAGGTTTTTCTTTCTTTTTCTTGTAAAAAAATCTCTCTTTGGTAACCGCACGGTAGCACCCCCTCGGGACATCATTAATGATGGAGCCATAAATGCTCGGGGCGGTCCGCTCGGTTTTTCGCGAAAGGGCAATCTTTCAGTAGCACTCCCTATGCTGCCATAGGACTCTTCTCACCACTTGCCACCTTCCACCTTTCGTTGGTCAGGCTGCCGGAGTTGTCCTCACACAGCACTTCGCAGGGGTGGTCTGAAAAATTTGCAAACCTCTTTCGTGCAGTTCTTTTGGTGCAGAACGGAGAAAATTAACGTTTGCTGAACTGGAATTTACGGCGAGCACCGGGCTGACCGGGTTTCTTACGCTCAACCTCACGAGCATCACGAGTGAGGAAACCGTTCTTCTTCAAAATCGAGCGGTTCTCTGCATCAATCTCGCACAAAGCACGCGAAATACCCATACGGGCAGCCTCTGCCTGACCGTGGATGCCACCACCATCAAGGTTGATGTTGATGTCATAGTTCTCCAACTGGTTCAGCACGATGAGGGGCTGTTTTACTACAAACTGGAAAATATCCAGAGGGAAGTAAACCTCGAGGGGCTTTTTGTTGATGGTAATGGTACCGTTACCGGGCTTAACGTAAACGCGAGCAACTGCTGCTTTTCGGCGTCCTATAGTGTTTACAACTTCCATAGTTTAGTTTCGCTTTTGTTTACTTAATCTCGTTGAGTTTAATCTCCTTGGGGCACTGTGCGGCGTGATTGTGCTCTGCGCCTGCATATACCTTCAAGTTTTTCAAAATAGCAACACCGAGGCGTGTCTTAGGCAACATACCTTTAACGGCGTTCTGAACAAGGAACTCAGGCTTGTGGAGCAGACGCTCTGCGGGGGTAGCAAAACGCTGACCACCGGGGTAGCCTGTGTGGTGTACATAGACCTTATCGGTCATCTTCTTACCCGTCAACCTCACCTTGTCGGCGTTGATTACGATGACATAATCACCGCAATCTACGTGAGGAGTGAAGTCGGGTTTGTTTTTGCCTCGTAAGATTTTCGCAACCTGAGAGGCAAGTCGTCCGAGCACCTGGCCCTCTGCGTCGATAACATACCACTGTTTGTTAACAGTCGCAGCGTTGGCCGAGATGGTTTTGTAACTCAAAGAATCCACTTCTTCTGTACGTTTTAATTGGTTAATACTTGAAAATTAATTAGTTGTAATCCCAACCCACAAAATATGGGCCTGCAAAGATACGAATAAATTTGAAAATTGAAAATTGAAATTTGAAAATTTTTGTTTTTTCTTCGACGCTATTAGATTGATTGACCTATTTTTAATTCTCGATTATTATTCGTATTTTTGTGCCAAATGCGCGAAACGAAAAATAAACACATAAATACAAATGGCAGACGAAAAGATTATTTTTTCGATGGTGGGTGTTAGCAAGGTGCTCAACAACAACCGCAAAATTCTCAACAACATCTATCTCTCCTTCTTCTATGGAGCAAAAATCGGCATCGTAGGTTTGAACGGCTCGGGTAAATCGACGCTTATGAAGATTATCGCCGGCCTCGACAAGAGTTTTCAGGGCGAGGTGGTATTCTCACCCGGCTACTCGGTGGGCTATCTCGAACAAGAACCACAACTCCAAGCGGGCAAGACCGTGCGTGAGGTGGTGGAGGAGGGGTGTGCCGACACGGTGGCCCTGCTCAAAGAGTATGAGGAGATCAACGCCAAGTTTATGGAGCCTATGGACGACGACCAGATGGCACGTCTTATCGAGCGTCAGGGCGAACTCACCGAGGCTATCGACAATGTGAACGGCTGGGAGATTGACAGCGTGTTGGAGCGTGCAATGGATGCTCTGCGTTGTCCCGACCCCGATGCGTTGGTGGACCACCTCTCGGGTGGTGAGCGTAGGCGTGTAGCTTTGTGCCGTCTGCTGTTGCAGGAGCCCGACGTGCTGCTGTTGGACGAGCCCACCAACCACCTCGACGCCGAGAGTATCGATTGGCTCGAACAGCACCTCAATCAATATAAGGGTACGGTCATTGCCGTAACCCACGACCGCTACTTCCTCGACAACGTGGCCGGTTGGATTCTCGAACTCGACCGTGGCGAGGGTATTCCTTGGAAGGGCAACTATTCCAGCTGGCTCGACCAGAAGAGCACCCGCTTGGCCATGGAGGAGAAGCAGGAGAGCAAACGTCGCAAGGCTCTGGAAAGGGAGTTGGAGTGGGTACGTATGAGCCCCAAAGCTCGCCACGCCAAGAGCAAAGCCCGTCTGGGTGCCTACGATAAACTGCTCAACGAGGACACCAAGCAGAAGGAGGAGAAACTCGAAATCTACATCCCCAACGGTCCCCGCTTGGGCAATGTGGTCATCGAGGCCCACGACGTGTCGAAGGCCTTTGGCGACAGGGTGCTCTACGAGGGTTTGAACTTTGTGTTGCCCCCCGCAGGTATTGTGGGCGTGATTGGTGCCAATGGTACGGGTAAGACCACTCTGTTCCGAATGATTATGGGTTTGGAGCAGCCCACGAGTGGTTCGTTCAAGATTGGCGAGACGGTGAAACTCGCCTATGTGGACCAGCAGCACAAGAGCATCGACCCCGAAAAGACCGTCTTTGAGGTCATCTCGCAGAATAGCGAACTTATCACCCTCGGTGGCCGTCAGATTAACGCCCGCGCCTATGTGGGCAGGTTTAATTTCAGCGGTGCCGACCAAGAGAAGAAGTGTGGTGTGCTGTCGGGTGGTGAGCGCAACCGCCTCCACTTGGCTCTCGCACTGAAAGAGGAGGGCAACGTGTTGCTGCTCGACGAGCCTACCCACGACATCGACGTAAACACTCTGCGTGCGTTGGAGGAGGGCCTTGACAATTTTGCGGGCTGTGCGGTGGTAATCTCCCACGATAGGTGGTTCTTGGATAGGGTTGCCACCCACATTCTCTCCTTCGAGGACGACGGCAAGGTGGTCTATTTCGAGGGCTCATACAGCGAGTACGAGGAGCACAAGAAGGCTCAGGGTATCGACACCACTCCCCACCGTGTGAAGTACCGCAAACTGATTGAAAATTAAAAATGGAAAATTGAAAATGGAAAATTAAGGTGCACCTCTGGTGCGATATAAAATACGCACTTGCAGAGCATCTCAAAATTCTCAATTCTCAATTCTCAATTCTCAATTTTATAAATATGGCACAGAAACCAAGTATTCCAAAGGGTACACGCGACTTCTCGCCCGTAGAGATGACTCGCCGCAACTATATGTTCGACACCATCAAGGAGGTGTTCCGCACCTTCGGCTATGCACCCCTCGAAACTCCCGCAATGGAGAACCTCTCGACACTGATGGGTAAGTATGGCGAGGAGGGCGACAAACTCCTCTTCAAGATTCTCAACTCGGGCGATTTTATGAGCAAAGTAGGCCCCGAACAACTCGAAGGCTCGCCCGCAGCACTCGCAACCAAAATCTGCGAGAAGGGACTCCGTTATGACCTCACGGTGCCCTTTGCAAGGTTTGTGGTGCAGCACCAAAACGAGATTACCTTCCCCTTCAAACGCTATCAGGTGCAGCCCGTGTGGAGGGCCGACCGACCGCAGAAGGGACGTTACAGGGAGTTCTACCAATGTGATGTGGATGCCATCGGCAGCCGCTCGCTGATGTATGAGGCCGAGTTGGTGCAGATTGTCGAGATGGTATTCCGCAAGTTGGGCATCAACGTTGTTCTCAAACTCAACAACCGCAAGATTCTCTTCGGTATTGCCGAGGCTATCGGCCACGCCGACAAGATGATTGATATCACCGTAGCGATTGATAAGCTCGACAAGATTGGTATGGAGAACGTGGAGGCCGAACTCCGCGAGAGGGGTATCGAGCAGGAGGCTGTCAACAAGCTCAAACCCATCTTGCTGTTGGAGGGTACCACTGCCCAGAAACTCGCCACCCTGCGCACCGCACTTGCACAGAGCGAAACGGGACTCAAAGGTGTGGAGGAGATGGAGGAACTCTTTGGTCTGATTGACGACTACGGCACCGAGTTGGAGATTGAACTCGACCTCTCGTTGGCCCGTGGTTTGAACTACTACACGGGAGCCATCTTCGAGGTTAAAGCCAAAGATTTCCAGATTGGAAGCATCTGCGGTGGCGGTCGCTACGACGACCTCACGGGTATCTTCGGCCTGCCCAACACCAGCGGTGTGGGCATCTCGTTTGGTGCCGACCGCATCTATGACGTAATGCTCGGCTTGGGATTGTTCCCCGAGGAGGCTCAGATGACCACAAAGGTTCTCTTCATCAACTTCGGCGGCGAGGAACAGAAATGTGCAATGGGGCTGTTGAAGGCTCTGAGGGCCGAGGGAGTGTCGAGCGACATCTACCCCGAGGCGGCAAAGATGAAAAAACAGATGGTGTATGCCAATAAAAGGGCTATTCCCTACGTTGTTATTGTAGGCGAGAGCGAGCGTGCCGAGAAGGTGGCTACCGTGAAGAATATGGTGGCCGGCGAGCAGGTGAAAGTTCCATTTGGCGAACTTGCCGCCTACCTCAAATAGGGTAGCGACCTATACATAAAGAAAAAGACCGCAATGAGGAGATTTTGGGTTGCGATAGCGGCCCTGCTGTTGCTGAGCACAGGCTCGGCGGCAGGGCAGAGTTTCAGGAACGAGCTGGAAAAATTCGGCTCGTTCTACTACTATCTCAACTCACTCTATGTTGATACCCCCGACAACAAAGCACTCATTGAGGAGGCCATACGCAGCACCCTCGCCACTCTTGACCCCCACTCGGCCTACCTCTCGCCCGAGGAGGTCAGGGAGGATATGAAACTTATGGAGGGCTCGTTTGGAGGCATTGGCGTATCTTACAGCCCCGTGCGGGACACCTTGTGTGTGATGGACGTAGTGCCCGATTCGCCTGCCGACAAGGCCGGCATCAAACGTGGCGACCGAGTGGTAGCCATCGACGGAGTGTCCACAAAGGGCATATCGAGGGACAGCTTGTCCACAATGGTACGAGGCAAGGTTGGCACTCCACTCACACTCTCGATTGTGAAAAGGGGTGGCAAGCAGGAGGAGTTGTCGCTCGTCAGAGGCGAAATCCCCATCTCCACAGTGGATGCTGCCTATACCTCATATAATATAGGCTACATCAAGGTCAATCGCTTTGCCGAAAACACAATGAATGACCTGCGTAAGGCCTACAAGGAGTTGGGAAACATCAGTGGCGGACTCATCCTCGACCTCCGTGGCAACGGTGGAGGATTGCTCACACAGGGTATTGAAATGGCAGGTTTCTTCCTGCCCAAGAAGTCCCTTGTGGCATCCACCCGAGGACGCACGGAAAAGACCTACAATCACTACTCCAAAGGCAAAGGCACCTACACCACAGGGCCCCTTGTGGTGCTCATCGACGAAGGGTCGGCATCGGCCAGCGAACTTGTGAGCGGAGCATTGCAGGACTACGACCGAGCTGTGATTGTGGGGCGTCAGTCGTTTGGTAAGGGCCTTGTGCAGAAGCAGGTGATTATGGACGACGGCTCGGCACTGCGTATCACCACCAGCCACTACTACACCCCCAGCGGCAGGTGCATACAACGTCCTTTTGAGAAAGGCAAGTCGGCCGAATATTACTTCGACCACGCCAAACGTATGACCGACCGCTACTACCGCGATTCGTTGGCAGTGGTGGCTCCCAAGTATAAGACTCTCAATGCGGGCCGCACAGTATTGGGCGGTGGCGGCATCACTCCCGATGTCTATATCGACATCGACACCACAAAAAACTACACCTTTGCCAACCTTCTCAACCAGAAAATGGTGGTGAGCGACGTGGCTGGCGAGTACATCATCGACAACCTCGACGACCTTACCACTCTCTACCCCACCCTCGAAGAGTTTGTGGAGAGGTGGAACTGCCCTGCGGAATTGGTCGAGAGGTGCATTGAAAGGGGTATTGCAAGTGGTGTGGAGCCTGCGGAGGATAGTATGGAGGATAGTCGTTGGCTGTTGGGCCACTACGTCAAGGCCACCATTGCACTCCATCTGTGGGGTACCGAAGGCTATGTGAGGGTTGCCAACACACACTTTGAGGATAGCTTCACCGAGGCTATGAACATCCTACTCAACCCCCAACGATACAGAGAGTTATTGAAAATTGAAAATTAGGGTGCCTGCGGCGCATTTTTATCTCGGGTATTAAAAAAGATACCCGTGAGTAGTGAAGGGCAAGAAAGAGCAGAAAGAGCAAGGAAGGGAATTGAAAATTGAAAAAGCTGCTCCCCTAAGATAGGGAAGGTGGTCGAAGACCGGAGGGGTATGCTGACGGTCGACGGTCGTCGGTTGACCACAAAAAACGCAAAGTGCGGTGCAAAATTGAAAATGGAAAATTACTCCTCCCCTAAGATAGGGGAGGTGGTCGAAGACCGGAGGGGTATGCAGACGGTTGACGGTCGACGGTCGACGGTCGTCGGTTGACGTTGGACG
>JAZNNC010000041.1:0-57572 GCA_045580045.1 Tidjanibacter sp.
TTTTAGTTGCTCTCGCTCGGCATAGTGTGCAAGCACCCTCTGCTCTCGCTTACTCGCAACTTTCTCAATTCTCAATTCTCAATTCTCAATTCTCAATTCTCAATCCCCTTCTACTCCTCTACAATTTCTACGGGAGTGTCGATGTCGAGCGGAGCCTGCGACGGTATCATACCCCAAATGAGTGTGCCGATGGCAATCAGTCCCGACACGATGGCCAAAATGGTGATGCCGTCAAGTTTGATTTTTTTGCGCTGTTTTGCGGGTTTGCTGCTTGTAGGCTTCTTGGTGATGGCGCGGAACTTGTCGGCAACGCCACTCAAATCGAACGCTTTGTTGCCTTCTTTCGCCTCCACTTCGTCCTCTTCCTCGTCATACAATGCGCTCACTCTTGAAGCCTTTGTTTGTGGAGCAACCTCTTTGGGGGACTCTTCGGCCACAACGGATTCCTCTCTTTCCACTCCCTTTGCAACAGGTTCCTCCTCCCCCTGTGCGGGCTCTTCGGGGAGCGCCTCTGCAACTTGTTTCTCCTCGGTGGCAACCTCCATAGGTTCCACCTCAACGATGGTTTTTGGTCTTTCAATCTCGGCATCGATGGAGTGTGCATAGGGGTTGAAGATGAACTCCACACCTCCGTTTGCACCAACCATCAACACGCCAACACCATCCATAATGAACTTCTTGCTGCTCTCCAAGGCTCTTTTAATGGCCACTGCATAGTTTTCCACCGTTGCTGCGGCTTCGGTATCGGAGAGGTTGAAGTGTGTACCCACCAACGAGTTGAGTACGCCGTCGCCCTTTTTGAGCATCTCCATAAATACAATCTCGCCGCTCTCTTTACGACGGAGAAGAGTACCAATGCCGGGAATGATAAGCCTTGTGTTTTCGGCAATGTAATGTGCGATGAGTGTGCTGATTTCTATGGTCATAACCCTATGTTGTTTTGTCGTTGATACCTTTTAATTATACTAATAACTGCCAAAAGTAAGAAAAAATTGTGAAAACCCTGCCAAAAAGTCAGTAAAATATGCCAAATTTAATATTAATAGGGGAAGTTGTTGATAATCTCAAAAAGATTTATTTGCTTTGTGTCGTCATTTATGGGAGAAAGTAACTCGATTACATTGTACTTTTTTTGCCAAAGTAGCCGAGTTGGATTGAAAATTAACACACAATTTTGTTGCGATGAAAAACAAATACATCGACCTTATCGAACAAACCTACGATTGGCCACAGGCCGAGTTTTCCGTTGAGGATGACGAACTCTATTTTCACGATGTGCCCCTGATGGATATTATCAAGCAGTATGGAACACCGCTGAAAATTACCTATCTTCCCAAAATTTCATCGCAAATCCAAAGGGCCAAAAGGCTCTTCAATGTGGCGATGGCGAAGGTGGATTATAGGGGTACCTACAACTACTGCTACTGTACCAAATCGTCCCACTTTTCGTTCGTGTTGGAGGAGGCTTTGAAAAACGACATCTACCTTGAAACCTCCTCGGCCTACGATATCCACATCATCAACGCACTCTACGAACAGGGCCTGATTAACAAGGATATGTACACCGTGTGCAACGGTTTTAAGCGTCAGGCATACGTGGAAAACATCGCCTCTCTCATCAACAATGGTTTCTACAACACCATCCCCGTACTCGACAACAAGGACGAGTTGGAGCAGTATGATGCTCTTTTGGAGAAGCCCTGCCAGCTCGGTATTCGCATTGCGGCGGAGGAGGAACCCAAGTTTGATTTCTATACTTCGCGCCTCGGAATTCGCTACAACGACATCGTCGATTTCTACAAGAAGCGCATCAAGGGCAACAAGAAGTACAAACTGAAAATGCTCCACTTCTTCATCAATACCGGTATGAAAGATACGGCCTACTATTGGAACGAGTTAAGGAAGTGTATTCAGGTTTATTGCGATTTGAAGAAGATTTGTCCCGACCTCGACAGCCTAAATATCGGAGGCGGATTCCCAATCAAGAACTCGCTTAACTTCGACTACGACTATGAATATATGGCCGAAGAGATTGTCGCACAAATCAAGGATAACTGCAATTTGAACGGAGTACAAGAGCCAAACATCTTCACCGAGTTTGGTTCCTTCACTGTGGGTGAGAGTGGTGCGACGCTCTTCTCGGTGCTCACCCAGAAGCAGCAGAACGATAGGGAGAGGTGGTATATGATTGACAGCTCGTTTATGACCACTCTGCCCGACATTTGGGGTATCGACCAGAGGTATCCTTTGTTGGCCATCAACCATTGGAACAAGGAGTATCAGAGAGTGTTTCTTGGTGGCCTGACCTGCGACAGTGAGGACTTTTATAGTGGTGAGTCGCACTCCAACGCTGTCTTTTTGCCCAAGTTGGAGGAGAGTAACGAGCCTCTCTATGTGGGATTCTTCCACACGGGAGCCTATCAGGAGTCGGTGGGTGGTTTTGGTGGAATTCAGCACTGCCTCACCCCTGCGCCCAAGCACATCCTCATCGACATCGACAAAGAGACGGGCGAGTACTACACCCGACTTTTTGCCAAGGAGCAGAGTTATAGGTCGATGATGCGTATTCTCGGCTACTAATAAAAAATGCACAATAGCGGGCGAATTTTGCACCGCACTGCGATAGGCGAGTTCCTCATTTACGTAAGTAAACTGCGGACTCGCCTTCTTGTTTGGCACAAAATTCCCTCCGCTCTGTGCATTTTTTGTCCAACGTCCAACGTCCAACGTCTTTTTTTAATACCCGTGCCGAAGGCACACCAAAATTTTCCATTTTCCATTGTCAATTTTCAATTCTCCTCTGCTCTGTGCATTTTTTTGTCCAACGTCTTCCAAAGTCCCTTTCCTGCCCTTTCTGCTCTTTCTGCCCTCTCGGATTACTGCACTTCGCTACGCTACGCTTGTGATCCGTCGGCTCGCCAAGGCAGTAAAGTTGCAAAACAATCCGTACTACGCACGGCCCTTTTTATTGTGCAAAGGGAGTGGTGAATTGAACGGATTACTGCGCTTCGTTTGTGATCCGTTGGCCTGCGGGGCGTTACACAAACAAACAGAAATCGGGCACTCTTTGTGCCCGACCTTTTTTGTTGTTCCTACGGCCTAAGTGAGTAAACTCCCAAGGCCATAGAAACAACAAAAGCCACTCAATTGAGTGGCTTTCTGTTTGTTTGTGGGAGTTGACGGATTCGAACCGCCGACCCTCTGCTTGTAAGGCAGATGCTCTAAACCAGCTGAGCTAAACTCCCAAACTCTCTAAGAACTGCTATCCCTTTCGGATTTGCGATGCAAAGGTAGTGCAAAAAATCGTTTCTCCAAATTATCTGACCAAAAAAATGCAATTTTTTTTCATTTTTTTTCGTTGGCAATTTGGGCAAAATGGGTAAAGATTTGTGGCACAAAAGGTTTGCCCCTGTTGCCCTCAATCTCGCCGGAGAGAAGTTTTTTGCTGTTTGTTGTTGTGTTGGTGGCAAGAAGGGTTGCGGATGTGAAATTTTGCACTACATTTGTACTATATCACTACAAATTCAACATAAGATTATGAAAAGAACCCGCCTCTTTGCACTCCTTCTCTGCTCGCTGCTCACGCCTGCGCTGCTCAATGCCACCACACCCACCACTCCTGCACCCGCCACCACTAAAACCACCTCCTCCTTTGCCTATCGTGGCTTCTCGGGTGGTATGATGCTCCACGCCGGTTGGGTTGATTGTGGCGATATGAGGGTGGGCCTTGCACCCGTGCAGAGGCTTTCGGGCCTGCCACTCGGCATTGGTGGTGCGCTTAAAGTGCGCTTTGGCGACCACCTGAGGGTGGGCACCGAGGGCTACACCTCGGCCCTATCCTATGGCGACTACGGCTCGTCGCTCTCCATCGGTTGGGGTGGCCTGCTGGTTGATTGGACCTTTCGTGTGGGCAGGTTTGTGCCCTACGTGGGTGCTACCATAGGCGGTGGCTCGGTGGAGAACCTCACGCTGACGGAGAAGCCCGCCACCGACCTGTTGCCGGAGCCGCTGGTCTCCTATCGTAAATATGGTGTTGGTGTGGTGGTGCCCTTTGTGGGTGTGGAGTATGGCCTCACGGAGCGTATGTCGCTCACGATGAAGGCGGACTATATGTTGCCTCTGGGCCGTGCAGAGTTCGACTTTCCGAGCGGCGTGCGCTGCTATGTGGGCTTTATGTTCAACCACTAAGTAGTTCCGGCTTCCATCAAAATAAACCCCACGGGCGGAGATTCTCACGAATGTCCGCCCGTGGGTGCTTATGTAAAACTTTAACCGTATTGTCTAAGGTCTGATGCCTATGGCTTGACGTCTGGCAATTTTTCGTTCTTTTTGCCCAACACCATCTCCACAATGACGGCCCCGATGAGGCCCACGCCACAGCCCAAGATGAGGTACATCCACATATAGATATCGTCATAGTCGATTTTCAGAATGTGGCATACAAGGGCGGCCAAACCCACACCTGCCAATGCACAACCCCATCGCAGGGCCACAATCTTGTTGTCGCTTGCCTTCTTTTCGGGGGTTTTCAGCAACTCCTTAATGACCTCAGGAGAGGAGGAACTGCCACTACGGATAATCTCCAAGCGCAAATTGTTGTCGAGTTTGTTTCGTGCAACTTTCTTCACCATACTCAATACGATAGCCACAATGGGAATCGCAAGTGTGAGTACAACGGCAAACATGCCCACTAAATCTTCCATACTTTTTACTTTTTTATAGATTAAACATTAAACACGTGTTCCAATTATAAGACACTCCAAGTGGTTGATTATTACACCTTTTCGGGCGAAAAATCTGCCACGAGCGAAATTTCCGTTAGGATGCCTGTGATGATTATGGGTGCGGCAACCACCATCCCGAATACTTCGCCGAGCAGGTGCACCACGAGTTGTGCGCACCCCACAAAAGCAAGTGCCGATATGGGGATGAAGAGCGCAAATGCTACCACTCGGAGCCACATACGGGCCGTGCGCCTGCGCTCGTGTCGCCTTACGGCCTGCATGATGCGGGCGTTCATCTGCTGCACCTGCTTCTCTCGGGCGAGGGCTTGGCCAATGAGCAGGTCAAACTGTTTGTCGTCAATCTTCTCCCTCATAATGTATCATTGTTTTTAGTTTCTGACGTATTCGGTGTAGGCGCACCAGCACGTTGCTTTCGGAGAGCCCTGTGCGGTGGGCGATGTCGGCAGTGCGCAATTTTTCCCAGTAGAAGAGTTCCACGATTTGTTGCTCCTCCGAGGGTAGCTGTTTTATGGCTTCGGAGAGTCGTGTGAGGAGTTCTTCCTTGTGCCAATCATACTCCTCTTCGGCTCCGATGGAGCAGTCGTTGAGGGGTGTTGTGCGCCCACGAGCAGCCTTCTCCAAGAGGGTGAGTGCGGTGTTGTGGGCAATCATCTTCAGATAGGGTGCAATGCTCAACCCACCTCGCCACCTGTGCAGGTTTTCGTAGGCTTTGATGAAGGCCTGCTGTGTGGCCTCTTCGGCTATGGAGGTGTTGTGTGCGGTGGCCATAGCGGCCCGAAAGACCTCGGCGGAGTAGCGACCGACAATGAGCGAAAAGAGTTGCACCTCTCCCCGCTCCAATATGTGTGCGATGATTTGGCTGTCGGTCATTGTTGCGCTTTATGGTTGTTCTTTCTGACTATAAGACTACGCCACGACCAGTTTATTACATAAGACAGTGGAAATTTTTTCACCCCGCCAACTCTGCTAGCGTGTTGTTATCGCTCCTATCACTCCTATCGCTCCCTTTGTAGAGCAAAGTCAATAATTTTGAATTTTGGCAAATGCGAGTAAGCGAGCGCATAGGCTGCTTGCAGACTCTGCCGAGCGGGAGCATTTTAGACAAAACAACGTTTTGTCAATTTTGAATTTCCCCTTCCGTTAGCTTCTTCTGAATTTCAATGGGGTGATGCCGGTGTGGTGCTTGAAGTATTGCACGAAGGCCGAAGGGTTGGAGAAGTTGAGGGCTTCGGATATCTCCCACACGGTGAGCGATGTGGTTTTGAGCATCACCTTAATCTCCGTGATGACCGTTTCGTTTATCCATTCGAGGATACTTTTACCCGTGATTTGTTTGATTTGCGAGGAGAGATACTTGGGCGTGAGGTGCATCTGCTCGGCATAGAACGCCACCGAGCGTTCGCGCTTGTAGTGCTCGGCCAGCAGGAGGAAAAAGTCGTCCGAGAGCTTTTCGGGCCTCACTTTGGCCTCATTTGTGCCCTCTCCTTGTGTGATGTGTTGCAGGTGTGCAATTTCGAGTGTGAGGGTGTAGAGGAATGCTTGGTGCATTTCGTGATGGAAGGTGTGGTCCCTCATCCGGTCGCACTCGTCCACAAGGTCGAAGAAACGCTCCACGGAGCCGATGTTCGTACCGCTTGGCAACTCTATTCGTGGGGTGCGGCGCGCGGTGGTGATGATGTCGGTGTCGATAGGGGTGGGCATATCGAGTATTTGCTGCAACGATATGGGTACCACCCTTGCTTTGAAATCGTCCGAGAGGGCAACAACCTTACATAGCGTGTTGGGCGCGATGAGCAGAATGGTGCCTCGTGTGGCGGTATAGGAGCGACCTCCGATGACGATTTGGAGAGAACCACAGAGGGTGAGTATTACCACAATGCCGTCGAAGAGTATGTGGTTGGGGGCATCTATATATTTATATAGGTGCGATGATGGGCTGGTTGTTTCCGACCTTTTCAACAGTGTGTCTTTGCTTGTGGGGCTGATTTTGTGCTCTTTCATTGGATGTGGGTTTTGGATGAGCCGACTTTTTCGACATTTTTTGTGCTACAAATGTAATAATTTATATCGGGTAAAGGTGTAGTTTTGCACTACAAACCAAAAATATTGATATGATACAAGAAGAATTTTACAGACTCTCCGCTGAGGAGAGTGCCAAAAGGGTAGGGGCCGACCTCCAAAACGGACTGACCTCTGCCGAGGCTGCACGCCGTCTTGCTGAGGGCGGAGCCAACGAGTTTGAAAAGAAGAAACACACCTCTCTGCTGACCAAGTTTGTTAGTCAGTTCAAGAGTTTTATGATATTGGTGCTGATTGCGGCGGCCGTCATTTCGGGCGTTGTGGGCTACATTGGTGGCGAGGGCTTTGTGGATGCCATAATCATTATGATAATTGTGGTCATCAATGCCATCATCGGAGTCTTTCAGGAGTCGAAGGCCGAGAAGAGTCTTGATGCGTTGGAGCGAATGTCGGCTCCGCAGTGTAAGGTGCTGAGGGATGGCGAGGTGATTGTTGTGCCTTCGCGGGAGTTGGTAGTGGGCGATGTTGTGGTCATCGAGACGGGCGACAGCGTGCCGGCCGATTTGCGACTCGTGGAGGCCACCAACCTCAAAGTGCAGGAGGCAGCCCTCACGGGCGAGTCGCTACCGGTGGAGAAACACACCCTGCCACTTGCCGAGGAGGCCCCCATTGGCGATAGGGTGAATATGGCCTTTGGGTCGTGTAGTGTAACCTATGGCCACGGCCGAGGAGTGGTTGTTGCCACAGGCATACGCTCCGAGGTGGGCAAGATTGCTGCAATGATACAGTCGGTGCCCGAGATGAAGACACCGATGCAGGAGAGGCTCGACAAGTTGGGCAAGACTTTGGCGGTGGCTGCGATGGTCATCTGTGCGGTGATTTTTGTGGTGGGACTGCTCTATGGCAACCCGCTGTTGGAGATGTTTATGACGGCTGTGAGCCTTGCTGCTGCGGCCATACCAGAGGGACTGCCCGCCGTATCGACCATTGTACTTGCTATGGGTGTGCAACGACTTGCGGGGCGCAATGCCATTGTGCGCAACCTGCCCTCGGTGGAGACTTTGGGTAGTACCACAGTGATTTGCTCCGACAAGACCGGCACGCTCACCCAAAACCGTATGACGGTGATGAAGGTCTATGCCGATGGCCGCCTGATGGAGCCGAGCGAGAAAAGCGAGGCTATTGAGAGGGTGGTGCACGTGGCTGTGCTGGCCAACGATACCACCGTTAGTCGTGGCGAGAGTGGCGAGGTGGAGAACATTGGCGACCCCACCGAGACGGCCCTTGTGGACTTGGGCTTTGCCGTGGGCGTGGACAAGGAGCAGGAGGAGCAGCGCACCCCTCGTGTGGCCGAGATACCCTTCGACTCGGAACGTAAACTGATGACAACCCTCCACCGCACCGCGGAGAGTCGCATTGAGATATGTACCAAAGGTGGTGTGGACGAACTGCTCGCCTGCTGCGACCGCATCGAGGAGGGTGGGGTTGCCCGACCGCTCACCGAGGCCGACCGAGAGCGCATTGCGCAGGAGAATGTGCAGATGGCCTTGCAGGCACTCCGAGTGTTGGCTATGGCCCACAAGGTTGTGGAGCAACTGCCGCAGGAGATTACCTCGGCCGAAGTGGAACGTGGACTCGTCTATGTCGGTATGGTAGGAATGATTGACCCGCCGAGGGAGGAGGTCAAGGCTGCCGTTGCGGAGTGTAAGGCTGCGGGTATCAGGCCTGTGATGATTACGGGCGACCACCTCATCACTGCCTCTGCTATAGGTCGCTCGCTGGGCATCTATGCCGAGGGCGATAGTGCCCTCACGGGTGCCGAGGTGGAGCGTATGAGTAGCGAGGAGTTGCGGGAGGCGGCTGCCACCACAAGTGTCTTTGCCCGCGTGGCTCCCGAACACAAGGTGCGCATCGTGGAGGCCTACCAGCAGAGGGACAACATTGTGGCTATGACGGGCGATGGCGTGAACGACGCTCCGGCCCTCAAATTGGCCGATATTGGCGTGGCAATGGGTATCACCGGTACGGATGTGTCGAAGGAGGCTGCCGATGTGGTGCTGACCGACGACAACTTTGCTACCATTGTGTCGGCAGTGAGCGAGGGTAGGCGCATCTACGACAACCTGATGAAGAGCATCCAATTTATGATATCCACCAACTTTGGCGAGATTATGGTGCTGTTTGTGGCTGTGATTGTCGGCCACTCGGCTCCGCTGCTGCCCATACACATTCTGTGGATAAACCTCGTAACCGACAGCCTGCCGGCTTTGGCCCTCAGTTTCGACCCTGCCGAGAGGGACATTATGCGCCGTGGGCCAATCAACTCCAAGCAGGGCATTATGACTCGTGGGTTTGCTCTGCGCACGCTGTTGCAGGGTGCTCTGGTGGCTACGGCTTCGCTGCTGGCCTACAACATTGGCATCCACACCTCGGTTGAGGCTGCCCAAACGATGACTTTTGCCACGGTGGCTTTCTCGCAGATGACACTCATATTCAGCATACGCTCGGGTATGCACGCCGCCGTGAGAGGACTCTTTACCAACGGATTCCTTTGGGGTGCCATAGCCTTTGTGCTGGTGCTGATGCTCGGAGTGATGTTGCTGCCCGGCTTGCAGGGAGCATTCCACGTGGTGGCTCTTTCGGGAGCTCAATGGCTCTGGGTTGGTGCCCTTTCGCTGGGAGTGCTGATTGTGAGCGAGATTACCAAATTTGGCGTGCGATTGATAAGAAAGTAAGCCGAAAGATTTGACCCCAACATATACATATATTATCTTTGTAACCCAAAACCTTTTTTTGTAGGAGAGAGAAGACAATGAAGAGTATCGAAGTAGGAACGACACACGTGAGCACTACATTGGTGGACAACCTCAATGTAGCACGTGTGGTAGGTTCGGGCGACCTTGATGTTTTTGCCACACCGGCAATGGTGGCCCTGATGGAGAATGCCGCAATGAATGCCGTGAAGCCTTTTTTGGACGAGGGCGAAACCACCGTGGGCGGCGAGATGAACTGCACCCACACGGCACCTTCGCCCATTGGTGCCACGGTGGAAGCCGAGGCTACGGTGGTGGCTGTCGAGGGCCGCAAAATCACCTATCGTGTGGAGGCCCGTTGTGAGGGTAAGAGTATCGGTGTCGGCACCCACATTCGCTTTGTGGTTGATGCTGCAAGGTTTATGGCCAAACTGCTTTAAGAGGTGGTGGTTACACAAACGCAACGAGGTCGGAACACTTGTTCCGACCTCGTTTGTACATAGACACAAGTGGGGGGATTAGAACCTCCAACCTGCTGTGATTTGCAGCATACCCGAATAGACATCCTGTGTGAGAGTGGAGGCGGGTGTCAGACCATAGCAGTAGCGTCCCTCCAAGACCATACCGAAGTCGAAATCGTAGGCCATACCTGCAACAAATTGGATGTTGAACTTGTTGAAGTCGCCATTGATGTCAATGTCCGTTGAGGCATCGGTTTTGATGCCCGAGTGGATGAGGTAGTCGAACGATGCACCCATTTGGAGATTGAGTCCGTCAACCACATAATACTTGCCGACGATGGGCATCGAGATATAGTTGAGGCGGATTTTGGAGTCGTTGGTGTCGTCGATTTTGAAACCCTGCATAGAGAAGAGTAGGTCGGCCTCAATGACAAACCAATTTGAAGCCACACTTTCGAAGAAGAGGCCGGCGGTTACGCCCTCACGCATTCTGAGATCTTCCACACCGTTGAGGGTGGTGAACGTTGCGCCCACTTTGGGGCCCCACGCCCAATTCTGGGCAGATGCGGCCACGGTAACCATCAGTGCCGTAGCACACACGAGTAAAATCTTTTTCATAACAATAGTTATTTTTTTATTGGTTAAACATAGCCGCCACGCACTTTTGCGCCCGACTTTTGCTCCAAAGAGGACAAAACAAGTGCCAAAGGGGAGTGTATAATGGAAAAAATGGCTACCTTTGGGTGTTGAATTGAAATGTTATGACTGCTGAAAAAGATTATAAAAAAGAGCAAATGACTCTGACTCTGCGCCGAATGTGCTATTGGCTTTGTGCCATTGGTAGCTTGTGGGCCTCTCCTGCTGTGGCGCTCTTTATGGGCGTTGCGCTTGCGCTCACCATTGGTGCCCCCTATGGCAAGGCCAACAAGAGGGTGTCGAAATATTTGCTACAAGCTTCGGTTGTGGGGCTTGGTTTCGGTATGAACCTCCACGCATCGCTTGCTGCGGGACGAGAGGGGATGCTCTTTACTATCGTGTCGGTGGTGGGGGTTATGCTGTTGGGTGTTGTGCTTGGTAGGCTTTTGAGAGTCAACCCCAAGAACGCCTACCTCATCTCTTCCGGCACGGCCATTTGTGGTGGCAGTGCCATTGCTGCCGTGGCTCCTATTATCGATGCCGATGATAACGACACCTCCCTTGCGCTGGCTACCATTTTCATACTCAACGCCATAGCACTTTTCATCTTCCCTCCTATTGGCCACGCATTAGGACTCACAGAGCAGCAGTTTGGCACTTGGGCAGCCATCGCCATCCACGACACAAGTTCGGTGGTGGGTGCAGGCGCAGCCTATGGAGAGGAGGCGCTGGCTGTTGCCACCACCATCAAACTCACCCGTGCGCTGTGGATATTCCCGCTGGCGCTGGTGTCGGTGTTGGTGTTCCGCTCAAAGGGTAAGAGGGTTGCTATTCCGTGGTTTATCCTTATGTTTATCGGTGCGATGATTATCAACACCTACCTCCCTTTGCCCGAATGGTTTACGACTGCTGTTGTGAAGATTGCACGCAAGGCTTTGTGCCTCACTCTTTTCCTCATCGGTTGCGGACTTTCGATACAGGCCATTCGTAAGGTGGGTGCCAAGCCTCTCATTTTGGGCGTGTTGCTGTGGGTGGTTATCTCGCTCACAACATTGGGTGTTGTAATGCTTTAACGGGGGGGGGAAAGTGATGACTCGCAGGGAACTATACAACAGGGTGTGGACGACGGTAGCTCCACTTTATGACCACCCCGAGCCGGTGGCCATCGCCGAGCGAGTGTGTGCCGATGTCTATGGCTTCGACCGCTTCGAGATGACCCTTTTCCCCAATGTGGAGGTGGAGGATTTCGATGCCGAATACTTCGCCACCATCCTCGAACAACTCTCTCTGGGACGTCCTGTGCAGTATGTTGTGGGTCATACGGAGTTCTGCGACCTGCGCTTTGCGGTGCGTGAGGGGGTGCTCATTCCGAGGCCCGAGACGGAGGAACTTGTGCGCAAAATTGTGGAGGAGTGGGGCAATCGTAGTGCAATGAGCGGGGGCGATGATGGCTCACCTGCTCTGCGTCTTATGGACATTGGTACGGGTAGTGGCGCCATTGCTGTTTCGTTGGCAAAACTGATTGAGGGAGCGATGGTTACGGCTGTGGATGTCTCTGCTGCTGCGCTCACCGTTGCCAATGAAAATGCTGTTGCCAATGGTGTGGAAGTGGAGTTTGTCGGGGCCGATATTTTCCGTTTTATGCCTCCGGCAGAGAGCCTTGACGTGATAGTCTCCAACCCTCCTTACATTCCGGAGAGCGAGCGTGCTACGATGGGTGTGAATGTTACCAACTTTGAGCCTTCGTTGGCGCTCTTTGTGCCCGACCACAGCCCCATTGTTTTCTATGAACGCATTGCCAATGTGGCTCGTGAGGCCCTTGTCGAGGGTGGCGGACTCTACTTTGAGGTACACGAAACCTATGCCTCCGAAGTGGCTCAATGCCTTGTGGAGAGGGGCTTTGTGGAGGTGCAGATAACCGATGACTTTTTCTCCAAACCACGCATAGTGTCGTGCCGAAAGGCCAAATGATGGATTTGTTGTACAATGACCTATACCTCAAATAAATACACCTCCAAAGTGCCTCGCACCAAGACTCCCGAGCAGGCCCTCTCGTCGCTGATGAGAATGTGTGCAAGGGCCGAAAAATGCAGTGGCGATGCCCTGCGCCTAATGCGTCGTTGGGGGCTGTCGGATGCCGATGCGAGGGGAGTGTTGGAACGCCTTACAAGGGAGCGTTTCATTGACGATGTGCGTTATGCGGAGGCCTATGTGAGGGAGAAAGTGCGCTTTTCGGGGTGGGGTGCCCACAAGATTCGTGCGGCACTGCGTGCCAAGTCGGTCAACCCTGCCATCATAGAGTCGGCACTCGGCCAACTGTCGCCAGAGGACAACTCCGACCGCCTTGTCGAGATGATACGTAAAAAAGCTGCGAGAACCTCCTATAAAGACCTCTACGACCTGAAAGCCAAACTTGTGCGCTTTGGAATGAGTAGGGGTTTCGACCTCGAAGAGGTGCTTTCGGCTACCGAAGAATGCCTTCGCGAGTCAGAGCTTTAAGATGTGGCTCCAAACGGTGGGCCGTGATGCTGTGCAGGAGCATATCGCCCGCACTACCCACCATCTGAATACCGGAAGGTGTGAAAATGATAATCTCCTCATAATCAGCAATCTCGTCGGTGCGCAATTCGCTTTCTACTATTTGTATGCCTGCCATTGCACACACCCTCTCCATCAGTTCCCTTTCGGCCGAAGGACGTGCCCCTTTCCCTATGGCGGAGGTCAGTAGCACATCTCCACGCAGGGCATAAATGGGGTTGTCGCCACTCGATATGAGCGAGCCGGCACGATTGGCCCTGAGGGCGATGCCGGAGCCGTTGCGCTGTGCGAAGTCGTCGGCAAAACGTGCAGCGGCGAGAGATACGGCCGTGTGGTACTTTTCGAACGGAATCTCGTAGTTGGCAATGGCGGCTTTGGGGCGCAGGCTCAACAGGGAGTATCCATCGTAGGGTGTGGATGCAAGATGTGTCAGCAGAGTGTCGCACTCACCCTCCACGTTGGGTAAGAGATAGAGGATGAGGGTGTTGCCGTGTTCGGGATAGATGCCGTAGTAGAGCAATCCACGCACCTGATTTTCAATCTCTTCGGCCGTAATAGAGGGCCTTATTCCATAGAGTGCCTGATAGGCGTTGAGTGCGTAGCGCAGACGGAGAGCCACGTGCATCGGCTGGTGGGCATAGGTGTTGATTATGGTATAGACAAAGTTGCGCCCCAAGAGTGTTTCGGGACTCAACTTGGCCTCCTGCCACGACGTTCTATCTCCGTTGAGGTATATCATTTTACATCATCATTATCTTCATCAATAGCTCCCTGAGCAACTCGCCCGCATCGGCACCTCCGCCACCAATACCCTTGCTCTTCATATCATACTCCCTGATGAGGCCCAAGATGATGAAAATCTTCTTGTTGGGGTAGAGTCTTGCGGCCTGTTTGTAGCCACCCAACATATAGGGCGACACTTTCAACATTCCGGCCAATTCGGCATCGCTCGCAGGAGGCATACCCTTAACCCTCGTTTGCCACTCTTTGTAGTTGATGATGAAGAGTTTTTGGAAATACCCAAAGAGGGTGCTCACAGTTACCACCATAGGGTTGTTCTTTTGGTTGCGTGCGAAGTAGTTGGCAATGCGCATAGCCTTTCCGAACTCCTTGCGGGCTACGGCATCTATCAGCTCGAAGTTGTTGTAGTCCTTGCTGATGCCGATATTCTGCTCTATGTGGTCGGCCGTTATGAGTTTTGTATCCTTCGGTAGGCGGGTGAGCAGTTTGTCAAACTCGTTGACAATTTTTGCGATGTCGGTACCCATATGGTCGGTAACCATTTTCAGGGCCTTCTCCTCGATGTTGCACCCTTTGGAGCGTTTGATGTAGCCGCTGAGCCACGGTGTCAGCTCGTTGTCGTATGGCTTCGATGATTCGAACACAACACCCTTTGCCGTCACGTGCTTGTAGAAGGCGGTGCGTTTGTCAACACTCTTCCCCTTGCAGGCCACCACCAACACCGTTGTCGGTGCAGGCGAAGCGGTGTAGAGCGAGAGGGTGTCAATCTTACGCAGCGAGGCTGCATCCTTGACGATGATTACCATCCTGCCACCCATCATTGGCATCTGGCGAGCGTAGTTAATGATGGTGCCTTCGTCGGTGTCCTTACCATAAACCACAATCTGGTTGAAGGCCCTCTCGTGCTCCTCCAAAAGGTGGTCGGCCAGCAGGTCCACCAGCGAGTCCACAAAATAGCCCTCTTCGCCCATCAGAAGGTAGAGCGGAGCAAATTTGTGGGCCTTGATGTCGGCCACAAGACTCTCATATTGTGCATAGGAATCTTTGAAACGAACAGCCTTTGCCATAGTGGGTTAGATTATCTCTTTGACTATCTTTAATACATTCTCGGTGGAGGAGGTTATTTTGTATCTCTCGTCGATGCGTTGACCCACGAGCCACACGATTTTGTCGCCCGAACAGAGGACAAACTGACGTCCCTTTTCGGCCATCGACATTTTGGCATCAATGAGGAAATCGCTCACCTTTTTTTCGCCTGCCATACCCAGCGGAGAGAACCTGTCGCCCTCTCTCCAACGGCGCAGTGTGAGTGGCTCGGTGAGAGTGTCGGCATCCAGCAAAGCGACGTTGTCGGGTTGGAAGAGCGAGCCTATGTTGTCGATGTCGGTACGCTCGATGTAGAGTACCGAGTTGCCACAATAGATTTTGTTTTTCGTCGGGTCAAACTCCACCCTGCACTCGTCGCTGGTGGCAATGTGGGATACAATGATGCGCCCACGGTCGATGTAGGCCACCCTGTCGCGCGAGTAGAAGCGTTTGCCTGTGGCTCCCATCCTCAGAGCTTCGCACAAGTTATCCACCACGTCGCCCTTGAAGCCATAGTTCTGGCTGAGGAGTTCATAGATTACAAAACCCAGCGGGAAGGCTCGGTCAATCTTCGAGGGGTTGATTATGTCCTCGCCTCCGTAGTGCTCCACCGCCTCGGCTTCAATCTTACTGATGGCGTGGTTGATGAAATTTTGTGCGTCGGTCAGGCGGTCGATGTTGCGCCCCATTGTTTGGGTAAACGAGGGCACAATCTCTCGCAATCGTGGCACAATGCCGAGCCTTATCTTGTTGCGCAAATACTTGGTGGAACGGTTGGAGGAGTCCTCACGGAAGGGTATCTTGTGCGCTTTTGCGTAGTCGTTAATCTCGTGTCGTGTGGCAAAGAGCAGCGGGCGAATAATGCGACCGTTGGTCATACTGATACCTGTGAGTCCTTTGAGGCCCGTGCCACGCAGGAGGTTGATGAAGAATGTCTCGATGCTGTCGTCGGCGTGGTGAGCTACGGCAATGGTGTCGTACCCCTCGTCCAAACAGAGCTCCGCAAACCACCCATAGCGCAACCTGCGTGCGGCAATCTGCACACTCTCTCCCGTTGCGGCCATTTCGCCTTTGGTGTCGAAACGACGATTGTAGCAGGGCACTCCGAGTGCTGCGGCCTGCTCTGCCACGAGTACTTCGTCCTCTTCGCTTTCGGTGCCACGCAGTTGGAAATTGCAGTGCGCAACCCCCACCTTGTATCCGGCCTCCACAAAGAGGTGCATCATCACCATCGAGTCCACACCGCCACTAACGGTCAGCAGTATGCGATTGTCGGTTGTGGCGAGTTGGTGTTCGTCGATGTACTCCCTAAACCTGTATGTCAAATTCTCAATTCTCAATTCTCAATTTTCAATTTTCAATTAACCCACCTTTGGTGGCTTTTAGTTGCTCTCGCTCGGCATAGTGTGCAAGCACCCTCTGCTCTCGCTTACTCGCAACTTTCTCAATTTTCAATTCTCAAAGTATGTTGACTTCGGGACTGATGTCCACTCCGAATTTCTCTTTCACCTCCTTGCAGATGCGCTCTGCGAGGGCCACCACCTCACAGCCCTCGGCTCCTCCGAGGTTGATTAGCACGAGTGCCTGCTTGTCGTGTACACCCGCACGCCCCAAACTGCGCCCCTTCCAACCGAGCGAGTCAATCATCCAACCGGTGGCGATTTTCAACTTGTCGGGTTCTCCTTCGACCGCATAGATGGGCATAGTAGGGTGGAGCGCTTTGAGTGCCTCCACCTGCTCTCGTGGTAGAATGGGGTTTTTGAAGAAACTGCCGGCATTGCCTGTGATGGTGGGGTCGGGGAGTTTGCCGTTACGTATGGTTGTTATGGCCTTGCGTATGGCAAGCGGAGTCATCTCGCCCAACTTTGCAACCTCTTCTTGCAGACTTCCGTAGCCCAACTTGGGCGATGGAATACGGGATAGTCGATAGTTTACGGCGGTGATGATGACCTTGCCGGCAAGGTCGTGCTTGAAGATGCTCTCGCGGTATCCAAAGGCACACTCCGAACCCGCTATGGTGCTGATGGTCAGTGTGTCCAACCACACAACCTCCACACTCTCGATGCAATCTTTGGCCTCCACCCCGTAGGCTCCGATGTTCTGCACGGCACTTGCGCCCACGCTGCTCGGTATGGCCGAGAGGTTTTCTATGCCCCACAACTCTTGTTCGCAACACCACTCCACAACGTCGTCCCATAGGTGCCCTGCTTCGGCACGGATGATGACGTGCTCTTCGCTTTGGCTCACAATGGAGATGCCATTGGAGATGGCGTGGATGAGCACACCACGATAGGGGCCGGTAAAGAGTGTGTTGCACCCTCCGCCGAGGATGTCCCAACGACCACTCAGAAGATCCTTGCCCTCCAAGCGCAACCATTCCAAGAGTTCATCCACCGACTTCCACTCCACGAGCAGGTCGGCCGTGGTGTCCACTCCGAAACTGTTGTAGTCTTTGAGACTTATATGTTCCCGTTTACCTACCATAATCAAACCACAAAGTTAATATTTTTTGTCGAAAAACACCCTCGACAACAAAATAATTACGACAATTACTCGTTGGAGTGATAAATTGCTTGAAATGGTTTTGAAAATCGAAGTAAAAATGGTACATTTGTCGGATAGAATTGAACACCTGAAAAACTAACCGATATGTTTACCGAACAAGACCTCAAACAAATCGCCGCTCACGGCCTCTCACTCTGTGAGGTGGAGCAGCAAATTGACAACTTCCGCAAGGGTTTCCCCTATCTCAACATCAAATCTTCTGCCACCGTGGGTAACGGAATTCGTGCCATTGACGAGGCCGCAGCCGAGGAGTTGCGTGCCGAGTATAGGGCTGCTACCAACAATCTCAAAGTTGAGAAGTTTGTGCCGGCCAGCGGTGCGGCAACCCGAATGTTCAAGGACTTGTTTGCCTATGTGAACGAGGGTGAGATGAACTCCGTGGTGGAGAAGGTCGAGGCATCTTTGGATAGGTTTGCCTTTGCTGAGGAGTTGTACAAAATTGTGCCTAAGGGCGCAAGCTTGCCGGAGATTATCTCCGCAATCATTGGCGAGGGACTCGAATATGGGGCCAAACCCAAAGGTCTTGTTCTCTTCCACCGCTACCAAACAGGCGTTGCACGTACAGCCTTTGAGGAGCACTTGGTGGAGGGTGCAATGTATGCCGCTTGCGATGGTGTGGTGAACATTCACTTCACCGTTTCGCCCGAACATATGGAGGGCTTCCGTTCGCTGTTCGAGAGTGTGAAGGAGTACTACGAGAACCGCTACGATGTGCGCTATAATATCTCGATGTCGGTGCAGAAGAGCAGTACCGACACCATTGCCGTAAATCCCGACTGTACGCCTTTCCGTAACGACAAGGGCGAACTGTTGTTCAGGCCCGCAGGCCACGGCGCGCTGATTGAGAATCTGAACGATATCGATGCGGATATCATCTTCATCAAGACCATCGACAATGTGGCTCCCGATGCTCGCAAGGGCGACACGATTAAGTATAAAGAGGTTTTGGCCGGTATTTTGGTAACCACCCAAAAGAAAATTTTTGACTATGCAGCCGCTTTGGAAGCGGGTGTGGCTGACACTGACGAGGTGGTTGCTTTTGTGGAGAACGAGTTGTGCGTGAGGTTGCCAGAGAGTGTTAAGGGTGGCGACGAGGCACAGCTCCGAGAGGTGCTTGCAGGCTTGCTGGATCGCCCGTTGAGAGTGTGCGGTATGGTGCGCAACGAGGGTGAGCCCGGAGGTGGCCCCTTCTGGGCTGAGAGTGCCGATGGGGTGGTGTCGTTGCAGATTGCCGAGTCGTCGCAGATTTCGCCCGAACAGAAATACCTTATGGCAGAGGCAACCCACTTCAACCCTGTGGACATTGTGTGTGCCACCAAGAACCGCAGGGGCGAAAAATATGACTTCAAGAAATATGTGGACCCCGCAACGGGCTTCATTTCGAGCAAATCGTCGGCAGGACGTACTCTGTTGGCGCAAGAGTTGCCCGGTTTGTGGAATGGCGCGATGGCTTCGTGGAACACCCTGTTTGTTGAGGTGCCCATCACAACATTCTCGCCCATCAAGGTTGTAACCGACCTGCTTCGCCCGGAACACCAATAGACCGTCGACCGTCAACCGTCAACTGACAAAGTGGAGGCGAGGTTGAATAGAAATGGACAAAAACAAATATAACAACAATAAACACACAATGGAAAACAAAAAACTTCAAGAACTGACAGAGAAACTCTACACAGAGGGACTGACCAAAGGCCGTGAGGATGCCGAGCGTATGGTAGCCGAGGCCGAGCAGAAAGCTGCCGCTATTGTGGCTGAGGCAGAGAAAACCGCCGCAGCAACCATAAAAGCTGCCGAGCAGAAGGCCGAGGAGATAAAGAAAAACAATCAGACCGAGCTGGCACTCGCCACTCGTCAGGCTGTGGCTGCGCTGAAAGAGCAGATTGCGACTCTTGTGGTGGCCAAGGCCGTTGAGCCCGCTGTGCACGCAACCACCATCGAGCCCGCCTTCATTAAGGAGATGTTGCTGGGTATTGCTCGTGGTTGGAATGGCGAGAGGGTAGAGTTGGAGGCAACGCTTCCCGCTGCACTCAAAGAGCAGTTCGAGGCCGATGCGGAGGGCGCAGTGAAAGCTCTCTTGGCCGAGGGTGTAGAGGTTGGTTACTCGGAGAGGGTGAAGAGTGGCTTTAAGGTTGCCCCCAAAGATGGTGGCTTCTATATCTCTTTCACCGACGAGGATTTCAACGCTCTGTTGGGCGAGTTCTTGAAAGAGAAAATTGTGAAAATGCTCTTCTAAAATCCACAAATCGCTTTTTATGGCTACAAACTACTATTGCCTTGTTGCGAGCCTGAGGGAGTATCAACTCGACGGCGACTTGAAAGGTTTTGACGCAAAGGGCATCATAGAGGAGATTGCAGGTGAGCTTGTAAGGGCCGATCGTAAGGCGCTGGGAACATTCCTGCTCTACCACGACGTGTGCAACCTTATCAACCTGCGTGCAGGTAGGGAGGCATTCTCCACTTTGGGTAACTTCTCTCGTGAGGAGTTGACGGAGGAGTTGGAGAATCCCACGCTGTTGCCCGCAGAGTTGGCCGAGGTTATTGCGCTCTACGGCGAGGTTGACAAGGAGGAGGTGGATGCTGACGACCCGCGCTTGGCGAGGGTGGATGTGAACGCTCCCTTTGAGCGCGAGATTTTCGCAGCCTACTATCGCTACTGCGCCACCAGCAAGTGCCGCTTCGTGAGGGAGTGGGCAGAGGCAGACCGCAATTTGCGTAATATTTCGGTGGCTCTGACGGCCAAACGCAAGGGCCTTCCCGTTGGTGAAAGATTGGTGGGTGGAGGAGAGATTGCCTATCAACTCTCTCGTTCTTCGGCAGCCGACTTCGGTTTGAAGGGTGAGGTGGGGTATATCGACACCCTCATTGGTGCCCTTTCGGAGGGTGATAACCTTTTGGAAAAGGAGCACCGCATTGACCTTATCAGGTGGAATATGGCCGAGGAGTTGGCCACCTTCGACTACTTCAACATAAATATGCTGCTCAGTTACGTGGCGCGTTTGTGCCTTGTACACCGCTGGGCTATGCTCGATGGTGAGAAGGGGCGTGAGATGTTCCGCCGACTTGTGGCGTCGCTTGGTGCCGGCGATAAGATTGCCGAGGCCGAGAGGCGTTATGCAGAGGAAAGATAATCAGCAAAAGAAACAATAAATAAAGAGTAATGAAAACTACCGGTAAAGTACAAGGTATTATCTCCAACATCGTGGTTGTGCGTGTGGACGGTCCTGTGTCGCAGAACGAAATCTGCCACATCACCGTAGGCGGCGTGAATCTGATGGCGGAGGTAATCAAAGTAACAGGCAAAGATGCCTATGTTCAGGTGTTCGACTCCACACGAGGTTTGCGCATTGGTGCGGAGGTGGAGTTTGATGCACATATGCTGGAAGCCACTCTGGCTCCCGGTATCATCTCTCGCAACTACGATGGTCTGCAAAACGACCTCGAAAGGATGGAGAGCCTCTTCATCGAGAGGGGTACACAGACAGCCCCTGTGGACTATGAGAAACTGTGGGACTACACTCCGCTGGCAAAGGTGGGCGACGTGGTTACGGCAGGCGATTGGCTCGGTCAGGTCAGGGAGTTGTGGATTGACCACAAGATTATGGTTCCCTTCGTTATGGAGGACACCTACACCATCAAGTCGCTTACCGAGGCCGGCTCCTATAACGTGAACACCGTCGTTGCCGTGCTGACCGACTCGAAGGGCGAGGACCACGATGTTACAATGGTGCAGAAGTGGCCCGTGAAGAAGGCCATCAAGGGCTATGTGTCCAAACCCCGCCCCAGCCGCATTATGGAGACAGGTGTGAGGGCCATTGATACCTTCAACCCCATTGCCGACGGTGGTACGGGCTTTATCCCCGGCCCCTTCGGTGCAGGTAAGACAGTGTTGCAGCACGCCATATCGAAGCAGGCAGAGGCCGACATTATCATTATGGTTGCGTGCGGAGAGCGTGCAAACGAGGTGGTGGAGATTTTCGCCGAGTTCCCCCACTTGGACGACCCCCGTACGGGCCACAAACTTATGGAGCGTACCACCATCATTTGTAACACCTCCAATATGCCCGTTGCAGCACGTGAGGCGTCGGTTTATACGGGTATGACTCTGGCGGAGTACTATCGTGCTATGGGACTTAAAGTGTTGCTGCTGGCCGACTCCACTTCGCGTTGGGCACAGGCTCTGCGTGAGATGTCGAACCGCTTGGAGGAGCTGCCCGGTCAGGATGCATTCCCTATGGACCTTTCGGCAATCATTTCGAACTTCTATTCAAGGGCAGGCCTTGTTCACCTGCGTAGCGGTGCTACCGGCTCGGTTACGTTCCTCGGTACGGTATCGCCTGCGGGTGGTAACTTGAAGGAGCCCGTAACGGAATCGACCAAGAAGGCTGCAAGGTGCTTCTATGCTCTCTCGCAGCAGAGGGCCGACTCGAAACGCTATCCTGCAATCGACCCGCTGGACAGCTACTCCAAATATCTCGAATATCCCGAAATCGTTGACTACTTGGACGAGCACATCGAGGCCGGCTGGGTTAAGAACGTAATGGAGGGTAAAACCCTTGTACAGAGGGGTAAGGAGGCTGCCGAGCAGATTAACATCTTGGGTGATGACGGTGTGCCTGTGGAGTACCACGAGAGGTTCTGGAAGAGCGAGTTGCTGGACTTTGTTATCTTGCAGCAGGACGCCTTCGATTCGATTGATGCCAACTGCCCCATCGAGCGTCAGCAGTATATGTTTGACCTTGTGATGGATGTGTGTCGCAAGGACTATGACTTTGCAGATTTTGAGGAGTGCTCGGCATACTTTAAGGCTCTCATCAACCTCTTCAAACAGCTCAACTATACCGAGTGGCAGAGTGCCGAATTTGAGGACTACCGCCAGAAGATTGACCAATTTGTTGCCACCAAATAATTAGAGAAGAAAGATATGGAAACAAAGGCTTTTCAGAAGATATACACAAAGATAGACAACATCACCAAAGCCACCGTGTCGCTTCGCGCAACGGGTGTTGGTAACGACGAGTTGGCAACCGTTGGTGGCCACTTGGCACAGGTGGTGAAGATTATGGGCGACCAAGTAACCTTGCAGGTGTTTGAGGGTACGGAGGGTATCTCCACCGATGCGGAGGTTGTATTCCACGGTGTGCCCCCAACCTTGAAGGTGGGCGATGGCTTGGCAGGCAGGTTCTTCAATGCCTATGGTCAGCCCCTCGAAGGTGGTGCCCCTGTGGAGGGCGAGGAGAGGGAGATTGGCGGCCCGACCGTTAACCCCTTCAAACGTCGCCAGCCCTCGGAACTGATTGCTACCGGTATCGCAGGTATCGACCTTAACAATACCATTGTGTCGGGCCAGAAGATTCCCTTCTTTGCCGACCCCGACCAGCCCTATAACCAAGTGATGGCCAATGTGGCTCTGCGAGCACAAGCCGACAAGATTATTTTGGGTGGTATGGGTATGACCAACGACGACTTCCTCTACTTCAAAAACTTGTTTGAGAACGCAGGTGTGTTGGATAGGATTGTGTGCTTTGTTAACACCACGGAGAATCCTCCCGTGGAGCGTCTGTTGGTACCCGATATGGCCCTCACTGCGGCAGAGTACTTTGCTGCCGACAAGGGCGAGAAGGTGCTGGTGCTGTTGACGGATATGACTCTCTATGCCGATGCGTTGGCTATTGTGTCGAACCGTATGGACCAGATTCCTTCGAAGGACTCTATGCCCGGCTCGCTCTATTCGGACTTGGCGAAGATTTACGAGAAGGCTGTGCAGCTTCCCTCGGGTGGCTCCATTACCATCATTGCCGTTACCACTCTGTCGGGTGGCGACATCACCCACGCTGTGCCCGATAACACGGGTTACATCACCGAGGGTCAGCTATTCTTGCGTAATGATACCGACACCGGTAAGGTTATCGTGGACCCGTTCCGCTCGCTGTCGCGTCTGAAACAGCTCGTGATTGGTAAGAAAACAAGGGAGGACCACCCGCAGGTTATGAACGCCGCTGTGCGTTTGTACTCCGATGCAGCGGGTGCCAAGACCAAGTTGGAGAACGGTTTCGACCTCTCGGACTACGACGAGCGTGCTCTGGCCTTTGCTAAGGAGTATTCGGACAAACTGCTTTCGATTGATGTGAACATCGACATTACCGAAATGCTCGACACGGCTTGGAGTCTGTTTGCCAAGTACTTCAAGAAGAGCGAGGTTACCATCAAGTCGGAACTCGTGGCCAAGTATTGGCCAGAGGCATAGAGGACTCCGCGCTACCATACATAAATTGACAACGAAAGAAACACATACCCTTCTAACACAAAAAGTAATTAGATGGCAATAAAGTTTCAATACAACAAAACATCGCTTGGCGAACTCGGCAAGCAACTCAAAATGCGCCAAAGGGCACTGCCTACCATCAAGAGTAAGGAGTCAGCCCTGAGGGTTGAGGTGTCGGCGGCCAAAGAGAAGGCCGAAGGCTACCGCGAGCGTATAGAGGCTTTGCAGGCTCGCTACGACTATATGGTCGTGCTGTGGGGCGAGTTCGACAGCGACCTTTTGAGGGTTAAGGATGTGGAGTTGGGCATCAACAAGATTGCAGGCGTGAAGATTCCTGTGCTGAAAGATGTTGTCTTTGAGCAGAAGGACTACGACCTCTTCTCTTCGCCTGCGTGGTATGCCGACGGAGTGGAGATGCTCAAAGAGATTGCCCGCTTGGGTATCGAGTTTGAGGTCTTCAACCGCCGCACCGAGTTGCTCGACTATGCTCGTAAGAAAACCACCCAGAAGGTAAACCTCTACGAGAAGGTGCAAATCCCCGGTTATGAGGACGCCATTCGCAAGATTAAGCGTTTCTTGGAGGACGAGGAGAACCTCTCGAAGAGTGCTCAAAAGATTGTGAAAACCAAACATGAACAACTCGAAGCCCTATGATAGTACGGATGAACAAATATACTCTTGTGCTCTATCACAAGGCACAGGAGGAGTTTCTTGCAAGGTTGCAGGAACTCGGTGTGGTCGATATCACTACCACAGGGTGGGAGCCTAACCCACAAGAGCAGGCGCTTCTCTCGGAGATTGAGGGCCACAAGCAGGCCCTCGAAGAGTTTGATGCTCTGAGCAAAAAGGAGGGTTTTGTTTTGGGCGAGCCCTACGCTTCGGGCAAGGTGGCCTATGAGGAGTACCAGACGGCATCCGCAAAGGTGGAGAGCCTCACGAGCCTCATTGCCAAGACCGAAAAGGAGGCCGAAGAGTTGGCCGCTTGGGGCGATTTCGACCCCGAGTTGGTGGCGAAGTTGGAGAATGAGGGCATCGTGCTCCATTTCTTTTCGTGCTACTCCAACGAGTTTGCTCGCTCTGTGGAGCAGTGGAGCGAACTCTACACTCTGGAAACCATCGCCGAGCAGGGCGGTGTAACCTATTTTGTGATTGTTGGTCGCAAGGGCGAACCAATGCCGGCTATTGACGCACAACAGGTGCGCACTCCAAATGTCAACCGCAAGGGTAAAATGCAGGAGATAGAGGCATTGAAGGCTCAACTTGCCGAGTGGAATGGCATTATTGGTAGGTGTGTGGCCAGCCGTGAAGAGGTGGCCAAGCACGCCGACGAGATTAAGGACCGCCTCCAATTCAGTCAGGTGAGCAACAGCGGTACCGGTGAGGCCGAGGGCCGACTCATCGTGTTGCAGGGCTGGGCTCCGGTGGATAACGAGAAGGAGGTTGATGCTCTGCTGGACGAGCAGAACGACCTGCTGTATGCCAAGGAGAAACCCACTATGGAGGACGATACTCCGGTGGTGCTCAAAAATGGCTGGTTTGCCAAACCGTTTGAGTTCATCGGCGACTTCTATGCAGTGCCCAAGTATGGCACTATGGACCTCACGAGGTACTTTGCACCTTTCTATATGCTCTTCTTCGGCTTCTGTATTGGCGATGCGGGCTATGGTGCAACCTTCTTCCTCATTGGTCTGTTTATGTGGTTGAAGAAGATGAAGGGTATGAGGCTCATATCCCAACTCGTTATGTGGTTGGGCTTGGGTGCTACACTCTTTGGTCTGCTGGTGGGTAATGTCTATGGCGTGTCGCTGCGTGAGTTGGGTGTGCCCGAGTGGTACCACAACGCAATGCAGACCGTCAACGACCAACTCTTCTATATCGCACTCGGCTGCGGTATCGTGCAGATTATCTTCGCCCTTGTGCTCAATGTGATAAATACCACCATTGCCTACGGATTTAAGTACTCGTTTGGCACTCTGGGTTGGCTTATCATATTGGTTGACTGCTTGTTGGCGTTCCTGCTGCCTATGGTTGGTGTTGAGGGCTTCGGCTTCTCGTCGCCACTGTGCTTGGGTATCTTGGGCGTGGGAGCGGTGCTGATGCTTCTGCTCAACAACCCCAACCGTAACCCTCTGGTCAACTTCGGCTCCGGACTGTGGGACACCTATAACAACCTCACGGGTCTGCTGGGCGACGTGCTGAGCTATGTCCGCTTGTTTGCCATCAGCCTTTCGGGTGGTGCTCTGGCGGTTGTGTTCAACGACTTGGCGGGTAGCCTTGCACCGGATATTCCTGTGGCAAAACAACTTGTGATGTTCATCATCCTCGCCTTCGGCCACGGCATCAATATCTTTATGTCGGCCATTGGCGCCTTTGTTCACCCTATGCGACTCACCTTCATTGAGTTCTATAAGAACGCAGGTTTTGAGGCCGCAACGCGCATCTACACTCCTTTTAAGAAAAGTGGAAAATAACAGAAAATCAATAAATTAATTAACAAACAAAAACATTAAAACATTATGAACATTATTCTTGCTTACATTGGTGTTGTACTAATGGTTGCCCTTTCGGGTATCGGTAGTGCTTATGGTACCTCTATTGCTGCCAACGCAACTGTTGGTGCGATGAAAAAACGTATGAACTCTTTTGGTCAGTCGATGATTCTTTCGGCACTTCCTGCAACACAGGGTTTGTATGGTTTTGCGGCCTTCTTCTTCATCCAGAACTACCTCACCGCAGGTATTACCTTGATGCAGGCTGCTGCCATCTTCGGTCTTGGTTTGACCGTAGGCCTTGTTTGCTTGTTCTCGGCAATCCGTCAGGGCCAGATTTGTGCTAACGGTATTGCAGCCATTGGTGGTGGCTACGATGTTATGGGTAAGACTCTGCTTTTGGCCGTATTCCCCGAGTTGTATGCTATCATCACCGTTGCTGTTACCTTCCTTGTGCAGACTGGTTTGATGGGTACTCCCATCCTGTAAAAAAACGCAGATAACGAGCGACTGCTGCGTTACACTGCGATAAACGCCCTCCTCATTTACGTTTAGTAAACTGCGGAGGGCGTTTTCTTGTGTGCCTTGCATTCATCTCGTTCTTTGCGTTTTTTACCTCTTTCAAACGTCAAATAGCACCTCGTCAAAAAAACACAAAACAGCCTGTGGCTGCTCCTCATTTGCGAAAGCAAACTGCGGGGCCGCTTTCTCGTTTGGCACAAAATGCCCTCCGCACTTTGCGTTTTTTATCGCTAATAAACGTCAGATAGCACCCCGACCAAATGAGTAAAGCGTCATTCTGACGCCCTTGCATTCATCTCGTTCTTTGCGTTTTTTAATTGTGGTCTAACGTCCAACGTCTTTTTAAGGTCCCTTTCTGCTCTTTCTGCTCTTTCTGCCCTCACAACTTTTTCCGTTGTCAATTTTCAATTTTCAATTATTTTTTCTATCTTTGTAAATTGCATTAGGTGCGGACAAAATAGTAGATAATTACAAATATAACACAAACGAGAAAATGACACAGGAAGAACTCTTTAAGAAACTGATTGCTCACTGCAAGGAGTATGGTTTTATTTTCCCTTCGAGCGAGATTTACGATGGACTTAGTGCCGTGTATGACTACGGCCAGCTGGGCGTGGAGTTGAAGAACAACATCAAGACCTATTGGTGGGATTCGATGACCAAACTGCACGACAACATCGTGGGTATCGATGCAGCAATCTTTATGCACCCCAAGGTGTGGGAGGCGAGTGGCCACGTTGGCGCATTCAACGACCCTCTGATTGACAATAAGGACTCCAAGAAACGCTATCGTGCCGACGTGTTGATTGAGGATTGGATTGCCAAGCAGGACGAGAAGATTGAGAAGGAGTGCACCAAGGCTGCAAAACGCTTTGGCGAGAGTTTCAACAAGGAGATGTTCCTCCAAACCAACGGCCGTGTGTTGGAGATTGCGGCCAAGAGGGACGAGGTCAACAAGCGTATGGCCGATGCTCTCAATGCCAACGACCTTGTGGAGTTGAGGCAGATTATCCTCGACTGCGAGATTGTGTGCCCCATTTCGGGTAGCCGCAACTGGACCGAGGTTAGGCAGTTCAACCTGATGTTCTCCACCCAGATGGGCTCGGTGGCCGAGGGTGCCAACACCGTCTATCTCCGGCCCGAAACCGCCCAGGGTATCTTGGTCAACTTCCTGAATGTACAGAAGACCGGCCGTATGAAGATTCCTTTCGGTATTGCCCAGATTGGTAAGGCCTTCCGTAACGAGATTGTGGCTCGCCAGTTCATCTTCCGTATGAGGGAGTTTGAGCAGATGGAGATGCAGTTCTTCGTGCGCCCCGGCGAGGAGATGATGTGGTGGAACAAGTGGAAAGAGACTCGTATGAGTTGGCACCGTGCCCTCGGCTTTGGTGATGAGAACTACCGCTTCCACGACCACGATAAGCTCGCACACTATGCCAACGCCGCTACCGACGTGGAGTACAACTTCCCCTTCGGCTTCAAGGAGGTGGAGGGTATCCACAGCCGTACCGACTACGACTTGGGCCGCCACCAGCAGTATTCGGGTAAGAAGATTCAGTACTTCGACCCCGAAACGGGCGAGAGCTATGTCCCCTATGTTGTGGAGACATCCATTGGTGTTGACCGTATGACCTTGCAGGTTCTTTCGGCTGCCTACAAGGAGGAGCAGTTGGAGAATGGCGAGACCCGTACCGTGTTGTCGTTCCCCGCACCTCTGGCACCTGTGAAAGTGGCAGTGCTGCCTTTGGTTAAGAAGGACGGCTTGCAGGAGATTGCAATGGACCTCGTGCACAAGCTCAAATTCAGCCACAATGTGCAGTATGACGAGAAGGACTCCATCGGTAAACGCTACCGCCGTCAGGATGCCATTGGTACTCCCTTCTGCGTAACTGTTGACCACCAGACCAAAGAGGATGGTACGGTTACTATCCGTGAGAGGGATACTATGAAGCAGTGGAGGGTGAGCATCAGCGAGTTGGAGGCTATTGTTGCCGAGAAGGTTAGTATGCGCCAACTCTTCGAGAAATTGGTGTAACGAGCTGTTGCCATTAGCCGTCAGGTGCATAAGCTATGAAAACCGCGCTCTTTCCCGGGTCGTTTGACCCCTTCACGGTGGGGCACCAAGCCCTTGTGAGCGAAGGACTACGCTTCTTCGACAAGATTGTTGTGGCCGTGGGCGAGAACCCCGACAAGAGGGGCCTGCTGACCACCGAAAACCGCAAACGGCTTATTGAGGACCTCTATAAGGACGAGCCGAGGGTGGAAGTGGTGAGTTATAGCGGACTCACGGGTAACTACTGCCGAGAGAACGAACTGAAATTTATACTGCGTGGTATGCGCAATACGGTCGATTTCGACTTTGAGCGCAATATGATGCAGATAAACCAGAGGCTCTATCCGGAGATTACCACCGTGTTGCTCTTCACTCCCTCGGAGTATGTGGCGGTGTCGAGCAGTGTCATCAGGGAGATTCTGTCGTTTGGCGGCGATGTGGCCCAATTTATGCCCCAAGGGGTTGATATTAAAAAGTATTTGTAGAAAAGAACCATTGTAGATACACACAATAGAGATGCAATTCAGTGCAGAGATGATTGCTGCCGGTTTGGGTGGCGAGATTGTGGGTAACAAGGATGTTACCGTGAGTGAGTTTGCAAAGATTGAGGAGGGCCACAAGGGGGCAATTTCCTTTATGGCCAACCCCAAGTATGAACACTATGTCTATACGACCGAGTCGTCAATCGTGATTGTCAATCGCTCGTGGGAGCCTAAGGGCGAGGTTAAGGCCACTCTGATTAAGGTGGACGATGCCTATGGTTGCTTTGCCAAACTGCTGGAACTCTATGCGGCCTACAAGCCCAAGAAGAAGGGAGTACACCCCACGGCTGTTGTGGCCGAGAGTGCCACCGTGGGCGAGGATTGCTACATCGGAGCCTATGCTGTGGTGGACGAGGGTGCCAAGATTGGCAATGGGGTTAGTATCTACCCCCACGTCTATGTTGGCGATGGAGCTACCGTTGGCGACGGCACCACGCTCTACTCGGGTGTGAAGATTTATGAGGGCTGCAAGATTGGCAAGAGGTGTGTGTTGCACGCAGGCGCAGTGGTGGGCTCGGATGGCTTCGGCTTTGCTCCCAATGCGGAGGGCTCCTATGATAAGATTCCCCAGATTGGTATCGTTACCATTGAGGACGATGTGGAGATTGGTGCCAACACCACCATCGACCGTGCCACTATGGGCTCCACAGTCATCGAGAAGGGTGCCAAGTTGGACAACCTTGTGCAGATTGGCCACAATGTGGTCATTGGCGAGAGTACCGTTATGGCGGGGCAGTCGGCAGTGGCAGGTTCGGCCAAGGTGGGCAAGAGGTGTATGATTGGTGGTCAGGCAGGCGTTGTGGGCCATATCACTGTGGGCGATGGCTCGATTGTGGCCTCGGTTACGGGTGTGAGCAACTCGGTACCTGCCGGCTCGCAGATTATGGGCAACCACGGCATCGATGCTCGCCGCTTCCGCAGGGTGAACGCTGTTTACCGCAACCTGCCCGAACTGCAACGCACCGTCAACCAACTCGAAAAGGAACTCAAAGCACTCAAATCCCAACAGTAGAGTAGGATAGGGAATTTATTATTATTTGCTCATTACTTATTGCTCATTGCTCATCACCATTACTCTTTATAATTACTCTTTGTCAATCTAATGGCCGACCAATACCACCGTATAATTATGGGCATCGACCCCGGCACAAACCGTATGGGCTACGGGGTGTTGGAGGTGCTGAGCAAAAACAAGCTGCGTGCCGTGGTGATTGGCGACGTGGATATGACCAAGATGAAAGACCCTTATGAGAAGTTACGCTACATTTTCGATAGGGTGCTGGCACTTGTGGACGAGTATAGGCCCGATGAGGTGGCTTTGGAGAGCCCCTTCTTTGGCGAGAATGTGCAGAGTATGCTCAAATTGGGCAGGGCACAGGGGGTGGCTATGGCGGCAGCATTGTGCCGTGGACACAAGGTCTTTGAGTATGCTCCGAGGAGGGTTAAGCAGGCCATCACGGGCAATGGTGGTGCAGCGAAGGAACAAGTGGCCTCAATGTTGAAGAGTATGCTGGGTGTGGAGTATAACCCCAAGAGGTTGGATGCCACGGATGGCTTGGCGGTGGCTCTGTGCCACTACTTTGAAACCTCGCAGGTCATTCCTCACCAGCCCGTTAGCCGCACCCGAAAGAGCAGTAAGGGGGCTTCGTGGGAGAAGTTTGTGAGTAGCAACCCCGATAGGGTGGTGAAGAACTGACGGGAAACAAAACTAAGTATAACAAACAATAACAAAAATCGTAGAGAAGATGAAAAAGATTGTTCTTTTTGTAGCGACTGCCGCAATGTTGCTGGTGGGCTGCCAGAATGCAAAGACCTATGCCGTGAGCGGTATCATCGAGGGGCTCGAAGGCACTGTGGCACTGATGCCTATGTCGGGTAATGTCGAAGAACCTTATGGCGAGGCCGAGGTTGTGGATGGAAAGTTTACCATTGAGGTTGAGAGTATGACTCCGCTCTTTACGCTGTTGGCCGTTAATGGCCAGCCCGTTGTGCCTGTGTTCTTGGAGAGTGGCGAGATTAGCGTGAGTGGTAACGCCGAGGACCTCGAAAATGTGAAGGCTGCCGGTACCGTGTCGAACGATGCTTTTGCTGCCTATGTGGAGGCACAGAACACACTCGCTGCCAAACTCGAAAACCCCGAGGTTAGCGAGGACGAGATGAGGGCTGTCTATGAGCAGATTGAGGCTCTGAACGACGAGAGCTACGAGGCCAACAAGGATAACCTCTGGGGTGCCTATATCCTCGTGATGAACAAATACTACTCGATGGAGGCCGAGGACATCTTGGCTGCCGTTGCTGCCTACCCCAAGGAGTTGCAGAAGTTGCCCGAGTTGGTGAAGGTTAAGGGTAGGGCCGAGGGTATGCTGCGCACGGCTGTTGGCAAGGAGTTCATTGAGATTAAGATGCCCAATGCCGAGGGCGAGGAGATTTCGTTGAGCGAGGTTGTGAAGGCCAACAAGGTTACCCTGCTGGACTTCTGGGCTTCGTGGTGCCGTCCCTGTATGGGCGAGGTGCCCTACCTGCTGGCCGACTATGCCGAGTACCACGACAAGGGCTTTGAGATTTATGGCGTGAGCCTCGATAACAACAAGGACGCTTGGGTGAACACCATGAACGACAAGGGTATGAAGTGGGTTAACGTGAGTATCCTTGGCGGTTGGGAGGCACCTGCTGTCAAGGACTACGCAGTTAGCTCCATTCCCACCAACTTCCTCATCAATAGCGAGGGCGTGATTATTGCGAAGAACCTCCGTGGCGAGGCTCTGGGCGAGAAGTTGGCCGAGATTTTTGCCGAGGAGTAGTCGGGCGCATTCAGCCGCTTTCCTCGTTGTGTATATTTTATGCAGAGGAAACAGGAGTCAACAAAAAAAGTGCACCACACGGTGCACTTTTTTTGTTGACTAACGGGAGAGAAAGACCTCATTCCCCTCCTTTCGGAACACCCCTACAACTTGTAAGAAAGGTTGTAGCTCTTGCCGTCAATTGTTACCACCACCGAGGCTCCCGAAGCGGAATAGGCCGACGAGAACTCTGCACTAATATTGGCCGATGTGTCGGGGTGGATAACGGTGATGAACCTCACTACATCCGATGCACCACTCTTGGTGGCCGTCAGGCGGTAGAACTTACGAGCCGTCTCCGTGTTGAGTTTCTCCGAATAGTAGCTTGTGCCGCTCTCGCCCTTAAAGCCCGTGTGAGTCTCGGAGAATGTGAGCCACTTCATATTCACTCCGTCCGAGAAGGTTGTGTGAGCACCGTAGGCATAGTTACTGCTCTGGTTGTCAATAGTCACCACATCTATTCCCTTATTCTTATCGGCACAGAGGTGGAAGCTGACATTGACAGGCACGCTGGCTGCCGTGCCATAGGCCTCATCCACAACCACATAGAAGGTGTCGTCAACCATAAACACACCCCTGCGGTGCGAAAGGTCGCTGTATGACTTATTCTCCGCCACCACAACGTTCACTCCCCCACTCTGCTCTTGCGAGAGGAGGTGTTTGCCGGCGCAATAGCCTTTGGCAATGGGGGCGAGGTCTTTGGTGAGGGTGTTGTGGCTTGCTGCCGACTTGTTGCGGTCCCTGATGTCATCCAAGCCATTATCGCCACCATAGGTAAAGACACCTGCATCGGGCATAAAGTTACGTCCCCTACTCCACAGCGAGAATGTACCGTTGTCGTGGTGGCAGTGGGTGTAGTTCTTGGGGTTGGCGTTGTTGGTGTAGATGAGTATGGTCGACTTATCATCCCAGCCGTTACGCAGGAAGTAGAATCCGCCCACGGGGTAGCTGATTAGTTTCTCGTCGGGTTTGCTACCCGATGCACCTCCGGAGCCTACATAGCTAAACTTAGCATTGTTGGGGAACATTTTAGCATAGTAACCCACATTGCGCGATAGAACACTCATAGTCTGGGCAAAAGTGTCGTTGAAACACTCCCAAGTGTAGTTGGGATATATGTAGTCGGTGATGAACATACAGGCCTTTTCGAGCATCGAGAGGTAGTCGGCAGGAAAGTGGGATAACTTGTTGTTGGCCTGTACAACCTCATAGGTGGCGCGGAAACTCTCAATCACACCCATACCATAGGAGGGGGAGAGTTCCAACGGCGAGCCATCGGAATTAAACTGACGGAGAAGCTGCTCTTTGAATTTTTGTGCTCCTTGCGAGAGCCACTCGGACGATTTTTTGAACTCAGGCATCAACACTGCTGCCTGCACCAAAGCTGCATCCTGTGCCAAGCGTATGTTGCTTGCCGGCTCGTAGTAGGGGTTGGCCCTGCTGAACTCCACTGTCTTGTGGAACTCAACCAACACCGTCGATAGCCAATCACCCGTAAAATGGTCGGAGGTGAGGAAAAATGGCAGTATCTTCAATTGAGATTGAATGCGATTGGCAAGCGACAAACAACCCCACATTTTATTTTCCTGTGCATAGATATCGACCTTCTCGGTGGGAATGGGGTAGTGTTGCAACCAATCGGCATACTGCATCTTCCACGCATCGAAATACTTGTCATCGCCCGTAGCAAATAGTGCCTGACCGAGATATTGGAACCAAGCGTGCCAATGCTTTTGGTAGTATTCATCACCTGCTCCGGGGGCAACAAAATCCCAATTTATACCACCTTGTCCATCGTCGAAGGAGTAGTAGTTGGAACCTTCCATCCAAGTGTTGAGTTTTACCGCAAAGCGCAATTCGAGTGCTTGGTCGGCAATGAATTGTCCGGCAGCGGTTATAGTCTTGTCGGTCATCGGATTAAGCGGATTGACCACAGTGCGGTAGCGCATATACCTAACCAACTCCTCGGCGGCCTTTGCGTAGTGCTTCTGGTTGTACTCCTTCTTCACGGCAGCAAGACCGGAGTAGTCGAGGTTCAGCAGCTCGAAAATCTCCACATTGACCTTCTTGTCCTCCTCGGTGAGTTCATACTCAGGCTCCGGCTCGGGTTCGGGTTCGGGTTTCGGTGTAGGGGTGTTGGTGTTACCCTGTGTGTTGGAATTGTCATCCCACTCTCTCTCGGGTTGCTCGCAGGCAACGCCAAGCGTCAAGACAGCCGCAAGGGCTATTGCTACAAATTTTCTAACAGACATAATTACACGTTCGATTTTGGTCAAAAGTAGGTACTTTCTCGCAAAATTACAACTATTAGGGAGAGTTTTGATTCTGTTAGTGCTATTATTCTCAATTTTTTCGTACATTTGTCTGTCATAAATGAACAAAAACGAACCAAACATAGAACTACTATGCGCAAAATTTGCTTATCTCTTATGGCCGTCCTCTGCCTCGTAGGTAGCACACAGGCCAACAACAATCCCACGGAGCAATATAACCTTCCGGAACGTAAGGAGAAGGAGGTTGTGTGGGCCGACCTCGGTGGCACCACCGTACCACTGCCACCCAAAGAACACCCGAGGGTTTTTCTCCGCCGTAGCGAAATTCCGGCCCTGATGGAGAAACTCAACACTCCGGATGCTCGTTCCATCCTGCGCCGCATCAAAAAAGCTGCCGTGCCTCGCACCCCCGAAGAGGAGGCTGCCATCACAGACCACGGCTATCGTTACTACGCCCAAATGAGAGGTGTAACCTCCGAGGTTCAACTACAAGCATTGGACCACCTCTTGTATGACGATATGATGCTCGGTCGCAAGGCCGTTAAGTCGATGCTCGACACCCTGAAAACCACCTCTTTCGGCACCAAAAACGACCTTTCGCGTGCCAGCGGTACGATGTTGATGGTGGGTGCTATGGTCTATGATTGGTGCTACGATGTGATGACTCCCAGCGAGAGGCAGCAGTATATCGATGAGTTTGTGCGAATAGCTGGAACAATGGAGTGCCACTATCCCCCCAAACGCAACGAGGCCGTTACAGGCCACGGCTCGGAGTGGATGATTTTGCGCGATATGCTTTCGTGCGGTATCGCCATCTACGACGAGTACCCCGATATGTATCACTACGTTATCAAGATGATTTATGAGGACTATATCCCCGTGCGCAACTACACCTACAAGGGACAAAACTACCACCAAGGTAGTGGCTACGTGTCGGTGCGTTTTACCAACGATCTCAACTCTCTGTGGATTTTGGACAAGATGGGCGCAGGGGCAGTTTATGACCCCGCACAGCAGTATGTGATGTATGACCTCATCTATCGCCGCCGTCCCGATGGACAGATGATGCCCTCGGGCGACGTGAACCCCGCCCCTCGTAAGCAACCACAAAACTACTCGCAGCCCGCTTTCTTGGCCGCAAGCTACTACAAAGACCCATACATCACCTACGAGTTTGACCGTCGCAACAAGGTGGAGCCTCATATGTGGATGTTGGAACTCTTGTGGAGAGACTTCGACCTCGTTGGTAAGGCTCCAAACAACCTTCCTCTCACCCGTTACAGCGGCACTCCCTTTGGTTGGATGATTGCTCGCACGGGTTGGGACAGCAACTGTGTGATTGCCGAGATGCGCATCACCGAGCAGTTCTATGGCAACCACCAGCACCTCGACGGTGGCTCGTTCCAAATCTACCACAAGGGCCCGTTGGCCATCGATTCGGGCTCCTATCAGGGCTCGTCGGGTGGCTACAACAGCCCGCACAACAAAAACTACTTCAAGCGTACCATAGCACACAACTCGCTGCTCATCTACGATCCCGATGAGAAGTTTGCCTGCTGGAACTATGGTGGTAGTGATAAAACCGAGTTCGCTGCCAACGACGGTGGCCAGCGTATGCCCGGCGACCGTTGGGAGTCGTGCCGTAGTTTCGATATGCTGCTAAGCGAGGAATATACTGTTGGTAAGATTCTCGGACACGGCTTTGGCCCATCCGAAAAACGCCCCGAGTACTCCTACCTGAAAGGCGACATCACAAAGGCTTATAGCTCAAAGGTACAGGACGTTAGGCGTAGTTTTGTGTTCCTCAACCTCGAAACCACCAATGGCGAGGGTAAGAGTACCAAGACGGCAACAACTCACACCGTACCTGCCACTATGATTGTCTTCGACCGCATCGTGTCGTCCAACCCCGACTTCAAGAAATATTGGCTCCTGCACAGCATCGAAGAGCCAGCCATCGAGAGCGAGAGTTTCGTTGTGAAACGCACCAAAAATGGTGATAGCGGTATGCTTCACTGCTCCGTTTTGTTGCCCGAGGCCGACGACCTGAATATTGAGAAGGTGGGTGGCCCCGGAAAGGAGTTCTGGGTATTCGGTACCAACTATCCCAATGCTGCAACCACTCGTCCCGATCCGTGTAACGAGAGGGGTGAATGGAGGGTGGAGGTAACACCCAAGAGGCCCGCTGCCGAGAATAACTTCCTCAATGTGATACAAGTGGCCGATAATAGTGCAGGTGCGCTCAACGATGTGCGTCGCATCGATGCAGACACCCACGTTGGAGTTGCCATCGCAGACCGCGTTGTTATATTCCGTAAGGATGCCACCTCGCAGAGTGAGCCTTTCACATTCACCATCCCCACCGCCGAGAGTGGCGAGAAGAGCAAATTCAAAGTGTTGGTGTGCGACCTCTCGGAGGGCGCGTGGAAAGTGCTCCACAAAGGCAAGAGTGTGGCAAAAGGCACAGTTGGTGCCGAGGAGGGCACCCTCTATGTTACCCTGCCGGCAGGCGAGTACACAATCTCGAAATAGATGTGCCGTCCGCGAAGAGCGTCATAGCTCTTCTGATAAGGCCAACAAAAAGCCACCCGCTGAAAGGGTGGCTTTTTTGTTGGTGTGAATGGTGAGAGTGATTGATAGTCAGCCTAATGAGGCACTTAATCGTCAGTTTGCAAGAAACTCTTTGATGTTGTTGAGAACCTTCTCGCTCAGACGGTCGAAGGCCTGAATGGTGCGGCCGGTGGAGATGTTAACGGTGCGTACCTGTGGGTGCCCCATAAGATGTGCTCCGCCCAATGCACCGAGGGTGTCGCAGTAGAGGCGGTTGTCGGGTGCGCTCTCCAACCAACGGAGCATGGGAACTTCGTCCCAAGCGGGCGACAAACCTGTGTTGAAGAGCACCTTGTGGCCACCCATTACGGCAAACTCTTCGTCGTGGAGCAGAACGGTGTTTTTGTTCAGGCAGCAAAATACCACATCGCTCTCGGCAAGCAGAGTTTTGAGAGGTTGGAAATGGTAGCCTTTTTGGCGTGCCCACTCCTTTTCGGAGCGCGCAAAATAGCTAATCTCGGCACCGTAAAAGTGCATCGCATCGGCAATCATACCGCCCGACTTGCCAAGCCCGACGACGCCCACTTTTAGCCCCGTAATCTCTCTCGGAGTTCCCTCCCAAGGCTCCTCGCCAAAACCGTGCAGCAGGCGCACCAGCTCACTCACAACATATTCCACAACACCTTCGTCGCCATAGTCGCGGATGCCCGTAACGGTGATGCCGCGCGAAGCCGCATAGCGAATGTCCACGTTGGCACTCTCGGGCGAGTAGAGCGAACAACACATACCGACATATTTCAGGTTGGGGCATAGCTCCATTGCGCCTCGCTCCAAACGAGAGGTGTAGCTCAACAATACCGCATCAGCATCCCCCACGCGGGAGGCAATCTCCTCGTCGGAGGAGGGAACATCGTCGTACATAACAACTTCTTCGGCCAGAGTGAACAGCTCTTTCTCTGCCGAAGGAATGAGGCTTACGGGCTCGATGGCCACAAGTTTTTTGAATTTCATAGCAACTATATTTTGAGATTTCAATCTTCGTTTGTGCAAAGATACAACGAAAACCGCAAAGAGAAAAATCGAACAAGGTGTGTGAAATGTCCCTATTCGGATATTGTATATCCGAAAAAAAGGAGTAACTTGCGAGCTGAAAATCTTTTTTTGTTTGAGAATATGAAAAAACTCCTCCTTACCGCACTCCTCACAGTTTGCACAATGGCTGTGGTGCTGGCAATTCCTGCCAAACCGGGAGCTGTCTCTTTTGTTCAGTCGGACGGCACCGTCATCTCGCTCGAAACCTTTGGCGACGAATTTATGCACTATACGCTGATGGACAAGACCTACACGGTTATTCAGAAGGGTAGTGGCGATTTCTACTTTGCCACGATGAAAGATGGTCTGCTGACCGCTTCGGATGTGGTGGCTCGCCCGATGGGCCAACTCTCTGCCGAGCAGCGCAAGGTGGCAAACAAGAGCGTGGGACTGCGTCCGAGTGTGAATGCCGCTTTGGGGCGCCATCCGGTGTGTGCAACAGATTTGTTGCTCTCCCGAGCAGCGGAGATGTCCACTCGCACTTCGGTAGATCAAGCTCTGAAAATTGGTCGCTGGGGTGGTGCACGCAAGGGTAAGATGAAAGGACTTGCAATCCTTGTGGAATATACCGATGTGAAGTTCCAAAGCCACGCAACTGCCAACGCCGACTTTACCGCAATGCTCAACGAGCAGGGATACAGCAAGAATGGCGCTACGGGTAGTGCAAGGGACTATTTTATTGCCAACTCCAATGGACAATTCGAGCCGGAGTTTGTGGTTATGGGCCCCTATGAGCTCTCCAACCCTCGTTCCTACTATGGTGGTAACACCTCCTATGGCAGCGACCAGAGGCCTGCTTATATGATTTTGGAGGCTTGTAATTTGGCCGATAGGGATGGCCTCGACTTTTCGCAGTTCGATGGTAACAACGATGGCCAAATTGACCTTGTTTTTGTCTTTTTTGCCGGCAACAACGAGGCTGAGGCCAAATATACCTACCCCGATGCAGTGTGGCCTCATATGTCCTACCTCCTTCCCAAAGGTACTCCGGGTGGTAGCAACCTCGACACCACCGAAACACCTGTCTTCGATGGCAAGATTGCCTACACCTACGCTTGTACCTCGGAGTTGAAAGGCTCCGGTAAGGAGTACTCCGGCATTGGTTCCTTCTGCCACGAGTTTGGCCACGCCATCGGCCTGCCCGATAACTACGACACCGATGGAACGGAGAATGGTTCTGCTTTCGGACTCCAATATGCCGACATTATGGCTGCCGGCAACTACCTCAATGAGGGACGTACTCCTCCTGCCTACAACATCTTTGAGCGTTGGTTGCTCGGTTGGGCACAACCTAAGGAGATTACCGAGGTTGGAGAGTATCGCTTGGGCCCACTCTACGACAATAACGGCTATGTTATCTTCACCGACGAAAACCGCGATGAGTTTTTCCTCTTCGAGAACCACAATGCGCAGGCTAACAATGAGTCGTTCAAGTGGGATAAATATCTGCTCGAAGGTGATCCGAATGTGGATATCTCCGGTTTTGCGGGCGGCAATGGTATGCTGGTCTATCACGTGGACATAGGTACCGATATGCTCTCTCGTTGGGATTATAACCGCGGTAATGCCTACTCATCGCACGAGTGCTTGAAGCTTTTCCGTGCCGATCCTTCGGCCCCCAACAGCCAGAGCCGTAGGTGGTTCTTCCCCGGTGAAGCGCAGATTACCGCACTGACCGATAAGTCGAGTCCCGCATTCTGCGACTGGAATGCAGTCCCTATGGGGTTGAAGATATCCAACATTGCCCTTGATGGTAAGGATGTGGTTATGACCGTCCTTGTGGACGATTTGAGCTATGAGGTGAATCAATACGATGCTTTCGTTAGTTGGGAGACAAGCAAACACGACTACGCCAAATGGAAAGTGGTCTATACCAACACCAAGACTTCGGAGGAGTTGACGTTGGAAACCTCCAATAAATTTGCCGTTTTGCCAATTTTGGCTCCACGTACCGAGTATAGAGTTGCAATCTATGGTGTGGATGGCGGCGTAGTGAACGAGAAGGCCATCTACACCTTCCACATCACCACACAGGGTGCTGCTGTGGCTTCGATGGCTCGCTCGGCACTCAATATGCAGGCCTCCTATGGCAAGAGCGACTATGTGTGGCTCAGTGTTAAGGACCTCGATTGTACTCCCGAGAGCATCACTTGGTACATTGACGGCAAGGTGAGCAAGGAGGTTTACCTCAAACTCTCGGCCGGCAAACATCAGGTGTGCGCTGTTGTTACCGACGATGAGGGTAATACGGAGTATATCTATCGCTACATTACCATAAAATAACGAGGGATATCATGTATAACACAAAAAGAATTGGACGACGATGAAACGTATTTTCACAATAGCAATAATCCTTGTGGCAACCATCACCTCTATTACCTCGTGTGTTACTCCCGAGGTGGGCGACAAACAGCTGGACGCACTGACTGTCTATATGGACTTGCAGGATGTTCCGGGTGTATATACCTATGCCAATGAGCAGGGCAGATCCACCTATACCTTCAATCAGAGTGATGGTCAGGGCTATTTCAACAAGTCGAAACTGACCTACCGCATTATGAACAACGAGGGTAATAAGTATGTTCAGTTTGTCTTGTCGGCCGAGCCTAAGGTGGGGCAGATAGTGGATGTTAAGATGACAAGCAAAGGAATTAAGGAGTTGTCGTCGAGTGTTACCTACAAGGCGATGAAGGTTGATCGTTTGGAGGACAACAAAGTCTATCTTATTGGTGGTGCCGACACAAAATATACTGCACTTATCCTTGTGTGGATAGAGTAGCGAAAAAACGCAGAGTGCGGGTGAATTTTGCACCGCACTGCAAAGAAAAGCCACGGGAAAACCCGTGGCTTTTCTTTTGTCAATCGTCAACCGTCAACCGTCGACCGTCTTTTTAATTAGTAATTAGTAGAGAGTAATTAGTAAATATTTTCCCTTTCTGCTCTCAATTCTCAATTCTCAATTCTCAATTCTCAATTCTCAATTCCTCTTCCTACTCTGCTTCCCAGAGGTCTTCGAGGCCGACATATTGGAAGTAGTCCACTCCTCGGAATGCGGGCCACGCTTTGCCACGCTGCACAACGCTACCTATGGCCTCCACTGCACCCTTCCAACCAAACGGTTTCAATGAGGGCGACACGTTGTCGAGTTCGTTTTGGTGTACCTTCACAGCCACCGATACACACCCTTTTCTATTGGCAGGGGTGGCTTTGAGGTAGTTCTCCACGTCGGTCCAAATCTTGTCGGCGGTGGTGCGGTAGGCCATAACCATCACCCAATCGCACACGGCCAGAAAATCTTCGGCACAACCCTTCGACAGCACTCCTTGGTCATACTTGGGCTGAAAGGCCGAAAAGAGGGCCTCACAAAGTTGTAGGTCGCCAAGCAATAGGTCTGCATACGACAGGCGGTCGAGGGTGAGGCCCACAAGGCGGTCGTTACTTCCTCCCTTACCGTAGTTGTTGGTGCTGTCCCACCAATAGCCGAGTGCTTGTGCGTTGGTGTCGGAGGATTTCATAGTGTGTGGTTCGAGGTCAGCAGAGATGCCATCCACTTGGCAAATGGGAGCAACCGACGAATTCCACGTCTTGATGGCCTCCACCTCCGTACGCACAACATCCTCGTTGGTGTAGATAGTGTTGCTCTGCAAACGCATAGCATACACCTTTATATTATATAGGTGTGCCGTGCCGATAAACTTCTCATACCAATCTCTCTTTTCGTGAGTGGCGGAGTTCATCACTTCGCGCGACATACTCAGATAGACATCGCTCATACCCAGCAGTGCCAAGCGTGCGGCCAACTGTTCGGGTTTTTGTGCATACTCCTCCACCGTCGCCGAATAGACATATACACCACTTCGTAGTGTGCCGTTGGCTGTACTCGTGGTTGCACGCAGTTCGGCAGCTTTGGTGCGCATCTGTTCGGTTGCGCCGGCAGCGGCCACAAGTTGGTCTGTTATGGCCACCAACCCGTTTGTTTGTGTGTTGACCGTCGGGCGTTTGGGTGGCTCCATACTCGGCACACACGCAGCATTGCCCAGCGAGGCAATGAGTGCACAAGCGATGGTGATGAGTCTTAGTGTTACCATTGTCTTTTATTTTCGAAGAGAGGGGTGTGGGGTTTTGTTTCTCATTGTAACAACAAGGAGGCACCCCAAAAGAGGCTGCCTCCTTGTGCTAAAAAAAGTGGTAAAACTGACTAATTATTTAGCAGCCTCAACCGATGCTTTACGGAACTCTTTCATGAGTTTCGATACCTCCAAAGCAGCTTTGCGAGCGCGAGTGCCGGCAGCTTTGTTACCTTTCTCTGCTTGGAGTTTAGCGTTTACTTGGAAAAGCTCGATCTGAGCGTTGATTTTCTCTACTAATGCTTGCATAGTTGTAAAGTTTAATTTATTAGTTTATGTGTAGTTTATTATGTGGTCTTTGGCAAAGTTATTACTTTTTTTCTCAAAAACAACGAACTTCGCGTTTTTTTTTCTTTTATCTACGTTTTTTCAGCGTTTTGAAGAACTTGGACACAAAATTGTCTTTGGTATTGTCCTCGCGGTAGCCATAACCATAGCCGTAACCATAGCCATATCCGTAACCATAGCCTTTGCTGTTTTTCTCACCACCGTAGTAGAGTTTGCCAACACCCACATCCGAGATGATGATACCCATATTCTTCAACGACTGACGAGTGGTGATGGCCTTCAAAGTCTCAAAGACGTTCTTCTCGGTGTGTCCCATACGCATACAGTAGAGCGTCATATCGGCCAACCTGTTGGCAATCATTGTGTCGGTAACAAGTGCAATGGGGGCAGTATCGACAATGATGTAGTCATACATACCTTTCAGTTTCTCGAACAAGCCATCCAGCTCGCCATGCATCAACAACTCGGCAGGGTTGGGAGGAATGATACCAACCAAGAGAGCATCTACACCGTGGATGCTGTTTTTGATGATGAGATTGTTAATGTCTGTTTCCTTGCCGACGAGGTAATTGACGATACCCTTGCCGTGGCTGCTGATACCGATACGCTGCTCCAACGAACCCTTGCGCATATCCATATCCACGATAAGTACCTTCTTACCCGTGATAGCGAAGGAGAGTGCGATGTTCAGCGAACAAGTAGTCTTGCCTTCCGAGGGAACGGTGGAAGTAACCATAATGACTTTTCCACCTCCCGCGAGCATAAAGTCCACATTGGTACGTACCATACGGAAGGCCTCTGCAACGGCATCACGACTATTGGGGGTTACCATAATGTCGCTACCATTCTTGTTCTGCTTCGAGGGGATTGCACCAATGATGGGAATGTCGCCTTTCAGTATGCCTTCAACCTCCTCTACCGAGTAGATTTTACTCCTCAAAGCCTCGGCAACAAAGATTATCACAACGGGCAATACAATACCCACAATCAGCGCCAACAACATAATCATTGCGGTCTTGGGCGAAATGGGCATGCCCGAAGGCTCGGCAGGGTCGATTACCCTTGAAACAGGAGCGGTTGTGGCCAATTTAAGGCTTGTCTCCTCGCGTTTGTTGAGCAGGTACTCATAGATGCGCACCTTGATTTGTTGGTTACGCATAATCGACTGCGACTCCTTCTCGATGGTGGGCAGGTTGCTCACTTTGTTCTTATTCTCGGCAATCTGCTTGTTGAGCGAACGGAGCTGTACCTCCAACGAGTTGCGTTGGTTGGTGATAGATGCGGGCAACAGGCTCTGCATTTCGAGCAGTGCCTCTTTTTTGGTCCTCACCGAGGGATTGCTGAGCATATCATCGCCACCCACGCTACGGTAGGACAACACAGCGCTGTTGTAGTTGTTGATAAGTGTCGAGAGCGCACCGTCGTTGTCCACAGCAAGGCTGGGAACCATCTCTGCCTTACCCATAATGGACTTCACAAAGTCATACACCTCGTTGAGGATGCTGATTTGTGTCTCAACCTGCACGGCTTGGTCTTCGAGTTTTGCAACAGCCTGCACATAGAGGTTAGCCTCGGTTGTTGCATTCACTGTCTGCGAACTCTTACGATATTCCTCCACCGAGGAGTCCACATCGTCGAGGTCGCCGCCCACGATAGACAACCTCTCGTCCACAAACTCCATAGTGGCCCTTGCAACAGCCCTTTCACCCTCTTTGGCGTCTTCGTTATAGACACGGATGAGCTCGTTGACAATGTCGGCCGATTTTTGTGGAACGGCGGTCTTCATACCCACGCTGATAAGGCTTGTGGTTTTGCTCGAAGGAGCAACACTCAGGTTGGCCGACAGCACACGGGCATAGCCCTTGACGCTACCGACTTTGACGAAGTAGCGAGGAGTGGTCTTTTTCTTAGTCTTGTTTTTCTTGTTCTCTTGGCCAATCTCCTCCATATCCTCCGGATTCTCTTCCACGACGGGGGCGATGTAGTTCTCATTCTTCACGATACGCACGATACCCATACCGCCATAGATAGGCTGGTCGAGGGCGGTGGTAAAGGCGTCCTCGTGCTCCACTCCGTGTTTTTTATACTCAATGGTACCGCTGTATGTGCCATCTTCGAGTATGGAGATATCCATAACGAATGGGGCCATCAGCGAATCAACAACCACCTCTATCGGCACGGTAGGGGCATATACCTCAACTTTGCGCAATTTGGCAGGCACGTAGTAGAGGATGTTGGCGTTCATATTCTCAACCACCTTGTTCATCAGCGAACGCGAGCGGAGAATTGCGGCCTCGTTGTCCACCACCGATGTCTGGCGCATCATACGGATATTGGTCATTGTCGTTACATCCGACTTCACACTTCGCGAGGAGTTCTCGTCAACGTAGATGAGCGCACTCGACGAATAGATTTTGGGGGTAACTTTGCAGTAGAGGAAGCCTGCGCAGAGGCATACAAATACCGACACAACGAACCAGAACCAGTTGCCGGTAAAGAATTTCCAAATGGTTCGGAGCGACAACTCCGAGCCTTGTTCCTCAACCACTCCTGCGGGTTGAGTGTAGTTGTTTTGTGTATTGTAGTTTTCCATAGCCATATTTATCGTCGTGCTTTTTTACTTAACTCGCGAAGCAAACGAGAGGTAGTAAATCATCATAGTTATCGAAGTGCCAAGCGATGCGAGCGAGGTGATGATGGGGAAATAGGTGGTGAAGGTTGACACGCTCTTGGCCTTTGCGCCAACGGGTTCTACATACACCACATCGTTCTGTTTGAGGTAGAAATAGGGCGACTTGAAAATGTCCTTCGATTTGAGGTTAAGAACCTCCACGTGGCGTTTGCCGTTCTCTTCGCGAATGACCATCACTTTGGTCCTCTCGCCATAGACGGTAAGGTCGCCGGCAAAGCCGATAGCCTCCAAGAGGGTGAGCCTATCGCCGGGGAAGTTGTAGGTACCGGGCCTTGCCACTTCGCCGATGACGGTGATGTAGAAGTTGACGAAGCTGACCGTAACCACAGGGTCCGGCATCACCTCTTTGAGTGTATCTTGCAACTGTTTTACAAGTTGCTCGCGTGTGAGCCCACCAACCTTTATTTCGCCCAATACGGGGAAATTGATACAGCCCTCGCTATTGACGGTGTAGCCCTCGTAGGTAACATTGGAGATAACCCTGCTTGAAGAGTTTGCAGCGGTAGTTGCGCTTGCAATCTGGCTGCGGGCCGAGAACAGGTTGTAGGGAATAGCCAACTCGGGAGTACTAGACGATACCGAGATGGTCAGCACATCTCCGGGTTTGATGGTGTTTAATTGTCCCACGGTGGAATCAAGAACACCTATTTGGGCATCTTGGAAGTAGGCTAAATCTTTCTGGCTGCCGCACGAGCAGAGAGCAAGTGCGAGGGCGACACAAAGAGTGAGTTTTTTGAACATAGCGTCTTATTTGTGTTAAATACTAATTTGTCGGTTTATCGGACAAATGTAGTATTTTTTATCTTATAAAAAAACCAAAGCGTCCGAAAAAGTTGTTTGTAGTGCAAATATGGGCCTCATTTGGCAAAAAGGGAGGGATTTGTGGGCTTCAAAACCCACAAATCCCTCTCTTTTTGTGCCGACCATTGTGGCCTCTGGCTACGCCTTAGTGTGTCGTGTTAACCTCCTCCAAAGCACGTGCGAGTTGGTCGGGACACGAGGTCCCTTTGCCTCTGCAATCAATCCCATTGAGCAGGGCCACAACCTCTGCCACGGGACGTCCCTTTGCGAGTGCTGCCACACCCTGTGTGTTGCCGTGGCAACCGCCTGTAAATTGCACCTTTTCGATGGTGGTGCCATCGTCGGAGAGGGTGATGTCAATCACCCTCGAACATACCCCCTGAGGGTAGAAAATTTTGTGTTTGGACATAGTGCGCTAAAACGTGTGGTACACTCCGAGATTGACGAAACCTTTGGCTCCCCAGCCGAGTTCGGCAAAGCCACCCGTGCGACCTCCATAAGAGAAACTCAATGGGTAGAGGTTGCCCATAGGTGATATGGCAAATTGTAGGCTGCTGTCGGAGATGTCGGCACCCGATTGACGAGAGAAGAGCCCCATAACTCCCACACCCCAAGAGCCATACATCGAGAACCTGCCGGAACGGAAATAGGTGGTGATGGCATTGATACACAAGGTGGGATAGAGGGCAAAAATGGATTTGTTTACGGCGCCAGAGTCATCGAAGGTCGATTTGGCGGTGGTGAGTCCGACGGTCAACGAGCCGCCTAGTGCGAACCAATCGTTAAATCCATAGTGGAGTTCGACATTGGGGTTGAGCAGCGGTGCAAAAGCTTGTGAAGAAGTGCCTTCGGTGGTGTCGATAGAGCCAAAGCCGGCAATGAGTACGCCCACAATGTCGGGCAGGGAGTACCATCCCACACCACCCCTGAGATTCCACTCGCCTCTGCTCTGCGCCGAGGCGGGAGCGATTGTTGTCGAAACAACCGCCAGAGTAGCCAAAATGGTGAAAAACCGTTTCATATCTCTTCAATTTATTTAAGGGTTAGAAACTACTGTGTTTACAAATATAGGAAAAAATTTTATCTTTGCAAATAATTTTTGACAGACTTATCGTTATTTTTATACCTTATTTATGAAAAGAACTATGATTACTCTTTTTTCCATTGCCACACTCTGTTCGTGTGGTGGCGAAAAGAAAAGCCCCGCAATCAACACCGCCAATTTTGACGAGAGTTATGCTCTTCAAGATGATTTCTATGAGCATTTCACGGCAGGTTGGCAGCGCAATAACCCTATGAAACCGGAGTACTCACGCTATGGAGCCTTCGATATGCTCCGCGAGAGCAACGAACTCCGCATCAAAGAACTCTTCGCCGAGTTGGAGAAGAAAAAAGTGGAGGAGGGGAGCGTGGAGCAAAAGATTGCCGACCTCTACCGTATGGGACTCGACAGCACGAGGCTCAATGCCGAGGGTGCCCAACCACTCCGTGAGGCTCTCGATGTCATTGAGGGGGTGGATAGCAGGCGCGCTCTGAGTACCCTGATTGGTAGGATGCACTGCACAAGTGGCAACCCGTTCTTCTATGCGATGGTGTCGGCCGACGAGATGAACACATCTGCCAATGTACTCTACCTCGGTCAGGCAGGTTTGGGCTTGGGCGACAGGGACTACTACTTCGACGAGAGTGGCGAGGATATCCGCAAAGCCTATGTGGACTACATCCGTAAGGTTATGGCTTTGGCCGGCTACTCGGAAGAGGAGTGTGTGCGTATTGCAGAGAATGTGATGACCATCGAGAACGCCCTCGCTGGTGCCCACTATACCAATGTGGAGTTGCGAAACCCCCACAAGAACTACAAACGCACCACGTTGAGCTCTTTGAAACGCACCTATCCCAATATCGATTGGGAGGCCTACTCGGCTGCAATGTGTTTCTATATGCCTGAGGAGTTGGTTGTAAGTCAACAGCCTGCGCTTGCCAAGGCAGACGAGCTTATCGGCAAGGCTCCCCTGCGCACCATCAAAGACTACCTGCTCTTCCACGAGGTGAGGAGTGCCGCACCCTACCTTTCGGACGACTTCTCGGCAGCCAATTTCGACTTCTATGGTCGTACCCTTTCGGGCCAGCAGGAGCAACGCCCCCGCTGGAAACGCTCGCTCGGAACGGCCAACTCGCTCCTTTCGGAGGCTGTGGGCGAACTCTATGTGGCCAAATTCTTCCCTGCCGAGTACAAGGATAAGATGCTCGCCATTGTGGGTAACCTCCAAGTGGCTCTTTCGCAACACATCAACGCCTTGGAGTGGATGAGCGATGCAACAAAGGTGAAAGCGCAGGAGAAACTCGCAACCTTCACCGTGAAGATTGGCTACCCCGATAAGTGGAAAGACTACTCGTCGTTGGAGATTGTTCCTTCGCAGAGTTACCTTGCCAACATCAAGGCCGCCAACGAGTGGTACACTGCCGACAACCTTGCCGACTTGAACAAACCGGTCGATAGGGCCAAGTGGTTTATGAGCCCCCAGACGGTGAATGCATACTATAATCCCACCACCAACGAGATTTGCTTCCCGGCAGCCATCCTGCAACCACCCTTCTTCAATCCCGAGGCTGACGATGCGGTTAACTATGGCGCAATCGGTGTGGTTATTGGCCACGAGATGACACACGGATTTGACGACCAAGGCCGCCAGTACGACAAGGACGGCAACCTGCGTGATTGGTGGACAAAGGCTGATGCGGAGGCTTTCGACCAGAAGGCCCAAAAGCTTGTGGCACAGTTCGATGCCATAGAGGTAAACGAGGAGGGACTCCACGCCAACGGAGCCTTCACCCTCGGCGAGAACATTGCCGACCAAGGTGGCCTCAGGGTGGCTTACACGGCACTGCAAAATGCACTCGGCGGGGTGGAGCCGGAGAAGATTGACGGCTACACCGCAGCACAGAGGTTCTACATCTCCTACGCCACCTTGTGGGCACAGAACATCCGCCCCGAGGAGGTTATCAGGCTTACCAAAGTAGATCCCCACTCGCTGGGTAAATGGAGGGTTAATGGCACCATACCCAACATTGCCGAGTGGTATGAGGCCTTCGGTATCACCGATGGCGCAATGTACCGCCCTGCGGAGGAGAGGGTTGTCATTTGGTAAGTCGGAGGAGTGTGCAACAAATAATTACTAATTTTGGACTAACGGCCAACGGCTTTTTTTTGAATGACAACACAAACAACACATACAGACTTTCTTGCACTATGCAGTGGGCAGTTTAGCGACCACAGTGTAGGGCTTATTCGTCAGGCGTTGGCTATGGCGAGTGAGGCCCTTGATGGGCAGACTCGCTACGATGGCTCGCCACTGATTGACCACTCGGTGGGGACGGCCCGCATCGTGGTCGAGGAGGTTGGTTTGGGACGTAACTCGGTGGTGGCTGCACTGCTGCACGATGCTGCACGTATGGGGCTTCTCAATTTGGCCGAGGTGAACAAACTCTTTGGCGAAGCGGTGGTGGGTATCATCCTCGGTATGAACGACATATCGAGCATCAACACCAACAGCGACAAGGAGCAGGTGGATAACTTCCGCGACCTGATAATTTCCTATTCCACCGACGCAAGGGTTATACTTCTCAAACTCGCCGACCGCTTGGAGGTGATGCGACATATTGATATGTTCCCTCCCAAAAAACAGCTCCAAAAGAGTTGGGAGAGTATGAACCTCTATGCTCAGATTGCCCACAAACTCGGTCTCTACAACATCAAGAGCGAGTTGGAGGAGATATCCTTTGCCCACATCGAGCCGAAGGCCTATGCCGACATCAGCCGCCGTTTGGCCGAGAGTGCCGAGCAGAGGGCCGAACTTATGGCCAACGTGTTGGTGCCCATCGAGGAGAAAATGCGCCAGAGTGGTATTCGCTACCACATCAAGAGCCGCACCAAGAGTGTCTATTCCATCTGGCGAAAGATGGTGCGCCAGAAGGTCGGGTTTGACGAGGTGTATGACATCTTTGCCATCCGCATCATCATCGACTGCCCGAGGGAGGCGGAGAAGATGCAGTGTTGGAATGTCTTTTCGATAGTTACCGACTTCTACACTCCCAACCCCGACCGTATGAGGGATTGGATATCCATACCGAAGAGCAACGGCTATGAGTCGTTGCACGCCACGGTGTTGGCCTTTGGTCAGTGGGTGGAGATACAGATACGCACGGAGCGTATGGACGAGGTGGCCGAGAGGGGTATTGCAGCCCATTGGCGCTACAAGGGCGTGGGTGGTGGCACCATCAGCCACGAGCAGTGGCTGGCACGCCTCAGGGAGATTATTGAGGAGGGCGGCGACAAGTCGGGTATTGCCCGTAAGTTGGATGCCTCAATGACATCGCGCGAGGTCTTTGTGTTCACTCCCAAAGGCGACCTGAGGAAACTGCCCGAGGGTGCCACGGTGCTGGACTTCGCCTTTGATATCCACTCCTCGGTGGGTGCATCCTGCGTGGGAGCGAAGATTGGCGATAGGAATGTCTCCATCAAGGAGCCGCTTCACAATGGCGACATCGTTACGATTCTCACCAGCAAGAACCAGAAACCCAAGAAGGATTGGCTCTCGGTGGTTGTTACCAGCAAGGCCCGCCACCGCATCAAGGTCTGCCTGCGTGAGGAGGAGAGCAAGATGGCCAAATTGGGCAGGGAGGAGCTGGAACGTAAGTTGAAGAATTGGAAACTGACCATCTCCATTGATGACGCTGTTAATGCCCTGTGCCGCCACTATAAATTGCGTACGGGTATGGAACTCTACGGACGCATTGTGGACGAAAAGGTTGATATGGGCGAGGTTAAGGAGGTCATCACTCGCTATTTGGAGGTGGGCGACACTCCGCAACCTCCTGCGCCACGCAAAGAACCGACAACACCTCGCAAGGAGAGCCCCATTGCCGAGGAACTTATCTTGGGCGACGAGGTGCACGGCCTGAAATATAACATTGCACGCTGCTGCAACCCCATCTTTGGCGACGATGTGTTTGGCTTCACGACCATTTCGAGTGGTATCACCATTCACCGTAGCGACTGCCCCAATGCACGCAGGCTCAAAGAGTTGTATCCCTATCGTGTCATTGCGGCGCGTTGGCGTGGCGAGCAGAGTAAGGGTAGTTTTGTGGCATCTGTTCGTGTTGTGGCCGAGGATAGCCCGGGAGTGTTGAACCACATTGTGGAGAAGATTGGCGCGCTCAATATCAACATTCGCTCGGTGGCCATCTCGCCCACGAGGGACGGAATGGCGGGTGGTGTAATCAATGTGGAAGTACCCTCGTCGAGTGTTGCCGATATGGTTACCTACGCCATCTCCAAGGTGAACGGAGTGAAAAAGGCATACAGGGTGAATAAGTGAATTCAAAATTCAAAATTCAAAATTTATTACTAATTACAAATTAACTTACTTGTGGAACGATTTGGATTGAGATATTGGTTGCTCATCATTTTGCTGATGCTAACCCTCACGGGAGCAATCACGCTGGGCGATATTTTTAGGGTTATTTTTGGAGTGTTGGGCTTCTTGCTACTTGTGGCGCTGGTGTTCAACATTGTGTTGCGTGTGCGCATCAACAAGGCTCGTCGCGAGGCCGAGGCACGTGGCGAGGAGTTTAGGGGCTACACTTGGCACTTCGGCTCCAATGGCTCCAATGGCTCCAATGGCCACACTACCCACACCCACACCAACCCCGACGAGGGACGTGTGAGTGTGAGTCGTATGGCTACACCCAAGAAGAAAAAAGTGAACAAAAATGTGGGCGAATATGTTGACTTTAAGGAGGATTAGCTCCTTGATGTACAGACGAATAGCACGTTGATAGATGACGATGATAGAACAACGACTCGGTTTCGACCGCATACGCACCCAATTGCTTGAAAGGTGTTCCACCAAGAGGGGAGCCGACCTGATGGCCGAGATGAATTTTTCCACCTCGCCTGCCGAGGTGGGCTACCGTCAGGCTCTTGCCGAAGAGTTCCGTTTGGCTCTGATGATGGAGCAGGAGTTCCCGAATGGCGAGTTGGTGGAGTTTGGTGCGGAGGTTAGCAAGTTGGCTGTGGAGGGCACATTCCTCGAAGGCGAGGAGTTGGTGCAGTTGCGGGGTGGCTTGAAGTGTGTTGGTGAGGCTGCGGGCTTCTTTTTGGCACGCAAGGAACGCTACCCGTTGGCGGCCGAGATGTCGCAGGATGTTAAGGCTTTTCCGGAGATTGCCGGCCACATCGACACCATCATAGACCGCCACGGAGAGGTGAGGGATAGTGCCTCGCCCGAACTCTACGACCTGCGCCGCTCTATCCGTTCCCACGAAGGTCAGGCAGCCAAACGACTCCAAGCAGTACTGGCCGAGGCCATACGAGAGGGCATTGTGGAGAGTGGGGCATCGCTCTCGGTGAGGGATGGTAGGACTGTTATCCCCGTGAGCGCATCCAACAAACGCAAACTCAAAGGCTTTGTGCACGACGAGTCGGCCACGGGTAAGACTGTCTATATCGAGCCTGTGGAGGTGGTGGAGATTAACAACGCCCTGAAAGAGTTGGAGTATGCTGCGCGTAGGGAGGAGATACGCATCCTCACGGAGTTGGCCTCGTCCATTCGTCCATATAGCAGTGAGTTGGCCGAGAGTGGCGAGTATCTTTCACGCTTCGATATGGTGCGTGCCAAAGCTCGCTGGGCGGTGAGCAATGGAGCATATAGGGCCATTGTGTCGGAGGAGGGAATGTTGCGCCTTGTGGATGCACGCCACCCGCTGCTCCAACAGAGCCACGCCAAGGAACACAAGGAGGTTGTGCCACTCGACTTGGTGCTCAACCCACAGCGTAGGATTTTGGTCATCTCGGGCCCCAATGCGGGCGGTAAGTCGGTGTGCCTCAAAACGGTGGGCCTGCTGCAATATATGTTCCAATGCGGAGTTGCCATCCCTGCGAGTGCGGTGAGCGAGTTGCCCATTTTTGAGGGTATCTTCATCGATATTGGCGACCAGCAGAGCATCGATAACGACCTGAGTACCTACTCCTCCCACCTGCTCAATATGAAACGTATGCTCTCGGCTGCCTCGGAGCGCACGCTCATTCTGATTGACGAGTTCGGTAGCGGTACGGAGCCCGTGATTGGCGGTGCTATGGCCGAGGCTATGTTGGAGAGATACCTCGAAAAGGGCACCTATGGAGTCATCACGACACACTATACCAACATCAAATACTTCGCCTCCAACCACCGAGGAGTGGCCAACGGTGCGATGATGTTTGATGTGCAGAACATACGCCCTCTGTTCCGCTTGGAAATGGGCGAGCCGGGAAGCTCCTTTGCTATTGAGATTGCCCGCAAAATTGGCCTTCCGGAGGAGCTCATAAGGAGTGCTTCGGAGAAGGCAGGCTCGGAGGTCATCAGCCTCGAAAGGCAGCTGCGTGAGGTTGCCCGCAACCGCAACTATTGGGAGCAGAAACGTGAGCGCATACGCATTGTCGACCGTAGGGTGGAGGAGATGGAGAGCGAGTATGCCGAGCGACTTGCCAAACTCAAAGAGGAGCGTGCGGCCATCATCCGCCAAGCCAAAGAGGATGCCAAGGTTATCCTTGACCAGACCAATCGTACCATCGAAAACACCGTGCGTGTCATTCGTGAGTCGCAGGCCGAGAAGGAGACCACACGTCTGGCGAGGCGTGAGATAGAGGCTCTGAAAGAGAATGTCATCAATGGTGTTGACTACCTGTCGGCCGAGAGCGAGAAGGTGGAGAGGGAGATGGAGAAGATTGAACGCCGCCGCCAGAAACGTGCCGAACGTAAGGCCCAAAGGGGTGAGGCTGTGGAGGTTGCAAAACCCGAAGAGCCCAAAGTATTGCCCGTTGAGGTGGGTGCCAAAGTGCGCATCGTGGGCCAAGAGGGTGTTGGCGAGGTGGTGTCGATGAAGGGCAAGAAGGCAACGGTTGCCATCGGCCAGATTATGACCACCATTGCTGTGGACCGCTTGGAGGCCATCAGCAATAGCGAGTTCAAGAAACAGACCCGCCCAACGTCGGCCCGTACGGTGGTAAGTGTGGACATTTCGAGCCGTAAGTTGGCCTTTAAGGACAATATAGACATCCGAGGTATGAGGGCTATGGAGGCGCTGGAAGCGGTGCAGGACTTCATTGACGATGCCATAATGGTCGGCATAGGGTCGGTTACTATTTTGCACGGCAAGGGCACGGGCGCACTCAAAGACGAGGTGCGTAAGTATCTACGTTATATCCCACAGGTGGCCTCGGCTACCGACGACCACCCCGACCGTGGCGGTGCCGGTATTACGGTGGTGAAGTTCAAGTAGGACCACCCCACTACCACAAAATAAACGATGCCGAGAGCGTGAGTGCTCTCGGCATCGTTTGTTGTTTATGACTGTCAGTGTGTTAGAACACAATGGGCGAGGTTATGTTTTGCAGCACTGCCACCACCGACCAAGCGGCAATGGCGGGCGTTGCGCTGTAAATGTCCACCACGGCCCTCACCTCCGAGTTGCGAATCTCCACCCTCTGGGTGTCGCCACGGAAGTAGGGCGACGACTGCATTGTTACCTGCATATTCTCCGGGCCTACCGATGCACGAGAGGCTGCCACCGTTACGTTCACTCGGGTGGGGAATTGTGCAATGGCCTCCTTTGCGGTGCCACGAAAGACAACCTTCTGCTCGGTTTGCAGACTATCATCATAGACGGCTGTACCTCGGAGCGCGTTGGGACCTTTCTCGTTGAAGAACTGCGCCGTAGCTCCACCCATAAGGGTTGCGGTGCGGAGCACGTCGAAACCGCCCGTAGCACCCGAAGCGAGGTAGATGCGCTTGCCGGCCTTGCGTGCAGCCTCGGTGGCTTCGGCATAGAAGTCATCGTCGGCAAAGGCACCTATGGAGAGGGTAACAATCGAGCACCCTGCGGCGAGGGTGGGGAGTGTGATGGCCTCCATACAAGCGGGCGAAGCAGCCTCCACGAGGTAGTCGGGGCCGAGGTCCAAAAGCTCCTCCAAAGAGCCACACACCCTACACTCTACACCTTTGGTGGCAAGACTCTCTGCAAGAGCCACAGCACGCTCGGTGGTGCGGGAGAAGAGTCCAACGAGTTCATATTCGGGCAGTAGCCCATCGGCCACTGCATTGGCTACAATCGCACCCAGACGACCGCAACCCACAATTACAAGTTTGTTCATAATGGAGCAAAGGTACGACAAAAATTTTTGTATTTCCCGAAAAAGAAGTATATTTGAGAGATATTTGGCCAATATCAGAGATATTGACACTCGAAGACTACACTAAAAACCAACAATAACCGCTATGAAACGACTCATTGAGTGTGTGCCCAATTTCAGCGAAGGGCGTGATATGACAGTCATCAAACAGATTACCGACGCTATTGAGAGTGTCGAGGGTGTGAAACTCCTCGATGTGGACCCCGGCAAGGCCACCAACCGCACGGTTGTAACCTTTGTGGGCGAGCCCGAAGCGGTTGTTGAGGCCGCTTTCAGGGGTGTTAAGATGGCATCGGAGCTTATTGATATGCGCTACCACAAGGGCGAACACCCACGCATTGGTGCCACCGATGTACTCCCTCTGGTGCCCGTTGCAGGCATCACTTTGGCCGAGTGTGCGGAGTTGGCAAGGGCTCTGGCCAAGCGCATACACACCGAGCTTGCCATCCCCACCTACTGCTATGAGAGTGCAGCTCTGCGCCCCGAGAGGAAAAACCTCGCCGTGTGTCGCAGGGGTGAGTATGAGGCCCTCTGTCAGCGTATCACACAGCCTGCCGAGATGCCCGACTTTGGTGGCGGAGAGTGGACCGAGCAGGCAGCAAGGAGTGGCGCAACGGTGGTGGGCGCAAGGGATTTTCTGATTGCCGTGAACTTCAATCTCAACACCACCTCCACCCGTAGGGCCAACGCCATCGCCTTCGACGTGAGGGAGAAGGGTAGGCCTATGAGGGAGGTACCCATCGTGGGTAAGATCGTCAGGGACGAGAATGGCAATCCGATAATGATTCCCGGCACACTGAAAGGGTGTAAGGCTATCGGTTGGTACATTGCCGAGTATGGCATTGCGCAAGTGTCAATGAACATTACGGATATTGCACAGACACCTCTCCACGTGGCTTTTGAGGAGGTGTGCAGGGCCGCCGCCGCAAGGGGTGTGAGGGTTACGGGCACCGAGATTGTGGGCCTTGTACCCCGCTCGGCACTCTTGGAGGCCGGTAAACACTTCCTGCGCAAGCAGCAACGCTCGTTGGGTATCACCGACGAGGAGATTATCGACATCGCAGTACGTACTATGGGCCTTGCCGAATTGTGCCCCTTCAAACCCGAGGAGAAGATTGTGGAGGCTCTCATTGAGAAAGACAATGTGGCTAAAAAACTCATAGACCTCACCTGCCGTGGCTTTGCCGAGGAGACTTCGAGGGAGTCACCCGCTCCGGGTGGAGGTTCCATTTCGGCCTATATGGGTGCGCTGGGTGCCGCTTTGGGTACAATGGTGGCCAACCTTTCGGCCCACAAGCCGGGCTGGGACGATAGGTGGGAGTTCTTCTCCGATTGGGCCGAGAAGGGCAAGGCGGTCATGAACGAGCTTCTGCACCTTGTGGACGAGGATACCGACGCCTTCAACGGCATTATGGCTGTGTTTGCCATGCCCAAGGGTACCGATGCCGAGAAGGCCGCAAGGGCCGAGGCTATGGAGAAGGCTACACTCTACGCTACTCGTGTGCCACTGAAAACCATGAAGGCTTCCTACAAGGTATTTGAGGTGGCCGAGATGATGGCTTCGGAGGGCAATCCCAACTCGGTGAGCGATGCAGGTGTGGGCGCATTGGCCGCGAGGGCTGCCGTGCATGGTGCCTACCTCAATGTGAAGATTAACGCTGCGGGGCTCAAAGACCGCCTCGTGGCCGAAGAACTTCTGGCCGAGGCTGCCGAGATTGCTCGCAAGGCCGACGCCGAGGAGAAACGCATCGTGGAGATTGTGGAGAGCAAGATAGACTAAACGCAAAGAGAACGTTATACCATTTTATATCGCCCATAAGATTATGACACTTAAAGAGTTCCAAGACGATATTCGTGCCGGCATACCTGCCGTGTTGCCCGCACCCAAACCATACGATACGAGCGTGAATCACGCACCCAAACGTAAGGAAATCCTCACGCGCGAGGAGAAAGTGTTGGCCGTGAAGAACGCCTTGCGCTACTTCCCCGAGGAGCAACACGAGGAGTTGGCGGCCGAGTTTGCCGAGGAGTTGGAGAAGTATGGACGCATCTATATGTACCGCCTCAGGCCCGACTATGAGATGTATGCTCGCCCTGTGGAGGATTATCCCGCGAGGTGCCCGCAGGCGGCTGCTCTGATGCTCATGATACAGAACAACCTCGACAAAGCTGTGGCCCAACACCCCCACGAGCTCATTACCTATGGTGGCAATGGTGCCGTGTTCCAGAATTGGGCGCAGTATAGGCTCACGATGAAATACCTCT
>JAZNNC010000042.1:0-35106 GCA_045580045.1 Tidjanibacter sp.
GAAGAAGGCAGCAACCAAATTCTCCGTCAATACCGCGCAGGAATTGTGGGAGAAATGGAGCAACTTGGATGACTATCTGATGGTTAAGTACATCGATGGCAACATCAAAAAGCAGGGCGAGAATGGCGAATTTCTCAACAACGGACACCACCCTGCACAGCCGGCATTCCCCGACCAACCGGGCTACTCGGAGAAATTCCTCCGTGCTATTGCCGAGGATAATGGCAAGGTTTTGAAGGTTGTTAAATAGACGGTTTAGATAAGAATAGTTAAACCATTATATATCTGTTTGGTATGAAATACGACATTGTTGTCATAGGTAGTGGACCGGGTGGACACGTGGCTGCCCTTAAAGCTGCCAAACGAGGTAAGAGTGTAGCAGTGGTGGAGCGTGCCGAGTTGGGTGGCGTGTGCCTCAATTGGGGCTGTATTCCAACAAAGGCTCTCTTGAAGAGCGCACAGGTCTATCACTATATGACCTCGGCTGCCAACTATGGCGTGGAGTATGAGGGCGAGGTGCGCCCATCGCTCGGGAAGATGGTGGCCCGCAGTAGGGCTGTGGCCGAACAGATGAACAAGGGCATTGCCTTTGCTTTCAAAAAGGCAGGCGTGGAGGTTCACACGGGCCACGGACGCATTGCGGAGCGTGGTGTGGTGGAGGTGGTGGCTTCCGACGGCTCGGTGGAGCGCATCGAGGCCGACCACATTATCCTTGCCACAGGCTCGCGCCCACGAGAGTTGCCCGCAATTCCCATTGATGGTCAGAGGGTTATATCGTCAAAGGAGGCCCTTGTGATGCAAGAGTTGCCCAAGAGTATGGTTATTATCGGCTCGGGAGCCATCGGTTGCGAGTTTGCGTGGGTATATGCGGCTCTGGGTGTGCAGGTTACGGTGGTGGAATATCTGCCCCAAATGCTACCTCTGGCCGACGAGGAGATAAGCCGCACGCTGGAACGCTCGTTCCGCAAGATGAAGGCAACCGTTTTGACCTCCACAGCAGTCAAGGTCGTGAGGGTGAATGAGAATGGTTGCGAGGTCGATGTGGAGGGCAAGAAGGGCGCATCAACACTTGTGGCCGACGTTGTGTTGTCGGCTGTGGGCGTGAAGAGCAACATTGAGGGACTCGGCTTGGAGGAGCTCGGTGTGAAAGTGGAGAGGGACAAGATTGTGGTTGATGAGTGCTACCGCACCAACATGGAGGGCATCTATGCCATTGGCGACATCATCGCCACTCCTGCACTGGCCCACGTTGCTTCGGCAGAGGCTACGGTGTGTGTGGAGTCCATTTGTGGCGAGAGCGTTACCTCTGTGGACTACACCACCATTCCCTCGTGTGTCTACACCTCGCCCGAGGTTGCGATGGTGGGCCTCACCGAAAAGCAAGCCATCGAGCAGGGCTACGAGGTAAAGGTCGGCAGGTATCAGTATATGGCTTCGGGCAAGGCTACGGCTGCCGGCGATAGGGATGGTCTTGTGAAATTGGTTTATGATGCGAAAAACAACCAACTGCTTGGTGCACACATCATTGGCGGAGCGGTTACGGAGATGCTTGGCGAGCCTACTATGGCCAAACGCTTGGGCCTCACTGCCCGCCAAATTGCCTCTACTGTCCACTCGCACCCCACAATGTACGAAGGGCTCTTGGAGGCTACCGAGGAGGTTTTATAGAAAAATATATATATTTGCACAAAGTTTAACCACACAAAAAACAATTTGCCTATGATGAAATAGCGTGAGAATGTTGCGCACATCGTAAAATACATATTTGAAAAATAGCGTTTTAGCATAATTATTCCTCTTACGAAAGTTTGGCGACTAAATGTAATGACTTGGAATGATAATGGTAGAATGCTCACGCATTGAGCGTGGGCTTTTTGTCGTTATATTGTAAGTCAGGGTTCGCCAAACACCTCGTAAGAGCAATGTACACTAAAAAAGTACCATGCTCTTTTTTTTGTGCGTAAAAATCAGGAGGATAAGACAAAAAAATGGTACGGGAGGAATCCGAAAATCCCGAAGAGAGTAGGAATGAAATATAAAACAACGAGAACAATAGATGAAGAAATTACTAATTATAATTGTCGGACTATTTGTCTTGACATCGTGTGATATAGATTTCCCATTCATGCCAGATTTTGATGTAAATAACGAAAAGGATAACAATACAGATAATAATACCGATAACAACACAGACTCAGATTCCAGTGCCGATGATAGGAATGATTTCACATTTCATATGTATATGGAAAAGTTTTTAGTCAGTCCTGGTTATACATATGCATTGAGCTTTGGTTTTGGCCACACAGAAGGAATTTGGTATGATGGAATTACAGAATTTGGAATAGAAGTGCGTCCATTAAATGGTACAATTATAAACAAAAGTGGATGGAACGATGATTATGTAAAGGTGTCTAAATCCGCAGGTTGGACTTATTTTAGCACAGGTGCAAATGGCACAAAACAAAATGAGACTTGGAACACCACCATCTTTATCGATTCATCTGATTCTACTATTGAGGTAGAGTGGCGCCCCAAATGGTATGACGAGAAGGCGAGTCGATGGATGACTTCTGATGGTGGAGGAAAAACAAACCGCAAGACTTTTTATGCAAAATAACACATTATTTTAACCCCAAAAACAATCATTAAACTTATGAAGAAATTTTTACTTTTGGCAACTGCATTGGTTATGAGTGCAGTAGCAATGAACGCACAGGATTTGCTCACCAAGAACAATGGCGAGGACATTAAAGTTATCGTGAAAGAGATTGATGCACAAAATGTTAAGTATGTGCTGTTTAGCGAGCCCAATGGAGTGCTTTACACTATGCCCAAGTCGGAAATCCTGATGATTCGCTATGCTTCGGGCCGCAACGAGATTTTTGGCAATCAGCGCACCGCACCTACACCTGCCCGCACTACCACTTATGCTACTCCATATTCACCCTATCAAGAGTTTGATTATGGGATGGCAGACCATATCCAAGTGGGTATGAAATATGACCAGCTGAAAAAGCTGTACGACTATCGAATGTATCGTCCCGGAGGATATGAAAGATATAGTCCGGCGTGGAGCGGAGTCGCTTCTTTCTTTATTCCGGGCCTTGGACAATTGATTTGCGGCGAAGCAGGTAGAGGTTTTGGTCAATTTGCGCTGTCTACAATGTGTGACATTGTAACAATTGTGTCTATTGTTGAGGATGTTGAAGGTCTTGCTTTATTGACTTCTCTTGCGCACCTTGGTATTGCAATATGGTCTATTGTGGATGCAACGCAGGTGGCAAAAGTGAAAAATATGTATGAAACCGACTTGCGCTCGATGCGTTCTTCGGTGGATGTTGAAATGTATCCCTCGCTCAACACATTCACAACTCAAAGCAATGGTATTGGTGTTGCCCCTGGAATGACACTCGCAATCACTTTCTAATCGGACCCACACGATGAAAAAGACAATACTGTTGATTGTAATGGTATTATTCAACCTCGGATATACCAATGCGCAAGAAACAACAGAAGAGGATGAAATCCGTTATAGCCGTATGCACGAAATTACATTAAATTCAAGTAGCGAGTTTAATGTCGGAACAGTAGGAGTGAGTTATAAGATGTTGATTTCCCCGGAATTAGGAATCGATTCGGACAAATTCAAGTTTGAATTTCCTTCTCTTATTGTGGGCGGCGGTGTTTCTACTATTGGAGCAGCCACTGCAAGTTCTTCGTGGGATGTGGTCGCAGACCTACATGTAGGTATTCGTGGATGGCTATTACCTTTCGTTACTAAAGACATTCCGGCAGATATGGGCATGGAAGTGATTGTTACACCTCGATATAATGTTAGTGCAAATAAGTTCGTGCTGAAAAATTATATTGGTTTCGTCTATCATGTTTTCATGCCGAAGAAATCTCGTATGGTTCTTGGAATGGGATTTACTATGCAACAGGTGGATTTCAAGAATACCTATGGTATAATACACGCATTTCAGGGTAAGGAAGATCCATACCTCTATGGTTATGAGATGTCTATTGGCTGGTGCTTCTAATTAAGACTCAAACTCAACATAAAGCACGGGTGTCAAAATCGACACCCGTGCTTTGTGTATGTTATTTTTTGATTTCGGCAATCTTGGCGTTGGTGGAGGAGTCGGCCGCTTGCACGGCTGCAAGCACCGCATCGGCTTGGTTGCGTTTGGTGAAGATACCAACCGTGTAAACCACCTCGCCCGTGGGGGCTGTGTAGCGCGAAATCTCCTTATTCGGAGCCTTCGACTTGATGGCCTCCATTATCTTTGCAGGGAGTCCATCGGCGGGACCTACAATCTCCAAGCGATAGAAGGTCGCTGTGGAGGTCGGGGTGGAGGAGCGATCAACCCAATCGTCCCTGCGGATACCCTCGCGCCACAGCACAATGGTTGGTTGCTTGAAGCCCGCCTTACGCAGTTTATCCACACCCGTGCGTGCACTTTGAATGGTGGCATAGAGGCCGGCATAAAAATAGGTTCGTCCGTCCTCCCTGCGTTCGGAGTAGAGAGGCGACACCCCACGGAAAGCCTTCATTTGTGGCAGCGAAGCGTAGTTGCCCAGCAGGATGGAGTAAATCTCGCCCTCGGCAGGTACTTTGATGCGGGGGATGTTATCAGCCGAAGCATACTTCTGTTTACCTCCGATGACAACGTCGGCAAACTTCGCCTTTGAGCGTTTGGGGCCATCCAGAGGTGCAAACTTGGCATCCTCGGGGTTGATGGTCGCCATACGCTGCAAGAGCGAATCGGCCCACTCGCCACCGCACAACCTACGGGCAATCTTGACCTCCAAATTGAGCAACACGGCCTTACGGTAGGGATACATCGCAACGTCTATATCCGAACACTCGCCTTTGAGTTTCTCAATCATAGAGTTTTCCACCTCCTGTTCGCTCGCTACATAAAAATCTTTTTCCTCCGTCATTCCGAGCGAGTCGGCAAAGCCTACATAGGCCGCCGATTTACTCACAAACAAGCGGTCGCTACGGTCGGCAATCTGGTCGGCCAGAGCCTTCATACGCTCCACACTTGCGGTGTAGGTCTTATGGTGCGCATTGGCCTCCTTCATCGTTTCGGCCACATCGTGTGCCTCGATGGCTGCGGCAGCCGCCTTATAGACCTCGGCATACTCGGCAATGATGTTCTCCACCTCGCTCTCAATCATAGCGTAGCGACGTGTGGAGGTGGTAAAGAGCATTTTGAGTCGCTCCTCGGTCGGGGTGAGCACCGGAGGCTCGTTGGCCTCCTCCTTTGCTCTCTCTTGTTCCTCCAACGAGGTTGATAGCGTTGCAATAGCGGTGGCGATGGCCTCCTTCTGTTTTTCGAGCTCAAAGACAACCTTTGCCAACGAATCGGTGGGGGTGGCGGCAAAAGCCTCCTTTGTGGACGCAAGGGCTGCCTCCACACGTTCACTGCGCAGGGCGAGTTGTTTGAGTTGTCTTTCAACAAATATCTGTTGAGCCGAGCAGGTGAGCGACACTGTGAGTGCCATTGCCAACGCAACCAACGTGCGTGTGAGAGTCCTTATTTCCACCATTTCATCAAGAAGAATTGAATGAGTCCGAAGATTTCCAAACGGCCCAAGAGCATCTGCAACGTGCTCACAATGCGCACCGTGGCGGGCACTGCGGAGAAGTTGTCCAACGAGCCCACCTCACCAAAGCCGGGGCCGATGTTGCCCGTGGAGGCGATGGATGCCGAGAAGGCCGTCATCAGGTCCACACCACAGGCGGCATTCAGCAGGGTGCCACCCAAGATGGTGCAACCATAGACAACAATATAGAGAATTGCGAAATTCACAAGGTCGTTCTCCTGCACCACACCGTTGTTTTTGATGCGGATGATGGCGTTGGGGTGCTGTTGCTGTTTGATGCGAGCCTTGATTAGTTTGCCCGCAATGAGCACTCGGTCGCTTTTTAGACCACCCGAAGTGCTACCTGCCATACCGCCCTGCACCGAAACCCACATCAGCAAGCACACAGCCAGTGCGGGCCATACGGTGGTGTCGGCCGTAGCAAAGCCGGAGGTGGTAACAATCGACACAACTTGGAAACAACCATAGCGCAACGACTCCCAGAGGGTGCCGTAGTTGCCTGCGGCCCAAAGGGCAAGCGAGATGGCAAGGCAGATGACCAGCGTGGTGCCGATGTAGAACTTGGCCGCCTCGGTGCGGAAGATGTTGTTCTTGCGCCCGATGATAGTGGCATAAATTATACCATAGTGCAGACTGCTGGCAAACATAAAGAATATGAGTATCAACTCAATCCACACGCTGTTGAAGGCCCCAATGCTGGCGTTTTTGGTACTAAAACCACCCGTGGCTACCGCCGAAAAACTGTGGTTTACGGCATCAAACCACCCCATACCGGCCACTTTGAGTGCAACAATGCAGAGGAGTGTCATTCCGAGATAGACGGAGAGCAATATCTGCATAATCTTCGAGGAGCGGTAGCGGTAGTTGTCCCTCGCCATCGAGGATATTTCAAGGCTCGATACGGTCATTCGGCTGCGGCCCATCAGGGGTAAAATCACCAGCGCAAACATCACAACGCCCACACCGCCAATCCAATTCGTAACGCTACGCCAAAAGAGGAGTCCTTTGGGCAACCCTTCGACATCGTTCAATATGGATGCTCCTGTTGTGGTGAAGCCCGACACGCTTTCAAACCAAGCGTTCACGACCGTGAACTCGCCACCCCATAGCAGATAGGGGAACATACCCACAAAGCACGAAGCTAGCCACGCACCAATCACAATGGCATAACTCTCCTTGGAGGTCATCGTGCCACCCTTGTTGACAAATATGAGCGGGAAACTACCCAGCAGAGCCGTGAGCAGGAACGAGAGCAGCAGGGGAGTGAAACCCCCATCCACGCCATTCCAATAGGAAATGCCTGCCGATAGCAGCATAAATGCCGACTCGAAGAGCAGCACCATACCAATATATCTGAACACTACCTGTAATCTCATAGTTGCCCGAGTGGATTATTGCTTCTTGTTCTGTTCTATAAGCTCAACAATGTTGTTGTTCAGGTCCATCAATTCACTCTTCTCGTCAATCTTCACCTTGTAGGGGAGTTTGGACTCCACATAGAAGCCGAGAGCCTTACTGATGCGCTGCACAGGGCGGGTGTAGTAGGTGTCGATGAAGAAGTAGAACATACACACGATTACGATGGCAACAATCAGCGTGAGAATACTCGGCGTGATTGTGCGGTAAATACTATCCTCAATCTTACTCATACGTACCGCAATGGAGTTGCCGGGCGAGGACATATAGTCTTTGATGGCCGTATCAAGGGCATAGTAGGCATCCACGTAACTACTCATATACCAATCCTTGTCAGCCGCTTCGGTGGTGATGGTGGTGGCGTGTTGCTCCACAATGGCGTGGTAGTGCTCGTTGGCCTTGTAAATCTGGTCCAAATCCTCACGGTCGATTGCACTCTCCATTGCCTCCAAGAGGGTTGCATTGAAGCTAAGCAGGCCCGTGGTGTACTCCTCCGAGGGCGATTGGTCGCCGAGTATGAGCATTTTCAGCACCGCACTATTCTGCTCTTGCAATGCATCAAGCATCCTCTTGGAAAAGTCGGTCGCCTGCGTGCCTTGTGCAATGACACTCTCCGTATCCTCGCGCAAGCGGTTCATCTCGGCATAGGCAATCACGCCCGAGAAGAAAAGTACTACAATCAGGGCAATAAAACCCACACTTATTTTTCTGCGAATAGACCTCATCGTTGTTTGATTTTTCCGTTCAACCCACAAATATACTAAAAAATCTCTTCCGCCAACATTTCGCACCTATCATCCACGCTCAAAAGTCGCACTTTCATCAACTTGTTGATGCGCTCCCTGTCGAAAGGCATCTTTACTTTGATATAGTTCTCCGTAAATCCAACCATCTGGCCGGCCTTCGGAGAACTCTCCCACAGAACGATTGCCTCGGAGCCTACATATTTCTCGTAGAAATTGCGGTGCAGACGCTCACAAAGAGCCTCCAAACGTGCTGCGCGGGCAGTCTTGACGGAGTCCTGTACTTTGTTTTTCATCGCTGCGGCGGGAGTGTTGGCGCGTGCGGAGAAGGGGAATACGTGGAGGTAAGCAGGGGCGAGTCGTTCGAGAAATGTGTAAGTCTGCTCAAACTCTTCGTCGCTCTCTCCGGGGAAGCCGACAATGACGTCAATGCCGATGAAAGCATCGGGCATAGCCCTCCTCACCGCCTCAATGCGGGCCTCAAAAACAGCCGTGGTGTAGCGACGGCGCATAGCCCCCAATACTCTGTCGCATCCGCTCTGGATGGGGATGTGGAAGTGGGGCTGGAACTTGGGCGAGGAGGCGCAAATGTCAATAATCTCGTCTGTGAGCAAGTTGGGCTCTATGGAGGAAATGCGGTAACGCTCAATGCCTTCCACTTTGTCAAGGGCACGCAGCAGGTCGGCAAAACTCTCACCTGTGGTGCGTCCAAAGTCGCCCGTATTTACACCCGTGATGACAATCTCGGTGTGCCCTCCTGCGGCAATCGCTTCGGCCTCCCTCACAAGGTCGGCGATGGGCATATTGCGACTCGAACCGCGAGCATTGTGGATAGTGCAGTAGGAGCAGCAATAATCACATCCGTCCTGCACTTTGAGGAAAGCACGGGTGCGGTCGCCCGACGAAAAGGCTGCAAAGAAGCGGGTAATCTCCTCGGTGGTGCAACTCGTTACCTCTTGGCGTGTGCCCTTCGCTCCGAGTTCGGCCACTTTGCGGTAGAGATCGCCTTTGTCGTTGTTGCTCAACACAATATCCACGCCCTCTATGGCTGCTATTTCGTGTGGTTTCAGTTGGGCATAGCACCCCGTAACAGCAATTATGGCCGAGGGGTTGAGCTTATGTAGGCGGCGAATCAGGTTGCGGCACTTCTTGTCGGCGTGCTCCGTAACGGAACAAGTGTTCACCACGCACACGTCGGCCTCCTCAACACGCTCGGTGCGCTCGTGGCCACCCTCAATGAACTCACGTGCGATGGTGGATGTCTCGGAAAAGTTGAGTTTGCAACCCAGAGTATGGAAACTTACCTTCATTATATTTGCATAATTTGGTGCGAAAGTATGAAAATTTTTGCGACTTTTGAGTACCTTTGCACACTTTTAGCAAACAAGAGGAGCGAAAGATGACTTTTTTTGAGGCGATAGCAACCTATGGCTTTCTGGCAGACGCACTATTGGCGGCTGTTTTGTCGGGCATTGCGTGTGGCATTGTCGGCACCTATGTTGTTACTCGCCGTATGGTCTTCCTCTCCGGAGGTATCACCCACGCATCCTTTGGCGGTATCGGCATCGCATATCACTTCGGACTCAATCCCATAGGCGGTGCGATGGTCTTTGCCATCCTCTCGGCCCTCGGCATTGAATGGGCGGGCACAAAAGGACGCATCAGAGAGGACTCTGCCATCGGTATAGTGTGGAGTCTTGGAATGGCTGTCGGCACACTATTCATCTTTGCCACTCCGGGCTATGCGCCCAACCTTATGAGTTTTCTCTTTGGCGATGTGCTGACGGTGGGGCGCGCAAACATTGTGGCTTTGGCGGTACTTGTGGCACTATTGATTGTTGTGTTTCTGCTTTGGTATAGGCCTGTGATGTGGGCCTCGTTCGACAGGGAGTATGCACGTAGTCAGGGTGTTAAGGCTGATGCAATACTGATGTTGATGACAATTCTCGCAGCCGTTACCATTGTGCTTTCCATACGTATCGTTGGTATTGTGTTGCTCATATCGCTTTTGACGGTGCCGACGGTTATCGCAATGTCGCTCACAAAATCCTATCCTAAAATCATTCTTCTTTCTTCGATTTTGGCCGTAGTGGGAAATGTGATAGGTATCTGGGTGGCCTATGAAGTGAATTTTCCGGTGGGAGCAACCACAATAATTTTGCTTGGGATGACGCTTTTTATCGTAAAACTGCTAACTTTGTCCTCTCGTAACAGGTCCCACAAAAAATTAAAACAGAAATAGAGTTGAAAACAATCCACAAATTCACCCTCAAAGCGTTCTTGGGCCCAATGGTGCTCTCGTTCTTCATCGTGATGTTTATCCTGATGATGAACTTTGTGTGGCGTTATATTGACGAGTTGGTGGGCAAAGGCCTCAGTTTCGACGTCATTGTGGAGTTGTTGTTCTATGCTACGGCCAATATGATGCCCTTGGGTATTCCTTTGGCAACACTCTTCGCGGCCATTATGACAATGGGCAACCTCGGTGAGCACAACGAACTGTTGGCAATGAAGTCGGCAGGTATGTCGCTACTGAACATTCTCCGTCCGCTCATAGGTGTCGTATTAGTGGTGGCCGTGAGCAGCTTCTTTGTTGTTAACAATCTGGTGCCATATTCAAACAAGAAGATGATGGCCATCATCTACGACATCCGTCAGCAGAAGGAGACTATGGAGTTTAAGGATGGTATATTCTTTAATGGTATAGAGAATATGAACATCAGGGTAGGGCACCAAGATCCCGACACGGGCTTGTTGACCGATATTCTCATCTATGACACGCGCGATCGCCACGGCAATATGACTACCACCGTGGCCGATTCGGGATATATCTATATGTCGGATGACAAGAAGTTTTTGATGATTAAACTCTATCAGGGTGAGACGTACGAAACCACTCGTAACTATAAGTGGAATACCGAAAATGCCATCCGACACCAGATTTTCAAGGTGCAGAATGGTGCGTTGGAAATTGAAGGCTTCGACTTCTCGCGTACGGATATGAACCTGTTTAGCAATCATCAGACAAAGACAACAAGTGAATTGCAGGTGGATATCGACTCACTGCAAGTGGAGGCCGACCGTGGTTCGGCGCGTTCCTATGAACCGCTGCTGAAAACCTACCTCCTCACACAAGATAAGTCGGGTATGGGCCTCTTTGATACGGTTAAGGTTGACTACTCCTACAAGGTACCCGTCGAACTATTAAAACACTTTGATACGCTAAGTATCAAACAGAAACGCGACATTGTGCAAACGGCAAAGAGCACTGCTCGAAATTCTCGTAATTCGCTCAATCGCAATGAAAGTACGGCAAAGGACACCCTTAATAAACTGTACCGTTCACAGGTGGAATGGCATCGTAAAGTGTCGCTTCCCATATCGGTAATCATCTTTTTCCTGATTGGCGCACCGCTCGGAGCCATCATTCGTAAAGGTGGTCTTGCTATGCCGGTTGTGGTGTCGGTATTGTTCTTTGTCATTTACTACGTCATCAGTATTGCGGGCGAAAAGATGGCCAAAGAGGGCACTTGGGATGCTGCCTTCGGAATGTGGTTCTCGGCCATAATTTTGCTGCCCATTGCGCTGTATCTCACGCGAATAGCCACAAACGATTCCAATCTTTTCAATACGGATTGGTATGTCATCCAATTCAATAAGGCCAAGGCAAAAGTGCAGGCTGTGTGGGGAAATATAAGAAAGAAATAATCCGCTTATTTTCGAAAAGTACTTCAATATGAAACAAGCCAAAGATTTGCGCATTGTGTATATGGGCACACCCGACTTTGCAGTGGCCCCTTTGAAGGCTCTTGTGGAGGGAGGCTATAATGTTGTGGCAGTGGTTACCACTCCCGACAAACCATCGGGCAGGGGACTTAAAATGAATGAAAGTGCCGTAAAGCGCTATGCTTCGGAGGTCGGTCTGCCCATTATGCAGCCGGAGAAATTGCGCAACGAGGAGTTTGTGGAGGCTTTTAAGGCTTTGGAGGCAGATTTGGGTATTGTGATTGCCTTCCGAATGTTGCCGGAAATCATTTGGGCCGCACCAAAGATGGGCACCTTCAATCTGCACGCATCGCTCCTGCCTCAATATAGGGGCGCAGCGCCAATCAATAGGGCAATTATGAATGGCGAAACGGTTACGGGGGTTACCACTTTTCTGCTCAATCCGCAGATTGACGAAGGAGCAGTCATTGGTCAAGTAAAGGTTGAGATTGAGCCATCTGACAATGTTGGTACTCTGCACGATAAGTTGATGAACTGTGGCGTTGATTTGGTGTTGGAAACTGTTGACAAGTTGGCTTCCGGCGATTGTAGGCCCATCGAACAAGAGAAGATGATTGAGGGTGAGTTGAAGCCGGCTCCAAAGATTTTCAAAGAGGACTGCCACATAGACTTTTCGCAAAGCGGAAGGGATATTGTCAACCTTGTGAGAGGCTTGTCGCCTTATCCCGCTGCTTGGGCGCAGTTGGCAGAGAATCTGTCGGCCAAGATTTTCAAGGTCGAGTTTATTCCAAAGGATAACGGTGGGGTAGAGGTTGGCACCATTTTGTCGGACGAAAAGAAGTATATAAAGGTTGCCTGCTCGGATGGAGAAATTGAGATAAAAGACCTCCAAATTTCGGGTAAGAAACGAATGAAAACCGAGGAACTTTTGAGAGGTTTTAGGAATATCACAACCTATAAATTCTCCTAAACAACAGAACAACGGAGTGGCTTACGGGCCACTCCGTTGTTCTTGTCAAGTGTCTAAAACATAGCTATTTGTCAAGCTCCCCAAGTAAATCGCGTATTACAATGCTGGCGCACACGCAACCGAACGAGGCAGGGATGTAGGAGATGGTACCCACGTTGGATTTTTTGTTGGTTTCCTCGGCGATAATCATCGCGCCCTCACGCACGGGCTCAGGTGAAAACACGGCCCAAAAACCACTGCGAATACCGAGCTTATGCAGCCTTTTGCGCAACATATGAGCAAGTGGACAGTGGTGGCTTTTGGCAATGTCCTTAACCTCAATGAGTGTGGGGTCGGTCTTTGCTCCGGCTCCCATTGAACTCACAACGGGAAGACCTCTTTCGAGGGCAGCAGCAATGAGGTTGACTTTTGGCGAAAGAGTGTCGATGCAGTCCACAACATAGTCGTAGTTTGCAGTATCCAACAACTCGTAAGTCTTTTCATCTCGGATGTATTCGGTAATGACAGTGAGGTCTATTTGGGGATTTATATCTCGCAGACGTTCAGCCATAACCTCGCTTTTATTTCTACCAATGGTTGAAGTTAATGCAAGAAGTTGACGATTGATGTTTGATTCGCCAACCGTGTCGGCATCGGCTATGGTCATACGTCCCACTCCGGCCCTCGCAATCATCTCCGCAGCATAGGCCCCAACGCCTCCAAGTCCGACAATCAGGACGTGGGCACTACGTAAAACATTCAATTTCTCCTCACCCAACAGCAACTCTGTTCTTTCGGTCCAGCTCATTTGAAAACTCTATTATAGTTGTTGTAAATATCCCTTTTCAACACCTCCATATCCACACCTCTGAGTTGTGCAACACGCTCATAGAGAGCACTAATAGGCTCTTGGGCAGTGTCGCTTTCGAGAAACAACAACTCGGTTGGGCAGTGGCGCAAAGCCTCTTGCGTTTTGGGCGATTGTAGTACTCCAAAGCCAAATGATAAGTGAAAACCTCTCTTCCACAGCTGTTCGGCTTGTTGAAGGGAGCCGACAAAGCCGTGGAATATGACGGCAGGGGTGGAGTAGTGAGCCAAAATATTGCCCACTTCTTGTTGCGCCTTCACACAGTGAATTATCATCGGAAGGTTGCGCTCGGTAGATATATTAACTTGTTGTTCAAATAGTTCCCTCTGCATTCCCAAGTCGGTGTCGCACACTCTATCCATCCCGATTTCTCCGATGGCCGAACAATTCATAGTGCGTAAGTCAACTAATAGTTGCTGCGCATTTTTCACCCTACACACATCCCACGGATGTATGCCCAACGAGTATGCACCGCACCCATCCGTCGGACTCTCTATGCCGAGGCGATAGGAGCGCAGACCGACAAGGTCATCGTCCAACGAACCGTGAGTGTGTATGTCAACAAAGGGTTTCATATCAATTTAGACCACAAAGGTAGAAAATTTAACGAGAGCAAAAAAGTGTGAAAAATATAACAGAATAATATACCTATTTAGTAAAAAAGGAGTATATTTGTGCGCGTTTTAGGAAAAATGCAAAATTGGACATACAACAACACAAAATAAATCAAATTTTTACACACTTAACAGATTATGTCGAAAGTCATTAAAATCAAAAAAGGTCTCGACATTAAACTCGTGGGTGAAGCGGAGAAACAAGTGGTAACACTCTCTGTGGGAGAGCGTTATGCTGTGTCGCCACTCGCCTTTGAGGGTGTCGTGCCTAAGCTGTTGGTGGCAGAAGGGGACAAAGTCTTGGCCGGTAGTGCGCTCTTCTATGACAAGGCACATCCGGAGGTGATGTTCACTTCGCCCGTCAGCGGTAGTGTTTCGGCTGTTCGCCGTGGAGAGAAACGCAAACTTCTCGCCATTGAGGTAACTGCCGATGAACAGCAGAGTTACAAACCTTTCAACATCAACCTTGCAAAGGCTTCGCGCGAGGAGTTGGTTGCAGTGTTGCTCGAAAGTGGCCTCTGGGCTTCGATTATTCAGCGTCCCTATGGAATCATCGCTGATGCAAAAGATGCTCCTAAGGCTATTTTTGTTTCGGGCTTCGATACTGCACCTTTGGCCCCCGATATGAACGTGGCTTTGAAGGATGATATGGAGGCTGTTCAGGCCGGTTTTGACGCGCTTAAAGTGCTTTGCCCCAATGTTCATTTGAGCCTTCCCGCAAAGGGCGAGAGCATTTTGGAGGCAGTGCAAGGCGTTGAGAAACACTATTTTGCAGGCCCTCACCCCGCAGGTAACGTGGGTGTTCAGATTCACCACATCGACCCCATCAACAAGGGCGAGAAGGTGTGGACCGTGGGCATACAGAACGTAGCCATCATCGGTCGCCTTGTGCTGAACGGCAAGGTCGATATGACCAAGACCTATGCCATTTGTGGTTCACAGGTTGCTCATCCCCAATACGTTAGGGCTATGGTTGGCGCATCGCTCGTACAGGTACTGATGCCTTGCCGTATCAAACCCCAAAGTGGTGGCAGTAAGTTCCGCCTCATTGAGGGCAACGTGTTGACCGGCAAGAAGGCGACGGCTAACGACTATATGAGCCTCTACTCCTCGCAGGTTACCGTCATTCCCGAGGGTGGCGAGTTGGAGCTCATCGGTTGGTTGGCTCCTCGTTTGCACAAACTTTCAGTTTCCCGCACCTACTTCTCGTGGCTGATGCCCAAAAAGCAGTACAACCTCTCGACCGGTCTTAATGGAGGTGAAAGACCTTTTGTTGTTACCGGACTCTATGAGAAATATCTCCCTATGGATATCTATCCGATGTATCTCTTCAAGGCTATCATGGCAGGAGATATTGAGAAGATGGAAAATCTTGGTATCTATGAGGTTGTGGAAGAGGATGTTGCATTGTGTGAGTTCGTTGATCCCTCGAAGCAGAATCTTCAAGCTCTCGTCAGGGATGGTATTAACCTTATGATTAAAGAGATGTAGTCCTATGAAACAGAATAACAACAAACCACTTCCCAAACGACTGCTCGATAAGTTTGCTCCCACCTTCTCGGAGGGCGGTAAACTTCCCTGGCTGCATTCGTTTTATGAGGCAATGGAGACGTTCTTCTATGTGCCTACTGATGTAACCAAAAAAGGTTCTCACGTGCGCGACTGCAACGATATGAAGCGCACGATGTTTATGGTAATCATCGCTCTTGTGCCGACCATCCTGTTCGGTATGTGGAACATTGGTTTCCAGAGGATTGACGGAGCCGACTACACCATTTGGCAGAACTTCTGGTGGGGTTTCTGGCAGATGTTGCCCTCGATTTTGGTAACCTACGTTGTGGGTCTTTCCATCGAGTGTGCATTTGCTCAAATCCGCAAGGAGGAGGTCAATGAGGGCTTCTTTGTGTCGGGTATCCTCATTCCGCTGATTATTCCCATTGGCACTCCGCTGTGGATGACCGCATTGGCTACCGCCTTTGCAGTGGTTATCGGTAAGGAGATTTTTGGCGGTACGGGTATGAACATCTTCAACCCCGCACTGTTGGCTCGTCTGTTCATATTCTTCTCCTACACTTCGAGCATTTCGGGCGAGGCTGTGTGGTTCGCCGATGCACGCACGGGTGCAACTCCTCTGGGTGAGTTGGCCAACACCGGCACCACAAGTGTTTCGATGTTGGATGCCTTCATTGGTACCATCCCCGGTAGTGTGGGCGAGACTTCCACTCTGTGCATCCTGCTGGGTGCCATCGTGTTGCTCGCAACGGGCACGGCAAGTTGGAGGACTATGTTGAGCGTATTTGTGGGTGGCCTTGTGATGGGTGGCATCTTCAATCTGATTGCTCCTGCGGTTCCCACAACCCCCACCGAGCACTATATGGCTCTGCCCGCTTGGCAGCACCTGCTGTTGGGTGGCTTTGCATTCGGTGCAGTGTTTATGGCGACCGACCCCGTTACCTCGGCTCAGACCAACACCGGTAAGTACATCGTGGGCTTTATGATTGGTGCTCTGGCCGTGCTGGTAAGGGTGTTCAATACCGGTTACCCCGAGGGTATGATGCTCGCCATTATCTTTATGAACGCTCTGGCTCCCGTTGTGGACCACTACGTTGTGCAGGCCAACATCGGTCGCCGCAACCGTAGGGCCAAGAGGGCTGCCAAAACCATTAACGCATAAAATAAGGAGGATAGAGATATGAGCAAAAAAGGATTTTTGGGCGGCAAAAACAGCAACGCCTACATCGTTTTCTATTCGACCGTAATGGTGATTATCGTTGCAGTGCTGTTGGCATTCACTTCGCTCTCGCTGAGGGAGAAGCAGGAGGCTAACGAACTCAACGAGAAGAAAGACGCCATCGTGGCATCTATGGGCCTTGCGAAAGGCTCCTACAATAGCACCATTAGTGCTTACGTTGTGAACGCTCAGGGTGAGAAATTGGCTATCGATGAGAATGATACTTTGCTGAAACTCTTCGACCTGTCCGCAAGTTTTGCAGCAGGGGAGTACCCTGTGTTTGAGAATAAGACCACCGGAGAAGTGGTTGTACCTCTGATTGGTAAGGGCTTGTGGGACGACATTTGGGGCTACATCGCTCTGGGTGCCGATATGAATACCATCAAGGGTGCAATCTTCGACCACGCCGGCGAGACTCCCGGTTTGGGTGCAGAGATTGCCACTCCCAAGTATCAGGCACAATTCCAAGGCCAGACCATTTATGAGGGTGGTCAATTTGTCGGTATCGAGGTTGTTAAGGGTGGTGCAAAGGGCGCAGCTCACTCGGTTGATGCTGTTACCGGTGGTACTAAGACCTCCGATGGCTTGGAGAATATGATTAAAGATTGCCTCAAATGTTACGACACTTTCTTCAAGAGCCGTAGCGCAAAGGCAGAAGTTGTTGAAACCGTAAATGCAGAGTAACGCTATGGGAAACAAGACTTTTCAATCGCTGACTAATCCGTTGGCAAAGAACAACCCTGTTCTGGTTCAGATTCTGGGTATCTGCTCTGCACTGGCAGTTACTACACAGCTTAAACCCGCACTCGTGATGGGCCTTTCGGTTACCGCCGTGTGTGCTTTCTCCAACCTTGTGCTATCGTTGTTGCGCAATGGTATTCCCGACCGTATCCGTATCATCGTGCAGTTGGTTGTAATCGCTGCCCTCGTTACGGTTGTGAACGATGTGCTGAAAGCTTATGTTTATGACGTGAGCAAACAACTTTCGGTTTATGTGGGCCTTATTATTACCAACTGTATCATTATGGGACGTGTGGAGGCCTTTGCGCTCTCCAACAAACCCCTGCCTTCGTTGTTGGATGGTATCGGCAACGGACTTGGCTATGGTGCAGTGCTCGTAATCATCGGCTTTGTGAGGGAGTTGTTCGGTAGCGGTACGCTGTTCGGCTACCAGATTATCCCCGAGAGCTTCTACGAGGCCGGCTATGTGAACAATGGTCTGATGTTGTTCCCTCCCTCGGCTCTGATTATCGTGGGTATCATCATCTGGGTTCACCGCACACACAACAAAGATTTACAGGAAAAATAATTTGGAGGAGCATAGAATATGGAACTTTTAAACCTATTTATTAAGTCTACCTTTATAGACAATATGGTATTCTCGTTCTTCTTCGGTATGTGTTCCTACATTGCCGTTTCGAAGAGCGTTAAGACTGCAAATGGTTTGGGTTTGGCAGTTACTTTCGTAATGCTTATGACTGTGCCCCTGAACTATTTGCTCGAAAACTACGTGCTCAAAAAGGGCGCACTCGCTTGGGTTAACCCCGAGTTTGCGAGTGTCGATTTGAGTTTTTTGAGCTTCATTCTCTTCATTGCAGTAATTGCTGCATTTGTTCAGTTGTTGGAGATGGTTATTGAGAAATTCTCGCCTTCGCTTTATAACTCGCTCGGTATCTTCCTGCCTCTGATTGCCGTAAACTGCGCAATTATGGGTGGCGCACTGTTTATGCAGCAGCGCAACTTTGCCACCGTTGGTGAGGCTGCCGTGTTCGGTTTTGGTTCGGGCTTTGGTTGGTGGATTGCAATCCTTGTGATGGCAGCCATCCGCGAGAGGCTCTCCTATTCCAATATTCCCGTTGGACTTCGTGGCCCCGGCATCGCCTTCATCATCACAGGCTTGCTCGGTATGGCATTTATGATTTTCTCCGGTTTCCAGATGTAGAATTTTATTTAAGGCAAAGAAAGAGAAATGAATACACAGATTATTATTGTTGCCATCGTGGTATTCCTCGTAGCCCTATTGTTGCTTGTGGCTCTGCTGCTTGTTGCAAAGGCTAAGCTGACCAGCTCGGGCGAGGTTACCATCAACATCAACGATGGCGAAAAACAACTTAAAGTTGCAAGTGGCGGCTCGCTGCTGACCACTCTTGCACAAGAGAAGATTTTCCTTCCTTCGGCTTGTGGCGGTCAGGGTAGCTGCGGTATGTGTAAGGTGCAGGTGCTCGATGGCGGTGGCGAGATTTTGCCCACCGAAGTTGGCTTCTTCACCCGTAAACAACAGAAAGACCACTGGCGTCTGGGTTGCCAAGTGAAGGTTAAGAACGATATGGACATCCGCGTTCCCGAGAGCGTCTTGGGCGTTAAGAAGATGGAGTGCGAGGTTGTATCGTGCCGTAGCGTATCGACCTTTATGAAGGAGTTTGTTGTTAAGTTGCCCGAGGGCGAGAAACTTAACTTCAAGAGTGGTGGTTACATCCAGATTGACATTCCCAAGTATGAGGGCATCAAGTACTCGGATATGGATATCGACGAGAAATTCCACGCCGACTGGACCAAGTTCAAGATGTGGGACCTTGTGGCCAACAACCCCGAGCCTACCTTCCGTGCCTACTCAATGGCTAACCAGCCTGCCGAGGACGATATCATTATGCTCAACGTGCGTATCGCAACACCTCCCTTCGATAGGGCTACGGGTGGCTTTATGAACGTGCCTACGGGTATCTGCTCGTCGTATATCTTCTCACGCAAACCCGGCGATAAGGTAACCATCTCGGGCCCCTACGGTGAGTTCTTCATCAAGGATACCCCCAATGAGAAGATGCTCATCGGTGGTGGTGCAGGTATGGCTCCTATGCGTTCACACATCTTCCACCTCTTCAAAACCGTTAAGAGCGACCTTCCCATCTCGTTCTGGTATGGCGCACGCTCGAAGCAGGAGATTTTCTATCAGGAGCAGTTTGAGGAGTTTGCCAAGGATTTCCCCAACTTCAAGTTCGCTATTGGTTTGAGCGACCCGAGGCCCGATGACAACTGGGACCCCAACTATATTGGCTTCATCCACAACGTCATCTACAACAACTACCTCAAAGATCACCCCGCACCGGAGGATATTGAGTACTACTTGTGTGGTCCTCCAATGATGATTTCGGCAGTGGTGAATATGCTCGACAATCTGGGCGTACCACCCGAGAACATTATGTATGACAACTTCGGTAGTTAAACAAATAAGGGATTCCACCAAAAGGAGTCCCTTATTTTGTCTAATGTCAAAAGTCTAACGTCTAACGACTTTTTGAAAAATAATTTCTATATTTATGGTGGAGTCCTTCCGCTACTCTCAAATACTATTTCTAATTTTCCATTGTCAATTTTCAATTTTCAATTTACTAAAAGAGGTTGCCAAACATTTGGCAACCTCTTTTAGTACTCTACCTTGTCCTCTTTGGCTGTCCACATTTTGAAGGCCTCCAAACCCTCAGCCCGCATCAGGGGGAGGGAGGGAACGGTGCGGGCGGTGGGGGCAAGGGGTATCTGGTCGTAGATGAAGGCATCATCAAAACCAATGGCCGCAGCGTCTTCGCGCGTGTTGGCATAGTAGATGCGCTCGATGCCGGCCCAATAGATTGCGCTCAGGCACATAGGGCAAGGCTCACACGATGAGTATATCTCGCAACCCTTCAAGTCGAAGCTGTCAACTGCTTGACACGCAGCGCGGATGGCACTAACCTCGGCGTGTGCGGTGGGGTCGTTCAAGATCGTAACACTATTGGATCCGGTGGCAATCACTTCGCCGTTGCGCACAATGACCGCACCGAAAGGGCCACCACCTTTGGCCACGCTCTCTTTGGAGAGTTCGATGGCCATACGCATAAATTTGTTTTCGCTCATAGTTTTGTTCGTTTTGTTTGAGTTGTTGCAAATCCTATGCGGTTTGCTTACAAATATAAGAATTTTTTTCTAACTTTACGATGTTAAACTAAAATAAGACTTCCGATTATGAACTTTGAAACCCTTGTAGGTTATAGTGCAGCGATACTTATGGTGTTGGGCTATATTCCGCAGACCATCCAGACCATTCGTACACGCAAGACCGACGACATAGCTCTCGGCTCTTTTGTACTTATGGCGCTTGGAGCGGCTTGCTTCTTTGTGCAGGGCGTGCTTACGGGCAATGTGCCTCTGGCCATCGCCAACGGACTCACGGCCACGATGAGCACCATCATCTTTGTTATCAAGATGCGTAACGACTACGGCAAGAGAAGGGGCGAGTAGGGGAGCACCGAGCTCTAATACCCACCAAAGCCCACCAAGTTGGTGAAAATTTTTGTTCCAAAGAGTGCTGTGTGTCAAATTTATTGCTAACTTTACGGCATAGAACACGTTTACAAACTAATTCATACACGATTATGGCAAGTTTAAGGCAGATTAAAAAACAGATTGACTATGTAGTTAACGAGGTGGTCTATGATTGCTACCTCTCGCTTGGTTTTCACTCCGACAAGCAGGATGAGATTATAGCTCTGATGCAGCAGGCTGTGGATATGCGCAACAACCTGATGGAGTTGGTGAACAACCCTGCGGAGAAACACAACCCCTCGCTTGTTCGCAAACACTACGCCTATGTTCGTCAGCAGCTCGTTGAGCGCACCGAGGAGATTTGGGGCAAGCTGAGCGAGATTTGCAAGTTTGAGTAGTCGAACACACTTCATAAGATTAGGAGCATCGTTTCGTCGCCAGCTCCATTAACCACAATGGCGCACGAAGTAAATGAGTAGGACGGAACCCGCAAAGGTTCCGTCCTCAGTTTATTATCCCACGGATATTTCGGGGATGTTGGTTATTCATCAGTAATTGGTTTTACTAAACGAGTTTCATTCATTAGTGAACAAATTTCTTTTATTGAGTTTTCTTGCCTTGTTTCAATCAATGCCTCGTAGTCGCATTTGGATTTATTGGACCACTTTCCAGAAACAACCAACAACTCAATGGCTAAAAAGAAGATGAAAACCACAAGATAAAATAGAGTACTTGCCCAACTTGAAAAAATGACCTTATTGGAGAAAGTTATATCCAATTCCGTAAGTAAACCGATATTCTCTTTATTCTCCTTCACAAGATTATCTCGGAGTGTTTGAATGTTGTCGGTAGTTACACTAATGTCCTGCCTCAAAGATTCCATTCTCTTGTTAACCCTCTCTAATTCACTTATTTTAGGATTGGGGATATTGGTTTGTTGGTAACCTCTCGCCATAATGGGGTTTCCCAAAGAGTCGATTTGTCCTGTTGGAGTGGAGTTGTATGTGGTGGTGCGAATCATCGGCCTTCTGTTGATGTCGTTAACCAACTGTGCCGACAGAACTTCTAATGAGTCCAGTTCATCACGATAGGAAATAATCTTGTCATCAAGAATTCTTTTGCGATATTGCAACTGCTCGTCGGTGCGTTGTTCAATGATTTCACTGAGTTGTGCATCGATGTCTTTTGCAAATATTGTTTGGTCAATTACGGTTGCACCAATGATTGCCATACAAATTGCCAGTAGGAAACGGAATGCTGTGATAAATGTATTCTTTCCGACAATGAGGATTATCTGCCTTTCGATCAGTAGAATAACGATGGCAAACACACAAGCAGTTATTGCAGCGCCAAGTGTATCCAACCCAAAGTAGCGAGAAGCCATGCTAAACCCGATGAATGCCCATATCATCATCAGCAATAAAACAGCTCCAACATAGCGTCGGAGTGCTTTGCGACTTGCCTCGGAACACTCACACAAGATATCGTAGTTCCAACCTATCAGCCAGCACGATAGTTTTGTTCTTATATTTCTCATACGCAAATCACCCCATTATAGAATTAACTTTATCATCTCCGATGGCGGCAACACCTCTCGCAAACCCCATGTCGTATGAAGTTAATATAACCTTTGTCTTTTTACCTAATTTCTTAATATCCTCTGACAGACTATCAAGTTCTTTGTGGTGCCTAGTCAGAACATCTTTCTGCCTCTCTCTCTGAATGAGGGTATCCACAAAACCATTCTTCTTTGCTTGCTCAATAAGAGTGTCCATTTCTGCGATTTTGTCATCATACTTGATGATGGTTTCTTCTACGAGCAATGAGAGTTTTTCCATGATTGCCAACTTATTACTCTCCTTATAACTTGTTTCTGGAAAGGCTTTTGCATCCGAATATCCTTTTGTTTCCCAATCCTCACTCAGCCTCCTATATACCTCAAAGATGGGTAATTCCGATTTCTCAACTCGTGATTCCAATGTAAACTTTTCCTTGGGAATTACAACCTCCTCCTTTGAAGGGGTACTTTCCACATTCAGCTCTTCTCCAATCTTTTCGGCTTCTTTCCTTTTGAAATTAAATAGTCCCATAGCGTTGTTGTTTTTTGTTAATATATAATTGTAGGTATTTTGTATTTCGAATGTCCTTTATTATGGCAGCGTTGGCATATTGTAATCAAACATTCGTCGGGATATTCCCAAGGCATTTTGAATATACCCAACCTATCAACATAATGATATTGACGATGATGCACTTGCAATTCTTCTTTTGAACCGCAAAATTGGCAGGTGTGATTATCTCTGGCCAAGATGATTTCTCGTTTCAGTTTCCACTCTGGCCTGAATAACAATTCGCCATAGGAGCAATGCTGGCCATCTAATAGTGCCATTTGATTAGAATTTAATCACTATTTGACCCCGGAATAGTAGGTTGGTAAAAAAAGAAAGTGTGGAGTCGATTAGTCTATCTGAATGGAGGTTCTGGAATACCCTTGCACAAATAAACAATACTCCACACCCGTATTAGTCGGAGCATAGAGTATGCCACGGAAGTTACTAATACAAGGTGACGAGTGTGGTTGCTTTCCTTGTGCAATGTAAATTTTCCAGATTTCCATTCAAGGATAAAAGCTAATACACTTTCATCAATAAATATGTACGCCGAGGGCGTAACCCCATCGACACCACAAATATAGGAAATATTTTCGGAATAACGAACAACAGATACACAAAAGCATTGTTCGGGCAGACGCAAAAAACACCTCTCGCCATTTAGACAAGAGGTTTTGTAATTGGTCAGTGTTGAAAATCGGATAGGTGTGTCAATTTTCAATTTTCTCCCCGTGGTGTGCCAGCACAGTGTGGGGCACAGGGCCGTGGGAGAGAATTTGGATGGGGCAGTCGTAGCCCGCAAGCAACTCGGGCGTGAGCTCAGCAGTGGGGTGGCGGTGCACTGTGCGATTTACGCACACCACATTCTTAACCACCGTAGTAATCGTGCCGACATCGTGCGACACCATAATAATTGCCATACGCTTGTTGAGTTCGGCCAGCAACGCATAGAGTTCGCCCTCAAATCGGTTGTCCACAAAATTGGCCGGCTCGTCAAGGATGAGCAACTTCGGCTCGGAGATAATTGCACGCCCCAACAAGGCCCTCTGTAATTGTCCGCCCGACAATTCCCCAACACTCTTGTTGGCCAAGTTTTCAATGCTCAACTCTTCAAGTATAGCTTTAACTTTACGCCTATCAGTCGTTGTGTATCTGCCAAATACCCCCTTTTCTCGTTGCAGACCACTCAACACCAACTCTTCAACAGAAATTGGAAAATCTTTGTCAAAAAGGTGCTGTTGGGGCATATACCCAATGCCACACTCTGCCACCTCCGGAGCGATAGAAACACTCCCGCTGTGGGGTACAATTCCCAAAATGGCCTTCACAAGGGTAGTTTTACCGCCACCATTAGGGCCAATAATGCCCACGAAGTCATCTGCGTAAAACGATATATTGACATCCTCCAACGCCTTTTGATTGTCGTAGAAGACCGACATTTCCGAAATCTTTATAATCTCTTTTGTGTTCATAAGGATTGACTATTGAGTCGAAATTGTGTTAACAATTCCATCCAACTCGCCCAATATATCGGCAGACAATGGATTGATTTCAATCATATTAACACCAAGTATATCAACTATTGGTTTAACAACGTCCTGCGGGTGTTCCACCTGATACATCATTTGATTAATGCCGTACTTGTCAACAATGTCAATAACTTTGGCAAGACTTGTTGGGGTGGGATTCTTACCATCATTTTCGAGAGAAATCTGTTGCAATCCATAATCGCGAGCGAGATAGGATAGGGCAGGGTGGTAAATCAAAAATAACTTCTGCCCACCGGCCGCCAGCTGCTTGCCATAATCCACCTGTCGTTTTTTGATTTCACCCACAAGTTTCTCTAAATTAGCACCATACTTCGCCGAGTCGGGGTATGCGGCACAAATAACCTCGCCAATATTGAGTGCCATCACTTCAAGCTCAAAAGGCGAAAGCCAAGCGTGAGGGTCAACAGCCCCGTGATGGTGATGCGAGTGTTCACTCAGGGCTTCGTGATGCTTGCAGGAACGCTCATCAACACACTCTCCGCTTGCTATATCTTCCTCATTTTCAATAAGTTTACAATCAGCAGAGATATTAACAACTCGCACCGACTTTTGCGCCGAAATGCGCTTTGTTACCTCCTTTTCAAACTCCAAAAGATTGCACGAAAAGAAAAAATCCGAGTTTTGAACACCTGCGATTTGCTTGATTGTTGGCGAGAATGTTTCGGGAGCCGCCCCCTCTGTCAACAATATCTCAATGTTGAAATCATCGCCCACGATAGCCTTTGTGAGTCCGTAAAGAGGTGGAATAGAAACGGTTATCACACTCTTATCCACACTGTCAATATTTGTTGATTTTTGCCTACGACAGCCACTCTGCACAAACATCGAGCAGATCATTGCCACTACGATGAATATATATCTAAAAAACCTTGCCATACTGCAAATTTAACCAAAACCAATGTAAAAACAACACTATCATCACACTATCGAGGAAATATTACTATATTTGTATTGACAATATTGTCGTGGAGCGGTTAATACATCGTGGGGTTATGGTTTTTTATTTTTCTAGGAACAAAAAAGAGCGGAATGAGGCAATTAAATGTGCACTATTACTTATGTTGTTGGTGTATGCTATCATCTTGATTGGTATAGTAATGACAATTTTTTGCCCATAATGCGCACGCAAACATCAATTGCACATAACATCAAGGCTACACACAACAGCATCAATCCAACACCAACATCCTATCAATCAAGTAATTACAACTCGCAAAATATATACATTATGTAAAGTGGATGAAAAAAGGGGTATATGAAGTGCTTGTTAGTTATAGGGAATCTGTGGCAAATACATTAAGCGGTGGCAAAGGATGGGCTGGTCTGGGAGCCCTACCTTATAAGAGAATGTAATAACGGATGGGCCTTCGGTTCGGGGACTCCGATGGGGAATCGCAAGAAAGGAAAGATGTTAGGAGTTATGATGGTGAACACAAGAATGGAAGGCGCATACCGAAGCTCGTCGCCTTCTCCTATTTCACACAGGGCTTTGGAAACAATGGTTTGGTTGTGCGCAGCAGAGTACTCAAAGGTTCAATATCGAGCAATTTTGGTGCGGCACTCACTGAACAACCAACGCGATGAATTTGCGAGGTTTGTAGGGGTTGGGATTATCTTTGTAAACCCCAACCACTACTGTTTCTTCACATACTCAACAAACGTGTTGTCCGGAAAGCAGACAATCAAGCGGCAGTTGCACTCCGTTGTCAATGGGGATTTTGTGGCCTCACTCTTTGGAGCAATCGGACAACTATCAGCAGCAGATGCAGCATCCTGACTGCTTTGAGAAGCAAACAATTGAAGCTTCCCGCTCTGGTTTTGCTGCGAGAAAGACGGCACCATAGGCTCGCCCTTACCCGTCAGAACCCATCGAGCATCGTACTGTGGAAATGTCTCCACGAGCTTCACCAAAAAATCATAGCTCGGTTTATTTCGTCCAGACATTATGTGTGTAATAGATGCCGGGGCAACATCCAATAGAGCCGCTAATCGAGTATTAGTAATGGACTCGCGTTGTAAAATATACTCTAAAATCTCTTTCACATTTGTAAAATATTAAACGTTTCACAAATGTAAAACATTATTTATTAATATCAAAATATATTTTAATTGGCATTTGTAACGCGAATTCCCAATACCCTATTTGCCGCCCCAACGAATATAAATAAATACTATAAATAAAACAATGTAATCTGTTGATTTTATGCACATTATTAGTCAACTTTACACAATAACACAATACTTATAACCCAACAACAACTCTTGCGTTGTGATAATATCAATAAATACTTTAATTGGCAAGATGTAAGGTGTTGGTTTTCGTGATTTTAATGACAGAAAGTTTAGTGATTAAATTTCGCGTATTTGGAAAAACAAGGTGCGAGGTTTTAAGTTTCAAACCTCGCACCTTGCATTATTCAGCGTTGTAAAAAATGGGGCTACTCCACCCCACCCTGCTTGCTTGCATGGCAAATCAAGTGGAACGACTGACGTGTTGGGATTCTACAATTTAATCCTCTCGGCAATTTGAACAAACTGCTCCGAAGAGAGTTGCAGCTTGGGTTTGCGAAAATCGACATCAGCCTCGCTATTCATTGGGATAAGGTGGATGTGAGCGTGGGGAACCTCCATACCAAGTACCACCATTGCTACCCTCCTGCAATCAAGGTTGGCTTTTTGAGATATAGCAACCTTTTTTGCAAAAGCAATCAGGCCGGCGAGCTCTTCGTCCTGCAAGTCGAATATATAATCCTCTTCCCTCTTTGGGATGACAAGCGTATGTCCCTCGCTCAGGGGGTTGATATCCAAAAAAGCAAAGAAGTTCTCATCTTCCGCAACCTTGTAACAGGGGATTTCCCCTTTGATTATTTTAGTAAAAATAGAAGCCATAGTGTAATTGTTTTGATTAATTAAAATAAGTTGAGGTAAAGTAAAGGTTTAAGTCGTAAATTTTACAGACGTTTAACTTTTTCAATACCCTTAATAGCATTCACTCTATTGATTAGTTCGTTAAGATTTTCGGCGTCGGTAACATAAAGACTCATCTTGCCCTCGAAAATACCATCGTGGCTTTGAATTTGCAGGCCACGAATATTCACGTCAAGTTCCGTGGTGATAATCTGGGCCAAATCTCGCAAGATACCCACCCTATCCAATCCGCGCATTTCAATCTCCGAAAGATAGGATTGCGCCTTGTATGACGACCACTTGATATTGCTGACAAGATTCTCTCCCTTCTGTGAGCCAAGCCTAATGAGTTCCTTACAATCGGTCTTGTGAACAACGATAGCCCCCGATTGCGGATCACGATAGCCTGTGATGTTGTCGCCGGGAATTGGATTGCAGCACTCGGCAATGGCAAACCTCTGCACATCTTCCCCCTCCATATCGGTCATCTGCGACACGATAATATCCTTGTTCTTCTTATTGGTTCCAACCTCAAAAGTCCAAAACTTCAAAATCTTATTTTTGGAGTTCTGGCGCAGCACGGAGTCGATGTCGTTCAAGTTGATAATCTCCGAGCCGAGCTTGCTATAAAATTCATCCTTGTTGGAACAGTCGTAGGCGGGAAGCAGTTTGCGGAACAACCTCGCGCTTGGGGTTATTCCAAACTCCCTCATCCTTCTATCAAAGGTTGATATACCGCGCTCTATGTTATTTTGCCTCACACGTTTAAGATAGCTAATGATTGCTTGTCGGGCTTTAACCGTACTCACGTGGTCGAGCCATTCGATGGTGGGATGAGCCGTCTCGGCTGTTAAGATTTGGACCTGATCGCCACTTGTCAGCGTGGTGTATATCGATTCGATTTTGTGATTGATTTTGGCACCAATAGCCGTATTGCCGATATTGGTGTGGATGTTGTATGCAAAATCGAGAGCCGTTGCGCCAACTGGCAATTTAAGCGTCTCACCCTTGGGAGTGAAAACAACCATCTCTGTCATATAGAGCGTCATTTTCACATTTTCGAGAAATTCCGCCGCATTACCTGCCGGCTGATTCAACGCCGATCTCACATCTTTCAGCCACTTATCAAACTCATCGTCCGACTCTTGCGCCTGCTGTTTATACTTCCAATGCGACGCAAAACCCCTCTCTGCAATCTCCTCCATCCTCTCTGAGCGAATCTGCACCTCGGTCCAGATACCGTCGGGACGCATCAATGTTGCGTGGAGTGCCTCATAGCCATTGGCCTTAGGGAAACTCACCCAATCTCGGATACGATCGGGCTTGGGAGGATATATGTCGGTTAACAGCGAATAGATGTGCCAACACTGCGACTTCTCGGGTACCAAGTCGGTGGATTTGAATACAATACGGATGGCAAAAAGGTCATATATCTCCTCGAAAGGAATCTGCTTGCGCTGCATTTTCGACCAAACGGAGAACACGGTCTTCACTCTACCCGACACCACAAAGTCGATACCGGCCTCCGTAAGACGTTCCCTGATGGGGGCTATAAACCTCTCTATAAACTCGTTACGCTCAGCAGCCGTTGCATTCATCTTTGCTTCAATTTCGGCATACTGCTCCGGATACATATATTTCAAAGAGAGGTCTTCGAGTTCGGTTTTGACAGCATAGAGTCCGAGCCTATATGCCAATGGCGCAAACAAATACATTGTTTCGCTGGTGATTTTCAGCTGCTTATTCCTCGGCATCGAGCCCAAGGTGCGCATATTGTGCAGTCGGTCGGAAATCTTGATAAGGATAACCCTGATGTCGTCCGACAGGGTGAGGAGTATCTTACGAAAAGTTTCGGCCTGTGCCGATGTATCCTCGTCCAATGCGGCCGACACTTTGGTAAGGCCATCCACCATCGAGGCAATCTTGGCATCGAAGAGGTTTTCGATATCTTCCACCGTGTAGCTGGTATCCTCCACCACGTCGTGCAACAGTGCGGCCACAGTAGATTTCACTCCGAGCCCCACCTCGTCCACAACAATCTTGGCAACAGCCATCGGGTGAAGAATATAAGGTTCTCCCGAGCGTCGCCTGACTCCCTTATGCGCCTCCTTTGCCAAAAAGAAGGCCTTGACAATCATATCCCAATCGGACTCACTCTTGCAAATCTTGTCGCAAGAGGCAAGCAGTTCGTTGTATTTCTGCTCAATAATCAGTTCGTCCTCCGGTGTGTAGTTAGCCATAGTAGATATCCTTCCGTTTCTGTCTTATTCAAACACTCCGCTATCTGTCGCACTCAAAAAAAACAACACAGCCCCGACCACCCGTCATACGACGACCGAGGCTGTGTTTGTTCGTTCTTAACTCTGTTGGTTGCTTGCTTTGAGAGCAGCCCTCACCTTCTCCTCTATCTCACTTCGGAGCTCGTGGTCTTGCATCAGGAGGTCTTTCGTGGCATCCCTACCCTGCATAAGTTTCCTATCGCCGTAGGAGAACCACGAACCGCTCTTCTTAATCACGCCCAAATCTACACCCAAGTCGAGAATCTCGCCAACAATCGAGATGCCCTCTCCGTACATAATGTCAAACTCTGCCTTGCGGAATGGGGGTGCAACCTTATTCTTGACAACCTTAACTTTGGTGCGGGTGCCGAGCTGGGTATCTCCGTCCTTGATAACCGAAGTCTTGCGGATGTCGATACGCACACTTGCATAGAATTTCAACGCATTACCACCGGTGGTTGTCTCCGGATTACCATAAACCACACCAATCTTATCCCTCAGCTGGTTGATGAAGATACAAACGGTCTTGGTCTTACTAATGGCAGCCGTGAGTTTCCTCAGCGCCTGCGACATAAGTCTTGCTTGGAGACCCATCTTCGAATCGCCCATTTCGCCCTCAATCTCGGCTTTTGGTGTAAGGGCAGCAACCGAGTCAATCACAATAATATCAATGGCACTCGACCTGATGAGCGTCTCGGCAATCTCCAACGCCTGTTCGCCACTGTCGGGCTGCGACACCAACAAATTATCAACATCCACACCAAGCTTTGCTGCATAGAAGCTGTCGAAGGCGTGCTCTGCATCAATAAATGCGGCGATGCCACCCTCTTTCTGGGCCTCTGCGATAGCGTGAATTGCCAGAGTTGTCTTACCCGACGACTCCGGGCCATAAATCTCCACAATACGGCCCTTGGGATAACCACCCACTCCGAGTGCGTTATCCAAAGTAATCGAGCCGGTAGGGATTACGGGAATCTGTTCGGTAGTCTGGCTGCTCATCCTCATAATGGAGCCTTTACCAAAATCTTTCTCGATTTTGTCGAGCACAGCGCTCAACACTTTCTGCTTGTCGGCATTAATTGCCACTTTCTCTGCCATAGTAGTTTTTCGTTATTTTGTTATTCGTTTCTATCTCTCATACATCATTGGTTCACCCCACTCCACCACTCGGCAATCTGTGCCCAATGGTCCGTGGTGCGCACCTTGTCGAAAATGTGAACGATGGTGCCTTGTTCGTCGATGATGAAGGTGGTGCGTACAATACCCATATATTTTCTTCCATACATCGACTTTTCCTTCCACACCCCATAAGCCTCCGCAATGCTCTTGTCGGTATCGGCCACAAGTGTAAAATTAAGTTCGTGTTTGGTGCAGAAATTCTGATGCGAGCGCACACTATCGGGACTCACACCCACAATTTCAAAACCTTTGGCTTTGAGATCCTCCTTACCATCCCTCAAACTCTTAGCCTCCAACGTACACCCCGAGGTGTTGTCCTTTGGGTAGAAATACAAAATCACCTTGCGACCAACAAAATCTGCCAATCGCACACTTTCGCCACTCTGTGTAAGGGCCTCAAAGAGAGGCGCTTTGTCGCCAACTTTCAACATCTTATTTTCGTTTTATGCAAACACTACCAATGATAGTGTAAAAATACAACAAAAATCGCAACTATCCAACCGATAGTTGCGATTTTTTCACTCCAAAATTACACTTTTCCTCCAACACTCTCCCCATCTATCGTGCAGTCTGCATCAATCGACGGTCGAGTTCCTCCATTGTGCGTGCAAACGATTTGTCGGTTTCCATAAGGTTATTCACAGCCTTACAAGCGTGTAAAACAGTTGCGTGGTTTTTGCCTCCAATCGAAGAGCCGATAACCGACAATGGAAGCGTTGTGTGTTTCTTGCTCAAATACATAGCCACTTGGCGAGCCTGAGCAATGTCGCGCGTACGCTTAGGCGAATCAAGATCGCTCTCGCTAACCTCCATATACTCACACACCACCTTGCGAATGTGGCTGATGGACACCTCTTTGGGGTCTATCTTCACATAGGTTTTCAAGACCTCTTTGGCCAACGAGATGGTCAGCTTACGCTTCAAGAAATCGGCGTTAGCCATCAGCGAAGAGAGCACACCCTCAATCTCGCGGACATTGTCATTGACATTCTCTGCCAAGTACTCCACCACCTCCATAGGAAGTTCCTTACCCACCATTCTGGCCTTATTGCAAATGATTTTGACCTTTGTCTCGTAGTCTGGCGGTGTAAGTTCGGCCGCCAAACCCCATTTGAAACGCGTCAGCAGGCGGTCGTTAATATCACTCAACTCCGAAGGACGCTTATCCGATGTGAGGATAAGCTGTTTGCCGGTCAAGTGAAGATGGTTGAATATGTTGAAAAAAGCGTTCTGAGTACTGCTCTTATTACCCGAAAGTTCCTGAATGTCATCAATAATGAGTACATCTATCATCTGATAGAAGTTGATGAAGTCGTTGGGCTCCTTGTTGAGAACTGCGGTGGTGTATTGCGCCTGAAATTTGTTCATCGACACATAGAGCACCTGCAATTCGGGGTGCTTCTTCTTAATTTCAAGACCAATAGCCTGCGCCAAGTGCGTCTTACCGAGTCCCGAATCTCCAAAGATATAGAAGGGATTGTAGGCAGTCCTACCGGGGTCCTGTGCGACAGCCTCACCCACACTTCTCACAAGTTTATTGCAAGCACCCTCCACAAAAGAGTCCAAAGTGTAGCGATTGTTGAGCTGCGAATCAATCACCAACTTCTTTATACCCGGAATCACAAAAGGATTTTTTATCTTTGTGGTGTCCTTCTGCGACACAAACGACGAAATGGGCGAGGTGTTTGCCTCTGTCGGAGCTGTGGCCGCTACATTCTGTGGCACCGCATATCGTACACGAATATTGTTTCCAAAGAAACTGTGTATGATTGGGCGGATTGCAGGAATGTAGTTGTGCTCGATGTGGTAAACACTCTCCTCATCGGGCAGTCGCAAGCGCAAGATGTTGCCATCGTAGCTCAATGGCACAATGGGCTGGAACCACCTAACAAACTCGTCATCAGGAATTTGCATCTTGATTTGCGATAGGCAGTTTTTCCAAGCGTCGTTATATGTCTCGGGTGTTGTGATCATTTATATTGATTGGGTAACTATGATTTCCGACCACAAAGTTGTTCATAATTTTGTTAAAAAAAACATCTTTTGCTCTTGCAAAATTAATATTAATTATTAAGGGTAAATGTCCGTAAAAATTCCTCCATATTTTAACCTGCTGATATAGAGAATTTACGAAAAAAAATACATACCTTTGCCTATTGAGATTTTTTTATGTTGGACCTAAAACAAATACCATAAACATACACTTTATTTATTATGGAGCAGTATATTCTTGACAGAGCCCAAAAGTGGCTCGATGGTAATTATGATGAGCAGACCAAACAGGCCATTCGAGAGATGATGGCCAACGACCCGAAAGAGCTTTCGGAGAGTTTCTATCAGGATCTCGAATTCGGCACCGGCGGTTTGAGGGGTATCCTCGGCGTCGGCACCAATCGTATGAACGTTTACACGGTAGGTATGGCAACACAGGGCTTGGCCAACTACTTGAAAAAATGCTTTGAGGGACAGGAAATAAAGGTGGCTGTGAGCCACGACTGTCGCAATTTCAGTCGTGAGTTTGCCGAGCGTACAGCCGACATTTTTGCATCCAACGGCTTCAAAGTGTATCTGTTTGAGTCGTTGCGCCCCACCCCCGAGTTGAGTTTTGCAATTCGCGAGCTTGGTTGCAAAAGTGGTGTAATGGTTACCGCTTCGCACAATCCTCGCGAGTATAACGGCTACAAAGCCTATTGGGAGGACGGTTCGCAGGTTATCGCACCCCACGACAAGAACATCATTGACGAGGTGAACAAGATCACCTCTGTTGACCAGATTATTTGCGGCCTGCACCCCGAGAACATCGAGATTATTGGCGAGGAGTTCGACAAAATCTACCTCGAAAGGGTTAAGTCGCTTTCCCTCTCCCCTGCTGCTGTCGAGCAGTATAGCGATATGAGCATCGTCTATACTCCCATTCACGGTTGCGGACGTGTACTCGTGCCTGCTTCGTTGCGCAACTATGGTTTCAAGAACATCCACTGTGTGGAGGAGCAAATGAGCGTTGACGGCAACTTCCCCACCGTGGAGTCGCCCAACCCCGAGGAGAGGACCACTATGCGTATGGCCATTGAGTTGGGCCGCAAGGTGGGTGCCGAGATTGTTATGGCTACCGACCCCGATAGCGACCGCATCGGCATTGCCGTTCCCGACGAGGAGGGCAACTATGTACTTCTCAATGGCAACCAGACCTGTGTGCTGCTCACATATTATATGTGCCGCCGCTGGAAGGAGAACGGTATGTTGGATGGCAAGCAGTACATCGTTAAGACCATCGTAACCAGCGAGATGATGGCCGACGTAGCCAAGAGCTTCGGCGTGGAGTACTTCGATTGCCTCACAGGTTTCAAGAACATCGCCAAGGTTATCCGTGCCGAGGAGGCCAAAGGTAAGGTCTATATTGGTGGTGGCGAGGAGAGCTTTGGTTTCCTTGCCGGCTCGTTCCTGAGGGATAAGGACGGTGTGTCGGCTTGCTCGCTTGCTGCCGAGGCTGCCGCTTGGGCAAAGAGCATCGGAACAACTCTCTATAAACTCATCAAGGAGCTCTACATTGAGTATGGCTTCTACAAAGAGGGCCTCGTGTCGGTAGTTCGCAAAGGTCAGGAGGGTGCCGCAGAGATTAAGCAGATGATGGTTGACTTCCGTGCCAATCCTCCCAAGAGCATCTGCGGCTCGCCCATCGTTGCAATTAAGGACTATCAGGCCCTAACCATTCTCAATCCTGCTTCGGGTGAGACTTTGCCTTTGGAGAGCGACAAGAGCAACGTGCTGCAATACCTCACTGCCGATGGCACCATTCTTTCGATTCGTCCCAGCGGAACGGAGCCCAAGATTAAGTTCTACTTTGGTGTAAAGGAGCCTCTTGCATCGCTTGCCGACTATGATGCAGTTTCGGCTTCGTTGGATGCCAAGATTGAGAGAATGAAGAAGGAGCTGAACCTTATCTAATTTTCGGTCAACGGCTGACAACAAAAACAACTCTCGGGTAACGTTTTCGTTACCCGAGAGTTGTTTTTTAGAGGTTAGCCATTAGCCATTAGCGGTTTTACAGACCCCTCCGGCTTTCAGCACCTCCTGCTCGGCGAGGCCACCGAGCGCAATTACGACCACCCCTCCCGTCCTCCCCT